>CANFOL010000027.1 GCA_947448695.1 Burkholderiaceae bacterium
ATTTGACCGCGTTTTACCTGTTCGATTGAAAGATCGGGCAGACCTAAGATAGAATCTAAATGGGACATTGGTATTACCTCTATTAAAAAAGTTCGTCGAAAAAACTAGTTTAATAAATACCTTTGTCCCCCGTTTATGATGTAGAGCCCTAATGCCTAGGTCGCTAGAATTGTGCTGAGCAGGACACGATTCACAAATTAGATTACGGTAGCTTATGGGCTAATATCTTCTTAGATTATTAGCATTAAGCTCCTTTAAGGCGGTTGGGCTAGGTTAAACCGCTCGAGGGGGACTAGTGTGAAAGATCTAATAGGAAATACTTTGATAGAAATTTCTATGAGTTATAGTTAAATGATGAACTTTAGTCCTAATATCCTTCATTCTTGGGAAGGATATAGCCAAAGGCTGTTAATTAAAGATGTTGTTGCAGGCATCACATAGAAGTGATTGCTCTTCCTCTTTCTATAGCTTTTGCAATAGCATGTGGATTAAAACCCGAGGTAGGAATATACAAGCCATCATTGCAGGTTTTTTGATTTCATTATTAGGCGGCTGTAGGATTCAAATTGGAGGTCCAGCAGGCGCCTTTATTATTATTGTTTATGGAATTCTGAATGATTATGGTTTAGCAACTACTCGCTACCAATGAATTCCAAGGATATTCAATTCATCTTGATTGATCTGCTCGATATCGAACTCTAATCTTGCTCTGTATTGGTTATTTACAAGAAAGTCTCCATCCGCTGATGATCTAACCTACAATCAATAGATGAACCTGCGATCCCTTTTTGGGAAAATCAAAAATCATCCATTGGCGAAAGTTGGCCCTGGATGGGTCACAGGTGTTGCTGACGACGATCCTAGTGGCATTGTTACCTACTCCCAGGCTGGGGCTCAATTTGGTTTCAATATGTTGTGGACAATGCCCATTACTTACCCGTTGATGGCGTCGATTCAACTACTTTGTGCACAAATTGGAAGAGTCACTGGACATGGTTTGGCAGCCAATTTAAAAAATAGTTTTTCTCCTATAGTGGTGTTTCCACTTGTATTTTTACTGTTGATAGCTAACGTGTTAAATATAGCTGCTGATATTGCAGCGATGGGTGAAGTGGCACAATTAGTCACAGGTATTAACTGGCATATCATGACCATTCTTTTTGCTTTGGTGACACTTATTCTACAAATATGTGTGCCTTACCACCGGTATGTTTTTTTTCTAAAATGGTTAACGTTGTCATTGCTAGCATATGCAGCAGTTCTCTTTACAGTCCATGTTCCATGGGGACTTGTATTCAAAACCACGTTGATTCCGACTTTACAATACAATGCCCAAACTGCTGCAATGGTAGTTGGTATTTTTGGAACAACGATTAGTCCTTATTTGTTCTTTTGGCAAGCCTCACAGGAGGTAGAGGACATGAACTTAAAATCCGGTAAAGCGCTATTTGTTGAAAGTCAGGCTAACGGAAAATTAGAGTTAAGAAGAATCCAATGGGACACATGGAGTGGGATGTTCTATTCTAACTTGGCAGCATTTTTTATTATTTTAGCTACCAGTGTCACCCTACATGCGAGTGGTTTGAGGGATATTACCACTGCCGCACAAGCAGCTGAGGCATTAAAGCCATTAGCTGGGGAGTTTGCCTATATATTATTTGCAATAGGGATATTAGCTGTTGGTTTGATTGCCATTCCTGTTCTCGCAGGATCAGCTGCTTATGCATTATCGGAGCTATTTGGTTGGCGGTCTAGTTTGGAAGATTCCATCATGGAAGATAAAAAGTTTTATTTGATTATTGCCATTAGTGTTTTACTGGCCTTATTGATTCAGTATTTACCCATCAATCCCATGAAGGCTTTATTTTGGAGTGCTGTGATTAATGGACTTGTAGCGGTTCCTTTGATGGTCGCTATTCTTGTATTAGTGACAAAAAAAACTGTCATGGGATCTTTTACTGCTTCTAAAGTACAACTGATATTAGGTTGGTTTGCGACTATTTTTATGGCAATGGCAGCCATATTTATGATGATTGCTTATGTGAAGAATTTAATATAGTTCGCATTTCTTTAGCTAATTCACTAGGTGTCATACCAATGGGGCCAACTCCTTTTTCTGCGAGTAAATCACCGGCAAGAGCGTGAACTTCAACCGCCAGACAACTCGCTTGCCAGGTATCCAGGTTGTGACGTAGACCTTGAGCAATTAAAGATCCTAAAGCACCGCTCAAAACATCACCCATTCCGGCGCAGGCCATACCTGGGTTTCCCTTGGCGCAAGTTTGGATATCTTCTGATGGCATGCCAACTAGTGATTGATGACCTTTTAAAACGACGATTGTACGATAGCGATCAATGATGTTTTTAATCGCCGTCATTCTATCGCCTTGAATAATTTGGGAACTACAGTTGAGAAGGTGACCAGCCTCACCTGGGTGGGGAGTCAAAACGACGCTATGAGACCGATTAAAGATTGGTTCATTTAATTCTGGATGAAGTGATAATAAATGAATTCCATCTGCATCTATTACGAGAGGGGATTGATATTCTAGAGCTGCTAAAAGCCATGCAAAGGACGCTTCATTTTGACCAAGTCCAGGACCTACCACAATGACATCGGGTTTAATATCTCGAAGAATCTCAGCAGGTAGCTGAGAACCTGAGTTATAAATCATTAATTCAGGATGGGAAGGAATCACAGTTGGGAAATCAGGATCTAAAGAAATTAATTTAACCCAACCCGAGCCAGTATATAAAGCAGCAAGACCCGCTAAAATAATTGATCCCGACATATTTTTGGCACCACCGATAATAACTAATTTACCAGAGGTGCCTTTGTGCTCTGATACATCACGCCGCAAATTGTTTATTAAATGCAGTGAATTTAGTATTTGCATAGACCAATCATTTTTCTTGAGTTGCTTCTATAACAATTTGAATCGTCACATCATCACCTACTAAAGGCGTATATTTTCCAAGATTAAATGCAGATCGACTGATGTTAGCTACAGCATTTGCTCCGCAGGTATATTTAAACGTTAAAAAATTACGTCCACAAGAAAACTGATTGACCTTGATCAGAATAGGTTTAGTAATACCTTTAACCGTTAATTCACCTTGTACGGATGTGATTACATCCTTCGTAAAAAGGATATTATCTGATTTAAAGTTGGCGATTGGAAACTTGCTTGAAGCAAATAAATCATCCTCTTGAATCCGTCCATTGAAAACAGCAGAGCCAGTACTGATTGAAGGAATATCAATCACAATATCCATTTTTCCAGAATGGGTTTTATGGTCTAGGACGATTGTTCCAGTGACCTTATCAAAACGAATGGTTTGCGTGGAAAAATTTAAATGGTTATAACTTAAGCTGACAAACGTGTGTTCACTATCCGCCACATAGATTTCAGAGGACTGTGCATTAACAATATAAAAATAAAGCAACATCATTACCAAAATGGATTTAGATTTCATCGACTTTATTTCCTCTAAAGATTAATTCTATACCCATTACCCTTAAAAAAACTTAAATCATTAAGTTATCAATTTTCCTATTAAAATCAAAAGATATTCATAAAAAACTAAAGAGACAGCTTATGTTCAATTACATTATTGTTGGTGCGGGTGTTGCAGGATGTGTCATGGCTTCAAGATTAACCGAGAGGGATGATATTCAAGTTCTTTTGGTTGAAGCTGGAAAAGACATTCCAACTGGAGCAGAGCCGGCCGATATTTTAGATAATTACCCAACTTCTTATTACAACAAATCATACATGTGGAGTGGCTTAAGAGCCGCTTGGAAAAAAACTCAAGATGGGTATACCAATTTTCCACAAGGGAAAATCATGGGTGGTGGTGGTTCCTTGATGGGAATGGTGTCTTTCCGGGGGACTCCTGCTGACTATGCAGACTGGGTAAGTGCTGGTGCAACAGGTTGGTCTTGGGAAGACGTCTTGCCGTTTTATCGAAAATTAGAAAATGACTGGGACTTTGATAATGAGTTTCACGGTCAGGATGGACCGATCCCGATTCGTAGGTTACCAAAAGCAAAGTGGCAACCATTGACTCAATCGATTGAAGCATATGCTCAAAAAAATGGCTTTGCTTATATTTCTGATATGAATAGCGATTTTCGTGATGGCGTAGGGGCAGTTCCTATGTGTAATACAGAAACACGAAGAGCATCAACAGCCTTATGTTATTTAACTGCTGAGGTTCGTGCGAGAAAAAACTTAAAGATCATTACAGATTCACCAGTCAAAAGAGTATTGTTTGAAGATCAGAAAGCGGTTGGTATTGAGTTGTATAGGTCAGAGCCAAGCGCATCATATTTTGCGAATGAAGTGATTATTTCATC
Source organism: Burkholderiaceae bacterium (assembly GCA_947448695.1). Taxonomy (GTDB): domain Bacteria; phylum Pseudomonadota; class Gammaproteobacteria; order Burkholderiales; family Burkholderiaceae; genus Polynucleobacter. Next base: position 4,361 of record CANFOL010000027.1, read on the forward strand.
GGGGGGTATTTTTAGTCCGACATTACTCATGCGATCTGGTGTTGGCGATCAAAAGCGTTTAGAAGAATTAGGTATTCCGGTTGTCGCAGATCGTCCTGGGGTAGGAAAAAATCTAAAAAATCATTCCACTTTATTTATTGGGTTTCATCTCAAGAAAAACTCACGACAGTCTAAAGAGTTAAGAACTCATCCTAGTGTATGTTTTCGATATTCTTCGAAATTACCCAATTGCCCACCGGCAGATTTATATATCAATGTGCTCAGTAAAACTTCTTGGAATGCGATGGGGGAGCAAATTGGAAACTTAGCCCCAACCCTTCTAAGACCTCAATCATATGGTTCAGTTGATTTAAAGAAAGGTGACATCGATGGTTACCCAGAAATTGAATTTAATTTCTTAGATCATCCGCAAGATCTTGAAAGAATGAAGATCGCATTTAAGCAAGCGGTGCAGATTCTATTAGATTCTGAGATAAAAGCTTGTATTGGGACACCTTTTCCAGTGCGTTTTACAGATCGCTTAAGACTTCTCAATGAATTTACGCCAAAAAATAAGTTTCGAGCCGATCTCTTGGCAAATATACTGAATATTTTTCCTTGGATCAGTGACTATGTATTAAGTTCTTTGACAGGGGAGCGAACCAATCTTGCAGAGCTGATTCAAGACGAAAAAGCTCTAGAAGAGCACATTCGAAATAACATTGCCGGCTTATTCCACCCAGTTGGAACATGCAGAATGGGGTTTGCAGACGATTCTCAAGCGGTAGTTGACCCATTTGGCAAAGTCTACGGAGTAGAACAATTGCGAGTGGTAGATGCCTCGATTATGCCAAACTTAATGGCAGGAAATACGAACATTCCCACCATCATGGTGGCAGAAAAAATTGCCGCCACCATGATGGCTTGATTTAATTAGATTCTTTTAATAAGCCAGCTTTTGCCATAATTTCTTTTACAGTCCCTTGGCGCGAGCTTAACTTCGGGATTACTTTATCTGGTGCGATATATTCCCAAGCTGCGTCACGTTCTTGAACAAACTTTATAAATTCTGGATCACGCGCTGCTTGTTCGATAGCTTTGCTTAATTTCTCAACAACATCTTTGGATAAGCCGGGAGGGCCAATCACAATATTGGTCGATTCCCAACTGACTGGATAGCCTAATTCTTTTACCGTTGGTAATTTATCATAAGGAGGAGGGGCTCTATTTTCTGAAAGAGAGGCTAAAAATTTAACTTGGCCACCATCTAAGAGGGCTTTTGCAGATCCGAGTCCAGCGACACCAAGTTCTGCATGGCCACCACCTACCATTAAAGTAACTGCCCCGCCCGCACCTGTTACCGGAATACTTGCCATATTGAGGTTTGTGCCAGTTAAGAAGGTTTGTGCAGCGACCCACCAACTTTGACCAACACCAGCGGTTGAAAGATTAAGTTTGTTTGGATTTGCTTTTGCATAAGCAATAGCTTCTTGAATCGTATTAAATTTAATATCACTTTTTGTTGATCCAATGATAATCGGGAAAAAAGTTGCATAGCCACCCATGTGTGTGAAGCTGTTGTAATCGAGAGGCGATACTCCTTGAAGCTTATTGGTAATAATCGTGGCAGAAGCCCAGCCGATCGTATAACCATCTGGTTTCGCTTGATGAATCTCGCGATAGCCGATGGAGCTTCCAGCGCCAGGTCGATTAATGATCGTAATTGGTTGACCGATAATGCGAGAGACACGATCCATCAACGGGCGTGCTAAAACATCTCCATCTGAGCCTGCTTCTACAGCCAAAATGAAATTGATGGGACGTACGGGGTATTTCTCTTGAGCAAAAGTAATGCTTGAGATGAAAAAAATAAAACAAAACACCTTTTTTATAAAAGGTTTGGCCTGATTTTGCATGTTGTCTCCTATTGATTAATTATTTAATTCGTTTTCTATTTTATCTTTACCTGTTTTTAACATTTTTCTACATACTTCGTCTAGTGTTTCGTTAAATCTGACTTCTGGTATAACTACACTGAGAGCTCCTAGGGGGTAGCCATTTTTTTTGCAAATGGGAATTGCAAGAGCAATTACCCCTACCGAATTTTCACCATAAGAAATAGTGACACCATCTTGCGTATCTTCGATTAATTTTTTTCGAAGGAGTTTTTCATCTGTTACTGTTTTATCTGTTAGAGATTGAAGTTTTGTCTTTTTAAAATAAAGATTTTTTTCTTCTGGTGGCAGAATTTGCAGGATTGCTTTACCTGCTGCTGCACTGTAGAGCGGAAACTTAACATTGGGGGGCATACGATAGCTAAGCGGGTAGTTAGCCTCTAAACCTAATACTCGTTCAATATGGTCACCTTTAAATAAATAAAACGCTGAAGCTTCTTTTGTTTTTTCAGTCAGCATAGTTAATTGAATATTGGCAATTTTTAGAATCGACTTCACAATTTTGCCCTGTTGAATCAATTCAAAAAAAGCGGGGCCAAGATAGTAGGTATTTTCAACTGGATTTTTTTCTAAATAATTTCGGTGGGCTAAATTCTTGAGAAGGCTGGTTAAGCTGCTTTTAGGAATATCTAAGGTATTCGCAATCTCAGAATGAGATGCGGCATTACCTCTTCTACAAAGAAGTTCCAAAACATCTAAAACGCGATCAGCAGATTTAATCGAGGAATTTGTCATTTAAAAAATATTGACCGGGAATAATATCAAGTGCTAGAATATAAACAAGTTCATATATATGAACACTATATAACAAACAAAAAAAACAATCAACTAACACTGTGATGACGAAAACATCCGGAGGAGACATCAATATGTTGAAAAAAGTAATGCTATCTATTGCACTAGTTAGTTTGACTGTTAGTCAAACATTTGCTGCTTTTCCCGAGGCGCCTATTTCCATGGTTGTGGCATTTGCTCCAGGTGGAGCGACTGATATCACCGCAAGAATTATGGCGGCAGCAATGAATAAAGGAGTTGGTCAGCAAATACTAGTGGAGAATCGACCAGGAGGTGGAGGGGCAGTTGCAGCAAATTTCGTTAAAGCTGCAAAGCCAAATGGATATACCTTGATGTTGACTTCAAGTGTGTACGTCGTGACTCCAAGCTTAAAAAAACCATCACCATATGATCCGTTAAAAGATTTTTTACCTGTATGTGAAATTGGTGATGCTCCCAACGTCATTATTGTGAAAGCTGACTCGCCAATTAAAACAGTTACAGATCTAGTTACCATGGCAAGAAAAGATCCACAATTGGTGAGTTACGGTAGTCCTGGCGCAGGCACAACACCACATTTAGCTGCAGAGGTATTGAAGATTCGTGAAAATATCAATATGACGCATATCCCCTATAAGGGTGCAGGCCCTGCCATGACAGATTTATTAGGTGGTCAAATACAAGTTTTATTTGGGTCTTTGGCATCTGTTATTTCGCAAATTCAGGGCGGTCAAGTTCGTGCCCTTGCTCAAACAGGGGAAAAGAAGTGGCCAGAATTACAACAAGTGCCAACACTCGCGGAGCTTGGAATTAAAGATGCCGTATCGAATACTTTCCAAGCAATTTTTGCTCCAGCAGGTACACCCCCGGAAATTATTTCATTCTTCTCCAATCAATGTGTACAAGCACTGAAAGAGCCTGATGTCATTGAAAAACTCAAACAAGCAGGACTTGCAACAACGGCACTTGATTCTGCGGGCCTTCGTGCAAGAGTTACAAAAGAGGTACCTTATTGGAAAGAAGTAATTGATAAGGGTGGCATTAAGGGTGATTAAATTAACAAAAATAAGGAGATATCATGAAAATATGGTGGCAGAGTAGTACAGCAATTCATCGATTAGATGATTATAGAAATACCTTAACTAAAAATTTAAATGAGTTAAAGCGTCCTGATGTAGAAGTGCATGTCAATGGAGTCGACGATGGGTCGATGGATTTGCACTATAACTCGATAGTCGCAATGAATAGTTATGGCATTGGTGGTGTTCTTAATAAAATGATGCAGGCTGATGAACAAGGCTACGATGCAATCGCGATTGGTTGCTTTTTAGATCCGGCGATGCAAGAGGCTCGTGAAATTCTCAAAATTCCTGTACTAGGTTTAGGTGAATGCACTATGTTAATGGCTTGTATGTATGGCTATAAATTTTCAGGAATTGCTTTTCATAAAAAGCAATCCCAATATTATGATCGTAAGGCATTTGAATACGGTCTGGCATCAAGACATATTCCATTTGGAGATTTAGGCATCGATTTCACTGAAGTACAAAAAGCATTTACCAACCCTGGTCAAATGACTGAAAATTTCTTAAAAGAATCTAGGCGCTTAGCTGCTGAGGGAGCTGAAGTGATTTTGGCAGCTTGTGCTACTGTAAATGCAATTATTCGCCGAGAAAATATTACTGAAGTAGATGGTGCTTTAATTATGGATTGCAACGCAGTTTTATTAAAAACGACAGAAGCAATGGCGGATTTAAGTAAAACAGTTGGTCTTAATTCAAGTCGACGCCTACTTTATCAATCACCTGATCAATCTGCTCTTGAAAAGTGGAAGCAAATCTACGGATTTCGTTCAGCCCCTCAGTTAAAGAAATAAATATGAGACTTATTCGTACTGCATTATTTGCACCCGGCATTAATGCCAAAGTCATGGCTAAAGCGCTGGCATCAAAAGTTGATGCTGTAATCCTTGATCTAGAAGATTCTGTTCCTCTTGCTTCGAAGGCTGAGGCACGTAGGATGGTGCGCGAAGTGATTGCGCAAGCTTACCAAACCAAGAATGACGATCAACCCTATATTATGGTGCGCGTCAATGCCGCAGATACAGGATTATTGGCAGATGATATTGAGCAAATTTGTGTCAATGGTTTAGGTATGGTCTTTATCCCTAAAGCTGAGTATGTGAAGGATATTCAACAAGCTGCAGCGCAAATCGAAGCGATTGAAAAGGTAAGTGGCATTGCTCCTATTGCAATTGGTTTGCAAATTGAATCAGCCTTAGGCGTTTACCATTGTTATGACTTAATTAAAGCATCTCCAAAGGTGCAGTTAAGTAGTTTAGGGACAGCGCAAGATGGTGATTTACAAAATAGTTTAGGTTGTGGTTGGTCTGTGGATGGCCCAGAAATGCTCTATGCCAGATCAAAAGTATTACTCGACTCTAAAGCTGCTGGCAATGTCACACCGATTGATGGGGTATTTGCGGATTTAAATGATGAGGCTGGATTACTTGCCGAGTCGAGTCTTTCAGCTAAGTTGGGTTATGTTGGAAGAACCATTATTCACCCGAAACAAATTGACATTGTCGAGCAGGCTTACGGACTATCTACTGCATTAAAAACCTATTATCAAAAATTAGTTCATGAATTTGAACAAGCTGAAAAAAATGGTGTTGCAGCGATAACGATTGATGGGAAGTTAGTTGATTATGCAATGTACCGCCAAGCGAAACGAATTTTAGATAACGTAAAACAGTAAAGACTTTTTCTATGAACTTTGAACTTAACCAAGATCAAATCAATATTCGTGATCATTTAAACGAATTATTAAAAGATGTATGTACTCCTCAATATGCTCAAGAATGTGATGAGCAACAAAAACCGCCAAGAGAGGCTTTTGATGCACTCGCCAAAAATGGATGGTTGGGCATCATTGGACCAGAAGAATATGGCGGTGCAGGCGGTAGTCCGCTAGATTTAGCGGTCATGTTAGACGTTCTTGGTTACCATTTCGAAGAATTAGGCTTATGGGTTTTTCGGAATCTGACTTACGGTTGTCATGCCATCATGAAACATGGCACACAAGCCCAAAAAGACTTGATTGTGCCTAAAGTGATTAAAGGGGAACTTTCAGTTTGCTTTGGACTGACAGAACCAGACTCTGGATCAGATGCAAGTGCCTTAACGACGAAAGCAATACAAGATGGTGACGACTACATCATTAATGGTCGTAAGGTATATACCTCTGGCATGGATATCAGTGATTATTGTATCTTGGTAACGAGAACAAAAAGCTTAGAAAAAAAACAACAAGGTATTACGAACTTCTTTATCGATACAAAATTGCCCGGGATTGAAGTCAAAAAACTCGCCACTTTGGGGCAGCGGGCGATTGGAACTACAGAAGTGTTTTATAACGAAGTCAGAACACCTGCTAGCTCCATTCTTGGTGAACTTGATCAGGGTTGGAGGGGTGCTGATAACTACCTATGTTATGAGCGTTTATGTCTTTCTGCTGCAAGAACAGGCGCGGCTAGAGCAGCTTATGAATTTGCACTAGAACATGCGAAAACCCGAATTCAGTTTGGCAAACCAATTGGAAAGTTCCAGGCAGTCTCTCATAAATTAGCAGAGATGCGCATGATGTTGGATATTGCGCAAACGATGGTTTATCGTTACGCATGGTTGGTTGAACATGGTAAGGATACACGTCAAGATGCTGCTGTATTGAAGTTATATACCAGTGAATCTTATAAATCGATTGCTGATATGAGTTTGCAAATTTTGGGGGGGTATGGATATTGTATGGAATATCCTTTACAACGCTTCTTTAGAGATTCAAGGTTGGCTACAATTGGTGGCGGAACTTCTGAAATTCAAAAAAACATCATTGCATCTAGCCTGGGTTTGTAGAGTCTATGGTCAGAAATTCCCTTAGTGATATTCGTATTATTGAATTAGGGCAAATTATTGCAGGTACATATGGTGGTCAGATTTTGTCTGATATGGGAGCGCAAGTCATTAAAGTGGAGTCACCAAAAGGTGATTTAGGCCGCAATCCATCTGTTGCACCTTACAAGGGCGAAAGTGGTTTATTCCTGACGTTTAATCGCAATAAGAAAAGTATGGTGATTGACCTAAAAAATCCAGAAGGTCGACAACTCTTTTTGGATTTAGTCAAAGAGTCGGATGTGGTAGTTGATAATTTTCGGTCAGGGGTGATGAAGCGTTTAGGTATTGATTATCCTGAGCTACAAAAAGTTAATCCTAAAATTATTCATTGTTCAATCACCGGATTTGGTTCTGAAGGTGAATATAAAGACTACCCCGCATTAGATATCATTATTCAAGCGATTAGTGGTCATATGGCAATTACTGGAGAAAAGGGTCGTCCACCAGTGAGATTGGGAATTCCGTTAGCTGATTTAAGTGGGGGCTTATTTTCTAGTCAGGGAATCTTGGCTGCACTTTATGAGAGAGAGAAAACAGGTAAAGGTCAGCATATTGAGTTAGCTATGTTTGATGCTATGTTAAGTCTGCTAACTTATTTAGGAACAATGTGGTTGAACAATGCAGAGTTACCCAGCCCCCCCGGGTCTTCACATGAATATACAGTGCCTTGGCAAGCTTTTCAAACAAAAGATTCCTATGTAGTGGTAGCTGCTAGAGAAGAAGTTCATTGGAAAAGCTTTTGTCGTGCTATAGGTTTAAATGAACTATCAACAGACCCTCGATTTTTAAATAATTTTTTACGGGTGGAAAATCGTCAAATCTTAGTGCCGATACTTGAGCAAAGAATGTTAGAAGATGAAACCCATCATTGGATGGAAATATTTAGACGGGAGGATGTTCCGGCAAGTCCAGTCAATCATTTTGATACAGCATTTGCAGAGCCTCCAGTTATACAGAATCAAGCAGTCGTTGAATATGACCACCCAGTTGTAGGGCGAGTCCGTTTTCCAGCATATCCTGTGAAGATGGGTAATGGTGCAGAGATGATTTCGACACCGGCACCTGACCTCGGGGAACATACTCAAGAGGTTTTAAAAGATATTTTGTTCTGTAGTGAAGACCGCATTCAACATTTGGTTCAATCCGGTGTTGTGATTTGTAAATAGGAGATAAAAATGGTTGGATTGTATTGGGAAGAATGGGAAGTAGGGAAAAGTTTTGAGACTGCTGCACGCACTGTGACTGAAACAGATGTGGTGAATTTTGCAGGAATTTCTGGAGATTACAATCCACTACATATTAATGAAGAATATTGCAAGAAAACACAATTTGGGACCCGCATTGCTCATGGCCCCTTGGTCTATGCGATTGCAGCAGGCTTATTATTTCAATTGCATTTATATGATGACACTTTAATTGCATTTTTAGGATTTGAGAGTCTTAAATTTACGAAGCCAGTCAAAATTGGTGACACGATTTATGCGAAGGTGACCGTCACTGAGGTAACTGAAACCTCAAAGCCTGATCGAGGGGTAATGAAGCGTCAACTTCAAGTGATAAATCAACATGGTGACATCGTTCAAGATGGTATTCAAGCATTCTTAATGAAGCGCAAGCCGGCTTAAACGAATGAAACAAACTATTGGTTTTGTTGGTTTAGGTTTAATGGGAGGGTGGTTGGTAAAACATCTTCTCAAAGATGGCTATGTTGTCCATGCATACGATATTGATGTAAAAAAAATTGACGAGCTGGTGCCTTATGGGGCGATTGCTGTTACAACGATTGAGCAGTTAGCTCAATTAGTCGATGTGGTCATTTTGTCCTTACCTAATTCAACTATTGTTTCTCAAGTCATTCAGAGTATGAACTTATATGACTCACCAGTTCCAGGGCTAGTCATTCTTGATACCTCTACAGCGGATCCGAGTATGTCGACAGAGTTGGCTTCATCTATTGATGCATTAGGTATGTATTTTATGGATGCCACGGTCAGTGGGACTAGTGAAATGTGTGCCGCAAAAGACACTATTTTTATGGTTGGTGGAGCTGAAGAAATTTACCAACGTTGTTCGCCCATTTTTTTAGGGATGGGGCGTGAATCAGTATATATGGGTAAGAGTGGTACAGGTGCAGCAATTAAGCTAGTAGTTAACTTAGTACTTGCTGTGAATCGAATGGGACTAGCTGAAGGTCTGACGCTCGCAAAAAAGGCAGGTATTGATCAGTTGTTAGCTTTAGAAGTATTAAAGAAATCAGCGGCATTTTCAAAGGCGATGGATCAAAAAGGTTACCGCATGGTGAATCGTGATTTTTATCCACCGATTGGTCATATGACGACCCACTATAAAGATGTACAACTCATGGTCTCCTATGCAAGTAAGTTGCAATGTCCAGTCCCTGTCATTAGCTTTACTGCGCAAGCATTAGCCTCTGAGATGGCAAAACGTCCTGGGGACCGGGATAGTTCCGCAATTATTTGTTTTTACGACGATCTCATCAAAAAAGAACAATGATGACCTTATCCAAAAGTCTCTCCGGAAAACTTGCGATTGTATTAGGTGGGAGTCAAGGTATTGGTGCAACAGTTTCGAGGCAACTAGCCCAAGAGGGAGCTCATGTTTGTGTCTTAGCAAGAAATAAAGATACATTAGATGATCTTATAAAAGACATTCAAGAGTTAGGCGGTAAGGCAAGTGCTTTTTCAGTTGATGCGACATCCAGTGAGGCATTGGCAAGTACTTTCACAAGTATTCATAAGCAATTCGGAAAAGTAGATATTTTCGTGCATTTAGTTGGCGGTTTTACCCAATTTATTCCTTTTGAAAAAATTACTGAGCAGGAATGGAATCAAGTCTTGCAACTGAATTTAACTTCTGCAATGCTGTCCACGCAGAAAATAGAGCCTTTACTCAAAGATGGCGCTAGAGTTGTGTATATTGGATCAATTGCGGGACTTGGGCCAAGCCCTTCAGCGAAATCATATATGCCATATGGGGTTGCGAAAGCAGGCCTTATGACAATGGTAAAGTATTTAGCAAAAGAGTTTGGGTCACGAAAAATAACCGTCAACAGTGTATCGCCAGGATCAACTGCTACTGAGCGAGTAAGAAAAATTAGAGGAGATGACGGCTTGCTCGAGGTTGCAAAAGGTAATCCTTTGAATCATGTTCTGCAACCAGAAGATTCAGCGGCAGCCATATTATTTTTAGTATCACAGCAAGCCAAAGGTATTACTGGCAGCAATCTAAATGTTAATGCCGGTAGTGTAATGTAAATGATTAAAAAATAACGAAAGGATTTTTTATGGAACTTAAAGCGACACTACAAGTCCACAATCAAGCTGATTATCCAGGTAAGAGGGGAGTAACTGATGGTCAAACTTACCAACGTTTAATTGGTTGGCCTGAAGTCAATACGACAGATCGAGTACGTTTGGGGCGAGCTACTTATGCCCCTGGAACCTATGAACAACTGCATTGGCATCCCATTGAAGCTTGTTATTATGTCATTGCCGGAAGTGCAACTGTCCGTAATGTTGAGGGTAAAGAATTTGAGGTAGGACCCGGCTCGATGATTTATGCTCCTCCCGGAATAGCTGGCGCGCATGAGTGGGAAGTTAAAGAGCATCTAGAAATTTTGGATATACGTGCTTGTAATGAAACAAATCGTAAGATGCAGTACACCGTCGATAAAACTACGATGCGTTCATATATTGATTTAGAGGATATTCATTATCGAGATGCGATTAGTTTTAAATCGCATTACTAAAAGTCAATACAATAAAAGGGAAAAAATCACTTGTTTAGTTTAGCGATTTTATTCCCTTGTACGCCAAGTCCTCTTATCAGTCCTTTTTGATGGAAGATAAATGCCTAAATATCATCTTGCATGCTAATGGAGGTATTTGATTTTGCAAATACTTCGTCATGGGTTATTTTGATGAAAATCAATTTTCTTGTAGTGTTGAGTTGAATTAATCTTCTACTGGTTTCGATAAACTTGGGGCTCGACTAGCCTCATTATTGCCATTGACAAGAGAATCTAGCATTTGTATAAATTCAACATGTTGAGATTTCTTGAGAGGCGATAGAATACGATTTTGCGCCTGTAAAACATGAGGGTTAATATCTTCGAGCATATTTTTGCCTTCAGATGTTAGTGTTAAAACATGCACACGGCGGTCTTTTTCAAAAAGATTTCTTTTGACTAAATTACGAGACTCTAAGCGATCAATGACGCCACCAATGGTAGATGTGTCTAGGCCAATCGTATGGGCTAAAGTTTTTTGATCAATTTCAGGAAATTCCTTTAAGGCAGATAGAGCTGCAAATTGTACGGGAGTAATGCCAAATCCCTCAGTTTCCTGTAAAAAAATTGCAACAGAGATTTGCTGAAGTCTTCTGATGTAATGTCCGGGTAAAGTATCAAAAGAAATGAGTTTAGATCCTTTTTTCTGCATATTGGGGTCATTGCTGATGAATGATTCCTATTTTAGAATATATACTTAGTAAGTATACTTATTATCGACTCACTTAAGGAAATCCTCATGAATCAAACCAAACACAATCTACCTATTATTGTTGCGGGTGGAGGAATTGGTGGTTTAGCTGCAGCTTTGGCTTTAACTCGTCAAGGCTTTCGAGTCAAGGTACTTGAGAAATCTCCAGAGCTTGGCGAAATTGGGGCTGGAGTACAATTTGGCCCCAATGCTTTTGCTGCTCTCGATGCTTTAGGGGTTGGTGAAAAAGGACGGGCTCGAGCTGTGTATACAGATGATATGGTGATGCATGACTGCATTGATGAAAGTGTGATTGGGCGGGTCGAAACGGGTCAAGCTTTTTTAGAATATTTTGGTAACCCTTATGCAGTGTGTCATCGTGCAGATGTGCACATGTCATTGCTAGAAGGGGCAAGAGAAACTGATCGTATCGAAGTGATGACTGCAACTGAAGTGGTCCGTGTAGAGCAGGATGATCAGGGAGTAACGGTTTTTGATCAGCATGGTCAGGGTCATCTGGGATTAGCTCTTATTGGGGCGGATGGGGTAAAGTCTGCAGTCCGAGAGCAATACGTGGGTGATGAGCCGCGAATTTCAGGACATGTTGTATATCGCGCCGTTGTCGATAAAGAAGATTTTCCTGAAAATCTAGCCTGGAATTCTGCAAGTATTTGGGTTGGACCTAACCATCATTTAGTTCATTATCCTCTGCGTGGTGGAAAGCAATTTAACGTGGTGGTGACATTTCATAGCCGCGAAAAAGAAGAATGGAGTGTGACAGAAGGAAGTAAGTCTGAAGTTGAGACGTATTTTCAGGGTATATCCCCAAAGGCAAGACAGTTAATTGATTTACCAAAAAGTTGGAAGCGATGGGCCACAGTAGACCGTGAGCCGATCGGTCAATGGAGTTTTGGTCGTGTAACGCTCTTGGGCGATGCTGCTCATGTAACATTGCAGTACCTGGCACAGGGCGCTTGCATGGCGATTGAAGATGCGGTTACATTAGGTGAGGCGATAAAAAAATGTGGCACCATTGATAATTTAGATTTTGAAAAAGCATTTGATTTATATCAACGCTCTAGAATTACAAGAACCGCTAGAATTGTTTTGTCGTCAAGAGAAATGGGCCGAATTTATCATGCGCAAGGTGTTGAGCGTTTAGTTCGAAATGATTTATGGAAAAATAAAACCCAAGCAGAATTCTACCGCTCGATTGAGTGGTTGTATGGTTGGAAAGTAGATAATTGCCTCGTAGAATAATTGAAAATAGGAGATCAACATGAGTGAACTTGGGAAATTAGAGGATTTGCCACAAGAATATAGGGATGCTTTAACCAAGCTTAATCTGGTCCCATTATGGCCAAGTTTGCGAGGCGTTATGCCAGCTAATAAACCGCGCCCCCATACTGTCCCAACTCTATGGAAATATCAAGATATCAAGCCACTTTTATTGCAAGCTGGAGAATTAACTCCCATTGAAAAAGCAGAACGTCGTGTCTTGGTCTTAGCTAATCCAGGTCATACCTTAGAAAAAATGCAAGCTAGTCCTGCGATGTATTTAGGGATGCAGTTGTTGTTGCCAGGGGAGTGGGCCTCCTCACACCGTCACACTCCGAACGCTATTAGGATGATTGTGGAAGGTGAGGGTGCATACACCACGGTAGAAGGTGAGAAATGTTATATGAGTCGTGGGGATTTGATTTTGACTCCAACTGGTATGTGGCATGAGCATGGACATGATGGTCAAGATCCAGTCGTGTGGTTAGATGTGCTTGATTTACCTCTTGCCTATTATTTAGAGGTTTCTTATCACAACGATAGTGCGAAGCAAGAGAATGTGAATGCATCAACAGAAACTTTTTATACTACCGGTGGAGTTGTGCCCTCCCCGATGTTTGAGCGCTCGAAAAAGCAATACCCGATGTATCGTTATCCGTGGACGCATGTTCGTAGAACATTAGAAAATATGGCGCAAGTTCAACCTACCGTTGAAATGGTTTCTGTCACGTATGTTAATCCTGAGACAGGGGATGATGCAGAAAACATTTTAGGTTTTTATGCAATGATGCTGCGACCGAATCAAACCCTTCATTTGCCGGTCAGGTCACCATCTATCGTATTTCATGTCATTGAGGGCGCATGTGATATTCAAGTAGAAGCAACGAACTACCCACTTCAACAAGCAGATACTTGCTGTGCGCCAGGTTACACGCCCGTTACATTAAAAAATACCTTAAATCAACCAACATTTTTATTTATGACCGATGAAACCCCACTGCATCGTAAATTAGGTGTTTTTGAAAACCGTACTAAAAAATAAGGTAGAAATCTTAATATGATGAAACTGTATAGTTTTTTTCGAAGTGGTACATCACATCGACTACGTATTGCCTTAAATTTAAAAGGTATTCATGCACAATATATCCCAGTTGACCTTCGTACTGAAGAACATCAGGGTAATGACTTTAAAGCGATTAATCCACAGGGATTTGTACCAGCATTGGTCGATGATCAGCTTGTATTAACCCAGTCCCCAGCTATTATTGAGTGGTTAGAGGAGGCCTACCCTGAACCAGCATTATTACCAAAGGATTTAAATCATCGAGCATATATCAGGGCATTAGCTGCTATCGTTGGATGTGACATGCACCCCCTGAATAATCGTCGAGTTCTTGAACGCCTTAGGAAGGATATGGGTCAGGATCAAGCTGCAATTCAAGCTTGGTGTTCAACATGGCTTCAAGATGGATTTGATGCCTTTGAGGCGCTATTGAAAAGTCATCAACTACATGGATCTTTTTGCTGCGGTGATCAACCGACGATTGCGGATGTTTATCTTGTTGCGCAAATTGAAGGTGCAAGACGTTTTAAAGTCGATATCTCAAGATGGCCTTTGATTGCCAATATCGAGCAGCACTGTATGGCTTTAGAAGCGTTTAAAAAAGCAGCACCGATGGAACAAATCGATGCTGATTAATTAATTACTGCGCTGTCCATCCACCATCAATTGGAATGATGGCGCCAGTAATTGATGCAGCATCTTCCGATGCGATGAAAGAAGCTAAAGCTGCGACTTGTTCAATCGTCACAAATTTCTTTGTTGGTTGTGAATGAAGTAGAACATCATTAATCACTTGTTCTTCAGTAATACCACGCGCTTTTGCTGTATCGGGGATTTGTTTTTCGACGAGTGGAGTCCAAACATAACCTGGGCAAATTGCATTGATCGTAATACCCAAAGCTGCAGTCTCTAAAGCGGCAGTTTTGGTTAAACCAGCGATACCGTGTTTGGCAGCAACATAAGCTGATTTAAATGGAGATGCAACTAAGGCGTGAGCAGACGCAATATTAATAATACGGCCCCATCCTTTCTCTTTCATTTTAGGAAGAGCAGAGTGAATCGTGTGGAAACTGCTAGAGAGATTGATTGCAAGAATCGCATTCCATTTTTCAATAGGGAAGTCTTCAATAGGAGAGACGTGCTGAATACCTGCGTTATTAACTAAAATATCGATAGCACCAAATTCACTTTCTATACTTTGAATCATGGCAGAAATTTCATCTGCTTTTGACATATCAGCGCCGTTATAGCGTACTTCTACTCCATTCTCTTTTGCCATCTTTGCGCGTATTTCTTCAATTGCTGCAGTATCTCCAAAGCCATTCAAAATAATATTCATACCCTTAGAGGCAAAATTTTTGGCAATGCCTAGACCAATTCCACTGGTAGATCCCGTGATTAAAGCTACTTTATTCGTTGACATAAGGACTCCCTTTTTTTAATGATGTAATGAATTAATTGATCCATTGATTAAGTATAAATAATGAAATTATTAACTAATTTTAAAGATGAACATTCATTTAAATGTAACAAATTACTGAGAAACTACAAATTCCACTCTTTAAAAGGTTAATTACTATGAGTAATTCAGACTACAGTTACCGCATTCATCAAGAAATGCTCGATAGCATTGATGAAGAACTTGAGTTAGAGATTGATGATGATCGCCTTGATGGATCTCCAGAGAGTGATGAAAAAAGGGCTGCGCGTCTGAATTACTTTAGAGAACTTTTAAGACTTCAAGGGGAACTTGTTAAATTACAAGACTGGGTTGTAGAGAAAAAGCTTAAAGTTCTGGTTATTTTCGAAGGCCGTGATTCTGCAGGTAAGGGCGGCGCCATTAAACGAATCATGCAGCGTTTAAACCCACGTGTTTGCAGAACAGTTGCACTACCTGCACCGAATGAACGCGAAAGAACTCAATGGTATTTTCAACGTTACATTACGCATTTACCCGCTGGAGGTGAAATCGTATTGTTTGACCGAAGTTGGTATAACCGGGCAGGTGTTGAAAAAGTAATGGGATTTTGTACAGATGAGCAGTACGAGCAATTCTTTGATGACGTTCCTGAGTTTGAAAATATGATTATTCGCTCAGGCATTATTTTAGTTAAATACTGGTTCTCTATTACGGATGATGAGCAACATTTACGTTTTATGATGCGCATTAATGATCCTCTTAAACAATGGAAATTATCACCAATGGATTTGCAATCTCGCGCGAGATGGGAAATTTACACCAAAGCAAAAGAGTATATGCTTGAAAAAACCCATACAAAAAATTCACCATGGTGGATTGTTGCTGGTAATGACAAGAAAAAAGCACGTATTAACTGTATTTCTCACTTGTTGACACAAATTCCTTATCAAGAAGTTGAGCACGCTCATATTGATTTACCAGCCCGTGTCCACAACCCTGACTATATTCGTGGCCCAATTCCACCAGAAATGTACATTCCAGACGTTTTTGGTAAGCTTTAATAAAAAACTGCTTAAAAGTTTTTTATTGCCTAGATGGCTTTCGGCCTTCAATTACATCATTTTTAAAACATATAAGGGTTTGTTCTATACATTGAACAAAGCCTTAGAATTAATGTACTAAAATACAATAATAAAAATATCAATTTAATTGTTCATATTTGTTAAAAAATATGAACCTATAAAGACAAGGAGATTTTATGAGTAAACCCCTAACAATGGCCCAAACAAAGCGTCAGGGAACTTTAGCTGTTCATTCTATCGATGAATTTGTCTTTACAGTTCCTGACCTAGCTGTTGCTGAAGAGTTTTATACCCTATTTGGTCTAGAAGTAAAGCATGCAGGTGATGAGCTAGAGGTTTATGCTGTAGGAAATCCGCATCGTTATTTTAGAATTCAAAAAGGTCCCCAAAAGCGTTTACAGTGGATGACATATGGCATCTACGCTGAAGATTTTGAGGCTTTTAAAGCCCACCTGGCTACCCTAGCAATTCCAACAATTGCTTCGCCAGATCCAACCGCAAAAGATGGCGTTTGGATTACGAGCCCAGATGGTTTTCCAATTCAGGTACGTGTTGCAGAAAAAACATCGCCTTCCGCACCTCCAGCGAGGGTATTTACTCCAGAATCAAATGGTGCAGGTCGTTCTCCAAACAAATCCAAAGTACATAAAGTACATCCTCAATATTTATCTCATGTTTTGATCTTTACTAAAAATGTAGATAACTCTTTATCTTTTTATGAAAAAGTATTGGGCCTTAAATTGTCAGACTCTGCAGGTGAGGACTTAATTGCTTTTGTTCACAGCCCACACGGTAGTGATCATCATTTATTGGCTATGTTGAAATCCAATGATTATGGTTACCATCATACAAGTTGGGCTGTTGAATCTATTGATGATGTTGGTTTTGGTTCGATGCAAATGCGTGATGCAGGTTATTCAGAAGGATGGGGTGTAGGCCGTCATGTTCTAGGATCTAATTATTTCCGTTATGTACAAGATCCATGGGGTGGTTTTGCTGAATACTCTTATGACATAGACTTTGTGCCACACGATTTAGATTGGCCGGCTAAAAACCATCCACCAGATGATTCTTTATATGCATGGGGGCCAGATGTGAAGCCTGACTTTGGCCATAACTATGAAGCGGATGGTGAAGTATTTATTTCCACACGTAAAAAACCTGAATGATTTATTAATAGGAGAAAGAAAATAATGAGACAAACAAAACGAGTATGGCTGAAGAGCTCTTTAATGATGGGGATCCTGAGTCTGATGGCTTTGGGACTTAATGTGCAGGCTCAATCAAAAGCCCCCATTAAAATTGGTAGTACTTTAGCATTGACAGGCCCCCTTGCTGCAACGGGGATAGTGCATAAGATTGTTGGCGAAATGGCGATTGAAGATATGAATAGCCGAGGTGGTTTGCTTGGCAGAAAAGTCGAATGGGTTTTAAAAGACGATCAATCTAAGCCGGATGTGGCGAGAACTTTGTATGAGCAACTGATTACGAGCGACAAAGTAGATATGTTGATGGGGCCCTATGCTACTGGCGCTATTTTATCTGCTATGGGCGTTGCGCAACGCTATGACAAAGTGTTGATTCATCATACATTTGGTATTCCAAATCAAGCAAAATATGATAAACAGTTCCCAACTTGGGCGCTAGGCCCACGTCCTGAAAAGACATCTCCTTCCATTGTGTTTGATGCAGTAGCAACTTTGCCTAATCCACCAAAAACAATCGCGATTGTTACTTCTAAATTTCCATCCATTTATTTCATGTCGGTTGGTGCACGCGAAGTTGCAAAAACTAAAGGGTTAAAGGAAATTTTATATTTGGAATGGGACTTTGGTAATAAAGATTTTGGAACAATTGCAGCTCGTGTCAAAGATGCTAAGCCTGATATGGTTTGGATTGGTGATATTGGGGCTGAAGGTGTACAGCTTTTAGAGGCTATGAAAAAAATTGATTATTCTCCAAGAATTCATACTCATATTTATCCTTCACCTGGTTTAATGGCTCAAGCTCCTGAAGCAGAGGGTGCAATTGCGATTTCTTTATTCCAAGAACATCCCCCATTTACATCCAATAAAGGAGCAGCCGAGTTCGTTAGAAAGTTCCATGAGAAAGCACAAGCAGCTGGTTTACCTTATCCATTAGTTGAAGTTCAAGCAGCAACATCGTATAGCGCTTGGCAGACACTAGAAGCAGCTGTAACAGCGACGAAGAGCTTTGATGATGCCGCGATTGCTAAGTGGTTAAAAGCCAATAAAGTTGATACTGTTTCTGGCAAGTTGCGTTGGGATGGTGAAAACAATTATGGAGATGATTTAATGCGGGTTGCGCAATTACAAAACCGTAAATGGGTTATGGTGTATCCAAAAAATGTCGCCGCCCCTGGGGTAAAAATCGAAGCTAAATGATTAGGATGAAGCTTTGCCAAGTTTAAATTTGCTGATCCAGTCAGCAGTATCTGGAGTATTACTCGGAGGTTTGTATGGATTGATTGGCCTAGGTTTAGGCCTTTCATGGGGCTTTTTGGGGCAAATTAATTTGTCCCATTTCGCTTTTGTGTTTTTATCCGCTTATCTGAGCTTTGAGCTAGTAACGAAATTGGGAATTGATCCCCTGATCTGTTTATTGATTTTCCCCCCTATATTTTTTGTTATAGGGGTTTCTTTACATTGGTTGATTCGACGATTCCAAATTACCCCCTTTAATTCTTTGCTTTTGACGTTTGGATTAACAGTCATAATTGAAGCATTCATTCAATGGATTTGGACTGCTGATTTTGTTAAGTTACAAACTTCTTATGGGCATAAGAAAGCGGAAATTTTTGGTATTTATTTACCCTTTGCCGAGACGATGGGTTTTTTGATTGCCGTTTTAGTTGCAGTCATGGTGCACATCGTCATGAAATATACCGACTTAGGAAAAGCTGTGAGAGCGATTGCTCAAGACCCAAAAATGGCAACTGCCTTTGGTATTCCTCAGAAAAGAATTAGTTTAGGTATTGCCGGAGTGTGCACTGCGCTTGCAGCATTAGCTGGTGTTTGCGTAGCAATGATTTATACATTAAATCCATCACAAATGTATACCTGGATAGGTGTTGTTTTTGCAGTTGTGATGTTAGGTGGCTTAGGTAGTTCTTTTGGCCCTTTAATTGCCGGCATCGTTATAGGGGTTTCAGAGGCGGTTACTATGGTATTTATCAATCCTTCGTGGGCCCCAATCGTCTCTTTTTCATTGTTAATTGCCTTACTACTGTTTAGGCCGGGTAAGCTCTAATGAAACAATCAAGTTATGGTTTAGTGGTTCTTGCTGGTGTCTTATTCGCCATGTTACCTTGGCTTAACATGCCAGCTTTTTGGCAATCTTTTTTGTATATTGTCTTTTACTGGGGTGTATTAGCCATTTCTTGGAATTTGTTTTCTGGCGTATCAGGATATTTTTCATTTGGTCATGGAGCATTCTTTGGTATTGGTATGTATACCGTGGCTTATTTCTGCGGTCATTTGGAAATGCCTTTTTTGCCAATACTTATTTTGGCCGGATTTTTTGCAGGATTATTTGGCTTAGGAATTGGTGCCCTCGTCTTTAGAGTTCACAATGTGCGTGGTGAGCTATTTGCGCTTTTGACTTTAGCAGTAACGTTTGTCATTGCTACCATTGTCCTTAATACACCGATTGACGGCGGTCCTGGAGTCTATCTTAATGCAGTTGCAATCCCTAAATTGGGTCCAAATGCTGCTGCTGCATTCTATCTCATGATGCTAGCTTTGTTGATAGTAACGATGCTAGCAGCTATTTGGATTTATTCCTCGAAGTTGGGTTTAGGACTTAGTGCGATTCATGATGATGAGGATGCTGCCGAAGTGATGGGTGTGCCGACTTATCGCTCCAAATTAATTGGATTATTTATTTCAACTTATTTAGCTGGAATGGCAGGAGCAATCCAAGCATTATTTGTTTCATATGTAACAGCAAATGAGACCTTTTCTATTGCCGTGCCCTTATTTGTAGTTTTAATGAGTGTTTTAGGTGGCACTCGCCATTGGGCTGGACCTTTATTAGGTGCCGTTGTAATTACAGGAATTCAGTATTTCTTTACGGTTGGTGATAGTGCTTTAATTGGTAAGATGATTTTAGGTTTGATTTTAATTGCCGTTATTTTGTTTATACCCAACGGGTTACTAGGAAATTTTGCGCGATTAAGAGCAAAGAAAAACTCACAAAAAATTGTCGAATCATTAAAAAATAATTATATCCAGCCTTTATCTACAGAAGTTCATCATCCCACTTCTAAAATCTTACTTCAAACGTACGGTTTGAGTAAATCATTTAGTGGGGTTAAGGCGTTACAAAATTTAGATCTTGAAATTTATGAGGGAGAGATTTTGGGCTTATTGGGGCCTAATGGTTCAGGAAAATCAACCTTTATTAATGTTATTAGCGGTCATTTTGCGTCAACTAGTGGCCAAAAAATATTTCAAGAAGAGGATATTACATGGTTGAGTGCTCATGATATTGCACTCAAAGGAATCACAAGAACCTATCAAACTCCTCGACCATTTAACGAACTAACCGTTTTAGATAACACACGACTTGTGGCTTCTTACGCTGGTAATACTTCCTTAGAGGAGGCTAGTGAATTAGCCTACGCTGCATTAACTCAGGTAGGGCTTGAAAATAAAGCAGATGCTTTACCTTCGGATTTAAACCTTCATCAAAGAAAATTTTTAGAGTTCGCACGCGCATTAGCAGCGAAGCCAAAATTATTAATGCTGGATGAGGTTCTCTCTGGATTAACGCCCAATGAAATACAAAGCTCTGTAGAGTTAATACAAAAGATTCGTAGTCAAGGCACGACAATCTTATTTGTGGAACATGTTATGTCAGCAGTGATGGCATTAGCTGACCGCATTGTCGTGCTCAATCACGGTCAACTCATCGCTAAGGGATTACCAACTGAAGTAATGCGAAATCCCGAAGTCATGGCGGCATATTTAGGGAAAAAGGCAGAATAATGTTGGAACTTCAAAACATTCAAGTTGCTTATGGGCCTGCCACTGCTTTATGGGATGTGTCTCTAAGCGTTCAACCAGCTGAATTAGTTTGTGTTGTCGGACCAAATGCGGCTGGTAAAACGACTTTAATTAACGCAATTGCCGGACTCAACACATTGGTTAGTGGACGGATGCACTTTAATGGTCAAGATATGGCTAAATTACCTGCCCATCAATTTTGTGATGCAGGTATAGCACTTGTTCCTGAAAGTCGCCGGTTGTTTGTAGAAATGAGCGTCTTAGAAAATTTAGAGTTAGGTAGTTATATTGCGCGAGCAAAAGCACAGCGTGCGCAAACTTTAGAAATGGTTCTTGAGTTATTTCCGATACTTAAAGAAAAAATAAACCAAGTATCTGGAGCATTATCCGGTGGCCAACAGCAAATGGTAGCGATTGGACGCGCTTTAATGGCAAAGCCTAAACTACTATTGTTGGATGAGCCATCTTTAGGGTTGGCACCTTCCATTGTGCTCGATATGTTTGCTGCAATTAAAAAGGTGAATCAAGAAGGTATTTCGGTATTATTGATTGAGCAAAATGTCAGTATGGCATTAGAAATTGCAAGTAGAGGGTATGTGTTGGAAGAGGGGCGAGTGGTTGCAGAAGGGGTGGCTAATGAATTGCTCAATAGTCCACAAATTCAGAAAGCTTATTTGGGAATCCATAGCTAATGATTATTTTTTTAAGGAGATAAAAATGATTTTTATGTTTCAAATGTTAGATAAACCGGATGCGTATGCTTTACGTGATGAATTAAGACCAATTCATAAGGCCTATTTAGCCACCAAGGCTGACGATATGGCGTTTGCTGGTCCTTTGAAGAATGACGATAATACGAAAATGGTAGGAACCTTATTGGCGATTGATTTTCCTAATCGAGAGGCTGCTGCTGCTTGGATTAAAGATGAGCCATTTACAAAAAATGGAGTTTATGCAAGCATGCAAATTTACCCCTTTGAAAACCTTTGGGCGCAGAAAAAAGGATTTCCCGGCAATTAAGTGAAGTGTGGTTCAATTGCTAAAACATGAGTAGCTTGATCATCAAGGAGACAGAAAATGAAGCACCTTTATAAGTGTAATAATCAGCTTTGTAATTGTTCAACGTTGCAAATCGCACAGGATGATCAATTTGAACCATCCTCACGCCGTTCTTTCTTAAAGACGGCGGGCAGTATGACTGCTCTTGGTCTTACTGGTGGAATGTCAATTGCCAATGCCCAGACAATGGGAACAGGAATTATTGATACACATCACCATTTTTATTCCCCAAGTTACATGAAAGCATGGGTTGATTATGAGGCGGCCAGAGGTTTGCCGCACTTTCCTACGCAGCTTGCTTGGACGCCGGAGGGTGCAGTAGCTGCAATGGATCAGGCTGGAGTTCAAAAAGCAATATTGTCATTAGCTTCTACTCCTGGAGTTTGGTTTGATTTTGATTTGCCAAAAATTCAAGGCATTGTGCGTGAAGTAAATGATTTTGGTGCACAAATGATGAAGAAATTCCCTGGTCGCTTTGGTTTGTTTGCGGCAGTCAATATGATTGATGTAGAGAGTTCTTTAAAAGAGATTGAGTATGCCTTTGATGTATTGGGAGCTGATGGCGTTGGGATACAAACTAACTATGGAGATAAATGGCCTGGTCATCCATCATTTGCCCCCATTTTTGAAGAGCTTAATCGTCGTAAAGCAGTCGTTTACTTCCATCCATTAGTGGCAACGTGTTGTGCAAGGTTAAATACTGGTACTTATGGTTCAGTCATTGAAGTGCCGCACGATACAACGCGTGCTGTCACCAACTTATTACTGACGGGTTCTTTCTTAAAATTCAGAAATATTCGTTGGCTGTTCTCGCATGCGGGCGGAACGATCCCAATGTTGGCTGGAAGAATTAACTATTTTCATGGAAACAAGCCCAATACCGCAACGTTTGCACCGAATGGCATTGAAGCTGAATTGCAACGCTTGTATTACGATACCGCTAATGCAACCCATCCTTCGAGTATGGCCGCATTATTGAAATTAGTGCCACCTACTCAAGTAACTTATGGTAGCGACTATCCCTATGTGCCCATGAATACTCAAGTGAAGTCCCTTGAAAATCAAGGTCTTAGCCAAGATGTTGTGCAACGTATTAAATATCTTAATGCGCAAGCATTATTATCTAAAGTTCGTTAATTTAATTTAGTAGTCTATTTTTAAAAGGAAATACCATGAGATTGTTACGTTTTAAAACACCAGATGGCCATCCGGCACTTGGCGCTCGTATTGGCGATGAAGTCATTAATTTAACTGAACTTGGCTGTCCTGGTACTTTGGATGAATTGTTGCGTCACGGTGCTGCTGGTATGGCATCTGCAAAAGCTGCGATTGAAAAAGCGACCAAACGAATTCCGTTATCTAGTGTTCATCTCATGCCACCTTTACATCATCCGCATAAAGCATTTGCGATTGGTCTTAACTATGTTGATCATGCGCATGAGGGTAACTTCACGCCACCAACACAGCCTGTTTTGTTCCATCGTTTTCCTACCTCCTGGGTTGCTCATGGAGTAGCTATTGAGCGCCCAAAGGTCTCACCTGAATTTGACTATGAGGGTGAAATAGTTGCCATTATTGGTAAACCAGGTAAATACATTACTAAAGAAAAAGCTTTGGATCACGTTGCTGGCTATAGTATTTTTAATGATGGTTCAATTCGTGATTATCAATTTAAGTCGAGTCAGTGGATGTGGGGTAAGAATTTTGATCGTAGTGGTGGCTTTGGTCCTGAGTTTGTTACAGCAGACGAAGTTCCTGCGGGTATGGTTGGTATGAATATTGAAACTCGTTTAAATGGCCAAGTGATGCAAAAAGCCAATACGAAAGATATGATTTTTGATGTTGCTACTTTAGTGGTTGCTTGCTCAGAAGGTATGGAATTACATCCTGGCGATATGATTATCACTGGGACACCATCTGGCGTTGGTTTCGCACGTAAACCGCCAGTATTTATGAAGGCTGGTGATGTTTGTGAGGTGATTGTTGAAGGATTGGGTACATTAAGTAATCCGATTATCGACGAGGCATAGTAGATTAACCCTGGCCCCTTTTTGGGGCCATTTTATTTAGAAGATTATGAGAATATTTACATTTGAAAAAGCAGGAAAGCCTTGCATTGGACTTTTAAGAACACCTGATGCGCAAGAATATATTGATTTAGAAATTGCAGGATATGAGCATTGCCATGACATGGTTGCTTTACTTGGCCAGGCTGATTGGAAAGATAGTTTAGATGCTATTTTGGGGCAAAAGCCCGCGAATGCGATTAAGCCTATGGCTGGCATTAAGTTTATGCCACTCGTACCAAATCCTGGAAAAATTATTTGTGTTGGCTTGAACTATGCAGATCATGCTAAAGAGGGAGGCCATGAGATTCCAGAGCACCCGAGCTTCTTTTTAAGAGTAAATTCTTCTCAACTAGCGCATCAGCAACCGATGATAGTTCCGAAGGCATCTGCAAAATTAGATTATGAAGCAGAGCTTGCTGTTGTGATTGGTCAAAAAGCGCGCCATTTAACTTTGGATAATGCTTTGGATTGTGTTGCGGGATACTCTTGCTATAACGATGGATCCGTGCGTGATTATCAACGTAAAGGTACACAGTGGACATTAGGCAAAAACTTTGACGACACAGGTAGTTTTGGCCCTTGGTTGGTAACCAAAGATGAACTACCACCTGGCGGAGATGGTCTACGAATTCAGGCGCGTTTAAACGGTCAAGTTTTGCAAGACGGCAATACATCGAATTTCTTATTTGATGTGAAAACAGTTCTCAAAATCGTTTCTGAGTGCATGACTTTAGAGCCTGGTGATGTGATTATTACAGGAACTCCAGCTGGAGTTGGTTATGCAAGAAAGCCGCCAATTTTCATGAAAGCGGGTGATATTTGTGAAATTGAAATTGAAAAAATTGGTGTGTTAACCAATACCATGGCCAATGAATAACAGTATCATTGATTTAAGCAAAAGCCCCATCGCAAGGTGTGGCTTTTTTTAATTCTGGAATTTTAATCCATGTATAAAGTTGTAGCATTTGACGCTTTTGGAACCATCTTTGATGTGTATTCCATCTCTCAATTAGCAGAAGAGATTTATCCAGGGAATGGGCAGGCGATCTCAATGATGTGGCGTGATCGACAAATTGAATATACAAGATTAGTGAGTATGGCGGACCCTAGTCAAGAAGGTTCAAGCTACTACACTTCGTTTTGGGATTTAACTATTAAGGCATTACATTACACCTGTGCTCGCCTTCATCTGCCGATGAATTTAGAGATTCAAGATCGTTTCATGGGTCAATATGCGCAATTAAATATATTCCCTGATGTAATTCCCGTTTTAAAAGAGTTACAACTACAAGGTGTACATACATCGATCCTATCAAATGGTAGCAAAGAGATGTTAAAAACAGTTGTCGCAAATAATCAATTGAGTACTTATTTTGAAAAATTGATCTCAGTTGATGATGTTCGGCATTTTAAAGTAATGCCTCAATCCTATCAGTTGGTTCTAGATCAATTTTCTTGTAAAAAAGATGAGGTATTGTTTATTTCATGTAATGCTTGGGATATAGTTGGTGCAGCTTGGTTTGGTTTTCCAACATACTGGGTCAATCGTTTCCAATTGCCTTTTGAAACAATTGGTTTGCCACCAACGTATCAAGCATCCAGTCTGAGTGATTTGTCCAGTTATTTATAAATTGAATTATTGAAAGGTTCTTATGATTAAGTTTTTCTATCACCCGTCTCCAAATCCTCTTAAAGTGGCTCTTTTTCTTGAAGAGTCAAAGCTCCCTTATGAGTTGGTTCCTGTAGATACTCGTAAAGGGGAGCAACATAACCCTGAGTTTTTAACTATCAACCCGAATGGAAAAACGCCCGCGATTCTAGATGGTGATATTCCGGTATTTGATAGTAATGCGATTTTGCTTTATCTTGCTACTAAACATCATTTGTTTTTACCTCATCAGAATGATTCCCAAAAAGCACAAACTGCTTCATGGCTTATGTTTGTAGCCACAGGTATTGGGCCGTATTGTGGTCAAGCGGTGCATTTTAAAAAATTCGCACCTGAACCTAAAGAGTATGCCGTTAACCGTTATGAGTTTGAGGCATGGCGTCACTGGAACATCATTGAAGCGCATCTAGCTGGAAAGCAATGGATGATTGCTGAAGAGTATAGTATTGTTGATATGTCAGTTTGGGGTTGGGCGCGTATGATACCTTTTATATTGGGGGATGATGCCTGGGAGAAGTTGCCAAATATCAAGCGTTGGATTGATGTTATCAATGCAAGACCTGCAGCACAACACGCCGAGTCTTTAAAGGCGCAATTTGATTTCAAAATGACAGTTGATGCTGATGCATTAAGGCATCTGTTCCCTGCAAATGCTAAATTAGGGCTGTAGCACTTAGATCCGGTTGAATGAGAAATGGATAAATAAATGAATAATAAAAAAGTCGCATCACCAGCAATACAGTTATATTCATGGGCCACACCAAATGGACATAAAGTACATATTATGTTGGAAGAGTGTGGATTCAAATTAGACAGGGATTGGGAAGTTCATCCTGTAGATATTGGTAATGGTGATCAATTCAAGCCGGAGTTTTTAAGTATTAGCCCAAACAACCGTATTCCCGCATTAGTGGATATGAACGGCCCAGATGGCAAGCCGATTAGTGTTTTTGAATCTGGCGCTATTCTTTTATATTTAGCATCCAAGACAGGGAAGTTCTTGCCCAAAAGTACCTCAGATAAATTTAAAGTCATGGAGTGGCTCATGTTCCAAATGGGCGGGGTAGGACCAATGCTTGGACAAACGCATCATTTCCGACTTTATGCCCCAGAAAAAATTGAATATGCTATTAATCGTTACACCAAAGAAGCGAACCGTTTATATGGCGTGATGGATCGTCAGTTAGCTAAAAATAAATACATTGCTGGCAAGACTTATTCGATTGCAGATATTGCGATTTTTCCTTGGTTACGTAATTGGAAAAATCAAGGGGTTGAAATGTCAGAATATCCCTATTTGCAGGCTTGGTTCCAGGAAATTGATCAACGCCCGGCTGTCAAGCGCGGAGTGGAGGTTTTAGCTCACTTACGCAAACCAGCACATGATGACAAAGCCAAGGATATTCTCTTTGGCATTCAAGCAA
>CANFOL010000028.1 GCA_947448695.1 Burkholderiaceae bacterium
GCAAACCAACTTGCACAAGCTTTTCCAATACCAGATGAAGCACCGATAATCCAAACATTTAATTGTTCGAAATTAGTAATCGGTTGATTAAGACTCATATAAAGGTTTTTCTAAAGTGAATTGGACAACTTCTAAATTCTTGCCAGCAAAGCCTGCCGCACAATAAAACAAATAGAAGTTCCATAATCGCACAAATTCATCTTTGAAGCCTAATTCCTTTACTTCTTTCAGTTTGTGGTTAAAAGATAATGCCCAGGTCCGAAGTGTTTTAGCATAATCATCCCCAAAATATAATTTATCTTTTACTCGCAGTCCAACATCATGAGCATGTTTTTCAAATACACTTACAGCAGGAAGCATCCCGCCAGGGAACACATATTGTTGAATAAAGTCAGTCTTAGTTCGATACTTAGGAAATAAATCCTCATCAATCACAATGCTTTGTATCACAGCTCTCTTACCAGGCTTAAGACAGCGATAGATGGTCTTAAAATAAGATTGCCAATATTCCTCACCGACAGCTTCAAACATTTCTATAGAAACAATACCGTCATATTGTTGATGACAGTCTCTATAGTCTTTTAACATCACCGCACTTTTGGAACCGCCGGATGTTTGATCAGCTAATTGTTCTTGAACATATCGATATTGTTCATTTGAAATCGTAATTGCATCGACATGAAGTCCTTGCCCAGTCGCTTGTTTAATAAATCCTCCCCAACCACAGCCAATTTCCAAGATATGATCACCATCTTGAGGATTTAACATGCTAATGATTCGATTACATTTATCTTCTTGAGCTTGTTCAAGAGTTTTATCATTACTATCAGTAAATAAGGCACTTGAATACATCATGCTTGGGTCTAGCCAAAGAGAGTAAAAATTATTCCCAAGATCATAATGCGCTTGAATATTTTTCCTACTACCTGATTTGGTATTTTTATTTAAAAAATGTTTGATTTGGGAAAATAATGATCCCCACCAAGATCCATAAATTAATGCATCCAATGCAGCTCTATTTTGTATCGCTAGATGTAAGAAACGCTCCAAATCATCTGTATGCCAAAGATTTTTGAAATAGGACTCAGCAACGCCTACATCTCCTCTTGAAAGAACCCATTTAAAAGCTTGCACATCATTTATTTTGATGTGAATCGGTGGTTCTTGGTGATCTTGACCAAAATGATGAACAGAGCCATCCGGCAATGTCATGATGACGCTGCCACCTTGGATATTTTTGAAAGCTTGGAAAATGAATTTTTGAGCAAATGTTGACATATTAAGAAATAGGTATCTCTGGAGTTTTTGGTTTTTTATAAAATTTAGCACCTTTAATCCATAGTTTAAAGGCTTGCCAATGAATTTTCAGAATGACAGATAAAGTAAGGAATGGAAAACTCAAGATTGCCCTCATTTTTGAAGAGGAATTGAGTATAAATTCTGAGCCGCTGACGCTCGTCATTAGAGAGTGCTGGTCATTCTGAAAGTAATCGATTCGACTGACAAATTTGGGATGCACGACACAGCCTTCTTGCTTCATGAAACGAAATCTGTAGTGTCCGACAACATCAAAAAAAGGGGAAACATGAAATATTTTTTTAGTCGAAAGTTCTTGGCCCCAGGAGATATTTGCTGACGAGGGTGATTGCAACAAATAGGCATGGCGCTCACCAAAGGTATTATTCACCTCAGCAACAATAGCTTTTAAGCCGCCATTAGATGCGTGACAAAACCAGAAGCTTACAGGATTAAAGACATAACCGAAAACTCTTGGAAAGGTGTGTAGCCAGATTTCACCATCAATCTCGCTACAGCCATTCATTTTTAGCAAATGCTCTACCCATTCTAAAGATTGAAGAATCTTATCTCCATGATCTTGATCATAAAAAGAAATCCAAGAAAAAGAGTTATCACCAATCCCTTGATTTTTTAATAAATTGGCATCTACCCCTCTGGAACGCATCGGTATACGTAAATAAAAAGTAGGGTATTTAAAACGATTTTGTGGGGAGTAACGCTGATGAATTACTTGCCCAAAATGAATAGACGCTTTATTTAGCATGCTTATATTGATTTTAGGGAATCAAGCAGAGAATGAGCGACGTTTTTCCCAGATTGAAAACCATCTTCATGAAAACCATAGCGCGTCCACGCACCGCAAAAATAGGTGTTTTGAAGACCCTGTATGGAATGTAATTTATCTTGAGCTTGGATTGCCGCTTGATTAAATACGGGATGAGAATACTCAATACATGAATGAGTTTTATCAATAGCAGGCTTAATTTGTGGGTTAAGACTAACCACGACTGGCGGCAAATTTTTAATATCTGGCAATGGTTGTAATTTATTAATCAGATAATGGACGCAAACGGCTGGGGACTCATCCATTCCAGAGCCTATAGTTTGTTCGCACGTATAGTTCCAAGCGGCCCATACTTCAGAAAGTTGTGGGAGAAGTTGACGATCTTCATGAACATAAGCGCTATTCTTTTTGTAGGTAATTGCCTGCAAAATAGCACTTTCTTCATTTGACGGATCAGCCAAAATTGCTAGAGCTTCATCTGAGTGGCAGGCAAAAATGACTTTGTCGTAAGTTCGTTTTTCACCATTACTTAACTCAAGCTGTATAGGACCTTCCGCCGTATTAGGAAATCGACGACAGTGCTCAACTTTAATTTTTTCAATACGAACATGATGTTCATTTAATGCTTCAATTGTTCGAGAAACGTACTCTTTAGAGCCGCCAGCTACTGTCATCCATTGTGGTCGGTTGATGATATTAAGTAAACCATGGTTATTACAAAACTGCATCAATGTTTGAATTGGAAATATCAGCATGTCTGACAACGAACATGACCATATTGCACCTATCATTGGGAGTAAATACCAGTCACGAAAAGCAGAACTAAATTTTTTGCGAGTTAAAAAATCTTGAACTGACTCTAAGTGATGATTGTCACTTAGAGGCTTCGCTGACGCAGCACACATCTTTTTCCCAGCTAGATTAAACCTCACAATATCGTAAATCATTTGTAAAAAACGCGGATTGATTAGATTTTTCCGTTGTGCAAATAAAGTATTTAGATTGTCACCAGCCCACTCAAGACGCTTATTTTTGTTTGTGTTTAAGGATACAGAGAAAGACATTTCAGACTTAGCGATGGGAACATTGAGCTCTTTAAAAAAAGCAATTAGGCCTGGATAGGTCCAATCATTGAAGACCAGGAATCCTGTATCAATCGGAAAGCTTGTAGAAAAGCCTTTGGGTATAAAGTCAATCGTATTACTATGACCTCCTATATAAGATGCTTTTTCAAATAAAGTAATGTCTAAAGAGGGTTGTTTGCGCAGTGCATAAGCACAACTCAATCCAGATATTCCTGCCCCTACGATTGCAACACGCATCTGATCCGCCATTATTTACTTCCAACTAATAATTTTTCAATTTCTGAAGTGATTGTTTTACTATCGGGCTTGACCATACTGTTGTAGGAGTTGACCACATTACCTTCCCGATCAATCAGGTATTTATAAAAGTTCCACTTAGGGGTGGTTTTCGTCTTTTCTATCAGCAATTTAAACATTGGATTAGCATTAGCTCCACTTACGACGCTTTTTGCCATCATTGGAAACTTCACATCGTAAGTATTTTTACAAAAATCAGCAATTTCTTTATTGCTACTAGGCTCTTGTTGACCGAAGTCATTTGATGGAAAACCAATGACAACTAAACCTTTTGAGGAATATTTTGTATAAATGCTCTCTAGACCTTCATATTGAGAGGTAAAGCCGCAATAACTGGCAGTATTAACAACTAAAACAACTTTACCTTTATATTGACAAAGGTCTTGTATTTGTTCATCTTGAAGTCTAGGAAATTTAAAATTAAGAGCAGTTGGGCAACTATTGCTCATCGTTGAATTTTTATCGATGGATTGAGCATTAACCAAGAAACTAAACCCAGTAAAAAGAACGGGAATAAAAAATTTCCAAAAATTCATATAATTCCTATTTATAAGCTACAGTTTGTAGTGATTCATGAGAGAGTCTACGCCAAAACCTATACTCTTTCAGAAACCATCATAGAATATAACTATGGATATGAGCCAATTACCTTCCCCTAGTTTTGAGAAAAAGATTTTATCATTAGACTTTACTAAGGAAGCTCTCCTTAAAAGTCTGCAAGCTATTGAAAAGCCAGTAGTTTTTACTAATGGAGTGTTTGATATATTGCACCGTGGTCATGCGACTTACTTAGCTCAGGCAAAATCTTTAGGGAAAAGTCTAATTGTTGGCGTGAATGCAGATGAGTCGGTAAAGATGTTGGGTAAAGGTGATGATCGTCCAATTAATAATCAAAGCGATCGGATGGCTCTTCTAGCATCTCTCGAGTGCGTTGACTTAGTTATCTGTTTTAAAGAAAAAACACCGGTTGAATTAATGACCCAAATTCGCCCAGATATTTATGTTAAAGGTGGCGACTATCAAATTGATACCTTAACTGAAACTGCATTAATAAAAACATGGGGCGGCAAAGCTTTTGCCATTCCTTTTCTGTTCAATCGGTCCACCACTGCTTTATTGCAAAAAATAAGAACTTAAAGTTGTTTTTTGACAAGCGCGGTTTCGCCTGTAATTGGGCCATTGACCTCAATCGTTGGGATGTTGAACTTTATACCCTTTTCCAAAATAGAATCTTCAGGGGTAATGTTGTTAGTTGATATAGCTTCGACCCAGTGAGTAAAAGAGTATGGAATATAAAGAATGATGCTTGCAACACAAAAATTAAAAGCAATCAAAAGGCAAAGACAAATATGAAGGATACGCATTAATTTACCCAATCGTTTCTAGATACCACAGACGAAGTCCTCTGAAAATGAGATGTGGGTCCAGTAGCACTGAACATGTAGGGTTAGAGTTTAGATTTAAATTACGGTGGATTAATGGACCATTACCGCCAGAAATAATCAAATGATGAATTTCAGGGTAGTGATTTAAAGCAAACTGAATTGAGCCTACTTGAGCATGTAAGACGCCCTGCAAAATTGCAGATTCTGTAGAGCTTCCAAAAATATTGTCGTGTTTCTCGTAATGGGCGTGTTGAGAAAGATTTGGCAATAATGCGGTTTTAGAGCCTAAAGATTGCAGCATCATATTCAGGCCAGGAAGAATCCAACCACCATTAAATTTTAAATCACGGCTGACATAATCGATTGTCGTAGCAGTGCCACTATTTACAATAAGGTAGTTACCTTCTTGCGCAAAATGATAGCCTCCAATGATTGCAGCCCAACGATCATTACCTAAATCACTAGGTGCTTGATAAAGATTGCGTAGGTTAGAAAAAAGCATGCTTGAATCAAAAATAGAGATTGCAGAGTTTGGTAAGTATTGGGCAAACCACTGATGCCAGATACTTTCAATAGAAGTATTAGCAACGCTACACAAAATTATGTGTGAGATGGATTCTCTTGCTTGAATCAATGCTTGCAGTTGATGCGATCCATGCTGAGAAAAGGGAGAATCAGTGTGAGGAAGGGCACCATATAAAAAATCAAAATGCTCATCTTCTGCAAGGTTAGTTACACACCATTTTGCTCTGGTATTACCAATATCGACTAGTAAAATTTTTCGGCTCATCAATTTTCTTTACGTAGGGAAAGATCACCACTTGAGATTTCTTTTATACCTAAAGGAGTATCTAATAATAAATATCCTGCATCATTTACACCGAGGTTTTTTCCTTGATGAACCTTAACAGAGTCTTGTTGAAGAACAACACTTTGATTTTGCCAAAGATCCCACGCGTTCCATTCATCTTTAAATATTCCGAAACCACTTTTAGAAAACAGTTCAAGTGTATTACCTAAATAAACTGTGAGTTCTTTCCACAGATTGCCAATATCTATCGAAACATGATTTGAATTAATATCTGCAAGGTTAGAAGTGGTTAAGTGGTTCGTTTTCTGTTCTGGAAAATTAATATTAAGACCAATTCCAATCATCATCCAAATAGGATCTCGAATTGACTTTTGACCACCTTCAACCAAAATACCCCCTAATTTTCTATTCTGAATCAAAAGATCATTTGGCCATTTCAGACCAAGACCTAAAAATTGGGCCTTTGATTTAGAAAGTTGTAAAAATTGCTGTAAGCATTGGATAGTGCTAAGGCCACAAGCAAGTGATAAACCTTGAAGTTGCATCATATTTAAATGGTTTGAAAATGGGTAAGCCAAAGAAAAAGTAAGCGACTGATTTTTCCCCGAAAGCCAATCATTTCCTCTTCTGCCTCGACCTGCTGTTTGTTCTAGAGCCATATAAGAGATAGGCTCAGTTAATGTATGATGATGCCAACGATTCATTAAATCTGAATTGGTTGATTCAGTCATAGAGACGGTTTCATATCGCCAATTTATAGTCATACATGCTATTGTAGAAACAAATCGATTGCCTAGGGATAAATTGGTTCATTCAGCAGACAAATTAAAGATAGCAAAGCCATTTTATTTGGCACAGCTTTTACTTATTTTGTATCTTTGCTTAGTCATATATACAAGTATTACACCATTTAATTTTTTATTAGATAGTCATTTATTGCCATGGTCTTGGCTTTTAGCTCCAACGCCTAAATATATACCCGTTTTTGATGTAATTACGAATATTGTGGGCTATTTGCCTTTTGGTTTTTTGATGATTTTTTCTCTTTACCCAAGATTGTTCAAATGGCATGCTTTTTTATGTACACTAATCCTAGGCTTATTGTTTTCCGGGAGTTTAGAAAGCTTACAAACGTATTTACCCACACGAATCCCCAGCTCTATTGATTGGTACTCAAACACATTAGGAGTTTTAATTGGGGCTCTTTTTGCTTTGCCATTTAGCCCGCAATGGTTATCAGGCAACAAAGCTGCGCGAATCCGCGAGTCAATCTTTGGGGAACATCAGGGATTTTTTTTGTTACTTCTTTTATGCCCGTTAGCACAGATTTATCCACATAATGCTTGGCTAGGGATGGGCGATTTTGGTTTTCAAATCACTCGTATATCACCATTCTGGAGTTTGCCATTAAACAATGCCTCACAAGAAATTTTAATCACCTCTTTAGCCACGTTGAGTATAGGCACAGTATTTCTTTTTGGCATGCGCAAGACGGCGTCACCTTTAAAATTGATTAGTGGCTTATTGTTATTTATGGTTCTTTTAAAACTACTCATTTCACAATTTCAATTTGGCCAAACTGGAGTT
The DNA here is from genome assembly GCA_947448695.1 of Burkholderiaceae bacterium. Lineage (GTDB taxonomy): Bacteria > Pseudomonadota > Gammaproteobacteria > Burkholderiales > Burkholderiaceae > Polynucleobacter. The sequence goes on from CANFOL010000028.1 coordinate 7,249, forward strand.
TCAAAATGGTGGAGCACTTCCATATTGATGGGTCTAGCAATCGGTTTCTTATTGATTTTCTTTGCCAATTTCTTATCTCGAAAAAGTACTTGGCTAATAAGTATATTTTCATTATTAACCCTCATTATCTTAGTTAATATACTGCCTTATAACCCCTATTTTTTTGACTTACTAGAACAGTTGCCGCAAGGTAAGATGATCCATATAAATGGTTTGTTTGCATGGATTTCCATTATCTGGCCTTTTTTAGCAATGATATTGTTGTTGAAAAATAAAAATTCCAACCTTAAATAAACGCCAGCATAAACTCCAAAAGGATATAATTTTTTTATGGAATATTACAAGCACCACGCCTTTTTTTGCCTTAATCTGAGAAATAACGGAAATGCATCATGTGATCAGCATGGCGCATCCAAATTATTTGAATATGCCAAAAATAAATGCAAAGCTTTAAATCTAAATGGTAAACATCAAGTGCGTGTAAATCGAGCTGGTTGCTTAGATCGATGTGAATATGGACCTGTGATGGTTGTATATCCTCAAGGAGTTTGGTATCAATTTGTAGATGAGCACGATATTGATGAGATTATTCAAAGCCATTTTATCGAGGGCGTTCCTGTAGCAAGGTTGATGTTAAATGAATAATAGAACATTGCACCATTTAATACAGATTGGCGTTGGTGTTTCAGAAGTAAGTATTGATTTTCCAGAAGAGTTACAAAATAATCCGGAGTTTAAGCCACGAGGTTTAGCCTTGATTGGTCACCCCCATCCTTTAATGGGTGGGTCTATGGAGAATAAGGTCGCTCAAACATTAGCTAAAACTTTTAATATGCTGGGGTACGTTGCTGTTCGCCCAAACTTCAGGGGTGTTGGGCAATCTCAGGGAAGCTTTGATGATGGCGTCGGTGAAATTGATGATCTAGAGCAAATCCTTGAATGGATGCAAAGTCCAAACTCATGGAAAGGGCTAACATCTATCCCATCGTATGAATGGATGAATGGCGTAGAAAATTTACCTTTCGCACTTGCCGGTTTTTCCTTCGGAAGCTTTGTGAATAGCAACTTAACGCAACGTCTAATGAACAAAGGCCAAGGCCCCGAGCGACTGGTCTTAATCGGCAGCGCGGCGGGTAAATGGGATATGCCCAATATTCCTAAAAATACGATTGTGATACATGGCGAGATTGATGACACAATTCCTCTCCAAGCTGTTTTTGATTGGTTAAAAGAGCAGGAAGTTATTGTGCATGTGATTCCAGGGGCAGATCATTTTTTTCATCGTAAGTTGCATTTGATTCGGGACACTGTGATCGGACTATGGCATGCAAAATAATCCCCCTGAGTCTTTAATTGAATACCCATGTGACTTTCCAATTAAGGTGATGGGTAAAAACAATCCAGAATTTAAGCCCGCAGTCATTCACATATGCCAACAATTTGACAAAAATTTTGATGTGACAACGCTTGAAGAGCGAAGCTCGAAAGAAAATAAATACATTGGCTTAACGGTCATCATCCATACAACGAGTAGAGCTCAGCTAGATGAGATTTACCGAACACTATCTACGCACCCCTTAGTGAGTGTGGTGTTGTGATGAAACTTCCTGTAGAGATTCATTATTTAGGACTGCAGGATTATCAAAATACGTATGATGCGATGAAAGTTTTTACGCTTCATCGAGATATGAATACACCAGATCAAATTTGGGTTTTAGAACATCCATCCGTATTCACTTTGGGACTAGCGGGTGATTTGAATCACTTACTTGATGAAAATAGCAATATCAAACTAGTGCAGGTGGATCGTGGTGGCCAAATTACTTATCACGGACCAGGGCAAATCATTGTTTATTTATTATTAAACTTAAAAAGATTGGGTATTTATGTCAAGGAGCTAGTTTTTCGGATGGAGCAGGCCATTATCAATACTCTTGAACATTATCAAATTGCTTCAGAAAGACAAGCTGGGGCGCCTGGAATATATATTAGATCGACAAGTAATACACGATATGTTGGCGCCAAAATCGCAGCTTTAGGTTTAAAAGTTACCCGGCATTGTACTTATCATGGATTAGCGTTAAACGTAAATATGGATTTGGCGCCATTTTTGATGATTAATCCTTGTGGCTATCCTGATCTGCAGACGATTGATATGAAGAGTTTGGGTGTTGAAAAAGAGCTTACAGAAGTTTCAAAGACCTTAGTAAAGGAATTACAAGAGCAACTGAGTTCTCTTAATTTCCAATAGAATAGATGTATGAATGATAAAAAAGTAGCCACATCCACTTACGATCCGACAAAAAAACAAAAATCTGCGGAAAAAACGTCGCGCATTCCTATCAAAATCGTTCCAATCAATGAGGTACTTAAGAAACCAGATTGGATTAGAGTTCGAGCGAGTTCTGGTAATTCAAGATTTGGTGAAATCAAAAAAATCTTAAGAGAAAATCAATTAGTCACTGTGTGTGAAGAAGCTAGCTGCCCCAATATTGGCGAGTGTTTCGGGAAGGGTACAGCTACTTTTATGATCATGGGTGAGAAATGTACCCGTCGTTGCCCATTTTGTGATGTGGGTCATGGAAGACCTGATCCTCTAGATTTGAACGAGCCAGCCAATCTTGCAAAAACAATTGCATCCTTAAAACTAAATTATGTAGTGATTACGAGTGTGGATCGTGATGATCTCCGCGATGGTGGTGCCATGCATTTTGTGCAATGTATTGAGCAAACGAAAGAACTTTCCCCGCTGACCAAAGTAGAAGTATTAGTCCCTGACTTTAGGGGACGACTGGAGTTTGCTTTAGAAGTCTTCGGCACAAGTAATGGTCGGGGGTTACCAGATGTTATGAACCATAATTTAGAAACTGTGCCACGTTTGTATAAAGAAGCAAGACCAGGCGCAGACTATTTGCACTCTTTAAAGTTACTCAAAGACTTCAAAGCAAAGTACCCTGGAATTCCTACGAAAAGTGGACTGATGGTTGGTTTGGGCGAAACGGATGAAGAAATATTACAGGTGATGCAAGATATGCGTGATCATGATATTGATATGCTCACCATTGGACAATATTTAGCACCCTCCAGTCACCATTTACCTGTCAAGCGTTATGTTCACCCTGATACATTTAGTATGTTTGAAAAACGTGCTGTTGAAATGGGTTTTACCCATGCAGCTGTTGGTGCTATGGTCAGATCTAGTTATCATGCAGATCAACAAGCTCATTTAGCTGGAATTGTTTAACTTAGTATTCATGAAAAAAATAATTGTCACTTTGACAGTTTTGACGATGCTATTTTTAGCATCTTGTACAGCAACTTTTAATTGGCGTGAAGTAAAGCTGGACGAGCAACAGTTTATGGCTTTATTTCCAGCGAAAAACCAATTTGAGCAACAAACTTTTCGTTTTGAAAATCACGAATTAACCATGACGATGACTGCTGCCAAAGCAGGTGATATCTTATTTGCGGTTGGCACAATTCCGTTTGATACTAAGGTTATTTCGGATAAGGAGTTGATTCATTGGATGAAGTCTAATGTAGCAAAAATCATTCAAGGAAAATCCGAACAACAACTCATTCAATTTGAAGTTAAAACCGCTGGAACTCCAGCGCTTATTATTCCTGCACAGGGTTATAACTTAAAAGGTTTTGGACCGGATGGTGTCTATCGAATCTATTGGGTCAGGTGGGTAGTAAGACAACACACGAATGGACAGAGCTACATTTATCAAATGAGTGCTATTCATTCGTTCAAATCAGAACCGACAGTAGAGATTCAAAAACAAACCATCGAACAGATGGAAACCTTTATGGGTGGATTTCACCCATATTAATTAACCGTTGATTTTGGCTTGGAGAGCTTCAATTTTTGCTTCAAGCTCTTCTAATTTTTCCCGAGTTTTGGACAAGACTTGAACTTGAATATCAAATTCTTGGCGAGTAATCAGATCCATCTTCTGAAAACCTTGATTCATTAATCCTCGCACGTTTTTTTCTAAATCCTTTGCTGGCGAATCTTTAACAGCTTCAGACACTTTTTTTTGTACATCTTCAGCCATGGCTTGAAATTTTTGAAAAAAATCAGAGTTACTCATATTTAAATCCATCAAATTGATATATCGAAACCCTATTATGGTGAATATTATGTGAATATGCAATTCACCAAATTGGTGCATTTGTGACGGTTATGCTACAAAATGGGGTGAAACCCTTAGGTATTCATTGTGTAACTTGTGAAAATAGACTTATGCAAGAAGAAAGATTATTAATTAACTTCTCGCTATATCTTTTTATATTTTTACAGGAGTTTTGCAATGAAAAAAATTATCGCTATTTCCGCAATCGCTGCAGCATCATCATTTATGGTTGGTAACGTTATGGCAGCTGATGCACCAGCAGCTGCTCCAGATCCAGGTCCTGTAACTGCTAACGTTACATTAGCTAGCCAATATCGTTATCGTGGTATTGCACAGACAAATTCCTTACCTGCGATTCAAGGTGGTTTCGATTACGCTCATGAAAGTGGTTTCTACATTGGTAACTGGAATTCAAGCATTAGCTGGATTAATGATGGCTACACAGGATTAAACCCATCAGTTTCAGCTCCAATTGAAATGGATTTCTATGCAGGTTACAAAAAAGAAGTTTCTGAAGGTTTGACATTAGACGTAGGTTTATTAGAGTATTACTATCCGACGAAAAATCTTCCATCTTCAAGCAAATATACTGGTGGAACATCTGCTTACTCAGGTCGCCAAGCAGCTGGTCAATCACCAAGTACTTTAGAAGCATATATTGGCGCTACATATGGCTTTGCAACACTGAAGTATTCCTATGCTTTAACGAATCTATTCGGTATTGATGAAAGTAAAGGCGCGCAGTACATCGATCTATCTCTTAACTACGATACAGGCTGGGAAGGTGTAACACTCAACGGTCACGTTGGTTATCAATATGTTCCAAGTGTTTCTGTGGCAGCAGGTAATTTAGCTGATGCATCATTTTCTTACACTGACTGGAAAATTGGTTTAACGAAGGACTTCGGCAATGGTTTAGCTGGCGCAATTGCTTACATTGGAACAAATGCAAATGGTTATGCTTACTACAATCCTAATGGTGACAATACTGGTAAAGGTACTGCATTTGTGTCTTTAACAAAAACTTTCTAATAATCATCTGACTGGGAGTCAAGTATGAAATTGATCATTGCAATTATCAAACCCTTCAAGTTAGATGAAGTTCGTGAAGCGCTAGCGGGAGTTGGCGTTTCAGGAATTACAGTAACTGAAGTTAAAGGTTTTGGCCGTCAAAAAGGGCACACTGAGTTATATCGTGGGGCTGAGTATGTTGTTGATTTTCTACCGAAGGTACGTGTTGATGCTGTAGTTAGTGACGATTTAGTTGATCGTGCTATCGAAGTTATCGAGACAGCCGCAAGGACTGGAAAAATTGGCGACGGAAAAATCTTCGTTACCCCTGTAGAGCAAGTTGTGCGTATCCGTACCGGTGAAACCGGCGCGGCAGCACTATAAAGAGGAGCAATACTAATGAAACATTGGATGAAAAAATTAATTGTCTCAGGTGCATTGCTATTGAGTTTTGGAGCAGCATCTCTAGCACCAACTTCAATGGCATTTGCTCAGGATAAAGCAGCACCTGCTGCAACTGCACCTGCCGCTGCACCAGCAGCTGCAGCGGAACCTGCAGCGGCTCTTGTGCCTAATAAGGGTGATACTGCATGGTTATTAGTTTGTACTGCATTGGTCATCATGATGACAGTTCCAGCTTTAGCCTTGTTCTATGGTGGTTTGGTGAGAAAAAAGAACATGCTCTCAGTCTTGATGCAATGTTTGGTCGTCTTCTCGCTCATTATGGTTTTATGGGCAGTGTATGGCTATAGTATTGCGTTTACCGAAGGTAACGCATTCTTTGGCGGCTTTGATCGTTTGTTCTTGATGGGTATCACGCCTGATTCTGTAGCAGCAACTTTCAGTAAGGGTGTTGTCGTTCCTGAATTAGCATACATGGTCTTCCAAGCTGCTTTTGCCGCAATTACAGTTTGTTTGATTGTGGGCGCCTTTGTAGAGCGTATGAAATTCTCAGCAGTACTTTTATTCGCTGTATTGTGGTTCACTTTCAGTTACTTGCCAATGGCTCACATGGTTTGGTTCTGGTCTGGCCCTGATGCATTTACAGATGCTGAGGCGGCTGAAAAAGCATTGGCTACTGCTGGATGGTTATTCCAAAAAGGTGCTCTTGACTTTGCTGGTGGTACGGTAGTTCATATCAATGCTGCGATGGCTGGTTTAGTAGGTGCCTATGTCGTTGGCAAAAGAGTTGGCTACGGTAAAGAGCCATTCAAGCCACATAACCTTACATTAACCATGGTTGGTGCTTCATTGTTGTGGGTGGGTTGGTTTGGTTTCAATGCTGGATCTGCTTTAGAGGCGAACGGAAGTGCGGCACTTGCTTTTGCAAATACTTTGATGGCAACTGCAGCGGCAGTTTTATCATGGATTTTTGCTGAATGGGCATTAAAAGGTAAGCCTTCGATGTTAGGTGGAGCCTCAGGTGCGGTTGCTGGATTAGTAGCAATTACTCCTGCTGCAGGTTACGTTGGTGTTATGGGCTCTCTCATCATTGGCTTAATTGCCGGCGCTTTATGTTTGTGGGGCGTCACTGGACTCAAAAAGTTGTTAAAAGCTGACGATAGCCTTGATGTTTTTGGTGTACACGGCGTTGGCGGCATCACAGGAGCATTATTAACAGGTGTATTTGCTGCCCCTTCATTAGGTGGAACTGGCATCTATGACTACGTTGCTAATGCTGTAGCACCTGAGTATGACATGATGGGCCAAGTGATGATCCAAGCAACTGCAGTTGTTACAACTTTAGTTTGGTCGGGAGTAGTGGCATACATTAGTTATAAATTGGTAGATATGTTAATCGGTTTGCGTGTTTCTGAAGAAGAGGAACGCGAAGGCTTAGATATTTCATCACACGGTGAAACTGCCTACGAAATGTAATATCCTCAAGTAGTTGAAGTATCTTAAGGGCATCTTTTGATGCCCTTTTTTTACTTTTAAGAAGACTAAATAAGATTTTGTACGTGTTCCAAAAATTTAAATACAATAGGGGTATGGTCCCACATTTAATTACTGCATTAACCGGCCCTTTACTCGAATTAGAGAAAAAGGTATTAGACGCTACTCCAACAATAGAGAGATGGTTCAGACTAGAGTGGCAAGACCACACCCCACCATTTTATTGTTCAGTCGATTTGCGCAACTCTGGTTTTAAGTTAGCACCTGTAGATACGAATTTATTTCCTGGAGGATTTAACAATCTTTCCCAAGAAATGATGCCACTAGCAGTTCAAGCAGCAATGGCATCCATCGAAAAAATCTGTCCTGAGGCACGAAATTTACTATTAATTCCGGAACGACATACCCGTAATGTGTTTTATTTGCAAAACGTGGCCAGGTTAGCTGCCATATTAAGACAAACTGGTTTAAATGTTCGCTTAGGAAGTCTTTCCGAAGAAATCAAAAAACCTACCAATATAGATCTTCCTGATGGACAACGTTTAGTTTTAGAGCCTTTAGTAAGGTTGGGCTTAAAGGGTAGAAGGTTAGGCTTAAAAGATTTTGATCCGTGCTCAATTTTACTCAACAATGATTTATCGGCAGGTGTTCCTGAAATCCTGAAAAATATTCATGAACAGTATGTTTTGCCGCCACTCCATGCAGGATGGTCAACGAGACGTAAATCGAATCATTTTGCGGCATATGATGACGTCATTAAAAAATTTATCAAAGTGGTTGATATTGACCCTTGGCTGTTAAACCCGTATTTTTCAACAGTTCAAAACGTTGATTTTAATGAGCGCATTGGAGAAGAGGAATTACAAGATAAAGCTGCGGCGTTGCTCAAAAAAATAGCTAAAAAATATAAACAGATGGGTATCAAAGAAAAACCGTACGTTGTCGTGAAACCCGATGCTGGAACTTACGGTATGGGAATCATGTCGATACATGATGCTAGTGAGTTAAAAGAATTAAATCGACGCGATAGAAATAAGATGAGTGTCATCAAAGAAGGTTTAGAGGTGCACGATATTATTATTCAAGAAGGGGTACATACCTTTGAAAAAGTGAACGAAGCCGTTTCTGAGCCTGTTGTTTACATGATTGATCGATATGTTGTTGGAGGGTTCTATCGCGTACATACCGGTCGTGGACCAAATGAAGTGTTAAATGCCCCCGGCATGCATTTTGTGCCACTGGCTTTTGAACAAAATGCTATTCCTGATGTCACTGCTAAACCCGGTAGTGCAGTGCCTAATCGTTTTTATTTATACGGTGTAGTTGCACGCTTAGCACTACTGGCAGCATCATTAGAACTCGAGCGCACCGACCCTAATATCGAATAGATATGTTAAAGCTACTTTTCATTGCTGACCCGCTTGATACTTTTAAAGTATATAAAGACTCAAGCTTAGCAATGATGAAAGCAGCTTATTCGGCTGGTCATCATGTATTTCATGCAGATGCAAATACTTTATGTGCAAAGCATGATGAAATATTTGTGGTTTGCCGAAAAATCTCAATTAATTTGGGAAATATTCCTTGGTTTGAAGTAGTCAAAGAGCAATTACAAAGTTTAAAAAACTTTGATGCTGTAATCATGCGTCAGGATCCCCCATTTAATGTGGAATACATAGCAAACACTTGGCTTCTTTCGCAAGCTAAAAAAATGGGGGTGCGGGTAGTGAATGATCCAAGTGCGATCAGAGATCATTCTGAAAAAATTGCTATTTTAGAGTTCCCGGAATTTATAGCGCCAACCATGGTTACGCGATCACTAGAACAGATTAGAGAGTTTCATACTATTCACCAAGATATCGTTATTAAACCTTTAGATGGTATGGGCGGCATGGGGGTTTTCCGTGTTGGTCCGGATGGTTTAAATCTTGGTAGTATTGTTGAAACTCTTGGCGAATATGGCTATCGAAGTTTAATGGTACAAAAATACCTGCCAGAAATTAAAGATGGAGATAAAAGGTTATTGTTGATTCATGGCCAACCTGTGCCCCATGTATTGGCTCGGATTCCGCAGGTTGGTGATATTAGAGGTAATTTAGCTGCTGGCGGTAAAGGAGTTGCTCAACCCCTATCAGACTATGAACAAAAAATAGCATCAACAATAGGTCCGTCACTGGAAAAAAGAGGCTTATCTATAGTAGGCTTGGATGTTATTGGTAATTATTTAACTGAAATTAATGTAACTAGTCCAACTGGCTTTGTGGAAATCACGCAGCAAACAGGATTTGATGTCGCCAAATTTTGGCTTGAACAACTTGAAAAAAGTCTGAAAAATTAAACATGGCTGGAATTATTATTGTTGCTCATACCCCGCTAGCAAGCGCCTTATTGGAGTTTGTGGAACACATTTATGGTCAAGTGCCAGAAAATATTTTTGCAGTCAATGTCCCGCCCCATGAAGATTCGAAATTCACTTTAAAAAAATTGCAAGAATTAGTGGATGGCCTTGATTCTATTAATGAAGTTTTAGTAATGACAGATATCATGGGTGCAACTCCCTCAAATGTTGCAAGTCGCTTAATGAATAAATCAATTCAATCTCGTGATATTCAAGTATTAACGGGAGTCAATTTACCAATGCTATTAAGAGCGGTTAGTCATCGCCATGAGCCTCTGAGTGAAATTGTTGAAAAGTCACTTCAAGGAGGTCAACAAGGGGTGATGAGAATTAGAGATACTACAAAAATTTCTTAGTCAATTATTTCATTTATATGCCTTCAGAATCTATTACGATCATTAATAAATTAGGATTACATGCAAGAGCTTCAGCAAAACTGACGCAATTAGCTAGCCAATATCCTTGTGAAGTCACCTTGGAGCGTAAAGGCAGAAAAATTAACGCTAAAAGTATTATGGGGGTTATGATGCTTGCTGCTGGAATTGGTTCAGAGGTTGTGCTTGAAACTACCGGTGAGCAAGAACAAGAAGCGTTTGATGCAATTAAGTCACTGATAAATGATTATTTTGGAGAGGGTGGATGACCTTCATCATTTCCGGACTTTCTGTATCTAATGGAGTAGCTATTGGAAGAGCGCTAACTATTTCTTCAGCATCCTTAGAAGTAAATCATCGATTTATTCAGGAAGGTGAAGAAGAGCAAGAGTTACGTAGACTCTTTGAAGCATTTGAGATTGCTAAAAAAGAATTACTTGATCTGAAAGAAAGCTTACCAAAAGATGCTCCAGAGGAGATGGGGGCATTTTTGGAGGTTCACCAATTAATTCTTGATGACCCTGAATTACAAAAAAAACCGATAGAGCTAATCAAAAAAAGAAGATTAAATGCAGCGTGGGCATTAACGACAGAACTAGATGATTTATTGGATGACTTTGAAAGCGTCGAAGATCCTTATCTAAAAGAGCGTGGAGCAGACTTTCGTCAGGTTATTGAACGGGTATTGGTTGCTTTACAAGGCACTAATAAAAAAGAGGAAAAGGCGCCGTATCAAAAACTTGACCGAGAAAATTCTGAGGTCATTATTGTTGCCCAGGATATTGCCCCACATGATATGTTGCGTTTTAAAGAGTTAAATTTTTGTGCTTTTGTAACAGATTTAGGGGGAAAAAATTCCCATACAGCAATTGTTGCCAGAAGTTTAGATATTCCAGCAGCTGTAGGAGTAAAAAATGCGTCGGCACTTATTGACCAAGATGACTGGCTAATCGTCGATGGTGATCGTGGGATAGTCATTGTTGACCCACCACAAATTATTCTAGATGAGTATCGTCATCGTCAAGCTGAATTACGTTTGGCAAAAAACAAATTACAACTTTTAAAACATACTCCAACTAAAACATTAGATGGCAAGAAAATCGTTTTAATGGCTAATATTGAAATGCCCGAAGACGCAAATGATGCTCTAACAAAAGGTGCTTTAGGAATTGGCCTATTTCGATCTGAGTTTTTGTTTATGAATCGACTTCATGGCATTCCGGGTGAAGAAGAGCAATATAAGGCTTATGCACAAACAGTCATTGCAATGCATGGTATGCCAGTCAATATACGCACAATTGACATTGGCGCTGATAAAAATTTAGATACAGAAGTAGAAACAATTACCTCGGATATATCTCCTTTAGGATTGAGGGGCATACGTTGGTCCTTGAGTGAGCCCGATATATTTTTAGAGCAATTACGTGCAATATTAAGAGCTTCAGCGCATGGTAAAGCACAAATTTTAATTCCTATGTTGGCACAGGTGAATGAAATTGAACAAACATTTGAACTACTTGCACTTGCCAAAAAACAGCTCGATGAGCGGGGCGTTGCATATAATCCTGAAATTCGTGTTGGGGCGATGATTGAGTTACCAGCAGCAGTATTTATTCTTCCAGTCTTTCTAAAATATTTTGACTTTTTATCCATTGGAACAAATGATTTAATTCAATACACATTAGGAATTGATCGCGCAGATAGCTCGGTCGCTCATTTATACGATCCAATGCATCCTGCCATCTTAAGTATGATTTATAAGGTTATTCACGATTGCCAAGAAGTTGGTAAATCAGTTTCAATTTGTGGTGAAATGGCCGGCGACTCTAAATTAACAAGATTATTAATTGCTATGGGGTTAACGGATTTTTCAATGCACGCAAGTCAATTATTGACGGTTAAAAGAGAGCTACTAAAATCAGATATGGGCAAATTACAACAAGCCTTGAATAAAATACTGACTACTTACGAACCGCAAGTCCAAGCAAAACTGATTGCAGAGCTTTCAAAAGTTTAGGGCTGACTACAAACTTTACAATGAGGTTCTTTTTTTAGTTTGATTTTGGTCATAGAGCTATGGCGAGCATCCCACATAAAAAGTTGATTGATTAGTGGCTCACCACTTTGAGTAATCAGCTGTAGCACTTGAGCTGCTTGAAGCGATCCAATTAAGCCTACCAATGGAGAAAAGACGCCCATGGTAGAGCATGCAATCTCTTCAAAAGCCTCCTCCTCTGGGAAGATGCATGCATAACATGCCGCATGATTATCTTGTAAGTTGTAAACACTGACTTGACCATCCCATTGAATTGCAGCTCCTGAAACTAAAGGCTTTTTATGTGATACGCATAATTTATTGATCAAGTGCCTAGTTTTAAAATTATCAGTACAGTCTACGACGATGTCGATATCAGTGATTTTATTTTTGAATGTTTCTAAAGTTGCTTTTTCTTGAATAGGAATAATTTCAACTAGTGGATTTAATTGATTTAGCATTGCTTTTGCCGAGGCCACTTTTGGCTTACCAATTGAATTTGTAGTGTGAAGGATTTGACGCTGGAGATTAGTCAACTCTACCAAGTCATGATCCATGATGCTGAGTCTACCAACCCCAGCTGCAACAAGATATGGGGCACAGGCGGAACCTAACCCGCCTGCACCAACAATCAGAACATGAGAATCATGAATCCGTTGTTGACCTTCAATCCCGATCTCATCTAAAAGGATATGTCTTGAATATCGCAGGAGCTCAAGATCATCCATAAATTTTAAAGAGCCTTATTCCAGTTTTGATTTTGATCGAGTCACTGCATTGCCAGATAGATATGCTTTAGCTTGAGTCAACATAAAGTCTTCTGGAGAGCCAAATTCAGGAGCCTTTTTCGCTTTATCTTTAGCTTTTTCCTCTGGGGTCATTTTTGAATTTTTTTCTTCCAAAATTTGTAGTTCTTCCATTCGTCTTTTTTCACGATCGGTAATTAGTTTATCTTCAGATTTTTGTTTATTTTTTAAATGATTTTCACTATCAATTTCGCGAGAAATTAAGACATCGTTTGGATCACCATCAGCGTTTTGATCTACGGCAATGTCTGGTTTGATACCATAAGCTTGGATAGATTTTCCACTAGGAGTGTAGTAATAAGCCGTAGTAATTTTAAGCGCTGTATCAGAAGATATTTGACGGACTGTTTGCACAGAGCCTTTGCCAAAAGTGGTCTTGCCCATAATCGTGCCACGCTTGTAATCTTGTAAAGCACCAGCTACGATTTCAGAGGCGGATGCAGAATATGCATTTGTTAAAACAACCAAAGGAATTTTTTTGAAAATATCTGGCAATTTAGCCAGAGGGTCTGAAGGCTCTGATAATTTGTAATTTTCAGGCTCAGCTTTGTAAATTTGTTGACTATTACTGGATTGACCCTTGGTAGACACAATTGTTGAACCTTGTGGCAAGAAAATGGCACTTACCCCTACCGCGCCTTGAAGTATTCCGCCACCATTATTTCTTAAATCTAAAATCACTCCCTTGAGATTGGGATTTTGTGCGTAGGCATCTGACATCTTTTTTGCCAAATCAGGCACGGTTCTTTCTTGGAAACTAGTGATTCTTACCCACAATAAATTATCTTCAAGTAACTTGCTTTTAATGGACTGAACTTTGATTTCAGCACGAGTAATGGTTACTGGAAAAGTTCTTTCCTCAGACTTTCTATAAATAGTCAAAGTTATTTTTGAACCAGGTTCACCACGCATTTTGCGAACAGCTTGATCTAATGTCATGCCACGGACTGGTTTGTCATCTAAACGCGTAATGAGATCGCCAGCTAATAATCCCGCTTTTGCAGCTGGCGTATCCTCAATTGGATTCATAACTTTTACTAAACCATCTTCAGAGGATATTTCAATACCGAGTCCGGCAAATTTTCCTTGAGTTTGCTCTTGCATTTCAGAAAAATCTTTAGTGTCTAGAAATGCTGAATGTGGGTCTAAACTACTAACCATGCCCTTAACCGCATCAGTAATTAATTTCTTGTCGTCAATTGGTTCAACATAATCACGCTTCACACTTCCAAATACAGTGGAAAATAACCTTAATTCATCTAAGGGGAGTGATGCAGATTGCTGTGCTGTGGCAGAAAGTTGCCAAGTAACCACAACACCTGCGAGAGCACCAATTGAAACCCAAAGTATGTTTTTAAAAAGCTGACGCATGGTTTAGTCCAAGTAAAAGTGGCGAATAGGCCTAAGATTATCATCAAATTCATAAACGAGTGGTTGTCCGTTCGGAATATTCACTTCCATGATGTCAGAATCAGAAACCTGATCAATATATTTGATTAGAGATCGAATGCTATTGCCATGAGCGGCGATCACAATTTTTTTATCAGACTTTAACGCTGGAGCAATGGATTCAGTCCATAAGGGCAAGACTCTTGCGACATTATCTTTTAAACACTCCCCTCTAGGAATTTCTTCCGGCTTTAATTTGGCATATCTAGGGTCTGAAAATGAGTTTCTTGGGTCACTCTCTTCCAAGAGGGGGGGAGGAACATCATATGAACGACGCCAGATATGAACTTGCTCATTACCGTATTTTTCAGCTGTTTCCGCCTTATTTAGCCCAGCAAGAGCACCATAATGCCGCTCATTTAAGCGCCAACTGTGAACCGTTGGAATCCACATGAGGTCCATTTGCTCCTGAACATGCCAAAGGGTTTTAATAGCCCTTTTCAAGACAGAGGTATAAGCGATATCAAATGTATACCCTTGAGCCTTTAATTTTTGACCAGCTTCAATGGCCTGTTGAGCGCCTTTTGGCGTTAAATCAACGTCTACCCAGCCTGTGAATCGATTTTCAAGATTCCAAGCGGACTCTCCGTGACGAATAAGAACTAACTGTTTCATAACATCATTCTATAATTGTTAAATGGAATTCATATCAAATACAAATAATCTTATCTTACTTGCTTTAATGCTAGTAAGCGGCGCATTGCTTTTAGCCCCTCAATTACAGGGCCTAATTCAAGGAAAAGTGGGTGTTTCTCCTGCAATTGCAACTCAATTAATAAATCGTAGCAAAGCCAATATTATAGATATAAGAGCTTTAGAAGATTATCAAATAGGGCATATTGCACGTGCAAAGCAAGCTAATGCCCAGGATTTAGTGGCAAATTTGGCTGGAATGCGCCTAGAAAAGTCATTGCCCCTTATATTGGTCTGCGAAACCGGCTTAAAGTCAGCCTCTTTCGTTGGAAAGCTCCAAAAAGAGGGTTATGCTGACGTTGTTTGTCTCGAAGGTGGGATTAAAGCTTGGAATGTCGCTGGCCTACCTTTAGTAAAGTAATCGGAGAAAATATGCCAAATATAACGATGTATAGCACCCAAGTATGCCCTTATTGTAGGATGGCAGAAAAATTACTAGCGTCTAAGGGAATAACTGAGATTGAAAAAGTTTTCATTGACTCGGATCCAGTGAAGCGCGATGAAATGATGGCCAAAACGGGCAGAAGAACAGTTCCTCAAATTTATATTGGGGATTTTCATGTAGGAGGTTTTGATGATTTATCTGCTTTGGATAAAGCGGGCAAGTTAGACCCCTTGCTACAAACATAAATAGATTAATTTAGAACGGAATTTGTATGTCAGAAACTTTAAACCACTCTGCACAGCAAGAGTCTGAAAACCCAATCTTTCAGATTCAAAGACTTTATTTAAAAGATATTTCCTTGGAGCAGCCTAATGCGCCAGATATTTTTTTAATTCAGGGCGAGCCCAATGTTCAAATTCAGGTGGATATTCAATTTGGCCAATTACAAGGCGATCTTTTTGAAGTCATTGTCATTGGTAATGTGACCACTAGGGTTGAAGATAAGGTATTGTTTTTGATTGAGGCACAGCAAGCGGGGATATTTGAACTGAAAAATATTCCTGCGGAGCAAGTTGAGCCAATGTTAGCAATTGCCTGCCCAAGTATTATTTACCCATACTTAAGATCAAATATTGCCGACCTCATTGGTAGAGCAGGATTCCAGCCAATTCATTTAGCAGAAATTAACTTCCATCAGTTATATGAGCAACGCTTGATAGCGGCTAATAATCAAACCGCAGATTCAGGAATTATTCTGCCCAACTAGTAATGAAAGCGATTACCACCCCCATGAAAATTACCATTATTGGTGCAGGATCATGGGGAACTGCGATGGCTATACATGCCGCTAAGTCTTTAATTAATAAGACTGAAATTACGCTTTGCCCACGGCTGGAAATTCAAGCTCAAGCACTAGTTTCTGATGGTGAAAATAAGCGATATTTACCAGGAATTAAGCTCCCGCCCAATTTAAAAATCAATGCTTTATGGCAAGACATTTTTACAGTACCTAATGAGTCTGAACATTTGTTAGTTATCGCAACACCATTTTCTGGGTTAAAAAAACTTACTGAAGATATTTTGTCACTAGGTAAATTTCCCAAACATTGGATTTGGTTGTGTAAAGGCATTGATCCTGATAATGGAAAACTTTCACACGAAATCTTGTCAGAAGTATTTGTAAAACATCCTAATTCATCTAAAGTAAATTCAGGAATTCTTTCTGGTCCTAGCTTCGCAATTGAAGTTGCCAAAGGCTTGCCCTGCGCGTTAACAATTGCAAGTTCTTATCAAGAGCTATGCCAATTAGTACAAAACTCTTTTCATCATGGCAATATGCGTATTTATGCTACAGATGACGTGGTTGGTGTGGAGTTAGGCGGTGCTATTAAAAATATTTTAGCAATTGCCTCAGGAATCGCTGATGGACTTCATTTAGGACTTAATGCAAGGGCAGCCTTGATCACGAGAGGTATGGCTGAAATGACTAGGTTAGGTATCGCTATGGGTGCTCAAACAGAAACCTTCGCCGGTTTAACTGGCCTCGGAGATTTGATTTTGACTGCCACAGGAGACTTGTCCAGAAATCGACGCGTAGGATTGGCATTAGCCCAAGGACAATCTTTACAAGAAATATTACATAATTTAGGTCATGTTGCAGAGGGTGTTCGATGCGCAAATGCTGTTCTGGAGTTGGCGAATAGTCATCAAGTTGATATGCCAATTGTGCAAGCCGTGGTTAAAGTTCTTGAACAAAAATTAACTCCTCAGGAGGCTGTTTTGGAAATCATGTCCCGTGATCCAAGACAAGAATAAAGTTATTGACCTCCAGCAAAGCTGTTTTGGCGCCATGCTTCATAAACAACAATAGCTACCGTATTAGACAAATTAAGGCTTCGACTATTTGGCATCATAGCTAAACGCCAATGATGGTTACTTGGGATGGCTTGACGAACTTCTTGGGGAAGACCTTTTGTTTCTGAACCAAATATTAAATAATCATTTGGCTGAAACTTGGCTACTCCAAAAGAATGGCTAGACTTAGTTGTAAGAGCATGGAGCTGATCAGGCTTGGGTTTTTCTATATCTAAAAACTCTTGCCAATGACGATGAACTTGTAAATTTGCAAACTCATGATAATCAAGCCCGGCTCTTTTTAAACGAGTACTTTCTAGTGGAAATCCTAGAGGTTCAATTAAATGAAGTGTACACCCTGTATTTGCACAAAGCCGAATAATATTTCCAGTATTGGGAGGTATTTCTGGATGAACAAGAACAATATGAAACATTAGTAATAATCCTTTTTGGGCTTGCGAGTAAGGGACCAATGAGCGACCCATGTCACCCCGTGGTCCTTTAATTGCGTTGCTAATAAATGTAAAACATGTTCACTTTGCATAAATGGCATCACAATAGCAATTCTTTTATTCTGTAATAAATCAGTTTTTAAATATTTAGAGTTTAAATAGTAAAACGGCATATTCATTTCCGCATGACTTGTACCGATCTGGCTAATACAAATTAATTCCTTATTGTAGGGAGTCCTTGTAAGTTGGCTCCATTTTTTGACAAGAATCAGAGCAAACCAATAACCGCGTTTTTTTGACGTGGTAAAAAGCTCTGGAAGGGGAAGCAAAAGATCAACAGGCGTCATTTTTTTTAAATTAATCGTCTGCCAGGCATAAAAAATGGCAGGTAGACTATTGATCCGCCCGTATTCATCACTGCCTTTTATTAAAGTAATTAAGCGACTAGATTCATCACATAGTAATAAAGTTTGATCAAAAGACCATTTTGCATATTTACAGCTTTTACAAATCCATGTTTGATGGGGAGTGCCGCATATAATGCAACGCATGGGAGTTGAGTGATTTCGAACTTGTTGTAAGCAAAGCCCACAGATGGCAAGGTCTTGCCTGATTTGGCAAAGCCCACAACAGTTTGGAAATAAAAGACGGATGATGAGACTAAAAATATTGAGCAATCTTTGAAACCTAAAGAAGTTATTATTCAGAGCATGACAAAGTATTTAAACATCTCGCACAATCCATTTTGGACATGGTTAACATCAGAAATTTCTGAAAGAATGGCTCAAAATTTGCCATTTATTAAAATTGATCCTCAAAAGATTCTTTTCTTAGGAGATTTTGATCAAAGAACTTTTAAATATTTTTTAGAAAAGTACCCGCATACAGAGATGTGGTCCGATCAAAAAAGCATAAAAAATCGAAGCTTTTTAGAACGCATGAATCCGTTTAGAAAAAATACTATTTCATTTTTCGACTTTGAAAAAGAATTCGACCTAGCCGATTTTGATTTTGTCTGGGCGGGACCATTACGTCTACAAGTTGAGAACTATGCTGATTTTTTTTCAAAAGTAGGCAATTGTTTAAAAAATCAAGGCTTGATTATGTTTACTTACCTAGGGCCTGATACTGGAAAAGAATATAGAGAATTCGTGATGCAGGGAGGAAGTATTGGGCCCGATATGCATGAAATAGGTGATCTTTTAATTAAATCAAGTTTTGCTGATCCAGTGATGAATATGGAATATATCAATTTAGAGTATGAGAATCATGAATTATTATTAAAAGATTTACGTGCAATTCATCTTGTTGAGGATCAGTTCGCTAACTTAGAAAACCTCAGTAGAAAATTAAGAGAAAAGAAGCAAGAAAAAGAAAAAAAGGTTTTGACGATGGAGGTTGTATATGGCCATGCTTGGAAGGTACCCAAAAAGGAACCGGGAGTTACTAGAATATCTCCAGAAAGTATAAAAAAAACGTATAAAAATTAGTGCCTACTTACATTTCGAGTGTCAGAATTCAATGCAAGTCAGAGATTGTTAGAAAACAATAATATAATGTGTATTCAAATTATAAAAAATCTTCAATTTTGGGAAGAAAATGAAATTACAGCGCAACGTTCCTCTTTATTTTGCAGGCGTATTAAGCCTTCTTTTAAGTCCTCTATCATTTGCATATTCTGATATGCCTGGCGGCCCAGCTGTTAGACAGTTAAACTTTGCCGCGCCTGCGACCAAAATTATGGAAGATATCCATTGGTTGCATTGGTTCATGATGATCATTTGCGTAGTTATATTTGTTGTTGTTTTTGGAGCAATGCTGTATTCGATCATTAAGCACAGAAAATCTTTAGGACATAAACCTGCATCTTTCCATGAAAGTACAACAGTTGAGATTATTTGGACGATTATTCCTTTGATTATCGTGATTGGTATGGCTTTGCCAGCCACAAAAACTGTCGTTGCAATGAAAGATACTACGAATGCTGATATCACCATTAAGGCAGTTGGCTATCAGTGGAAATGGGGTTATGAATACATTAAAGGCGAGGGAGAGGGTATTAACTTCTTGTCTACGCTTTCTACTCCACGTGATCAAATCAATAACTTAGAAGAAAAATCAAATACCTACCTAATGGAAGTTGATAATGAAGTTGTAGTGCCGGTTAACAAAAAAATTCGTGTGATTACGACTGCCGACGATGTAATACATGCTTGGACAGTCCAAGGCTTTGGAGTTAAACAAGATGCAATTCCTGGGTTTGTGAGGGATACATGGTTTAAAGCAGAAAAAATAGGAACTTATCGTGGACAGTGTTCAGAGTTATGCGGAAAAGAACATGCATTTATGCCGATTGTTGTCAAAGTCGTATCAGATGCAGATTATTCTATCTGGGTATCTGCCAAGAAAAAAGAGTTAGCCGCACTTGCAGATGATCCATCTAAAACGTACACACTTGAAGAGTTAAAAGATCGTGGTGCAAAAGTATATGCTGCAAATTGCTCAGTATGTCATCAGCCAAATGGCAAAGGTGGTGGCGCTTTCCCAGCGCTCGATGGAGACAAAGTTGTACTTGGACCTAAAGAGGGTCAATATCAAATCCTGTTAAGGGGTAAAAATGCGATGCCAGCCTGGGGCCGATTATCAGACACCGAACTTGCTGCTGTTATGACCTTTACACGTAATTCTTGGAGTAATAAAACTGGCGAAGTTATTCAGCCTAGTGACTTTGTTGCCGCAAGAGCAGCAAATAAATAAATTAAATTCATATTAAAGATATTGGAATAACAATGACAACAATCACTACAGCCCACGACACACATCACGGACATGATGACCATGCACATGCGATGCCTCATGGATGGCGTCGTTGGCTATTTGCTACGAACCATAAAGATATTGGAACCATGTATTTAATTTTTGCATTGGTTAATTTGTTTGCTGGTGGGACGATGGCTTTATTAATTCGTTTGGAACTGTTTCAGCCAGGCCTCCAGTTCCTAAGACCTGAGTTCTTCAATCAATTAACAACGATGCATGGTTTGATCATGGTGTTCGGAGCAATCATGCCAGCCTTTGTTGGCTTTGCAAATTTGATGATTCCATTGCAAATTGGCGCATCTGATATGGCTTTTGCTAGGATGAATAATTTTAGTTTTTGGATTATGCCAGTTGCAGCAATATTACTATTTGGATCATTTTTAGCACCTGGAGGTGCGACTGCGGCTGGTTGGACTCTATACGCGCCCCTTTCTGTTCAAATGGGCCCTGGAATGGATATGGCGATTTTTGCTATCCACCTAATGGGAGCTTCATCTATTATGGGATCGATCAATATTGTTGTGACGATTCTTAACATGCGTGCTCCAGGACTATCTTTAATGAAGATGCCGATGTTTTGCTGGACATGGTTAATTACAGCTTATTTGTTAATCGCTGTAATGCCTGTTCTTGCTGGGGCAATCACTATGGTGTTAACTGACCGTCATTTTGGTACAAGTTTCTTTTCAGCTGCAGGCGGCGGTGATCCAGTGATGTACCAGCATATTTTCTGGTTCTTTGGACACCCAGAGGTCTATATTATGATTCTTCCTGCTTTTGGAATAGTTAGTGAAGTCATTCCTACTTTTGCCCGCAAAAAACTGTTTGGATATAGCTCTATGGTTTATGCAACATCTTCCATCGCGATCTTGTCATTTATCGTTTGGGCACACCATATGTTCGCAACTGGTATGCCAGTTACAGGACAATTATTCTTCATGTACGCAACGATGTTAATTGCTGTGCCAACTGGTGTAAAAGTATTTAATTGGATTGCAACGATGTGGAAGGGTTCAATGACTTTTGAAACTCCAATGTTGTGGGCAATTGGCTTTATCTTCGTCTTTACCTTGGGCGGATTTACTGGACTAATTTGTGCGATGGCGCCAATTGATATTGGTATTCAGGATACCTATTATGTAGTTGCGCATTTCCACTATGTTTTAGTAGCGGGTTCATTATTTGCAATGTTTTCAGGCTTCTACTATTGGGCTCCGAAGTGGACTGGATACATGGTGAATGAGACGCGCGGTAAGATTCACTTTTGGAGTTCCATGATTTTCTTTAATGTAACGTTCTTCCCAATGCACTTTTTGGGTCTAGCGGGAATGCCTAGACGTTATGCTGATTACCCAGTTCAATTTGCTGACTTTAATGCGGTCGCATCTATTGGGGCTCTTGGATTTGGATTGTCACAACTATATTTTCTTGTAGCAGTTGTCCTCCCAACATATCGTGGAGGTCAGAAAGCTGAAGCCCAGGCATGGGAAGGGGCTGAAGGGTTAGAGTGGACTATCCCATCGCCTGCCCCATTCCATACATTTGAAACACCTCCAACAGTTAAATAATTTATATGGAGAAAACATCGATTGCTAATAAAAGAATGGCATTTACTTTATTAAGTATTGTTATCGTGTTTTTTGCGGCAATTATTCTTAAAAAAATAATTTTTGGTTAAAGATAACTTAACGTGTTTTCAATTGCCAATCTCAATCGTCAAATGCTAATAAGGCTACTTTCAGTAGCCTTATTTATGTTCGGATTTGGATACGCTTTAGTGCCTGCTTATAAAGCAATTTGCGAGATTACCGGCATTAACGTTGTAACCAATAAAAACGAGTATGGCATTCGGGCGTTTGGTGCTCAAAAACCAGCAAAGGATAATTCCCAAGTTGATTTAACACGAACTATTACGATTGAATTTGATTCGAATACAAAAGGTCCTCTTCGATTTAGACCTGTCAAGAACTATATGGAAATTCACCCGGGTGAGTTGAATCAAATCATGTATGAGGTTGTCAACGAGCAGAATATAACCATCGTTGCGCAGGCTATCCCTAGTTATGCCCCCAAGGTGGCTACAGGTCATTTTACCAAGATAGAGTGCTTTTGTTTTTCACAACAAACCTTACAGCCCAAAGAGTCCCGGCAAATGCCTGTTTTGTTTGTGGTTGATAAAAATTTACCTAAAGACGTAAAGACAATTACTTTATCCTATACGTTTTTTGAGATTCAAGGAGCAACACCAGTTGTTAGAGGTGAAGTTAAACCGTCTAAAATATAAGGTACTGAATGGCAAATGAAAGTGAAGTAGTTCGCTTTTTTAAATCCATGAAAGCAGTTTTTTGGGGATTTTTAGGCGTAAGAAAAGCGAGTGGGCAAGATGAAGATATGGCTTCCCTGACATTTGTTCATGTAATAATTGCGGGTGTAGTTGGAGTGGTTATTTTTATGACCACCCTTCTTTTAATAGTTAAAGCAGTTTTAGCAAAGTAGTTTTTTTAGTTTATTTTTTAGGAGAGCATTATGTCCTCAACGACAACTCAAGCACCTTATTACTATGTGCCTGAGCCATCTAGACATCCAGTACGTGCAAGTATTGGTTTGTTGGCTTTTGGTCTTGGTATGTCTCAATGGGTGAATGGCCATGATTGGGCTGCATATTTAACTTTAGCTGGCATCGTATGGACTTTGTTCGTGCTTTACCAGTGGTTTGGTGATGCAATTCGTGAGTCTGAAAGTGGTCTTAATAGTGTCAACGTTGATGTTTCATATCGTTGGTCTATGAGTTGGTTTATCTTCTCTGAGATTATGTTCTTTGGCGCATTCTTCTCCGCCTTGTTTTATGCCAGAAGTATTGCTATGCCTTGGTTAGGTGATATCGATCATCAATTAATTTGGCCTAATTTTGCGGCTACTTGGCCAAATGCAGGGCCAGGTGGATTAGTTGAGCAGTTTCAAACCATGGGCCCTTGGCCAATCCCAACGATCAATACGGCCATTCTTTTAACCTCTGGCTTAACAGTCACATGGGCGCATCATGCATTACGCGAAAATCATCGCAAACAAGCAATTACCGGTTTAGCATTGACCGTTGGCCTGGGATTTATTTTTGTGTGTTTTCAAGTATATGAATATGTTCATGCATATTCTGAGCTAAATTTAAAATTGACCTCAGGAATTTTTGGGTCAACGTTTTTCATGTTGACTGGCTTCCATGGTTTTCACGTTACATTGGGCGCTATTATGTTGGCTGTGATTCTA
>CANFOL010000029.1 GCA_947448695.1 Burkholderiaceae bacterium
AGAAATGAGTAATTTTTTCATGGGTAAATCCTTTTAATTGGTAATTTAATTCAATAATTTAACTATAACAAATAAATATAAAATTTCCAATGTGTTTTATCAATTAACTTAAATTAATAAAAAACACATTGCAATTAAGATTAAAAAAGATTTTTACCAAGAAATTCTTGAAAAACTACTTAATTATTAATAGCTTAGAGTTTTTAAGGGAGACCACCTGTTTATAGCACCAAATGTAAAACAATAGATATAAGATACTTGAAATCATTAAAAGTGGCGTTGAGTTCCAAAAGATGAGTGCTGGAATCACCCCTAAGGAAGAAATAACCCATAAATATGGAGATGTTTTAGCATTTGAAGAGATTTTTTGATGAACTTGAGAGTTGTGAGGGGTTGTCCACCGAGTGAGTTTGCGATAAATGAGGGAATGAAAATGAGCTGCGTCGGGAAGCCCTGGATTTTTGCCTTGATGAATACTCCTTCGCCAAACCGTAAAAAGGGTTTCTACAATCGGGTACGCGTTAGTAAGTAATGCAAACCAAGGAGATACGCTTGGATTTCTGGCGACAATTAAGACTGACATGGTAGCAACCCAAAACCCGATGAAATAGGCTCCGCCATCTCCCAAGAAAATGAGACCTTTGGGGTAGTTCCAAACAAAAAAACCGAGAATACTAACAATCATCGTGGCACAAAGTCTTAATACCAAAGTGTCGCCAAGCTTTAAAGCAATAAAACTAATTGCTAAAAGAGTAATCATTCCCACCATACTTGCAAGACCATTAAAGCCATCAATGATGTTGTAGGCATTAGATACACCCGCAATAGCAAATGCTGTAAAAAAGATTGCAATCCAGAAGTTGGTAAGAAAAATATCAATCAAAGTAATGTCTAAAGAGGTAATCTTGGCGTCAAAATAATAAAAGGCAATTATTCCTGATAAGAAAGCGGCCAGTAGTCGTAGTTTGACGCCAATTTTTTTAGTAATATCTTCCATTAAACCCATTACAAATAATGGTGTAGCAGCTAAAAGTAAGGGGGGATCAAAAGAGGTAGTGTTATCCGATATTTTTAAATAGAGCCAAATAAACAGCATCGACATAAAAATGGGCACTCCGCCCACCCTAGGCGTAGCTTTTTCATGAAACTTTTGCGGACCTAATGAGCTATCTGAGGTGAGATGGGAGTGAAGATGCTGATAGCGAATAATTAATGAACATAAAGCGGCACTAAATATGAATCCAAATATAAGAGAATTAATCAAGCTTTGTAAATAATGTAAATGAAAAAAATCATCTTACATCGTAAAATGATGTAAAACCATATTAATTTGTTTTAACTTATAAAAAACATACATTTATTTATAAATGTTAAAAATAGGAATTTTCATGATTTTAGTAACGGGTGGTGCAGGATTTATCGGTGGAAATTTTGTATTGGATTGGTTGGGGAACCCAAAAAATGATGGGGTTATC
Source organism: Burkholderiaceae bacterium (assembly GCA_947448695.1). GTDB lineage: Bacteria > Pseudomonadota > Gammaproteobacteria > Burkholderiales > Burkholderiaceae > Polynucleobacter. The sequence continues at coordinate 1,476 of CANFOL010000029.1, forward strand.
AATCTTGATGCTCTTACCTATGCAGGTAATTTATCTACCTTGAAGGAAGTGGAGCAAGACCCAAGATATCAATTTATTCAAGGGGATATTGCTGAACGTCACCAAGTCCAAGATATTTTTCAAAAGTATCAACCTACTGCTGTGATTAATTTTGCTGCCGAAAGTCATGTGGATCGATCCATTACCGGCCCAGGTGCTTTTATTCAAACCAATATTGTTGGCACATTTAATCTTTTAGATTGCGCAAAGTCTTATTGGAGCCAATTAGACCCGGATAAAAAATCAGCCTTCCGATTTCTGCATGTTTCCACAGATGAAGTTTACGGAACTTTAGGGCCCAAGGATCCCCCGTTTAAAGAAACCAATCCCTACGAGCCTAATAGCCCTTATTCAGCATCGAAAGCAGCCTCAGATCATTTAGTACGCGCTTGGTTCCATACCTATGATTTTCCGGTGTTGACTACCAATTGTTCTAATAACTATGGTCCTTATCATTTCCCAGAAAAACTCATTCCACTCTGTATTCTGAACGCGCTTAATGGAAAATCATTACCTATCTATGGAGATGGTCAACAAGTCCGTGATTGGTTATTTGTCAAAGATCACTGTGCAGCGATTCGTACTGTCTTAGAAAAAGGCAAGTTAGGCGAAACCTACAATATTGGTGGTTGGAATGAAAAAGCCAATATAGATGTGGTGAAGCAAATTTGTGCCATCTTAGATGAATTAAGACCTAAAGAAGATGGTCATTCTTATGCAGAGCAAATCACCTTTGTCACTGATCGACCAGGTCATGACAGAAGATATGCCATTGACGCGAGTAAGATTGAGCGTGATTTAGGATGGAGACCTATTGAGACTTTCGAGTCAGGTATTAAAAAGACCGTGCAGTGGTACTTAGAAAATCCAGAATGGGTTGAAGGTGTTACCAGTGGGAAGTACCGCGAGTGGATTGCCAATCAATATCAGCAATCATAATTTATGGAAAATCCTTCAATCCTTGTTTTTGGCAAAGATGGTCAAGTAGGTAAAGCCTTTCAGGAGATTTTAGGCAATCATCCCCAAGTCACTTGGATTGGTCGGTCTGAGTGCGATTTAAGTCATCCTTCACAAATTCAAGAAACTCTAGAAAAATATCAGCCACAAATTATCTTCAATGCTGCAGCCTATACAGCCGTAGATCAAGCAGAAAAAGAACCTGAGCTCGCACATTTGATTAATGGCATTGCCCCAAGAGTCATGGCCGATTACATTTCTAAACAATCTGATGGCTTTCTTATTCACTACTCGACAGACTATGTATTTGATGGGGCTAAATCAACTCCCTATGAAGAAACTGATGCAACCAATCCATTAGGTCAATATGGAAAAAGTAAGTTAGCGGGTGAACTTGCCATTGAAAAAGCTTTTAAAGACCATCCTCAAACAACAGCCAAATACTTCATCCTCAGAACGAGTTGGGTTTACGGTGATGGGGCAAACTTCATTAAAACGATGCTTCGACTTGCAAAAGAACGCACTCAACTCAAAGTGATTTCAGACCAATGGGGCGTACCGACAAGTGCGCTTTGGTTGGCTCAGGTTGGTTATCAATTCACTCAAAGTAAAGCGCCATCAGGTATTTACCATGCCATCACGGATGGGGAGACTTCGTGGCATGGTCTAGCGACATTTGCGATTCAGACGGCGTTCAATTGTGGCGTTCATTTGCAAGCTAAGTCACAGGCAATTACTCCTATCCCAGCTACGGATTACCCTCTTCCAGCACCAAGGCCTTATAACTCGCGGATGAGTAATCAAAAACTCAAAGAAGTACTGAGGGGAGCGGAATTGGGCATTGACTTCCCTTCATGGCAAAATCAAGTTGAACAGTACGTCCGAAATATAATATAAATCAATTATTTAAAATATAGACCTATGAATTTAGTTAGTAATCATTCGACTCGTAAAGGCATTATTTTGGCAGGAGGATCTGGAACCAGATTGTATCCAGTGACCCAAGCTGTCTCTAAACAACTCATGCCAGTCTATGATAAGCCGATGGTGTATTACCCTTTAACCACTTTGATGCTGGCTGGGATTAAAGATATTTTATTAATCTCCACTCCGCAAGATACGCCGAGATTTGAGGAACTATTGGGCGATGGGTCTCAATGGGGCATTTCGATTCAATACAAGATTCAACCAAGCCCGGATGGTTTAGCACAAGCTTTTATTTTAGGTAAAGAGTTTGTGGCGAATCAACCTAGTGCATTGATATTGGGCGATAACATTTTCTATGGCCATGATTTTGCCAATCAGTTACATCAAGCGAATCAACAAACCTCAGGCGCTACTGTATTTGCCTATCACGTATCCGATCCTGAGCGATATGGCGTGGTTGAATTTGATGATCAATTGAAAGCAATTTCAATTGAAGAAAAACCCCAAAAACCCAAAAGTAATTATGCGGTTACAGGACTGTATTTTTATGATGAGCAAGTGTGTGATATCGCTGCAAGTATTCAACCAAGTGCTAGAGGTGAGTTAGAGATTACGGATGTTAATCGCATCTATTTGGAGCAAGAACAGCTTCAAGTGGAGATAATGGGGCGAGGTTATGCTTGGTTAGATACGGGGACACATGACTCATTGCATGAAGCGGCAGGGTTTATTTCCACCTTACAAAAGCGTCAAGGTTTAATGGTCGCATGTCCGGAAGAGATCGCCTTTCATCAAGGATGGATATCTGCTAGTGATGTGGAAAAGTTAGCTCATCCATTAAAAAAGAATGCTTACGGTCAATACCTGCTCAAAATGAGCGCAGAGCATCGCACATAAATAACCAACTATTTTCTATGCCAATACAAGTTACTCCCACGCCAGAAATTCCTGATGTTCTGATGATTGAGCCAAAGGTATTTGGGGATGATCGAGGATGGTTTTATGAATCCTTTAATCAACAAGAGTTTGCTGAAAAAACTGGTATTACAAAGCCTTTTGTACAAGACAATCACTCGTATTCCAAGCAATATATTTTGCGTGGTCTGCATTATCAAATGGAGCAAACTCAGGGTAAATTAGTTCGCGTGACTAAAGGTAAAGTATTTGATGTTGCAGTGGATTTAAGACAGTCCTCACCAACATTTGGTAAGTGGACTGGAATAGAACTAAGTAGTGAGAATCATTGTCAACTTTGGATTCCAGAGGGATTTGCGCATGGCTTTGTAGTACTCTCGGAAGATGCACATTTTTTATACAAGACGACGGATTATTGGCATGCCTCAAGTGAGCAGTGCATTATTTGGAATGACCCAAGCCTAAATATAGATTGGCAATTACCTTATGGGGTGAAGCCTAATCTCAACGCAAAAGATCAATTAGGTAATATTTGGAATAATGCAATTAAATTTTGAAATCTTTGATGTATCGGTAAAATAAAAGTTATGAATAACCCAAAAGTCGCTTTAATTACAGGTGTTACAGGTCAAGATGGTTCTTATCTTGCCGAGTTTCTTTTAGAAAAAGGGTATATTGTGCACGGCATAAAACGCCGCGCATCTCTTTTTAATACGGACCGAGTGGATCACATCTATCAGGATCCTCATATTAATCATCGGCACTTTATTTTGCATTACGGAGATTTATCTGATTCCTCTAATTTGACTCGGATTATCCAAGAAACTCAGCCTGATGAAATTTATAATTTAGGCGCTCAAAGCCATGTGGCAGTCTCTTTTGAATCGCCGGAATATACAGCAGACGTCGATGGAATGGGAACTCTGCGTATATTAGAAGCTATTCGTATTTTGGGCTTAGAGAAGAAAACGCGTTTTTATCAAGCATCTACATCTGAACTCTATGGTCTTGTTCAAGAGATTCCACAAAAGGAAACCACACCCTTTTACCCCAGATCTCCTTATGCAGTTGCCAAACTTTATGCCTATTGGATTACAGTTAATTATCGTGAGGCATATGGGATTTATGCGTGTAACGGAATTTTATTCAATCATGAAAGTCCGCGAAGGGGTGAAACCTTTGTCACCCGAAAAATTACTCGGGGATTGGCCAATATCGCTCAAGGTATAGAAACTTGCTTATATATGGGCAATATGGATGCTCTCAGAGACTGGGGGCATGCGAAAGATTATGTTCGTATGCAATGGATGATGTTGCAACAAGATAGCCCTGAGGACTTTGTTATTGCAACTGGTGTGCAATATTCAGTTCGGGAGTTTATCTTAAAAAGTGCAACTCAGTTAGGAATTACACTTGAGTTTAAAGGTGAAGGTGTGGATGAAAGGGCTGTTGTTGTTAATATCAATGGGAATCATGCTCCAGGAATAAAGATTGGCGATGTAATTGTTCAGATTGACCCAAGATACTTTAGGCCTACCGAGGTAGAGACATTGCTTGGTGATCCTTCAAAAGCAAAACAAAAACTGGGCTGGGTTCCTGAAATCACTTTAGACCAAATGATTGAAGAGATGGTTGCTTATGATTTAGAGCAAGCTAAGCGTCATGCGTTATTGCTCCAACACGGTTATTCAATTAGTCTCGGCAAAGAAAATTAAGTCTTAAAAATGTCAAACAATCCCAAAATATATGTCGCCGGACATCGAGGAATGGTGGGTTCTGCCATTGTTCGAGATTTGCATAGTAAAGGTTTTACGAATATTGTTACTCGCACGCATGCAGAACTTGATCTTTGTAATCAACAAGCAGTAAAAGAATTTTTTATTAATGAAAAACCGGATCAAGTCTATTTGGCCGCTGCTAAAGTAGGTGGGATTTATGCTAACAACACGTTTCCTGCTGAGTTCATTTATCAAAATTTAATGATTGAATGTAATGTTATTCATCAAGCTTTTTTAGCGGGTGTAAAAAAATTATTATTTTTAGGCTCGAGTTGTATTTACCCCAAATTAGCAGAACAACCTATGACAGAGTCAAGTTTGTTGACTGGTACATTAGAGCCCACCAATGAACCTTATGCAATAGCTAAGATTGCTGGAATTAAGATGTGTGAGAGTTATAACCGTCAATATGGTAAGACACATGGTATTGATTATCGCAGTGTGATGCCTACTAATTTATATGGGCCGGGAGATAATTACCACTCAGAAAATAGCCATGTAATACCAGCATTAATTAGAAGATTTCATGAAGCAAAGCTTAAAGAGCATTCACAAGTGGTAATCTGGGGAACTGGCACACCCAGGCGAGAATTTTTATATGTCGAAGACATGGCTCAGGCTTCTATTTTTGTGATGGAACTCGAACAAGCAATCTATTTGCGACGCACACAAAGCATGTTAAGCCATATTAATGTGGGTTTTGGTTCTGATGTCAGCATTCAGGAGCTTGCACTTTTAATTAAGGAAGTTGTAGATTATCAAGGAAAAATAAGTTTTGATACGACTAAGCCTGATGGGGCTCCACGAAAATGGATGGATAGTTCAAGACTAGAGGAAATGGGATGGAAGGCCAAAATACCATTAAAAGATGGACTTCAAAGAGCTTATTTAGACTATCAAAGTACATTATCAATTTAAAAATCATTTAAATTTTCGTATTGGATTAAGACAAAGCTTGCCTTAATGTTTGGCGAAGAAAATCTTTCAATGGTTCAATACTGGGTTTTGTTCGGATCAGACATTGCCCATCTAAGTGATCTAACTTTTCTGGAGAGTTCAAAATTTCTAGTAAAGGCTCAAATTGTTTGTGAACCATGGGCATCAGATTAATCATCGCATGTGGATTAAAGTCGCATTCGATATTGGGATCTACCCATGTTAATGGAATACAACCCGCAAAAAATGTTTCAGGTATTTTTTCAGTAATATAACCAGGGTATAAAGAGTTCTCTGGGCAAAGATTAAAAGCATAGTTTTGTAAGATATCATACTTGTTAAAAGGACTCGAATGATGGTTACGAATTGATTGATCGAAGTATGGCCCAAAACCATCTATAGGCAAATATTTTTGTAAGTGTTCATAAAGCATTTTTCTAGGCTCATTTAAATGAGAGGTGATCATTACTGCTTTTTGTAGACGTTTACGATATGAATTACCTAAGGGCTGCATCAGCTTAGTTAGTGATAAAAGCCTGCCATACCTTGGATTCGTATTTCCAATCAAACCCTCGTTGGACCAATCAATCATCTCCATCCAATAGGGAAGTCGAAAATGATTTTTATCACTTACTCCCAAATCAAATGAAATAGAAAAATCACATGGAAAAGTATTATGACGAATATTTTCTTGAGTATGAAATAGGGTCGGCGAATCGGACCTAGATTGTTTTGATTTGAAATATTCGTTTGTTGAGCTGAATATTGGCCTTAGAGGTTTTGGAATGAGTTTATAGGGCTTGGTCATTTTATAAAAGGGGCCAATGACTCTTAAATCTGCCGCACTTGAATTAACCCATTCTATGGAATACCCAATGTGCTCAATGATTAAAGGAACTAGACTTGAATGAAAGTCAGATGGCACTCCATCAGCAGATAACCTGATGAGCTTCTTCATTGCTTAGATTTTATTTCACTAGAACTGTTTTGAAGATGCCCCAAATAGGAGGCTGATAAAGCAATTATAAAGAAAAAATGCTCAATAAATTCCCTCTCGCTAACCTCTCCCACTAACCAAAATAGGCTAATTCCTATTATCACAAAAATTACAATCCAGGCATTGTTGTCAGAACTATGCGACTGCAGTTTACTAAACGCTTTTTTGAGTGTTAAAAAAATGGCTGTCCATACCAATAATAATCCAGGAATACCCACTCCCAAAGCAAAATCTAACCAAGCAGAATGTGTTTTTACAGCCAGAGTACCAGGGTATTCTATGGTCATATAGTGACTAAAAGCCGACCAACTAAAACCAGTTCCTAGAGGATGCTCAATCAATAATTCAGTACCTTTAATAAACCAGGAGGTTCGGTCATAAGTACTTCTATTGACAGTTCTTCCATTTTGATCAATTGGGTCTGGCATATCTGCAACATCATTTGATCTTGACCAAGTTTTATTTTTCTCGATATCTAAAGAGATAAGAATGTCATTTTTTAAATTGGCTAACTTACCTTCGTATTTAGCATCGTATTGAATAAACATTAAAAATAAAGCTAACAAACAACTAAATAACGTTAAGGATAGAAATTTAGAATGATTATTTTTAAAAATAATCAATACAACGCAAACAAATCCCATTAACGCGCAAAAAACTATGCCAATTAAAGATTGAATCAATAGACAAATGGCAAAACTTAAACAGATAAGAATTATGCAACTCAATCTTAAGATACTTAACCATTTACTTCTCCCGGATTGCGTCTTGGTAAGTATTAAAAGCAAGCCGTAGCTCATTAAACAAGTAAACACCATAAAGTAGGCGCCTGCAATTTTTGTTTTAAAAAGACCAGTAAAAAATCGAACTACAAATTGATGATTTTGTAAGGCAGTTTCTGAGTAAAGAATGATCGTGATTAATATGATCATGATGTATGGAACATAAATCCACATCCCCAAGCTAGGTTTTTTTACAAGAATTTTGCCAAGACTAAAGGCAATTAAAATTCCCATAGTCACTCTAAGCCAGGTTCCAGATAAGTCATACCATTGTAATTTGATGTCAACTGGAAAAAAACGATAATGGACGTATAGCCAAACTGGCAATCCAAGAAGCACCAATAAAGGAAGAAAATGTTTTATTTGAAATGGCTTGTAATAAAACATCATCAATATTAGGCTGATTATTCCCCCGCCAATAAGGCAAGTATTTCTGAGTGCAATCGTATTAGGTAAAATCCAAACCAATAGCAAAATAACAGCCAATACTAGTAAGCTGATTTCTAGATAGGTGGGATTTTTTAATCGAAGCATTTGTCTGATGATAAATGAATTAAAGACTTTTTAGGATAGCTAAATACTTATCAAATTTTTGTGTACCAAGAACTGTATTGCCAATCAAACGAATGCCACGAAGAATATATCTTTTTTTTATTTTCTGACCAGGATTGGGTTTGGGTTCAGCACAATTAATCAAGGCTGAGTTAATGTAAATTTTAAAGCCATTATTTGTAATACATTGATGAAAGTATACATGTTCAGTATCTTCTATATCTGTTTGAGAGTAACCATAAACTCCTGATATAAAGGCTGGTCTAGTGTAGATAGCCAATCCACCAAAAGCCGAATCTACTTGGATAAGTCCTTGATTGGGATCTAATTGAATTTGTTTGACTGCAATAGCAATTTGATACGCTTGATGGGCCCCCATCCAAGGCAGCAAATTGTGGTATTGAGCTAAATAATTATGTGGATTCCAATCTGGGTGTCGCAAAGCCCAAATGTCATAGTAGTAATTGAGTTGATTGGCACAAATAACACTCCAATCCTCCGGCACCGTCCAACATTGAGCAATTTTTTCAGGGGTTAAAAGAGTGTTCACCCCATCTAAATCGGCCAATAAAACATAATCGATGTCTTGATATTTCGCATCTTCACGCACCGCTTTAACGATTTCATTACGACAGACACTCAACCGTTGGGTTCTTGAAGAAATCGTTAAACCTAATTGACCTAGAGTAATAAAATCAAATCCTTTTATATCCGAGTGCAGTTTTTTTAGGTGTTCAATGGTGGTGTCGCTAGAGTCACTCTCGATAATCAGCACTTGCGTTGATTGAAATTGCTTGGTGCAAGAAAGTAAATGTCGAATCTCTTGATCTATGCAATGGGCTACATCCCTTGCTGTTCCTGCGATCAGTATATTCGATTCTGAGATGTGTTTACGAAGGAGTGTCATACTTAAACTTATTTGGGGAACCAAGGGTTTTTCGAGAACCATCTATCCATTAGGCGATTGATAGACCGCATCCTTTTTTGAATGCTTTTGACTGGTTTTCTATCATTGGGGCGATCTGCTATTGTTGATTCAACTCGTGAAATATCCACGGGGTATGGTTTTATTGCCAGCATGGGGACACCATGTTTTTGATGATGCTCTAGGTAATGATCAAGAGGTTCATAAATGGAAGAGGAGTGCTGTATGAGTTTAGCTGCTGCATTAGGATTAACCAAATAAGCTGTAGCACCTAAGGGATCATCATGATTTCGATACAGGGAGAATTGGCCGTACTCAATTAATACATTGTCTTGGCAGAGATTTAGTGCCTGAAGTCTTACCAACTCCCACTGTTCTTGATCATTTAGAAGTTGATAAATGACCGGTTCAAAATGTGGCAATAAGATAAAGTCATCTTCAAAGACGAGGGAAATTTTATTATTCTGAACTGAGGATTCCCACGCTTTTTTGTGAGACAAAAAACAACCAATTTCATTTGGCGTCAATTCAAAACCCAGTAATCTAGTCACTTTTTTGGGATTATATTCGGGGATTGGGTAAGCCAATAGCCTCCCATCAATAGCATCCAAAAATGCCCAATCTAAATGAGTCTTTGACAACTCCTCCTTGACCTTTGCTTGACGGTCAATAGACTGGGTAAGTGAGATTACAAATATTTGGAAATTTTGCAATTGAGTAGTTTTATTAAAGTAGTTATAGGTAATGATAATCTAGACTGTATGATGATAGTCATTTGGCGTATTTAGATCTGCCAGTCCGTATATTTGGGGAATTAAAGACATTTTGCAAAACATTCAAAATCAATCTTGTTTTATTCATGTTGTCATACTTGGATATGGACAATTTAATGGCACAACGAAGTTGTGTCTGCAATCGGTTATTCCTGAATTAAGTCGTGAAGACGTTCAAGTGACTGTAATTGATAATGGATCTCCAGATAACTCAGCACAATTGCAAGTTGATTTTGTCAAACCATACCTAAGATTAAACTCGGTTTTGTTACCGAAGAATCTTGGTTATGCTGGAGGCATGAATTATGGGGTTGGTTTATTTGACGCGTCTTGGGTTCTATTGTTAGGAAGTGACACGATGCTTAACAAGGCTGCGTTTGAAATACTGTATCAAGTATTAAAACAAATGCAAGAGAATATAGGTGTTGTTGGTCCAGTGACTAATGAGGCAGGAACTTGTCAAAAGTTGGATTTTAATAGTAACTTACCCGGAGATATTTTTGCGGAATTTTCTCAAAGGTCACCCGATACAACGAAACTTCAGGTTCCAATCTATAGAGCAGACTTTTTTTGTGTAGCTATTCGAAAATCACTTTGGGATCAGTTGGGGGGGTTAGATTTGTCTTATGGCAGAGGCTATTATGAAGACTTTGATTTTTGTATGAGAGCAAAGCAATTAAATTTTCAATCGGTCATGATTGAAGATATGTTTGTTTATCATGCGGGGAGTCTTAGCTTCAAATTTGATCCAAAACAAAAGCAATTGATAAAAAATAATAAAAAAATATTTATTAAAAAATTTCCGAACGCAGAATTTAGGCACCGTCGTGAGGATAATCGACGAGTATTGGAGTGGTATACGCAACTACCATCAGAACAACTGAATATGCGGATCTACCCTCGACTTCTTCACCGACTAGAGACGGCCCAAAAAGATCAACCCAGAAGTTTAATCAAAAAGTGGTTATGGAATTATAGGTTGAAGAAACTACAAACTAATTTAGCTCTATATTTTAAAAAGCCAGCAAGCTAATAAAAAACTTCAATTAACTGCCCTTTTTAGAGTTTTTCTTAAAAATCCATGTTGTATGACACATGTCTAGCAAAGACCTATGAGCTTTCCAATTTAATAGTTCATGAGCTAGCGAAGCGTCGGCAAAATATTTAGGAAGATCGCCATGTCGTCTTGGCGAGATTTGATAGGGTATCTTGCTGCCGAGGACGTGTTCAAAAGACTTAACTAGATCTAATACACTAAAAGCTGATCCTGTGCCTAAATTAATACACCGAAATCCTTCATGATTGATTAAATAATCAATCGCTGCAGTATGACCTTCTGCTAGATCCATGACATGAATATAGTCACGCTCCCCAGTTCCATCTTTAGTTGCGTAATCATCACCAAAAATATGAAGAATAGGTAATTCTTTTGCGGCTACTTGGGCCACATAAGGCATCAAATTGTTGGGGATTCCCTGTGGGTTTTCTCCAATAAGTCCTGATGCATGTGCACCTACTGGATTAAAGTATCTTAGGGCTAAAATCCGCCATGTTGAATCTGAATCAACGAGATCACGCAGGACTTCTTCTATTTGGAGTTTTGTACGACCGTAAACGTTAATCGGCGTGGTAGGATGATTTTCATCATACGGAAGATATTGGGGTTCTCCATAGACAGTTGCTGAGGAGCTAAACACTAGTTTTTTAACCCCAGCACGACTCATTGCTTGCAATAGACTAATCGTGCCTGAGACATTGTTGTGGTAATAGTTAATTGGATATTCTGAGGAATCTTTCACAGACTTTAAGCCAGCCAAATGAATGACAGCATCTATTTTGTATTCAACGAGTGTTTTATATAGTAGTTCGGTATTGAGCACATCCCCTTGTACAAATGGGATTTTTTGATGAGTGATGGTGTGCATTTTTTCAATCACCTGGGCATGACTATTACTGAGGTTGTCATATAAAACCACCTGATGACCAGCGGCAATAGCCGCAATAGCCGTATGACTACCAATATAGCCTGTCCCACCAGTTAATAAAATGATCATATAATTTTCTAAAGTTCTTATTAAGTCGAATTCTCTTATTTTACAACTGCATCTGTATAATTTATTCAATAACATATCTTGTAATTATTTTTCAAGGAATTAGCTTGGATCAGCATGTTCATCAGGCAACTGTAGCAGTTATTCATCATGGGTTTAGACCCTATCTTGCGACTGTTTTAGAGCACTCTCGTCAAAACGGAAACTATACCTGTTTGATAGGGAGTGTGCCAGCCTTAGAGGCTCTGTGCGATGATTTTTTTTTAGATGATGATATTCAATTGCCCAAATATGAGGCCTTTGAAAAAAACTATCAGCATATGTCATCTAATCCACAGCCATTTGAATTGCTATGTTTTAAGAGATTTTATTTACTTCAGCACCTAGTTCATCAAAAGAACTTATCCCATATCTGGATGATTGATAGCGATGTGTTGTTGATGGAGAACTTAGCTGAATTTACGCAATACTTTTTATCGAACCAATATGACGTTTCTTTATCGACGCGAATACAAGCATTTCCTCTGGAATTCGATTCTTGTACGCATTGTTCTTTTTGGACAAGAGATGCCTTAGATGATTTTGTGAGGTTTATTGACATTTTTTATCATTGCGAAATTACTCCCTTGCTTTATCAAAAATATGAATATCATGTTAAAAATAATATTGATGGTGGTGTTTGTGATATGACGGCTTTATACCTCTGGCAAGAAAGGACATCTTTAAAAGTGTTTAATTCAGCAAATTCATACCAAAATGGCCTGCCTTTTATTGATCATAATATGCATTTGGGACGAAATTATGATGTAGAAGATTTTTATCTCGCATCAAGAATTAATATCAAACATATTGAACACCAAGATATCGAGCAAAATAATCGAAAGATTAAAAAGGTCGCTGTTCGAACTAAGTCTGGTAAGGTTTATCCTGTTATTGCTTTACATTTTTCAGGAAAATCTAAAAAATATTTACCGATGTTTTGTGAAACTTATAGGATAGATGTCATGAGTTATTGGACCTATCAGTATTACAAGTATTACTTCAAGATAAAAGCATTATTCCAATAGGACGAATCTGTTAATTGATCATCAGGAATTCAAGCCATGGTCAACGCTACTATAGTTTCTCCAGCAACTCAATGGAATTTCGTAACTAATCCCAATGGGGAATAATGCGTTGATACGCATCTGAAATTCGCGATCTGAATTCGGCACAACCCGATATTATTTGTTTGGGTAATATCCTCCATCAGCTTCCGAAGCAGACTTATAAAAAGTACTAGAACTGTGGGTCATATTAATGGCATTCGTTGACCTATAGTATTTGACTTCCGAAGGTAATCGAATATCGATTTGGATTTGCTCAAGACTTGAGAAATCACAAATATTTTTTGCCGATTCAGTAATTCATTTTTACCAAAGGCTTGGCAGTGTCCGTCTATCAATGCAGCTTCAGGATGCTTTTCGAACATTTAGAACATCATTTCTACGCAATCATGCATCAAATAGTCACCATCATTCAAAATCATCACTAGTTCAGTATCTGCTAGGGCAATTCCTCGATTAAGAGATGTAGCTTGGCTAAGATTGCTCGTATTCTCTAGGATTTTAAATTGGCTAATTGTCTTATCCTGTAACTGCTTTATTAGCATGGATAAGATTTCAACACTATTGTCTAGAGATTGATCCACCACAAAGATCATTTTTTCTGGTTGCCTCGTTTGATAGATTTCCACCATCTTGAATACCAAGGTTTTTTTGCAAAGTTAGGTCTTAAAGAATCATCCCAATAAGACTGAACAACTTCGCCAATAGGAGAGTTGTTTGCATTTGCTAATTCTGGATGCTTTTTGTAATACTCAGCTTGCCAAGCATAGTGGAGGCAATTAAAAATCGGAGGGATCGTATACAGCGGGATAGGCTGGTATTTTAATAGAGACTCACCATACCAACGAATTTCAGAAGGTAGTCTGTTAAAAGCCTGCCATATTGTTTCTGAGGTATTGGCAAGATGATGTTCGACACTTAGCCAGACTTTAGATGACCAAATTAAGGGAGCTGGACCAAAATCATAATCTATACCCGTTCGATCAAACTCTTGTTTCATGCTCTGGCTATCTCTGATAAAAGCTTCTTTTACTTTGGGATGGCCTAATTTCTCACTTAGGCTGATTAATTCGTTACCATCATGCACAACGGTATAGGGATATCCACTCTCATGGATAAAGTGATGTAGATGAAATGGTTTTGTAAAGTAAGAGTCAGAATCTAACGCCAGATAATTTTCACACTTCAATAAATGCCACACTTGCGCCTTAATGATTTGTTGAGAAATATATCCTTTAGTTACATAATAAGTTTCTAAATTACCTTGGGGCATGGCTTCAACCACGTCCTCATCCAAGATAATTTCGATTTTTCCATTGTAATTTGAGCGCAACGTATTCAAGTCAATCAGTTCCTGGAATATCGTCAAGTCATTTTTAGGGATACATAAATAAAAAGGAATGCAATCCTCATTCAATCTGATGACCGAATCCAACAGTTTTTTTACACGCAGTACGTCATCCCGAAATGACTTACAAAATAAAATAAAAGGATCCATAAAGCTTATTCTAGTCGATAAATTTGGCTTATCTGTCCGAATGATTAGTTGGTTACAATTCCTATATGCAAGAACAAATATCCCGACAGTGGCTGATTCTTTCCCACGGATTTAATATGGATGGCAGAGCCGCCAGTCTTACCATCACGGATAAAATTCCGTACCTCATGGAAGCAGGTATAAAACCTATCGTTTTGAGCGCAATTACTGGGGATAAAGATACTAGATTTCCTCATTACCAACTATTGCCATGGGGACCTTCTGGATTTAGATTTGATTTTAGACATTTCATTGCTCGAAAATATGGTCGAGGATTAATTTATAAGTTGATGACTCCCTTGGTTTCTTTAGCCTTAATTCCTTTTGCTGCTATAGAAAAACTCTTTATTGGGTTATCGAGTCAATCATCATGGTCCTATGCTGCAGCCTATCAAGGGGAAAAAATCATTGAGCAGCAAAATATTGAATATATTTATTCTTCAGGTGGTGCTTGGTCTGCACACTATGCCGCTTGGTTAATTAAAAAAGCTACGGGGAAAAAATGGATTGCAGAAATTCATGATCCCATGGTGATTCGTGATGATGCCAATGATGAGGGAACACGTCCAAGAAAAAGAAAAGATGCTCGTTTTTTACAAAAATTAGAGCAATTGATTTGTAAAGATGCAGATCATGTTTGGTGGTTTACAGATGGAGCTCTAGAATTCGCTAAACACCGCAATCCTGAGTTAGGAGATAAAGGTTTTGTCGTGTTCCCTGGAGCCAATCCACCAGGCTCAAATGAACAATTACCCCCATATAGTAAAACTGCAAAGCTTCATCTTGCGCACTTTGGCTCACTCGCGAATGATAGATCTATATCGATGGTGATTTCTGCTTTGCCGGAGTTCTTTAAAAAGCACCCAGATGCGCAGAGCCAGTTACAAATCGATGTTTATGGTGCAGGGCTTGATGAAAAGACTCAGCAAGCTTTAGAAGGTTCTCCCTATACTCAAAATCTGGTAGCACATGGCCGTATTGAGAGTGATCCAGTTTCAGGAAAGTCAGGCCGCCAGCGTATTATGGAAATCATGCGTAGCTCAGATGTTTTGTTGATGTTACATGGCGACTACGAATGGTGTGCGGAATATATTCCGTCCAAAATGTATGATTATTTTTGGGCCTATCGACCCATTTGGGGAATCACCAATCGTAATCCAGAGTTAGATCAAATCTTATTGGATCGTCATCATTATTTAAGCCATACACTAGATGGGCAATCGATTGTTGCTACTTTAGAAACAATTTGGCAGGATTGGAATCTTCAGCAATTGCATGTTCCAATCGGTAATCCAATTTCTCCAAAAGATGCCGTAAAGTCAATTCTTGAAAGAGTTGCATGAATATTTTGATTGTGAAACTTTCTTCTTTAGGGGATGTTTTACATAACTTACCGATCGTGTGGGATATTCGCAAGCAATATCCTGATGCCAGAGTTGATTGGGCAATTGAAGAAGCCTATGTTGAACTGATTACACCTCTTCTGACAACCCAGAGTTTCAAAGGAATTGACCATATTATTCCTTTAAGTTTACGCAGACTCCGTAAAGAGCTTAAGCACAGAGGGTGGAATTCTATTTTGCAAGACATTCAGGCGCAAAAGAAACAGTTACAGTCAACCAAGTACGACATCATCATAGAAACCCAAGGTCTTCTTAAATCTGCGTTGATTACAGCCTTAGCAAAAAAATCACCTCAAGCGATTGTTTCAGGAATCGGCAATCGTACCCAAGACTCTGGATATGAGCCAATTGTTAGATGGTTTTATACCAAGAGTGTGAAGGTACCACTTCAGTATCATGCTGTAGATCGTTCAAGAGCTGTAGCAGCAGTGGGGCTGAACACGCCAAATCCTGATCGAACTGTTTCTCCCCCCCAGTTTTATCCTCAGGCATGGATTGATTCTTTACAGAACTTACCAAATCCTTTAGGGCTTTCCAAGAATTCTTATGTCATGTGTTTTCATGCAACCGCTAGACTTGCAAAGTGTTGGTCTAAAGAGAATTGGATTGCAGTTGGGAGGGAATTATCTCAAAGGGGCTTAATTGTGGTTTTTCCATGGGGAAACCTTAAAGAAAAAATCATGAGCGAGCAACTAGCTATTGAAGTTCCTCATGCTATCGTGCCGCAAGCTTTTTCGATTGGAGATGCTTTTGCAATCAATGCCCAAGCTAAATTAGTCATTGGTGTGGATACAGGCTTAACCCATCTTGCAGCCGTTTTAGGAACAACTACAATCGAATTATATGTAGATTCACCTAGATGGAAAACTGAGGGTTATTGGAATACCAATATTGATAATCTTGGGGATACCCAACATGCTCCCAAGATTGAAGAAGTCATTGTTGCAGCTACTCGTTTGATTATCTAAAGCTTGTTTCTGTAAAAGCCTTTTTTAAGAACAACTTTTACATTATCAACATCACTATCGATATCTGGATTTAAGGTATTTTTATTTACGGGTGCAAATTTTATTTATTCGAATGACCCATTAACTTACTTCCCCCAAAGAGATGATAAAGGCACAGCCCAAATATCATTTCCGAGTGGCATCGTTTCAGAACCATCATAGAGAACAACTCCCATTTGAAATTCTTCGCCGCAGTATTGGGCAAGTTTTTTTAAACCCAATAAGTGACTTTCTTTGATGGTTGCAGAAGCTTTTACCTCTATACCAATCATATGACCTCTTGCATTTTGAAGGACGAAGTCAACTTCGAATTTTTCTTTATCTCTGTAGTACATGACTTGATAATCATCATGGGATGATGCAATATGTTTAAGTATCTCCCCATAAACAAAGCTTTCAAGTACATTACCAAATCTGCTGCGATCAATCAGTATTTCTTCTTCATTAAGGCCAATGAGAGTGCTCAAGAGACCTGAGTCAACAAATTGTAATTTGGGAGTTTTGAGGACACTTCCAAGACGATTATTGGAAAAAACCTCTAATCGTCGCAGCAGATACATGCTCTCAAATATGCCAATATACTTTGCAACCGTTTTACTATCTAAGCCAACTTGACCGCCTAATTGGGTATAGTTACACATTTGCCCTGCCGTTTGCGCAAGTGCTCTTAAAAACCTGGGTAACTGATCTAGTTTATCGATTTCCGCGATATCTTGGACATCCCGCACAATGATAGAGTCAAGATATTGCCTAAACCAAACGGTTCGACGTTGTTTTTGAGACCTAGAAATTGCTTCAGGAAAACCACCTTGTAAAACTCGATGGGTTAAATCTTCGCCAACGGCAAGATGAGAGACGGAAAGAATTTTCTTGAGATACAGATGATCAATCCAATTGGATGTATTACCCTCGATTTCGCTTTGAGAAAGCGGCAATAAAGATAGCGTCTCCATTCTGCCGGCCAATGAGTCAGCCACCTTTGGAAGAGTCATAATATTCGCTGATCCTGTTAATAAAAATCTACCAGGACGACGATCATCATCAACCGACTTTTTCATCGCCAACAATAAATCAGGCGCCCTTTGAATTTCATCAATCACCGCAAATTGAAGACTTCTGATGAAGCCTTCCGGATCTTCTTGGGCGGATAATCTTGTTAACTGATCATCCAAAGTCAAATATTTCATACCTTTTTTCTTGGCGACTTCTTTTACGAGTGTTGTTTTACCCGCTTGACGGGGGCCAGCTAGCAAAACGATAGGCGTATCCAGAAGTGCCTCATTCATGCGAGGTGCTATGCTTCGACTGAAATGTTTTGATTGATTCATAAAGGTATTTTACCGTAAATTACGGAATGAAGTTTATTAAATTACGGAATCTAATATTATAAATTTCGGAATATAGCTAAGTAAATTACGGAATTATTTTATATAAGCAATTGATTTATATGTATTTCTATTAAGAATTATTCTTTCCTAATAATCTTTCAAATACGATTTATTCTTAATAATTTACTCCATGAAAAGGTTCGCAAATTTAAAGGGGTATTTCTGTTTGCTCAGACCTTAAAAAGTTTTCAGGCATAGGAGATTATTTTATTGCGCTGCTCATTTTTGATATTTCAGGATTCTTGTTACCTGACCATAAGAATTCAAATCTATCTGTTTTACGGACATCTCCAACAAGCGCAGGTCTAAAACATGATAGATTGGTTCCACCAATTCTGCGTACGCTTGGATATATGATTCCAAGTGAGCCATGTTCTAAAAGTTGAGCGGATAGAAGTTGCGAGTCCTGGTAACTGTGAGGATCTAAATACTTTTCCCTTCTGTCAAGTTCCCTAATATCATGAAATTCACATGAGAAATCAGCCAAGTAAAGTTGATAACTTAGGTTGTCGTTAAAGAAATTGATTTCTGCATATTCCACTGTCTTGTGAAATATAACTTCTGTTAAAGCTGTATCTAGCTCAAAAGAGCAATACCAAGCTCCTCTATCTGGACCATTAAACCGACTTCCCTCAGGCCTTGGATATGTAAAAGCTGCGTTGATCACTCGAAAATAGGGTATGCCGAATACCAACTCGTCAACGCCGATACCTGGTAAACGATCAGACTCGGCAAGTAATCTTTGATTGGTTGCATTATCTATTTCGAATAAATCTTTTAAATGATCGCTATTGTCAGCAATTGGAGCTAACACTGAATCCTCATCTTCAACAAACCTTGATGGAATCAGGCGATGCAAGTCATATTGTCGAAGCAATGTCTTTGGAATGTCAGTCAAGCTCAAACTCCGCCACGCCTAGCATCTAATAATGCTCGAACATATTGCATTGCAACTATTCCGCCAGACTCCATGTAGGCTAATGGAGTATCTCCGTTAAATAAGCGATTCTGATTTGGCATCTTCACCCAAGCATCAGCCAACGTATCGCCGTACAAAATATGAAGGGCTTTATAAATTCCAATGAGATAGGAGATTCGAGTGAATCGATCAACATCCAAGGTCTTATTAGGATTTTTTTTGAGCTCATAAAAACTACTGCTAGGAAGACTACCAAGCAATTCACGTGCGTTTTCATCTTTAACCTGCCATTTATTAGCAACGTTAAAAAATCCTTTCACAGCAGAAGGAGATAATCGCGCTCTTTCCTCAACTGAGTTGAGGTTAATTACAGTCGCGGGTTCATAGCGGCTTTTGGGGTAGGAATAGGCGAGGTTCATAGCTTTGTTTTTTCAGTGATAAAGTAGTCTTTTATATGGAGTTATATTACTCCATATTTGGATTTATTGCAAATTTTACAGAAATCAGCCGTTAAATTTAACTCTCAATTGCAAGTCACAAAAGTAGTATATTTCAAAGGAAATAATTTAGAAAAGATATTGTGGATGTAATTTCATATCATTGATTGATCACGATCAGAAAGAGTTAATACAGGAATAAAAACCCTTTCAAGATGAAAGGCTATTTATGCTGAATGAGGCAAAACAAGAAGGGGTTTTAGATCTACTTAATGCAATAAAGCATTCACAGAAATTAAATCTTCATCACTTAGGACAGCCGCAAGTGCTTTTAGTTTAAGTCCACTCATGATGGTATCGTAGCGTGATTTATACAAAGAGGATTGAGTCGTAATGAGTTGATCTTGAGCATTGAGAACGTCAATATTAATTCGAACTCCAACCTCATAACCTACTTTGTTCGATTGTAAAGAAGATAGAGCAGATTTTTCTGCAGCTTCATATGCTTTAATTTGTGATAGGCCACTATTGAAGCCGAGATAGGCCTGCTTTGCAGCGGTGGCATTTGTTTTCTTGATCAAATCAATGTTGGCTAACGACTGATCATATACCGCTGAATTTTGACGAATCGCAGATGAAATATATCCACCGGTAAAAATCGGCATAGATAATTGCAAACCGTATTGAGTTGAGTAATACGTATTGGGTAGTGCAGAAGTTAAACTTCCAAGTTGAGTGTTGTATCCAGTAGAACCCACTAAATTCACCGTTGGTAGACGACTTGCGCGCGAGCTGTTGAAGTTACTTTTGGCGACTTCTGAATTTAAGCGACTAATGATCACGTTGTAATTTACTTCTTCAACTTGTCTTGACCAATCATCCATCGATTGACCAGTAGGAAGATGGAGAGATTCAACAATATCTTGGCTGGCAAACTCACCTTTGTCTTTTCTCAAAAACTTAATTTTTCTACCTTCAACGACTTGCTCAATCTTTGCTTGTCTGGCTAGAGGAAAGATTGCATCAATTGGCCTACCCACAACTTGCTCAAGATAAGATTTTTTCACCAATAAATCGGATTGGGCCGCGATTTCTTGGGCGATCACAAGGTCATAACGTGATTGCGCTTCATTTGAATCGACGATGGTTGCCGTACCGACTTCAAAATTTCTTTTGGCTTGATCTAATTGCTGTTTAATTAAACCTTTTTTATTGCGATATAAGTCCAGATTATCTTGGGATGTTAGCGCATCGAAATATGCTTGAGAGACCCGTAAAATTAAATCTTGTTGGGCTAAAGCAAAGTTGTTTTCAGCAACACCAGTGAGTAAATCGCCTTGCTTAAATTTCTCAAAAACGGACCAATTAAAGATTGGCTGTGTTAATTGAAGACCCCAGCCTGAAGCAGAGTATCCATAATCGAACTTACCTAGGTTCGGGTCAAAACGTAAATCAGTTCGGCCTGTTGAATACGTACCATTAATTTGCGGCAATAAAACAGAAAACGCCTGCCAATATGCTTCTTTACCAGCAATATAGGCATTTTTAGCACTTAAAAAGGTAGGGTCATATTGAGCGGCTTCTTGAAACAACTTAATTAAGTCCATGGCTTGGGGGTTTTTGTAATCGACAAACCGTGGGCTAGTATCTTGCACAGGTACTTGCATGATCAATGTTGCCGAACTATTAGGATTTGGCGTATTGTTGCGCTGTGCAAATGTTTGGGAGAATGGGGTAAAACAAATGGAGATACAAAGAGCGCTAGCAATCCATCCCGAAACATTTTGTAATTCAGAATGGGTAGAGACTGAAGGGCTTTGATTCTGTCTAGAGGCTTGTCTTTTGTTATACATTCAGATTTCTTCATGAATTTTCTAATAATCACCCTCTATTATCCATTTTTTCGCTTGATAAGCAAAAAAATGGATAGAAAGTGTCTGTATTAGAACTCAAATGAACTTAGTTCAGCTTGGTCGACTTGTAACATCGGCACCAATGTCTCAAAAAGAACCTGTGTTTGAAAATAATCATGGCTTATGCGTTTGACCAAAGTTGCACTCATTAAAGGCTCTTGACCAATAAAAGCAAATAGTCTGCCACCAATTTTTAACTGGGACTTCAACCCTTCAGAAACCTTAGTCACCGCCCCTGAAATGCAAATAATGTCATAACTTTGATTATTTTCGATATGCCAGCCTTTGGTTGCATCACCCACCTCAGCGCGCACATTAGGAATCCGACATTTATTTAAATTGAAGGCCGCAAAAGCAACAAGTTCAGGCTTTATATCCACCGTTTTGACCGTTTTGGAAAAATATCCTAATAAGGCAGCCATATACCCTGAGCCAGTTCCTACCTCTAAAACTTCTTCTTTACCCGAAGGGGCAAGTGCTTGTAATACACGTATTTCAACTTTAGGTTCCATCATGACTTCTTGAGTACCATGAATCGGCAGTAGTAAATCAGAAAATGTCAATGGGATTTGTAACTCATCCACAAAAAGCTCTCTTTTGACAATTTCTAAGGCATCTAAATATTTTGTTTCAGAAATTCCCCACGGACGAATTTGCTGCTCGATCATTTTGTGACGAGCACTTGCAATACTCCAAACGGGAGTATCATTTTGATTTAAGGGGTTCAATGATGCAGTCATACGTTCATCCTTTTTGCAAATAAAACGGGGCTTGATTCTATTATCTTGATAACACATTCTAATACTTCAATATCGCAAAAAGATGGAAAAGGTCGATCTTTTATCAAGTGGTTGATTTTATTGCTTGTCCTCATCTGTATCGTTGGGGCTGGTTGGTTTTTTGGAAAAAAATATATTGGTTTTTCGCAAACAAAGTACAACACGGTAAGTGTTGAAGAGGGACCCCTCGTTGCAACCATTCGAGCCAGCGGCACCCTCAATCCGGTGAGGTCGGTGACCATTGGTACTGGTGTTTCAGGCATGATTCGTGAATTAACGGTCGACTTTAATGATCGCGTCAAGCAAGGTCAAGTCATCGCCAAAATTGATCCCAGAGAATTTCAGGCTAAATTTGATCAAGCGCAAGCGAATTATGAATTGGCACTTCGAAATCATCAATACAACGAAAAACTGATGAAGGAAGGTTTCATTTCTGAGCAGGCATTGATTACAACTGATTCTGCACTGAAGGCAACCCTTGGCGCTGTCAATTTAGCAAAAAAATCATTGGATGACACCACCATCCGTTCTCCCGTTGACGGTGTTGTTGTCAAACGGAGTGTTGAAGTTGGTCAAACAGTGGCCGCCAGTTTGCAATCACCTGAAATCTTTGTCATCGCCAGAAATTTAGCTGAAATGCAAGTAGAAACATCAATTGATGAATCAGATGTAGGCCGGATCATTGAAGGACAAAATGCTACCTTTACCGTGGATGCTTTTCCTGGCCGAATTTTTAAAGGTAAGGTAAAACAAGTCCGTAAATCTCCCGTGAATATTCAGAACGTGGTTACTTATACGGTATTGATTTCCGCAGACAATCCTGATCTCAAGTTACTCCCAGGTATGACTGCGAATGCTCGTATTGTGGTTGAAGAGCATGATAAGGCTTTAAAAATACCCAATACCGCTTTGCGATTCAGAATGCCTGTCGATAAAAATGCGAAGCCTGCGACTGTAACGAATAAAGATGCCCCTAAGCCGCCAGTAAGGCCAGCCGGTGGCATGAGCAATTACCGCAGTGTTTATATATTAGAGGGTGAAGAAGGCGCCGCCAAACCAGTTCGTAAGGCATTTCGTTTGGGCTTATCAGATGGTGAGTATTCTGAAATATTGCCGCTTAAAAAAGATCAACCCAATGAGTTAAAAGTTGGTGATCAGGTCATTGTGGGCATTGAGGGTGCGACCAAGTCAGAGTCTTCTAATAATTCACAGCGCAGTGGACCAAGAATGTTTTAATGATTAATATAATGACTTTTAGATTACTTAAGAATCATTATATTGAACTATAATATTAATATGTCCAAACAATCAGGTGCAATCAAAGGTCTTCATCCCGAGGCATTAGAGTCTTTGGAACATCTTGGGCAACGAATACGTGCCCAGCGTATCGCTTGTGGCTGGACTATTAAACAAATGGCAGAAAGACTCTATTGTTCGCAAAATACTTACCGATCTATTGAAATGGGTAAACCCACTGCCAGCATTGGTGTGATGGCAAGTTCATTGTGGCTATTTGGCCAATTAGACTCCCTCAACACGGTCGCACCAATACCGATTGAAGCAGTCACAATCAAACGTGTTCGCACCCGTAAAAATATGGGACAAGGTCATTTAATTAGTGAGGCTGAGCGTGATTGCTGAACAGAATATTTTCGTAAATTTGCATTGTATATAAATGCCTATTATTTCAACTCAAAATCTAGTTAAATCATATGGTCAGGGTGATCTCGAAGTTCGGGCACTCAATGGCGTTAGTCTAGATATCGAGCAGGGTGATTTTGTTGCCATTATTGGCGCATCAGGCTCTGGCAAATCGACTTTTATGAACATGATTGGTTGTTTAGATCAACCCACTAGTGGGGTATATGAACTTGCTGGCCAAAACGTAAGTGATTTGAGTGTGGATGAGTTAGCAGACGTTCGCAATCGTCGTATAGGATTTGTGTTTCAACAATTTAATTTATTAGCAAGAACTTCTGCCCTAGAAAACGTAGCGATGCCACTCTTATATGCGCGCGAGGGCGAGCTTGCAAATTTAAACAAACAACAACAATTAGAGCATGCTAAATATCGTTTGGAGCAAGTCGGTTTAGGTGATCGCCTTCACCATACGCCATCCGAGTTATCCGGAGGTCAGCAACAACGCGTTGCGGTTGCGAGAGCGCTCGTCAATGACCCAGCCCTCATTTTGGCGGATGAACCTACGGGTGCTTTGGATTCCAAAATGACGATTGAGATCATGCATTTACTGCGAAGATTAAATTATGAAGGAATGACCATTATCGTTGTGACTCATGAACCTGATGTTGCAGCTTATGCCAATCGCGTAGTGACGTTTAAAGATGGCAAGATTATTGAAATCCATATTAATGAGCAGCCAGTGGGCAAATCTGAGATGACGATGGGGCAATCATGAAAATTGCTTCCATCATGAATCTTTCGATTGCCATGCAAGCATTGCGAGTCAATAAGATGCGCTCCATTTTGACGATGTTAGGCATTGTGATTGGTGTTGCTGCAGTGATTGCCATGATAGCCATTGGTGGTGGTGCACAACAACGCTTACAAGAACAAATCGCCAGTCTTGGATCGAACTTATTAATTGTTGTGCCAGGATCAATTATTCAGTCAGGAGCCAGGCTCGGTGCTGGTAATGCACAAACCTTAACTGAACAAGATGCGCGTGCGATTACGTCAGAAATATCGGATGTGGCGTTTGCCGCGCCACTGACAAGAAGTAATGCTCAGGTGGTATTTGGAAATACAAATTGGGCTACAAATATTAATGGTGTGTATAACGATTATTTTGATGTGCGTGAATGGAATCTGGCAGAAGGTCGTTTTTTTGATCAGGGTGAAATCACCCGTTTTGGCAAAGTAGCGATTTTAGGAAAAACTGTATCAAGCCAATTATTTGGTGAAGATAATCCAGTAGGTCAAGTTGTTCGAATACGCGGCATACCTTTTGAAATCATTGGCCTGATGGAGTCTAAGGGGCAAAGCAGTCAAGGGCAAGACCAAGATGATGTGATTTTTGTACCCCTCACAACTGGCCGTAATCGATTATTTGGAGAGCCTCGAGGCCGTATCGCACGCGTGGGAACTATCATGATTAAAGCGCAAGAGGGTTCAGATACCCAAGAAGTCGAGGCGCGTATTACAGAATTACTCAGGCAACGCCACCGGATTCAACCAGGCATGGAAAATGATTTTCAGGTGCGTAATTTAACTGAAATTTTAAAGACTCAAGAGGCTGCCAGTAAAGTGATGTCCATGTTGTTAGCGGCCGTAGCATCGGTTAGTTTGCTAGTTGGCGGTATTGGCATTATGAACATTATGCTAGTTTCAGTCACAGAGCGAACGAGAGAGATTGGGCTTCGTTTAGCTGTTGGCGCAAGAGGGCGAGACATCATGATGCAGTTTTTGGTTGAGGCGATGACCCTTGCCACTCTTGGGGGAGCTATCGGCGTTATTCTGGGGATTTTGATTTCTTGGTTAGTTGCCTATATAGCTGATTGGGGCATTAGCTTAAATATGTTTTCGATTATTTTTGCAGTGGGATTTTCTGCGGCAATTGGCATTTTCTTTGGTTATTACCCAGCTAAAAAGGCAGCGCAAATGCAACCGATTGTTGCCTTGCGATACGAATAATTTTCCCTATATATAAGCTGATGAAGTCAACATTGCTCCTTAGATAAATATTCTAGATGGCAATGTCCCGTATACATAAGCCATCATCTTTTACATGGTTAATTGAGAAAAGATTCCGTCTTATAGGTTAAGAATTGCTTTTCAATCAAAATATTGTAAAATTTTCCCAACACGGCCCCCATCGGTTAATCCATGTTGTGTGGAAAAATTGCTTGGGGGTTTTTTTATTTTTATCTTTAAACTTGATCGAATCATTTGTGAGATTCAAGACCAAAAGTTAGTGGTGATCGTGATTCAATTAGGTAATCGTAAAGATATTGATCGATAATTCAGAATAACTTCTTAAATAAGAGATGATTTCAATCAAGGGCATTCATGGATATCGCATTATTAGTAAAAGCAGTGATCTTAGGAGTAGTAGAAGGTTTAACAGAGTTCTTACCAATTTCTAGTACAGGGCATTTAATTCTTGCAGGACATTTGCTCAACTTTAATGATGAACGTGGGAAAGCCTTTGAAGTCATTATTCAGCTGGGAGCTATCTTGGCAGTTTGTTGGGAATTCAGAAAAAAGATTTGGGAAGTCATTATTGGATTAGGAAGACGGCCAAGGTCAAATCGTTTTGCTTTGAATGTCATTATTGCTTCTATACCTGCGATTGTCTTAGCTCTATTATTTGGCAAATTGATTAAGGCACATCTTTTCTCACCAATACCTGTTGCGTTAGCATTTATTGTCGGTGGCTTCATCATTTTGTGGGCCGAGCATCTTGAAAAAGCTAAACAAAATAGTCGAAAGGTGGTCTTGCGTAGTATTGAAAATGTAGAAGATCTGAGCATCAAAGATGCCATCAAAGTGGGTCTAGCTCAATGTGCAGCATTAATTCCGGGTACATCAAGATCCGGTGCAACCATTATTGGCGGTATGTTATTTGGTATCCCAAGACAAGTAGCAACTGAGTTCTCATTTTTTCTGGCGATACCAGTCATTGCTGGTGCGACAGTGTATGAGTTGTATAAACTCCGTCACGACACAGGTCTATTAGATATCGCTGGATTTGGCCCTGTTCTAGGCGTGGGTTTTATAGCCTCTTTTATAGCCGCATTTTTTTGTGTCAAATGGCTAATCGGCTATGTAAGCCATCATAATTTCAAACCATTTGCTTGGTACCGTATTGCTTTTGGACTCATGATCATTGCTACATCAGCCATGGGCTGGATTAACTGGGGTGCATAAAATCGTGATGTCTGATTCAACTGAAGATTTTGTAGAAGATAAAAACCTTATCCCGCGACGCATCAAATCTTTTGTGATGCGTGCGGGACGCACGACGCAAGGTCAACAACGTGCGATTGATGAGCTAGGTCCTAAATATATGATTCCCTACAAGCCAGAATTCTTAAACTTGGGAACGCCATTTTTAACATCAGATAGTGTGCGACCTAAAATCCTCGAGATAGGATTTGGCATGGGAGAAACAACCGCGCATATTGCCAAACTCAGGCATAGTGATGATTTTTTAGCCCTTGAAGTTCATGAGCCTGGTGTTGGAGCACTTCTTAAAAGAATTGGTGAAGATCAGATACAAAATATCCGTATCATTCGGCATGATGCTGTTGAGGTTCTAGAGACGATGATTGCTGACGAGGCTTTAGATGGCGTACATATTTTTTTCCCTGATCCATGGCATAAAAAAAAGCACAATAAACGCAGACTCATTCAACCGGA
>CANFOL010000030.1 GCA_947448695.1 Burkholderiaceae bacterium
ATGGAAATGATTTCTAGAAGAGCGTTTGGTTTTAGGAATTTCCAAAACTACCGACTGAGAGTCTTGGCTTTGTGCGGTTGGAATGGAGTAATTAATCGTGTTTGATAAATGCTCATCCCCCGATTATGGTGAAGAGCCATAGATTTGAACAACGAGTTAAGTTAGCATTTGCTATAACTAAAACTATTGGTGCCGCGGGACGGACTCGAACCGTCACACTTATTAGGCGGGAGATTTTGAGTCTCCTGTGTCTACCAATTTCACCACCGCGGCTGAAAAGATGACTATTATGACACGTTTAAGGAATGCAAGGCAATAGTCGTATAGCCAAAAACTCTTTTCATCGAACCACCCTGATAGTCATTCAGGGTGGTGTTTCCCAAGAGATTTAAGGCAATAAGATGATGGATCCGGTAGTTTTACGATCTTCCATATCACGTTGCGCCTGCGCCGCTTGCTCCAAGGGGTAGCGATGGGTGATTTCGATTTTCACTTGACCACTCATGACTTTTTGGAATAAATCTGCTGCCATTGGCTCTAATAAATTACGATTGAGGACATAGGTGGTCAACGTGGGACGAGTGACCTTTATAGAGCCTTTCCCCGCCAAAATAGACAGGTCTAAAGGTGGTACTGGTCCCGATGCATTTCCAAATGTCACCATCGTGCCAAGGGGCGATAAACAATCTAAAGATTTCATGAAGGTATCTTTACCAATGGAGTCATAAACTACAGGCACCCCCTTACCGTCAGTAATTTCTCGTACGCGTTTTACGAAGTCTTCATCACGGTACAAAATCGTGTGATCACAACCCATGGATTTTGCTAAAGCCGCTTTTTCAGGACTCCCAACGGTGCCAATGACTGTTGCACCCAATGCTTTTAGCCATTGACATGCAATCGTGCCAACACCGCCAGCAATCGCATGAAATAAAACAGTGTCACCTTTTTGAACTTTATACGTGCTATTCAGGAGATATTGCACTGTCATGCCCTGCAACATCATCGCCGCAGCTTGTTCAAAACTAATTGCATCAGGTAACTTCACAATAATATCGGCTGGCATCACTCTGGCCTGTGAGTAGGAACCCGCTGGACGACCCGCATAGGCAACTCGGTCACCTACCTTAACATGCGTGACATTGGGGCCCACTTTTTCAATGACGCCCGCACCTTCTTGCCCCACTCCAGCGGGTAATGGTGATGGATATAAACCATTTCTAAAATAAATATCTAAAAAATTAACCCCAATAGCGTGATGGCGAACTAAAACCTCTCCTGGGCCAGGCTCCCCTAATTGAACATCAATATATTCAAGGACTTCTGCACCCCCTGTTTTACTCATACGGATGGCTTTTACGGTATTTGTTGTCATGAAATATCTCCTTTTATGGTTTTACTTTAGAAAATGCCTAAAATTAACATATTACACAATACACAATTCATAAAAGTTTATTTGAAAGGAAATCTATGGCCGGACATTCTAAATGGGCCAATATTCAACATCGAAAAGGTCGCCAAGACGAAAAACGCGGTAAGGTTTGGACGAAAATCATCCGTGAAGTAACCGTAGCAGCCAAGATGGGTGGTGGGGATATCAGTAACAACCCACGCTTAAGACTTGCCATCGATAAGGCCAAGGATGCCAATATGCCGAATGAGAATGTGACAAGAGCCATTCAAAAAGGTACAGGCTCCCTCGAAGGTGTTAATTATGAAGAAATTCGTTATGAGGGCTATGGCCCCGGCGGCGTTGCGGTCATGGTGGATTGTCTGACGGATAATAGAACAAGAACCGTGGCTGAGATCCGACATGCATTTTCCAAAAATGGTGGTAATTTAGGAACAGACGGGTGTGTTTCTTATCTTTTTATGCATTGTGGTCAACTCATGTTTGCGCCTCATATTGAAGAAAATCAACTCATGGATGCCGCACTAGAAGCAGGCGCGGATGATGTCATCGTCCATGCCGACGCTTCAAAAGAAGTGATTACGTCTCCAGCTCAATTTTCTGAAATTAAAGATGCACTTATTGTCCAAGGTCTTCAACCTGAATTTGGGGAAGTAACCATGCGCCCTGAGACAGAGGTTGAACTGTTAGGTGACTCTGCAATGACGATGCAAAAATTATTGGATGCTCTAGAAAACTTAGATGATGTCCAAAATGTCTACTCCAATGCAAGTTTTGATGAATAATTAGGATTTATATGAAAATATTAGTTGTAGGATCCGGCGGAAGAGAACATGCTCTAGCGTGGAAAATAGCTCAATCGCCAAAGGTGCAAATGGTTTTTGTTGCTCCCGGAAATGGTGGTACTCCATTTGAATCCAAACATCTTCATGGAATTACTAACATCCCAATTACGGATATTCAAGAACTCGCCTTATTTGCCGAAGTTGAAAAAATTGCATATACCGTCATCGGACCCGAAAAACCATTATCTGAGGGTATCGTCGATGTTTTTCGTGCAAAAGGATTAAAAGTTTTTGGCCCTACTCAACAAGCTGCACAATTGGAATCTTCTAAAGATTTTGCAAAAGCATTTATGAAGCGTCATGGGATTCCCACCGCCGATTATGAAACCTTTCATGACGCTGCCGCAGCGCACGCATATATCGATCAAAAAGGCGCTCCTATCGTGATTAAGGCAGATGGCTTAGCAGCAGGTAAAGGCGTTGTGGTTGCTATGAACTTGGAGGATGCTCATAACGCGGTCGATATGATGTTAAGCGACAACAAATTAGGTAATGCCGGTGCACGTGTTGTCATCGAGGAATTTTTATCTGGTGAAGAAGCTAGTTTCATTGTGATGGTGGATGGTAAAAATATTTTACCGATGGCAACTAGCCAAGATCATAAGCGTCTTTTAGATCATGACCAAGGGCCTAATACGGGTGGCATGGGAGCATATTCACCAGCGCCCGTCGTCACTCCTGAACTGCACGCCAAAGTCTTACGTCAAATTATTACACCTACCATAGAAGGCATGGCTAAAGATGGTATTCCATTTACAGGTTTTCTGTACGCGGGCCTCATGATTGGTGCCAATAAGGAATTGAAAACACTGGAATTTAATTGCCGTATGGGCGATCCTGAAACGCAACCAATTATGGCAAGACTGAAAAGTGATTTTGTCGATGTACTTATACATGCAGATAAACAAACGCTTGATGAAGTGGAATTAGAGTGGGATCCAAGAGTAGCCCTTGGTGTTGTGATGGCGGCCCACAACTACCCAGATACTCCCAGAAGTGGCGATGAAATCACGGGTATTCCTGAAGAAAGTGATCACCACATCGTATTTCATGCAGGAACTACCTTCAAAGATGGTAAGCTACTGACTAGCGGTGGCCGAGTTCTTTGTGTTGTAGGTCTTGACGGAAATGTGAAGGGGGCTCAAACTCGTGCCTATGCAGCTTTAAAATCCATTCAATTTAATGGTTCTCAGTATCGAACTGATATTGGGCACCTTGCTATAAAAACGAAATAATGTCTATACAAGTAACTGAACTAAAGCATTTCTTTTGGAATTTGCAGAATTACATTACTAATTCATTCTCCGAAGTTGAGGACCAAGCCTTCCTGAGTGATGAGTGGGTAAAGCCAGTTGATAGCCCTCTTCAAGGTTATGGTCGAACCATGATTGTTGAAAATGGTCATTTTTTTGAGCGAGCCGGTGTTGCTTTCTCTCATGTCAGTGGTCAAAAACTACCTCCATCCGCAACCGCGCAACGCCCAGAAATTGCGGGTGGCAGTTTTGAAGCAATGGGAGTTTCTTTGGTGTTTCACCCAAGAAATCCCAAAGTACCAACGGTTCATATGAATGTGAGATGCTTGGTAGCGCAAAAGGAAGGTATCGATCCAGTGTGGTGGTTTGGCGGTGGTATGGATTTAACACCATACTATGGCAATGTCGAAGACTGCATACATTTCCACCAAACCTGCAAAAATGTTCTAGATACGTTTGATGAGAAATACTATCCTGTCTTTAAAAAGAACTGTGACGCGTATTTTTATCTGCCACACCGTCAAGAACCGAGGGGTATTGGCGGCATATTTTTTGACGATTTTAGTGAGCTTGGCTTTGAACAAAGTTTTAACCTGACACAATCTGTTGGAAAATCTTTGGTTGATGCCTATTTACCAATTGCGAAAAAGAATCAAGCTCAAAGCTATACCCCTGAAGAAAAAGATTTTCAAGAATATCGTCGCGGCAGATATGCGGAATTTAATCTAGTTTATGACCGTGGCACCCATTTTGGCTTGCAATCAGGCGGCAGAGCTGAATCTATCTTGATGTCTATGCCACCCGTTGCAAGATGGCAATATCAACGCCGCATTGAGCCGGGTAGTCCTGAGTACCAATTAACTGATTTTTTTCTGCGCCCACGTGATTGGCTCACTCAATGATCGGTATTTTCGGTGGTACATTTGATCCGCCTCATTGGGGTCATGTTAAATTAGCTCAAAATTTTATTGAATTGCTCAAACTCGATGAATTATTATGGTTGCCTGCAGGTCAACCATGGCAGAAAAGTACCTACATCACATCTGCAAAAATGCGCTATGAGTTAACCCTTGCAGCGGTAGAAGACCTAAAAATTTTATTATTTGATTCTGATAGTAAAACACATGTGGGAGTTAGTAGAATCGAACTGGATCGGCAAGGTCCAAGTTATACGATTGATACGGCAAAAGAATTAAGGCAAATGTATGGTGCGAATCAATCCATTGTCTGGCTGATGGGCGCGGATACTTATCAAAACATGTCAACCTGGAATGATTGGCAACACCTTCCAGATTATCTCCACTTAGCCGTAGCTAGTCGTAAACTTTCCCCATCGGTTACAAAAGCTCATATTAATCCAGATCATCCACAAACCATTCTGGAAATGATTGAATTATTTGACCAACGTATCACGAATAATATCAATGACCTCAAGAATACCCCGCACGGAAAAGTATTTTTTGATGAGACCTTTCATGTGGATCTTTCTTCTACAGAGTTACGTACCCAATTACACCATCAAGCTTCTCGTTCAGAATTAGCAGAATCTTTATCTCCACAAGTGTTAGACTACACGCAACTCCACCATATTTACCAACCGCAAGACTCTACTAATTGATGAGGAAAAATTTTTACGCATGGAATTAAGAAAATTACAACGTATTGTGATTGATGCACTTGAAGATGTGAAAGCTGTCGATATTCGAGTATTCGATACTTCAAAATTGACCGATTTATTTGATCGTGTGATTATCGCTACCGGTAACAGTAATCGCCAAACTCGTGCTCTTGCATTCTCCGTAAGTACTAGCGTAAAAGAAAAAGGTGGCGAAGTGATTTCCATCGAAGGTCTAGATACTGGGGAGTGGGTGCTTGTGGATTGTGGTGATGTGGTTGTCCATATTTTACAACCCGCCATCAGAGCCTACTATCAACTCGAAGGTATGTGGGGCGGAAAACCCGTTAGAGTTAAATTAAATGCTCAAAAAGGCCCAACGAGCGGCCCTATGATTTTTAGTGACGACCTGGATGATGAATGAAGCTGTTTGTAATTGCCGTTGGGCATAAAATGCCCCAATGGGTTGATGTGGCAATACAAGATTATGTCAAACGGATGCCCAAAGATGCTCTCATTCAGATTAAAGAGCTCAAGCCTGATGTAAGCCCTGCCAAAGAAGCACTCAAGATTCGGGAACACATCCCTAAAAATAGTTTCGTCATTGCACTCGATGAACGCGGCAAAGATTTAACAACAGTACAAATGTCTGAGCAGTTTGCGCAATGGCAACAGATGGGTCGGGATATTTATTTGATCATAGGAGGTGCTGATGGCCTCGATAGTGATCTAAAAGCGTCCTGTCAAGCTTTATGGCGTTTATCAAGCCTCACGCTTCCCCATGCCCTTGCTCGACTATTATTGGTTGAACAACTGTATCGCTCTTGGACCATTTTACAAAACCACCCCTATCATCGAGAATAATATGCTGTATCTTGCATCCCAAAGTCCAAGACGTCAGTCGATTTTGAATGACCTGCAAGTCAACTTTCAGCTATTATTGCCCGAGCCTTTTGAAAATCCTGAATTACTTGAGCAGACCCTTCCTCATGAGGCATCGAAAGATTATGTTCTGCGAGTCACACTTCTCAAACTAAAAGCGGCAGTTGAACGTCTCCAACGTCAAGGATTAGTATGGGCCCCCATATTATGTGCAGACACGACCGTATCGCTTACCCACGATAGTCAAGATATGATTTTAGGCAAACCACAGGATGCTAATGAAGCCTTATCGATGCTTCAGTTACTGAATCATCAATGTCATGAAGTGCATACTGCCATCGCTATACAAATCCATCCAGATCAAGCGCCAGAGTTTGTGATCAGTTCCTCCAAAGTCTATTTTGCAAATAACTCTCTTGAAAAATTAAAATCCTATGTAGCAACCAATGAGCCTCTTGGTAAAGCAGGTGCTTACGCTATTCAGGGTTTTGGAAGCTGTTTGATTGAAAAAATAGAAGGTAGTCATAGTTCGATTATGGGACTACCTATTTTCGATACAAATCTGCTCTTGGAGAAGGCCAGAATTCCGTTTATCCTATGTCCATGAATGAAGAAATATTAATTAACTTTACCCCTCAAGAAACGCGAGTTGCTCTTGTTCAACATGGTGAGGTACAAGAGCTCCTCATCGAAAGAGCTCAGAACCGAGGTATTTTAGGTAATGTTTATTTAGGTAAAGTCGTTCGCGTTTTACCTGGCATGCAATCCGCTTTCGTGGATATTGGCCTTGAAAAATCCGCTTTTATACATGTCGCAGATATTTATAACGCGGCTGATGCTCCCATCGAAAAACTCGTGTTTGATGGCCAAACCATCCTTGTACAAGTTCTGAAAGATCCCTTAGGTACAAAAGGTGCCCGCCTAACAACTCATATCAGTATTGCCGGCCGTAATTTAGTATACCTGCCACTTGAGGAAAAAAATGGTCAAATTGGAGTTTCTCAAAGAATTACCGATGAGTCCGCAAGGGATCATTTAAAACAACGACTTGGGCAAATACTTCCTGAAGATTTAAAAGGTTGTTTGATTGTTCGCACAAGTGCAGAAGAAGCAACTGACAGAGATTTAGAGCAAGATTTAAATTATCTCTTACTGACCTGGTCAACCATTCATCAACACACTTTAACCAAGCCTACACCATCCAAAATCTACGAAGAACTCAATCTGATTGAGCGTGTCATGCGTGATATTGCGGAAGAGTCCACCTTAGCAATCCGCATCGATTCTGCAGAAAATTGTACGAAACTCCAACGGTTTGCTGCGACCTATATGCCAAAACTAGTTGATAAAATTCAACTGTATCGCGGTGAACGACCTTTGTTCGATTTATTTGATGTTGAAAATGAGATTAACTTGGCTTTAAATCGTAGGGTTAATCTAAAATCAGGTGGTTATCTGATGATTGACCAAACTGAATCGATGACAACCATCGATGTCAATACTGGCAGTTATATCGGTGCTAAAACTTTTGTTGATACGATTTATAAAACTAATCTTGAAGCCGCTAAAGCAATCGCACGCCAATTACGCTTAAGAAATTTAGGTGGCATCATCATTGTAGACTTTATCGATATGAGCATTTCTGAACATCAAACTGCTGTTTTAGGTGAGCTCAGTAAAAGCTTAGCGCTAGACCGTATGAAAACTACGGTGAATCAATTTTCTAATCTCGGACTAGTTGAAATGACGCGTAAACGTACTCGGGAATCGCTAGCGCATCAACTGTGTGAACCATGCCCTGTCTGTGACGGCAAGGGTGAAGTAAAAACTGCTCAAACCATTTGCTATGAAATATTACGGGAAATTGTTCGTGAGCACCGTCAGTTCAATCCAAAAGAATTCCGAATTGTCGCCTCACCTGATGTGATTGATTTATTTCTTGAAGAACAAAGTCAGTACTTAGCCGAGCTAGGCGAATTTATTGGCAAGCCAATTCGGCTTCGATCTGAGGGTGGTTTTGCTCAAGAGCATTACGACATAGTTTTACTTTAGGCTTTTGTTGAAAACTGTAGTCGATGTAAGCTAGAGTATAGGCCGCCCCGCTCAATTAACTCTGCGTGGGTTCCTAACTCGATAATACGACCATATTCAAGAACTGCAATGCGATCCGCATTCTCAATGGTTGATAAGCGATGCGCAATCACTAATGTTGTTCTGCCTTGCATCAAGTGTTCCAAAGCTTCTTGAACTAAGCGCTCTGATTCAGAATCGAGCGCCGATGTGGCTTCATCCAGAATCAGAATTGGCGCATTTTTATAAACTGCCCTAGCAATCGCTAAGCGCTGTCTTTGTCCGCCCGACAATCGATTACCATTGTCCCCAATCACTGTATCAATCCCGTCAGGTAAATCACGAATCATTTCAGTTAGATTAGCTGCAGCAATTGCCTGTGCAACCTTTACTCGATCAATATCCTGTTGCTGGACTACTCCATAAGCAACGTTTGCCGCGATCGTGTCATTAAACAAAATAACATCTTGGCTTACAAAGCCAATTTGCAAGCGTAAATCCGATAACTTATACTCCTCAATCGGATGACCATCAAGCAAAATGTGCCCACTCGTTGGCGAATAAAACCTCGGAACTAAATTAACTAATGTTGTTTTACCACTTCCAGACGGGCCAACAAAGGCAATCACTTCACCAGGCGCAATTTTTAACTGAATATCTCGCAGAACTTCTCGTTGGGGGTCAATCGACTCTTGATGGATTGGTTGGTATGAAAAACTTACATGGTCAAACTCGATATTTCCTTTGGCTGTTTTTAAAGATTTTGCATGTGCTTCATCTACTTGTTTTTCTAAAGGCTGATCCATCAAACCAAAAATCATCTCAGCAGCAATTAAACCTCTTTGCAAGGGTTGATTAATATCTGCCAAATGCTTGAGCGGAGAAATAATCAACAACATGGCGGTTACAAAAGCAGCAAACTCTCCAACGGTAGTTCCATCACTAGATGACTGAATGATTGCTATCAACAAAACACCAGATAATGCAATAGAGGCAACAATCTGCGTAATCGGTTGATTTAAACCACCCGCAATAGAAGCACGAATGGCAAATTTTCTGAGTTTTTTTGCCATTTCGGTAAAGCGATACATCTCATAATCTTGCCCGCTATTTAATTTAACAATTTTGTGCCCAG
The DNA here is from genome assembly GCA_947448695.1 of Burkholderiaceae bacterium. Classification (GTDB taxonomy): domain Bacteria; phylum Pseudomonadota; class Gammaproteobacteria; order Burkholderiales; family Burkholderiaceae; genus Polynucleobacter. Next base: position 9,212 of record CANFOL010000030.1, read on the forward strand.
CACTTGCCTCTTCAACAACATAAGCTAACTCACTTGTATATTTTTGTTGATCGCGGCCTAAAGATCTTAAGCGCTTGTTGATTCGACTAATAGTAAAACCAATAATTGGAAAGATTACCATCACGAAGAGTGTTAATCGCCAATTGAGATAAAACAAATAACCCAATAAGCCGATCACCGTCAAAGAGTCTCTAACTAAATTAATGGCAACACTACTTAAAATACTGAGTACATTATTCACTTCAAACACAACGGTATTAATTAAGTTTGCCGCAGTACTCTGTTGGAAGAATTCGGTTGGCGCGTGTAATAAACGAGAAAACATTTGCTCTCGAAGAATCAATAAAACTTCATTAATCACTCGATTTAACCAATAGTTTGATAAAAATTGCGCCGCACCTCGAATAAACGCAAGACCTACCAAGAACACAGGAACTTGCCATAATTTATCATTCAACCCACCTGTAAAACCTCGATCTAATAAGGGCTTCATCAAGGCAGGAATCGAGGTTTCTGTTGCGGCTACTACCGCCATTGCTAGTAAAGCCAATATAATCATTGACTTATGCGGCTTTAAATAGGTTATTACGCGGAAAAATACTTGATGGTCGAGGAGCTTCATATAATGAATTATGCCAATCTTATGTCACAAACACATCATATTAAAGAAAAATAATTGCTTGCGATAGAATTACCTCATTCATGAAGCCTCCACCATTCAAAAAAATATTAATTATTGCACCTAGACAAATCGGCGACACACTCATCACGACCCCACTGATCAAACGTGCTCATGAAATTTGGCCTGATGCAAAAATAGATTTTTTAGGATTTGCGAACTCTGTAGGGATCTTGGATGGCAATCCTTTCCTAAATAAAATCATTGGCACAAGTAAGAAGCCTAAGCTCAAGGAGTATGTGAAACTCCTGGGCAAACTATTTTTCCAATATGATCTAGCAATCATCACACAACCAAGTGATCGAGCTTATCTATATGGATTTTTTTCTGCGTTCCATCGGGTAGGGGTTTGTCATCCTGGTAAAGAAGATCGTGGATGGAAACATTGGATTACTCAATACCAAGTGCCGATTGATTATTTTGCACAACATGTCATTACTGAAAAACTCAAATTATTAGACCCCTTTGTTGGCGGAGCTCAAATAACGCATGATATCAAGGTCAGTCCACCCCAATTTGAGTCATTGCCTGTTGAATTGCAAAATATTCCTAACCCATATGTAGTGATTCATCCTAGCCCGTTAAATGACTATAAGTGTTGGCCAATTAACTCCTGGGTTCAAATCATTGAACATTTTTCTCAACAAGAAATGATGGTTGTCATCAGTGGTGGTCCTGATCAAAAAGACCAGGTACTTGCAGAAAAAATCCTAACCAACCTGAGTCCTCATGCGGCACAAATCATTCTTAACATGACCGGCAAACTCAGTTTTGGTGAGTTAGCCAATGTATTACATCATGCTAAGGCTTATATTGGAGTCGATACTGCCATTACTCACTTAGCAGCGGCGTGCTCAGTTCCAACGATTGCTCTATTTGGTGCTACTCCTCCAACTAATTTTGGTCCTTGGCCAAATGGTACTTCTGATAAGCAACCTTATCGTTTAAGAGCGCAAAGTCAAACTGTGGCAAATGTCACCATCCTTCAAGGCCCAGGAGATTGTGTCCCATGCAGAAAAGCGGGTTGCGATGACACGGCTAATAGCCGGAGTCTTTGTCTAGAGGACTTAAATGTCGCGAGGGTCATTCAAGCGTATGAAAATATATTTAGTCAAGTTATCCCGGTGAAGCATATTTAACTTGCAAGGTAGATGTAATACCTAATTGATGTAATAAATTACTAAATCCCTGAATCGTTCGATCATCCGGATAAATATTCCAATTTTGCGGAAACTGAATTTGGCATACTCCAGTTTCCGAAGTGAGATCTGCAGTCATCGGCAAGTTAATGTGTTGGCCTGAATCGAGCGAAGTTTGACGAGATAGGTTTTGCTCATGTATAAAGGATTGGGCTTTTTCTTTAAACATTTTTAGATTCACTGAAGATGTCATGGCAAAGTGAATGCTTTTAGCATAACGCAGCCTTGCTGTTGCCATGGACATCGCTGCTACTAATGAATGCCGAACACTCCCTGAATAATTTTCTGTGGACGGCTGAACCTTCGTCATGATCTTCGCAATTAATAACTCATCTTCAACAAAACAAGATCGGTAGTTTTCATAGGTATCTTCGTAAACAACTAACTCAATGTGCCCAGTACCGTCATCTAAAATAATATTATTCATCACACCACCATTGCTAGTTTTCTTGGTTCGCTGAGAAACAATAATGCCAGCAACTAATTTTTCACCACTTTTATATGAAATCTTTTCTAATGGGACTCTAACAATTTGTCGAACCTCTTGGGCATATACATCAAATAAATGCCCTGAAATACAAAATCCTAAGGCTGATTTTTCTTCTTGTAAGCGCGTTTTTTTCATCCAAGGCGCTATCGATAGATATTCAGGTTCAGAACCATCCTCCGCACCAGGCATAGCAAATAAACTTGTCTGATTGGCGGAAGCAATAGCTTGCTCTGCGGCTTGCATTGCGTTAGGGAGTGATGCTAGTAAGGTTGCTCGACCATCAATGCCGCCAGGCGCAATGGCATCAAAAGCTCCGGCTCGAATAAACGCCTCTATCGCTCGCCGATTAACAATCCGACGATCTACTCTTTGACAAAAGTCGAATAAATGTACGAATGGTTTTTCTGCTCGAACCCTGACAATTTCTGTTATGGCATTCTCTCCCGTCCCCCTAACAGCTCCCAAACCATATTGAATTATTCGAGAACCACCTTTATTTTTATCTTCTTCTTTTAAAATAGGCAAAAATCGGTATTCACCTGAATTAATATCTGGCATCAGAATTTCAATCTGATTTTCTTTCGCATCTTCAAATAAAATTTTGACTTTATCTGTATCATCCATCGCCAAGGATAAGTTGGCCGCCATAAATTCTGCAACGTAATGTGCTTTTAACCAAGCTGTTTGATAGGCTAAAACAGCATAAGCGGCTGCATGCGATTTGTTAAAGCCATAACCAGCAAATGCCTCCATGTTTTTAAAGATCTCATCTGCTTTTTCTTGAGTAAGACCACTTTTCATGGCACCTTCGGCAAATATTTTGCTTTGAATCGCCATCTCTTCTGGTTTTTTCTTACCCATGGCACGGCGTAATAAATCAGCACTTCCCAAGGAGTATCCGCCAACGATTTGAGCCATTTGCATCACCTGCTCTTGGTAAACCATAATTCCATACGTTTCTTCAAGGACAGGAATGACGCGATCATCTGGATAAACGACAACTTGTTTTTGATGTTTACGAGCAATGTAATCTGGGATCAAATCCATTGGTCCAGGGCGATAAAGAGCTACCAAAGCAATAATGTCTTCAAAACGGTCTGGCTTTGCTTCTTTAAGCATGTTCTGCATGCCTCGGCTTTCCAATTGGAAAATGGCAACTGTATTTGCCGCTTTAAGAATGTCAAAGGCTTGAGCATCATCTAACGGGATATCTTCTAATCGCCAATCCTTCTTCTCAGGATAAAGGCGATAAATATATTTTTGAGTTAAATCGAGTATGGTTAAAGTCGTCAAACCTAGGAAGTCAAACTTAACAAGCCCTACAGCCTCAACATCATCTTTATCAAACTGACTGACAATTCCTGAGTTCTGATCATCTTTTCCGGACTGTGAATATAAAGGGCAAAAATCCGTTAACTTGCCTGGTGAAATTAAAACACCTCCAGCATGCATCCCAACGTTTCTGGTAATTCCCTCTAATTGAATTGCATGATCGATTAGATTTTTGGCTTCTTCATTATTTTGGTACAAGTCATCTAAACTAGGTGTGTTTTTAATGGCTTCCAGAATAGTAATCTGCACCCCAGGTTTGGCTTCAATGAGTTTTGATATTCCATCAACAAAACCATATGGCTGCTGCAAAGCCCTACCAACGTCTTTGATGGCACCTCTAGCAGCCATCGTGCCAAATGTGGCAATTTGACTAACCGCATCATGGCCATATTTATCTTTTACATACTGAATAACGCGGTCACGCCCCAATTGACAAAAGTCAATATCAAAGTCGGGCATGGAGACGCGTTCTGGATTTAAAAATCTTTCAAAGAGAAGGTTATATCGCAGTGGATCTAGATCGGTAATCCCTAAAGAATAGGCAACTAATGAACCTGCTCCTGATCCCCTTCCAGGCCCTACAGGAACGCCATTATTTTTAGCCCATGAAATAAAGTCAGCAACAATTAAAAAATACCCCGGAAATCCCATTTGAATAATCGTTTTAATCTCAAAATCTAATCGACTAATATATCGTTCAGACTCCTGCTCACGCTTTTCGTTATCGAGATAAAGATGCTCTAAGCGATGCTGTAACCCCTCATGCGCCTGCTGTTCTAGATAAGTCTCTAAAGTTAGGCCATCGGGTGTTGGGAAATCAGGTAACTTCGGTTTACCTAACTGCAACATTAAATTACAACGTTTGGCGATTTCTACGGAATTCGTAATGGCACTAGGTAAATCAGCAAACAATTCCGTCATTTGCTCAGTCGTCTTGAAGTACTGTTCCTGCGTGAAACGTACTACCCTTTTTGGATTACCTAATTGATCACCATCTGCAATACACACCCTGATTTCATGCGCCCTAAAATCCTCCGCTTGCATAAATTGAATAGGGTGTGTGGCAACTAACGGAATTTTCAAACGGCTTGCTAAATCTGCCGCTAAATGGATATATCTTTCTTCCTGTTCATGTCCTATACGTTGGACTTCTATATAAAAATTCCCAGGAAATAAATCCTGCCATTGTCGAGCGCACTGCTCAGCGACATCCAATTGCTCAGCCAGTAATGCTTGGCCAATATCTCCTTGCATACCACCCGAAAGAACAATTAACCCTTCAGATAATTTAAAGGCTTGTTGACTTGCCATGGATGAAGTACTTGGCAATGCAAACCAACTTGGGTGTATTTCATGTCGACCTAAATGTTGGTTTTCCAGAGTAGCTTTTGACAACAATTCACATAAATTAAGATAACCCTGGGTATTTTTAACGAGTAAAAGAGCCCGTTGAGCTTTATTACTTTGTGTTGGATGTGATATCCAAACATCCACACCCGCAATTGGTTTTAATCCTGCACTACGCGCATTTGAGTAAAATTTGATTAAACCAAAAAAATTCATGAGGTCTGTTACTGCAAGAGCACCCATCTGATCAGCAACAGCTTGTTTGATGGCGTCATCTAGTCGAACAATTCCATCAACAATGGAATATTCAGAATGCAGGCGTAAATGAACAAAATTTGGACTTGGCATAACTTCTATTTTAACGATGTTGAGAACCACTTATCGCGGTCGCTTTGCACCCTCTCCTACTGGGCTTTTGCACGCCGGTTCACTCGCAACTGCACTCGCTAGTTGGCTCGATGCAAAATCAGCTGGTGGCATATGGCTGATAAGGGTAGAAGATCTTGATACACCTAGAGTACAAGCATATGCAATTGAGGGTATTTTGCAACAGTTAGCTCTCATGGGCATGATCAGTGACGAAACTATCTTGTATCAATCGCAACGCATTTCTTTCTATACGGAGGCATTACATCGATTAAATGCGGCCAAATTACTATATGAATGTTCTTGTTCAAGAAAAAAAATATCCGAACATGTCGAGTCTACCTCACAAACCCCCTCAGCAGAGTTAGTTTATCCAGGGTTTTGTCGTCCTCAAGAGCCGCACGTGTGTCCATTATCTAATCACCTAAGTGCCGTGAGGGTCAGAATTCCAGCCCATACGAATATCCTAGGGCAAAACCTACCTCAGGATGTGGGGGACTTTGTCATTCGTCGCAATGATGGAATTTTTACTTATCAATTAGCAGTCGTCGTCGATGATGGTTACCAAGGTATTACTCATATTGTCAGGGGCGGCGATTTAGAGTCCAATACTGCAAGACAAGTTTGGCTTCAACAACAACTAGGTCTTCCTCAGCCCTTTTATCGGCACATCCCATTAGTTGTGAACGCATCTTTAGAAAAACTCAGCAAACAAACTCAAGCACCACCAATTTGGCCACGAAACTCCATAGAAGTTTTACAGTATCTGCATGCTGCGGGAGAACATCTTGGACTTGGTCTTGAAAAGCCCACATCCCAACTCAGTATCGCTCAGTGGCAAGAACAAGCAGTAAGGGCTTGGTCTGATTAACTTAGTTTTTTTTGGCGCCGCCAAGCAATGCTCCAAGAGCCTTACTAGGACTTACTGATTTAGTAATAGATTTAACTGGTTCAACGACAACTTTTTCTGTTGGTACAACTTCTGATTGATATGGGAGATAGAAAAAAGGATCCGCATTTTCTTGTGAACCCATGCTCGGTATTGGGAGCCGAATTAAGGGTTTTTTGGTTAATTTTTCGATGTCGGCAAGTAATTTCATTTCTGAAGGGTCAACTAATGCAATCGCATCACCCTTAGCTCCTGCTCTCCCCGTTCTACCAATACGATGCACGTAATCTTCTGCATTAAATGGCAATTCAAAATTAATCACACAAGGCATACTCGGAATATCTAATCCACGCGCGGCAACATCAGTTGCAACAAGAGCATCAATATCTCCCTTCTTGAACTGATCTAGGATACTCATGCGCTCTACTTGACTTTTATCACCGTGAATCGCTTCAGCTTTAATACCGCTTTGACTCAATGCTCTAGAAAGGCGAGAGCAACCAATCCGACTATTAGAAAAAATAATGCACTGGGTTGGTAAACCTTTTACTTTACGTTGATGTAATATCGTTTGGAGTACTTTGAGCTTACTAGATGAATCCACTAAGTGCACCATTTGGGTGACCGTATCCGCTGTTTGATTTTGTCTAGATACCTCAATAATGACTGGATCTTTAAGATATTGCTGCGCTAATTTTTTAATCTCTGGAGAAAATGTTGCAGAAAACAACAAGGTTTGTCTCATACCCGATGGAATCAACGACATAATACGTTGTAAATCAGGTAAAAACCCCATATCTAGCATGCGATCTGCTTCGTCTAAAACCAAAATTTGTACTTGGGACAAATTTGCGTTCTTTTGCGATAAGTGATCGAGTAGTCTTCCAGGAGTTGCAATCAATAACTCAACTCCAGCCCGCAATGATTGGGTTTGTGAAGAAATATCCACCCCCCCAAAAACAACAGCAGTTCTTAAATCAGTGTATTTAGAGTATTTAAACGCGTTATCTGCTACCTGATCACTTAACTCTCTGGTTGGAGTAAGCACTAAGGCTCGAATAGGATGGCGTGCTGGGGATGAGCTTGAATTAGCAAATGGCGAAATTTTTTCCAAAATAGGAAGCACAAATGCTGCCGTCTTCCCTGTGCCCGTTTGAGCAGCACCCATTACGTCCCGACCTGCTAAAACATGGGGAATCGCTTGTTCTTGTATCGGTGTTGGGTGGGTATAACCCTGCTCTTGAACTGCTTGCAGAATTTTTTGACTTAATCCCAACTGCGTAAAGTCCTGCTTTTTCGAGGAAAGTTCAGCTGAGCTTTCCTCGACAGAAAGAGTGGTGGTAGTTGTATTTAATTCGTTCACAGCCCTCTATTATGAGGCCAATTAAGAATTAATCCCTAAAGCAGCGATTCCTGCCTTAGCAATGAGGGCATCATCGGAGGATTTAACTCCTGAAACTCCAACCGCACCAATCGTATGCCCATCCACCACAATATTGACGCCACCTTCTAAAACTCCATGTAATGCGGGTGTTGCGCCCAAGAAAGCGGTCCGTCCATTGTTGATAATATCTTCATAAATCTTTGATTCACGACGTCCTATAGCAGATGTACGGGCTTTTTCTTGAGAAATATAGGATGTGACAGGTGCAGCACCATCTCGGCGCAATAAGCCTAATAAGTGTCCGCCATCATCTACGATTGAAATCGTAACAGCGAAATTACCTTGTGCAGCATAACTTTCCGCTGCGGCTAAGATTGCGGATACATCTTGTTGTGTCAAGTAAGTGCGATTTGCTGGCATATTGCTCTCCTAAAATTGTTTATATATTTTACCCAATTTTGTTGGTAGATAAAAAGACGGCGTACCCACCCCAATGAATACGCCGTTAACGCCAACTAAAAACTTTTATACAGTGATACTTGTTTGACTTGCTTCGAAAGGTTTTTTAATAAAGCTCTTCTTACCAATTTGTATATGTAAGAAAAATACAACGCCGGTTAAAGTACCTGAAACCAAATGTAATAAATGTGCCTGCTCATGTATAAACCCACGACCATAAAACAATGCCAAAATTGATCCGATTAATAGTAAAGAAGTCGCTATGAAAGCTCCTCCCATCCATATATTTTTTTTCATTCGAATAGTCAATTGCACATGATGGTAAAGAGCCATCCCCAATATCAACAAAAATAAATGCCCTACAATGCCATGAAGATTGATCCAAAGACTGAACTCTTGAATCGGCTTACCCATCAAATCATCTGAAACAAACCAAACCACCCCAGATGTCAAACTTAAAATAACCCCCATGAAGGTAAGATATTTTTGCCATTGACTCATTTTTCCTATTCTTGATACTACAAATTGTTTTTTACTTTCCATGTTCACTCCACAATGATTGGTATTGCTCCAAATGTTTCAAAATAAGGTGCATAAATATTTTTTTCGATTGCTAAAGCCTTTGTTAAGCAATCAGCTACAACACAGGTTGAAGCAACAATCGAATAACTTAGATCGTCTTCTATGCACTGCCCAGTTTTCGGATGTATTAAATACGACATTCCTCCTTTCTTCTTATCTCGACCAAACCGAGTGGCCGAGGTTGCAATGGCGCCATCAATTAACTTCCCCATAAAAATATAATCATCACTACTTAAAGATTCTTTTAAATAAATGGCATGCTCAATTTCTCCTATGATTCGTAAATCTCCTCCAGCGTTAATCAGTGCGTTTTTGATTTCAAAATTTTTTAAAATTTCAATTCCCCGATCTACCGCATAACCCTTAGCAATTCCCCCTAAATCGATTTGTACACTTTGATTTAACCTAATTTGATGGTTTTCTAATAAATCAACTGACGCTATACCACCTTGTTGAATTTTCTGAGAAGAACCTCGATAGGATGGTGAATATTGACCGATACCACAATCAAATAATCCGCCTGTTTCCTCACAGACTTTTTTAGCAATCAACAACACTTCATATGTCCAAGGGTGCAGTGATAAAACGATGCTTTGATTTGACTTAGACAATCGATTTAATTTTGAAATCTCACTACAGGCCTCATAACTCGACATTAAAGTTTGTACTTTCTCCATTTCTTGATAAACAACATTTCCAATTTCTTGATTACAAGCCTTTTGTTCAGTATTAATCTGACTTTCTTCATCGATCCACAACTCGACAAAGGTCCCCAGTAATGGTCTATTTCTTCTCATGTTCTATCCTGCTTAAATACTCACGATATAAAACTAATAATCGCTGCACGCCATTCGTGACATGTTTAGATGAAAGTGTCGCTCCTGTAATATTTTTAATCTCTTGAGAAAATCTCACTGGCTCGGATACATGCTTTCCCTCAAATTGTTGTAACCATTTTTTTTCACGTATTTGCTCACCGTAAGATTCGTTATATTCAAGTATTTCTACCCCTTGAATTTTTCCTTTGTTATTAATTCCGACTGCATATAAAATCATTTCATGCTTACCGACTACCTCATCGATTAACAGCCAAGATCCTTGACTTGATTGCCAAAGATGTTTTTGGAGATAGGCATGTCTTACCCCAGACTCCTTCCTCATCTTCTCTTTAATCATCTCTGGAATGTTAATTTCGATTTTTGTAAAAACTTCTCCACTAAACATCACTTGCTTGACTTGTTCGATACTGAGATACTCCTTTGCACATACTTGCCCAGGCGGTGCAGTAACAGCCAAACAGATAACAGCTAAATAACTAGGCGGATTCCATTGCATTAGAACGGCATTCCAAATTTGACAATGTATTCATTGCGCCCATGACTATCCCAAACTTTTCCATCAGAACATTCTGCAGTTCCTGGATCCCAACATTTCCCACCGATTTGTGTTCTCATCGCGGCTGTTACCCACCAATCCTTTGTGGCGTAATGGACATTAGGTCCTATAAAATGGGCTTGTTGGGTTTGGTTACTGAATGAGTAACCATCAAAATCATTGTGAAATCGATATTCCATACCTACATTAAGATTGGGTATGATTCGGTAAGTGACACCACCGACAATATCTATAATCGTTTCTTCTATTGGCTCTTCATCAAATTTTAATTTTTCTACTTCATAGACAAGATTACCAACGAGCTGCAACCTGTCATCTAAAAAATTAGATTGCAATATCAGTCTGGTTTCTACAGCATTTTTTAGATATCCAATCGTTGGCTCAACATATAGCCCAATACCGATTGGTGACGTCACAGGATTTGTAATACGCCAAATGCCCTCGATTGAAACTCCATCAATGCCCGTTTTTGAATATCCACTGCTTAAGCTTTCACTACCTGGCACTCCGTACCCACCAGTACATGAACTATTTTCTTGATTACAGTATTCACTATTGGTGTAATTTTTTGATGCGTTAACAGAGTAACTATTAAGATATCCCGCAAGTTGAAAATCATTACTAACCCCATACTCCATTTCTGTTCTTGCTTGCCATAAATCATATTTACCGCTTGCTTGACCACGAGTGAGTTGTAATCGTTGTTCAAACTCCCATTTGCCCTCCGGTTGTAAATCAAGACTATAAATCCAACCAAAATATCCTTCCCCAGCGTTACCGTTAAAAGATAAAACACAAGCACCAATACAAATACTTTTTTGAATCAGATTTTTTACTTTATGAGTTTGATTGAGCACTCCAACTTCCTTTCTTAAAACAATTTATCAAAAACAAATGATAATCATTCTCATTAGAAAATAAAAGTCACTTTATGAATATGGCTATATAACCATTATCTCTACAGGTCTTAATTAGGTAGATTGATAAGACAGAAATAATCCATAGGCAGCCATTAAAAGACTCCCTAAAATTAATCCGCGACTTAAGCCGCTTTTAAATTTCGTCATATAAACTAAACAGATGCAACAAACTAGGATTCGATAAATCATTGGGACTTGAGCTAGGTCACCAATCGGCAATAAAATAAGCTTGAAAGTTAATGCGCCGACTAAGGCATAAGTTACTGCGGATAACCATTTAAATACTTCACTATCTTGTGACACATGTCCAGCCAACAAGACGCCAAGGCCTCTCCAAAAATAAGTGGCTAACACCACAAACAATAAAATGGCCCACCAACCATATGCTGCCATTGAACTTTCAAAGGCATTCATGAGGACGCTTGCCTTTTTCTTCTGAAGTAATCAATACCATATACAAGACTACCAAAACCAAGGCCTGATATTAATAATGCATTTTCAGGATAGATTTGATAAAAAATCGCACCCGCAATACCTCCAACAATGATTGCAATTCGGTTTAAAGGGATAACAACATCTACAAATGAGAGTAAGAAAAAAAGAGGATTAACAAACACTAAGGGTATAGCTACCCATATCGGCACATATTCAGATATGACATATCCTATGATGGTTCCAGGGATCGCAAGTACCCAGCATATCAGCCCAATCCCTAAAAAATAACCATAACGAACTTCGGGCTTCATTTTTGGAAAATCTCTCATACAATAAGCCCAAGCACTCATCGCAACCAAATGAACCGATAACAGTCTAGAAGGCTCATTTTTTGCTTTTGGGATTTGCGGAAATAAGGTCAGAACCATTGTTAAAAAACGGGTTGAAGTTAATGCAACCGCAATTGCAACTACACTGGAAGATGCCCCCATCGACATCATCTCAATAAAGACAATTTGGCCAGGCAAAGCATAGACGAAAGTTGAAATTGCAGTGGTTTGTAGAACGCTTAATCCAACCCCGTGACCCATTGCACCAAAGCCCACCATACCCGCGAGTAAAACAGGACCAGGACCATATATGCCAGCTTTCACACCTAAACGTAATGCGTGACTAAAAGTGTCTGCATTTTTTAATTCTTCGATAATTCGATCCATTGAACTATTGTAATACCCTAGGCTAAAAGAGCCCATTCAATGTGCTCGTCAACTAACTCATTCACCTGTCGGAACTGTGCCTTTAGCACATCTCGAGCTTGTTGTTTAACCTCTTCCGAGGCCAAAGACTCTCGTAAAAGATTACCCAATCCAACTGCAATATTACGCATCCATTGTTCATATCCAATTCGGTATATAGCGCTTCCCTGCATCATTTTTTCAAATGTATCTTTACTCCATAAAAATACCTCAAATAAATGCAACTGACCTAATTGATGTCGCTCATCAAAATCACCCAAAGTACTTGAACTTGCGAATTTATTCCAAGGGCAAACCAGTTGACAATCATCACAGCCATACACACGATTGCCAATCAGAGGTCTTAATTCAACCGGAATAGAGCCTTGATGTTCGATAGTTAAATAGGAGATACACTTTCTGGCATCTAATTGATAGGGCGCAATGATTGCTTGTGTTGGACAAATATCGATGCAAGCCTGACATTGCCCACAATGGTCGCCAATGGGATCATCGATCGGCAATGGAATGTCGATTAAGATCTCCCCCAAAAAAAACATAGATCCGGCCTCGCGATGCAGTGCAAGGGTATGCTTTCCGCGCCAAGCTAATCCAGATTTTTTAGCAAACTCTACCTCCAGTAAGGGTACTGAATCTACAGCAACCCGATAATTGAGTGGCGAAATTTTTTCTTCAATTTTTTGGGCTAGACTCTTGAGTCTGCTACGAAGTACTTTATGGTAATCACGTCCCCTAGCATAGACTGAAATGACTGCAGCTTGAGGGTCATGAATTTTGGCCCACTCAATTTCTCGCCAGTCGTTTGCTTGCTCAAATAGTGCCTTAGGTAAATAATCCATTCGAAATGACAATATTCGAATCGCTTGGGGTAATATCTTTTTTGGGTTGGCACGCAAATGGGCGTGCTCAATCATATAATTCATATCACCATGATGACCTTTTTCCAACCAATCCTGCAAATATGGCATTGCTTGACTGACATCCAAATCAGTCACACGCATCTCACTAAAGCCAAGTTCTTGAGCCTGGCTTTTGATCCAAAGATGCAATTCTTGAAGATTAAAGGTTTCCATTAATGAACATTGTAGGCAAAAACTTCTTTTTTGAATTAAGTTCCGAAGATGCTTGTGTTGATCTTGCGAAAAAGATTTGTCAAATGATCTATGCCGTTACACCAAATCAGCAAGGATTTCATATTTGGCTCGAGGGTGATTTAGGTAGTGGGAAAACCACTTTAGTTCGACATATTCTACAAACTTTAGGATATAAGGGTAAGGTGAAAAGTCCCACCTACAATCTTTGTGAGCCCTATCGTATTCAGATGGATGACAATGAAGTATCCGTTCACCACTTTGATTTATATCGGATAAATCACGCATTAGAGTGGGAAGAGGCAGGATTCAAAGATATTCTGAATCAATCGGGAATTAACTTCATTGAATGGCCAGAAAAAGCTGAGAATACATTACCTTCAGCAGATCTCATTATTCATTTGCAATATATTTCTGAGAAAGTAAGGACAGGCTCAATCGAGGGTGTCTCACCTCTTGGAAAACAACTCGTAAAAAATATGTCCTAATATGGATCTAAACAAAAGAAAAACTATACGGCATCTTACTCAATCTGGATTAATTGCACCCTTTATCCTTCTTCTAGGGCCTCATGAATTGGCTTATGGCGCAACACTATTTGGAGTTCGGGTTTGGCCAGCAGAGGACTACACACGTGTCACTTTAGAGTCCGATGAAACTTTACAAGTTTCACAACAACTCATAAAAGATCCTAATCGTCTTGTAGTAGATATTCAAGGCATTGACCTAAATAATAAAATTAAAGAAATTGTCGCAAAAATTAAAAGTGATGACCCCTACATATCGGGTGTACGAGTTGGTCAATATCAACCAAAAATAGTTCGATTGGTGTTTGATTTGAAAGAGGAAGTTCTTCCTCAACTCTTCCCTCTCGAGCCAGCCGGTAGTTACCAGCACCGCCTAGTTTTGGATCTATACCCCAAAAACCCTCCAGATCCAATGACAGTATTTTTGAAAAAAAATGTCAAAGTTGAGGACGATGATCCAATTGCAGCAATCGCAAAAAAGAATAGTGAAATTATTCCTCCAATAATTTCTCAAAATAAAGCTCCAGCGATTCGATCTAACAAGTTCAATCGAATCATTACTGTAGCGCTAGACCCTGGTCACGGGGGGGAAGACCCTGGAGCAATTGGGGCTCGCGGCTCAAAAGAAAAAGATGTTGTTTTATCGATTGCAAAGCGTATACAAAATCAATTAGGGGGTCTTTCTGAATTCCGCATCTTAATGACGAGAGATTCTGATTTTTTTGTCCCTCTTGGCGTGCGAGTTCAAAAAGCCCGTAAAGTTCAAGCGGACTTATTTATTTCAATCCACGCAGATGCATTTGTTTTACCTAGCGCAAAAGGAGCTTCCGTTTTTGCTCTATCTCAACAAGGTGCGTCCAGTACTACCGCAAGGTGGATGGCGAATAAAGAAAATTCTGCAGACTTGATCGGTGGATTAAATATAAAAACAAAAGATGCGGAAGTTGCAAAATTATTACTTGATATGGCAACGACTGCCCAAATTAAAGACTCTCTCAAGTTAGGCAGTGCTGTTATTAAAGAAATTGGTGGCTTTGCTAATTTACATAGTAAAGGAGTCGAGCAAGCCAGTTTTGCGGTCCTAAAGGCGCCCGACATCCCCTCTATTTTGGTCGAAACAGCCTTTATTAGTAACCCAGACGAAGAACTCAAACTGTTGGATGATAGCTACCAAAATAAGATCGCTGAGGCTATATCTAAAGGAATTTTTAACTATTTGGAAAAAAATCCTCCAATAGTTCGTCAATCCTAAAATAATATTGCTATAATCATTGTTTACCTAATTTGGGACGGTAGCTCAGTCGGTAGAGCAGCGGACTTTTAATCCGTTGGTCGCGAGTTCGAATCTCGCCCGTCCTACCAAATAAGTATAAGGCTTTAAAGGCGATTTGCTTTTGAGACCTTTTTTAATTTTTATCACCATGTATTGGCTATGTATTGTTATTGAACTAAACTTGCCTTTGATCTGAACTCATTTTTAGTACCACCCCTAAAGAGAGGAATTTCCTTAACAAGCGATTATCATTGTTGGGTTAATTTACGGGAAATCAGAAAACAAGTACGATCTTCGTAGTGCACAGTAATGTTTACCCTAAAGTTTTTCCACATAGTTTGTGGATAAGAAATGCCTGCCACAGAATCAAGTAACTAAACTCATCCACAATCAACTTATGATGACCCAATGATAAGATATGAAAATTCTCTTTAATCGTGGCACTAAATCAACATCAGTTCACATATAAGTAGTGGATGAATAACGACAATGAACTTTTATTTATTGGCAAGGTTGCAATGAGAGAAGTAACGGGTGGCATCAATAACAAAGTTTATAAATCACCCGTATTACTTATAGAAAAAATTGAATAAGTAAACGTATTTGAACTTATGCCGGTTTAGTAACAAGCCTAAAGAGATTAGATCAATCACAAGCGTTACTTTAAGTAACGCTTAGCCCCACTCTAATCAAAAAACCAATCGCATAACTCTCATTTTTTGAATTTTGCTGGCCCGGGGCTGAATCGACCAGGGCATCAGGATACTTTTCTCTAACTCCTATTAACTAGCGAAACGCCTAAGGCTGTAATAAGACCTCCAACTACCATTGAAATTAATAAGGGTTCACCAAGTAATAAAACGGAAAATAAAACCCCAAATGCTGGAACCAAATTGCTAAAAATTGCTGTACGTGAGGGACCTACCGCTTGAATACCTTCGTAAAACCAAATAAACGCGATAACAGTACCAAAAGCGCCCAAATAGAAAACCGATGTCCAAACACGCCAGTCAAGAAGTACCCAATCAATATCTTTGAACTCTCCAAGGGCGCCAATACTTAAAAAGAAAAAACCCCACAAAGTGCTGTAAGTAGTGGCAACAATTGGGGAAACCGTTTCTATAACCTCGCGTGAAATTAACGTGTAAGCAGCCCAACTAAAAACAGCACCAATCATCATTAATTCACCTAACCCAATTGATTGACTGATATCGGTAATGCCACTGACCAAATCGCCGCGTGTAATCACAACAATGGCGCCAAGAAGCGCAACCAATATGCCAATCCAGCGACGAACTCCAAGCCTTTCTCTAAAGAAGAAACTCGCCAAAATAGCAATCACAATTGGGGTCAGACTTACAAATAAAGATGTCCGTCCCGCTGGTACTCGGGCTAACGCTCCAAAAAAACAAATATTGTTAATAAAAACACCTGTAAAACCTAAAATAGCAGTGAGAAATATTTGCTTGCGATTTAAGCGTGGCAAGCTTCCTTCTATTTTTATCACAACAATAACTAGCAATATTGAGGCAATAAAAATTCTGCCAAATGCCGCTGTCATTATTGGCAAGGACTGAGCCAAAATTCTTCCCGCGATAAAGGCTCCACCCCAAAATACGGCAACCATTGTCAACTTTAATACTAGCAAGGGTGTCATCGCTGAGAGATTGGCTGTTTTCATTTCAAGGAATCCCTTAGGGTAGCTATTGTTAGGCCTAATTAAAATAGCCCCAAAAATTGATTATTGTGAATTTTGCTTGTCTAGGGCAGAATCGACTAGGACTAAGGATATCTTATCTTGTTTCTAGACTGCCGCTGGTAGCTCCATTTGAATCGCTACTAGTACAGTAGACACTTTTTAGCCTAATATTTAGTCTATTAGGAGGTGTTTATGAGTGTATCTCGAGTTACAAAATGAATATTTAAAAATCTAACTGTGAATTGTCGGAGCAATTCTCACTTTTAATCATGCTATAATGCAAACATGCAGCATGAATATGGGAGAATATGATGGGAGCGTTACTAGATCGCCAAGTTATCAAATCTATTGGGGCCAGTGGGCAGATATCGCTTGGTAAAGAACATGCAGGTCGTCAGGTTTTAGTTGAAATGCCTGAACCAGGTGTTTGGGTGATTCGGACAGCCACAGTAATTCCGGATAATGAGCATTGGATGCATACGCCAGCTCTCAAAAAGGATTTATCAGTCGCTTTAGTTTGGGCACAGAATACACCAGCCAAAGCTACTGATCTTTCTAAATTAAAAATGGCTAAAGCGAATGGCACGAAACGCAAAACTTGAAGCCTTAGTTGAGTTAGATCTCAATAGCCCTGTTTTTCAATCTGCCTGGGATAATCTAGAATTAGTAGCGCAAGAAAAGGTCTTTGCTACTTTTGAAAAAATCACACAGCTCACCTGGAATCAAGTCTATCGTGACAAGGGCTTGAGGTGGGAAAAGATTCATAGTATTCCAACGCCTAAAGGAATTGAGGCGCTTTACTCATTTCGAGTCAGTAAATCTATTCGTGGAATCGGCTTTAGAGAAGATCATTACTTAAGGGTTCTATTAATCCAACCAGATCATGATGCGACTTATGGAAAAAAGTAAGGTAGATACAACGTTGATAGAGAGGTCAATTTACTGATGTTTTATTTACACTGCTCCAAACAGTTATTAGACCGAGTGAGCTCAGGCTTAAGCGAACCCGCTGGCATAGGAGGTAATATTCTGGGTAACTGGTATGCCAAGGCAATATTTTCAAAACCCCAGGTAGCCTTATTTGTAAATGAAAGAACTCTGCTACCAGTATTGATGCCTTTAGCCCCAGCCTCGAGTCTTGTAGAGCGATTCCCACAATACCTATTTAAAGTGCTACTTTCCCAAGGAGTTAGTGAATCGTTTATGCAACAAGAATTAAATTATCTTGATGAAGTAGTTTATTGTAAATCTACTAATCGCAGCATTATTGGTATTCTAAATATGTTTACCTATCACCTAGAAAGCTATCAGTCGATTCATTATGCTAATGATTGGCATGAACTCTCTATGATGATGGCTGATACCCCATGTGGGCCGCTTTATAAAAGTACCATCACCCCAGGAAATGCTCTAAGAGAATTCGCCCTGAGCGGACAAATACACTAATTTGCCTATCTTGCACAAGCGTTACTTTAAGTAACGCTTAGCCCCACTCTAATAAAAAACCAATCGCACAGTCAATCGCACACCACGGATATTCAGCAACAAAGCATTGATTTGTATGTAATTTTAAAGAGGAGCAATTTCTTTTAATCCGTTGGTCGCGAGTTCGAATCTCGCCCGTCCTACCAAATAACAGTAATGATACCGGTGCTTCAAATGCGAATTGCTTTTGAAGCATTTTTTCATTTATAACTACATGTTTTACTAATTTA
>CANFOL010000031.1 GCA_947448695.1 Burkholderiaceae bacterium
ATTCATAGGTTTTTTCTAACGCAGTTTCAGCCTCAACGATTTGATTCAAAATTCCATATTGCAATGCAGTTTGCGCATCAATAGTCCTACCCGTCAAAATCATTTCATTAGCTTTAGTTTCACCAATCACTCTCGTTAAGCGCTGCGTTCCTCCATAACCTGGAATTAAACCTAATTTTATTTCAGGCAAACCCATCTTAGCATTCGGAGTAGCTAGTCGAAACGTACAAGCCAATGCTAATTCTAGACCTCCACCAAAAGCAAATCCATTGATCAATGCAACTGAAGGCATCGGTAAATGTTCTAACTTTGAGAATACTTGCTGGCCTAACTCAGATCCACGTTGTTGCTCCATACGGGTTCGATTCATTAATTCTTTGATATCAGCACCAGCACAAAAAGCTTTTTCCCCAGCTCCAGTAATAATAAGAGCTCGAGCAGATGATGTCGTTACATCATCAATTAATTGCGAAAGCTTCTGAATGATTTCAAATGAAAGTGCATTTAAAGCCTCTGGACGATCTAGTGTTAGAACTAGATAGTCATCTATTTGTCGAATATGTGGATACATAGAACTTTTCTAATGTTTAGGTTCAATAAACCGAACTGGGCTTAACTGAATTGTCCCAGATTGGTACTGATCTTGAATTTCACGTTTTAAAATTTTTCCGCTAGCAGTTAATGGGAACGAATTAAAAATACCGAAATACTCTGGCATATCATATTTGGAAAGACCAGTCACATACAGATGATGTAAAAATTCTTCAGCCGTCATTCTTGCCACACCCTCTTTTAAAATAATACCAAGTGCAACTTTTTCTCCAAGCCTTGTATCTGGAACACTAAATGCTGCACATTTCAATACAGCAGGATGTCTGTAGCTTAACTCCTCAATATGACTTGGATGAATATTATGTCCACCACGAATAATTAAATCTTTTTTTCGGCCAACAATTCTTAAACAACCATTTTCATCAATTGTTCCTAAGTCCCCTGACAAGAACCAGCCACTGCGATTAAATGAGTCTTCAGTTGCAATTTGATTGTTGTAATATCCAAGCATCAAAAGTGCACCTTTGGTGACGATTTCTCCAACCTCACCTACAGCAACATCTATATCTGCATTATGTTGATCAACAATTTTTGTTTCATAACCATAAGCGGCTCGACCACAGGTTTCAACAATCGTTTTTGCCTGATCATTAGGGGATGTAAATTGATGAGAGCCATTCTCAGTCATACCATATATGTTTTGAGGCGTAATTCCCATATCTAAAAACGCTTGGGCTAATTCAATCGGAATCACAACACCCGCCATGTAGAAAATTTTGACATCACCTAATGTGTTCTGATTTTTTTTAGCTAACTCATCTAAGATATTCATGGCATGAGTTGGCACTCCCATCAAATAGGTTGCTTTGGTCTGAACGATCCAATCAATGATCGACATTTTTTCCGGTAGATGATTCAGAACTAATTCATAGCCACCAACAATCCATTGTTCCATACCAACTGTACCAATATGATGACTCATCGGACTCAAGCTCAGTATGATCGTATTATCTGGGTACTGCCATTCTTGTACCATCGCTCTACCATTAGCCAATAAGGTGTTACTTGAATGCATGACGCCTTTAGGTGTTCCAGTAGTACCAGACGTAAATGCAAGATAAACAATCGCTTCTGGATCATGGGTAACATCAACCGTTGTTCCAATAGGTACGCTTGAGCTTGGAAAATCCTGAACCAAATCTTCATGAACCGGCTCAACCGAAAAGACTAACTTCATATCAGATAATTTAAAGGCATCGCTAGCGAATTGAACGCTATCTTTATTGGCCCCATACCCTGGCATCAGAACGAGTGCAGCAGCTCGACTTCGTTTTAAAAACTCTAAAATCTCATTTGCCGTATAGTTTTGATGAAGTGACGGACATGCTACATAACCATTTCTAGAGCAAGCTAAAAAAGTTGCAACACCCTCCGCTCTAGATGGCAACCAAATAGCAACACGATCACCCTGCTTTAGACCGCCCTGATGAAGGACTTCACTGATCGAGTTAACCCACTGCAGTAGGTTCTTCCAAGTAATACGCTTTAAGCCATCTCGCAGTGCAAATGAATCACCTTTTTCTTTAGCGTGTTTTACTAGTAAAGAATACAAAGTATCATCTTGCCAATATCCGGCAGCGTAATATTCCTTCGCTTTTTGATAAGACAGAAGAGTTAACATCATAATAATTAATTACCAAATTTATCTGAATTAGGTTTTCTGCGTTCGGCAAAAGAATCTCTTAGTTCATGCGACTCGTCTGTATCCAAGTAAGGGCGTAATAACAAATCGTGTGTCACGCGAGACAACCCACTTACTCCGCCGTGACGAGCAGAGAAAGCGGCCTTAATCGAAGCAATTGCAAACGGTCCTCTATCTGCAATTTCTAATGCCATTTTTCGAGTTTCTTCTTTCAATTGATCATCCGGTACAACACGATTAATGAGCCCCATTGCTAACGCGTCCTTAGCGCTGATTCGGGGATTGAGCATCCACATCTCTTTCGCTCTCTTTTTACCAATTAAATCTTCTAAGTACCAAGTTCCATAACCGGCATCAAAACTTCCCATCATGGGGCCTACTTGTCTAAAAATTGCACTCTCTTTAGCAATCGTTAAATCACAAACTACCTGCAAAACGTTACCACCACCAACAGCAAAGCCATTGACACTAGCTATAACAGGCTTTTGAAGTCGCTCAATTGCTTCATACATTTCTAATGTCGGTAATACCCCAGCATATAGATTCGTTTCAGGCATGCCATCTTTTCTGCCACCAATACAAAAGAACTTATCTCCAGCTCCTGTCAAAACAACGACACGAGTCCTCGTTTCACGACGTATTTCATTGATACAGTCTCTGAGCTCATGGCACATCGTCTCTGTAAACATATTGCCATCGTCTGGACGATTCAGGGTAATCCAGGCAACTGGCCCTTCTTCTTCAAACAATATCGTTTCGTAAGTCAATTGATACTCCTTTATATGAATTCTATGGATTAAAAATATGGATTATTTTTTCTTTTGCAAATTGATTGATGTCTTCTTCGGAAAGACCTAACCATTTTTCAAAGATTGCTTGTGTATCTTCTGCAAGTCTTGGTGGAGGTTTTTCACAATATGAGCTAGTTCGATCCATCCTTATACCAAAACCAATTTGAGGAATACGTTTACCTTCTCGCTCAACTTCGTAGAACATGCCACGTGCATGCATCTCAGGATCAGAGGCAATTTGATCTAAGCGATTGATTGGCCCAGCAGGTATGCCGGAACTTTGAAATAACTCTAACCAGTATGCTCTGGGCTTTGGTAATAGACGTTTTTGAATTTCTTGAACTAATTCAGCACGATAAACTCGACGATCTGTATTACTGAGATATTTAGAGTCAGTAACAAAAGATTCTTCACCCAAGATCGTCCAAAAACGTTTCCAAATGGAATCATTTCCTAGTCCTAAGGTGATCAACTCATCAGCCGTCTCGAACACTTGATAAATAGCAATGACACTATCTTTTGCCCCATCTCTTCTTGGTAATATCCCAGATCCTAAATAGGAAGAAAGCCGAGGTGCCATAAAGCGGGTCATGCTATCAATCATGGCAATATCAATCGAGTGTCCTTGACCATCTTGATTTCTTTGAATAATAGAAGCCATTGCCGCTAAAGCCAAATCCATGCCGGCTAATAAATCTGCCGCTGGTGTACCAACTTTTTGTGGATCTTGATTGATTTCTCCCGTCATGTCCATGACTCCACTATATCCCTCAGCAATTAAGTCATAACAAGGAAAAGAACTGCGAGCGCCTTCTAAGCCAAATCCAGTAAGAGAGATATGAATCAACTGTGGATTGATTAATTTTAATGTATCGTAATCTACTTGTAATTTCGTCTGCAATCTTGGTAAAAAATTGGTGACTACAATGTCAGCTTTTTCTGTTAGGCGATGAAGAAGTTCTTGCCCTTTTACGCTAGTCATATCGATGACAACGCTCGATTTGTTGCGATTCACACTTAAATACCAAAGTGACTGATCATCTAGAAAAGGTGGGCCCCAAGCTCTTGAGTCATCACCTCCATTGGGCTTTTCAATCTTGACAACCTCAGCACCAAAATCCGCTAAGATTTGGCAACCATATGGCCCAGCTACCGAAGTACTCAGGTCGAGAACTCGGATTCCCTTTAAGGCACTAAATCTTGAATTCTCTTTCGCAAGAGGCAACTTAACTTGAGTCATCCAGTAATCTACGCAGTAATCAAGCCAGCTTGAATGAGTGCATGTTTAATTTTTGCTCGTTCAGCATCATGAATTTTTACAAGTGGCGGACGTACCACAGCTCTTGGGATTTTCCCCATCAACACAAGCGCTTCTTTCATACGATTGTGCATATCGACCCAAGGACTTGCATAGAAGACATCAGCTACAAAAGTAATTTTTTGATGAAGTTGACGGGCTCTAACCAAATCATTCGCATTGATAGCTTCAAAAAGCTCTGATTGAAATGATGCAATAACTGAGCCACTTCCAGAAAGCAAACCATGACAGCCAAGTACTAGCGAACTAAATAACCAAGCGCTATGTGTCGAGAGAACATGCACTGGATTTGTTCTAGATTGAAGTATTTGAATTTGAGTATTGTGTAAGACGGGATTTGAAATCCAGTCTTTGATTGCTCTCACTTGAGGAACCTTATCGCATAACTCTAATAAAGTGTCTAAGGGATAGCTTTGCGGTGAGCTTTGGGCATATTGAAAAGCAATTAATGGCAAACCACTTGCATCAGCAATGCGTCGATAATGATCAACCACCATTTCAGGACGATGTCCCATTGTGAGTGGTCCAGGAGGAAAAACTAGTAAGCTCGAAGCTCCACCATCAGCAGCCATTTTGGCAATTCTGGCAGCCTCTAAACTACCCTCAGCATAGACACCATGAACGATAGGCATGGAATCACCAATTTCATCCTGTGTAATATCCAATACACGCTTTTGCTCATCAAATGTGCAAGAACCGACTTCAGTGGAGTGGGCATTAATGGTGACTGCACTAAGCCCTTGAACCGATGCTACATCGCGTAAGTGGGATCTGAAGGAAATCTCATCGATTTCAAAATCATCAAAAAAAGGCAAAATAACAGCAGGGATGACCCCTTTGGGCTCAAAGTTTTGGTGGCGCTTCATACTAGTCTCCAATTATAAATTTTTCTTTATTATCAATGAGGTAACGAGTTTTGTCAAGGTAATTTAAATGAATTCAAATAATTAGCGTTCTAAATTTGAGAACACTGGTTATCTGAAAAAATAGTCCGAGAAGAATTTACTCAGTAATATTTGATTTTCTTGCAACCTCTTTCCAGGTCACCATTTCTTTTTGCACTAACTTACGCATATCGTCTGGAGACATTGGATATAACTCCAACCCTGGACTCTTTTCCATAATTGCTGGAGTTATCACCTTCTTTAACTCCTCACGCCACTTATCAAGAATAGGTTTTGGTGTATTTTTAGGGGCAATCAAACCCCACCACTCTGCGGTATCAATTTCTGGATAACCTAACTCTTTTAATGAAGGGGTGTTAGGCAATACCTCAGAACGAGTTCCAGAACTAATCGCAAGAGGTTTAATAGCTCCAGATTTAATAAAAGGCATGGCTGTGGTTAAAGATGCAATCATAATTTGCACATGACCAGCAACTAGGTCTGCCATTGCCGGCGCCCCGCCGCGATAAGAAATATGTTGTAAAGCAATCCCGGTAGATGTTTTCAACATCTCCCCCGTGAAGTGTGCATTGGACCTTGCTCCTGTAGATGCATAAGGATAAGGTTTGCCATTTTTGGTTTGAGCTAAAAACTCTTGAAAAGTATTGGCTGGAAAATCTTTATTGACAACTAATACATGAGGCACTCGGCCAAGCATTGCAACATACTCAAAGTCATTTAATGGATCAAAAGGTACGTCTGATTTTGTCGCAGAATATATAGCAATCGCTCCAGTGGAGACACAAACGGTATAACCATCTGGTGGAGATTTTGCAGTTGCATCAACACCAATTAGTCCAGCCGCACCAATTTTATTCTCAACAACAACTGACTTACCCCAAGCCTGTGTTGCATGTTGCGCAATAACTCTCCCCAAAAAATCAGTAGTTGCTCCTGGAGCAAAAGGCACGATCACTCTAACTGGTTTATTGGGATAAGAATCGATTGATTGGGCAAGAACAATGGTTTGTCCAAGAAAAGTAAACAACAAAAAGGTAAGTAACTTAACATGGAAGAATCTCATTTTATTCCCCTTTATTTTCTGATAAAAACCAACTTTGGCTCTAATTAAATTTACCAAATAAATATTTAATTACCAGTGTAATACATGTTATTAACCTAAACGTGCACTATCAATGTAGCATGTATCACCAAATAATTGATGCTCAATTTTGTGAGCAAAGTGTAATAAGGATTTTTCAGTGAAAGGTCTGCCAATCACCTGAATACTAATCGGGCGTCCCAAATCATCATTGCCGATAGGAAAACTAATCGCAGGCAACCCTAGGAAATTAACCCAACCCATCAAATGAAACAAATTCAAATAAGCTTCTCTTGAAAATTCCGGATGACCAATTTCTACTTCCTGCCATAAAGGAATAGACTGCGCCATACACGGCACTATTAAAAAGGAACCTTGACTTAAATAACGATTGATAAAGTTATTCTTTAATGTTTCTTTAGACTCTACACATTTTTCGTAATCATTTAAAGTAATTTTGGAAGCTAATTTCCCGACCGCTTTTAAACCCTTTGGAGCATCTTCGCTAGCGATGGTTTGTTTATAATTACGATTGATTTCATATGCCATGACAACATCCACAGCTTCTTTAATGTAAGAAAACTCTTGAATATCCACTTCATTTGTATGCTCAAGTCTAGACAAAAAAGACCTGATGTGAGATTCAATAGATGAATCCATTAATTGCTCAGGAAACCAATAATTAAAACGAGTAATAGATTCAGCTGGCTCAATATTCTGACTAATCACCACATCAAGAATCAGTTCAATATCCTTAGCATAACGACCTAATAATCCAACCGTATCTAAAGATTGAGATAAAACAGAAACTCCTTGAAGACTAATTAAACCTTGAGTCGTCTTTAAACCAGTAATGCCACAAGTCGCGGCAGGTATCCTGATAGAACCAGTGGTATCACTTCCCAAAGAAACATAGCTCATTTTCGAAGCAACTGCGATAGCAGATCCACTAGAAGATCCACCGACTGCGTATTGCTGATTGAGGGGGTTTATACATTTAGGAAAGTAAGGATTTTGAGATGTAGCACCGCAGGCATAGGGTGCCATCACAAGAGTCCCTAATGTTGCGCACCCTGCTTGCTTTAATTGCTGAATGACTTGGGCATCTTCTTGTTTCCCATCCCTCTTTCCAACTGAATGACCAAAGCCTGGATCTCTGCCAGTTAGGTTGAACAAATCTTTATGTAATAAACCGATGCCACGCAATGGTCCAGTCAAACTTTCATCAATTGGTAATGTTTCTACAATCGCAGAAAATTGTTCGTTTAACTGATGAATCAAATGCGCTTGATCCTTTAGACAATCTAATGGATTGATCACACCAGTTTGTATCAATGTTTGTAATTCGGTAAG
The DNA here is from genome assembly GCA_947448695.1 of Burkholderiaceae bacterium. Classification (GTDB taxonomy): domain Bacteria; phylum Pseudomonadota; class Gammaproteobacteria; order Burkholderiales; family Burkholderiaceae; genus Polynucleobacter. Next base: position 7,703 of record CANFOL010000031.1, read on the forward strand.
ACGATTAGGGAAATGAATCACAATAAGATTTTAAAAAGTTGAATTTAAAGTAGGAACTAGAAGCACTTTGATCTGAAGCTTTTGGCAATCTTAACAAACATTACATCGTCGGGCTTTTGAATTCTCCACCAAGATGCACTAACCCAAATGGAATAAACTGTGCGTCTAAATTAAATACCATGTGGCCTGCAGAAGCATGAGCATCTCGAAAACGTCGCTCAAAACTATTTTTTTCATAAATGCCATTGGCACCTAATAATTCGTGCATGATATCTACAGCTTCATTTGCCATCTTCATCGCCATCGCTGTATTGCGCTTATAGCGTAATTTTGTTGGTGTATCGAATTTAATATTATTTTTATAGGCGATTTCTGCTTCGACCGTATTGGCGGTTAACCAATCGTAAGCAGCTTCAATTTTGCCATCTGCAGTAGCAATTTTCATTTGCAGGGTCGGAATTGCTGACATCTTAGCCCCGGTATAACTGGTACTTTTTGATTTTATCCAGTTAGTTGTCTCCTCCAACATCATTTTTGCATTTGCAATCATGGCGCCAGCAATACCATTTCCACCAACAGAACTTGTTGGCACTTTGAACATCGAGTTTTGATGAACTTTAAAACCAGGAAATTCATGGTCAGGATGATGAACATTCATCGATAAAACGCGATGGGCTGGAACAAAAATATCTTGACACTTCACACTCCTACTACCAGTTCCTCGCATACCCATCGTTTGCCAGTCATCTATGATTTCATAATCGCTTCTGGGAACCAGGCAAACACACCAGTCCACAGTAGTATCACCCTCTTTCACAACGCATGAGAGCATATTCCACTCACACACATCAACGCCAGAGGAAAATCCCCAATTACCTGACAACAACATGCCACCATCTACCCGCTTACCAGATCCCTGTACATAAGCCACACCAGATGCAATTAGTGCATTCGGATTTTCACCCCAAATATCCTCTTGGGCCTGCATTGGCCATTGCGCTAACTGACGATTATGAGATGCAATATTTGCAAATACCCATCCAGTTGAGGGGCATCCTAAGCCTAACAAATAGGGGATTTCCATAAAACCACGAAAATCCACCTCCATCCCACCCCACATTTTGGGCTGTTGGTAACGAAATAAACCACTCTCCTGCAAGGCACTCACAACAGTATCCGTAAGATAGGTTCTTTTTTCAGTTTGATCTTGCTCTGCGCTTAATAAAGGAATGAGATCCTTGGCTCGCTGCACAGCCTCTTCATAGGAAACATCCTGAAAAGACTTAAATGATTTACGTTGAATAATGGATTCTGGAGCGTTCATAAATTTTTGGTCAAATAAGGATTGATAGTCGATAACTGATATTATTTTTTAGTTACTCAATTGTCAATACAATTTAATAAAATTAGATTAGGAGTAACCCTAACTATTAAGTTAAAAAATTATAAGCTATTGATTTTGATAAAATTTAAAAAGTAGCGCGAGCAATGATTTGTTAGTACAAGAAGAAACAAGAGTAGTATAGTAAAGAGGAATATTTGTATTTTTTTCGATGGAATTTCAATCATATAAGGTAATTACTATGCCAATTCTTGGATTTGCTCATGTGAATGTCAGCACTCAGGACTTAGAAAAATCGCGTAAGTTTTATGCAGAAATTTTAGGCTTAGTCGATGGTTATCGTCCACCTTTTGGACGAATCGGAGCCTGGATGTATCTAGGTGATCAACCCATTGTCCATATCTCCACGGCAAGAAGCCCAACCCCAGAACCAAAAAAGACAGATGCTTTTGATCACGTTGCCCTATGGACAAAAGATATTAATCACTACCGTCAAATCTTAAATCAGCATGGCATTAAATTTGTTGAGTTTGGAGTACCCGAAAACGATCAATATCAATTATTTTTTAAAGATCCGGATGGCACTGAGATTGAATTGATTTTTAGTGGCGAAGAAGCACGATTAGCAAGTCAAACTGAAGGGGCGAAAGTAGATGCAAGTTTTGGTAGAAATTTATAATCGATCAAAACTAATTAAGCAATACGATTCAATCTATGTCTGAAAAATTACTCCCTCTTCATCTACAAATTTACAATCGCCTACGAGAAGATATAGAAAAGGGAGTCTATCCTTTAGGCAGTCGTCTACCAACAGAAGAAGAATTATCGGCTAGCTTTAAAGCTAGCCGCCCTACACTGCGTCAAGCGCTAACAAGCCTCTCCAATGAAGGTTTGATTATGCGTCGACCTAGAACAGGATCGACCGTAGTAGCTAGTCAATCGCAAGTGGTACTCTCCCACTCAGTCAATTCGGTCAATGAACTCTTGGATTACCCAGGACAAATGACGCGAGAAATTTTAGACTCGGGTTATATCAAGGCAGATCATGATCTCGCCAAAGAGCTTCATTGTCCACTTCATATGGAATGGTTTCGATTAGTAACACTTCGATTCCAAAATCACGCAACAGTTCCATTATGTTTAACAACCTATTACATCTTGCCCAAATATGCTGGCGTCATCAAGCATAAAAAACACTTACAGATCCCAATTAGTGAACAAATAGTCGAAATGTTTGACGAAACAATCCTTCGTGCAAAAGTTGAGGTTTACTCAGAAAAGATTCCCAAAAAGTATTTCTCTGATTTACAAATCTCCACCCAAGATTCTTCTTTGGTTGTGATGCGCTCCTATATTGGTAAAGATCAACAAACGTTCCAAATTACGACAAGCCATCATCCTCAAGATCGATATCGCTATAGCTTTGAACTCATTCGAGAACATCGTTCTGCCAATTCAAGTCTTCGAAAGACATAAAAAAACCCCACCTAGGTGGGGTTTTAGTTCTAGCTGATAACTTAAACTGGAGCAAACATCTGACCACCATCAACGTTAATCACAGAACCACTTAAATAACCGCAAAGTGGTGATGCGCAAAACGCTGTTAAGTGTGCAATCTCATCAGGCTCTGTCATTCTGCCAAATGGTAACTTTTGCGTGAGTTCAGTCCAACGAGCCTCATCACCAAGTTTGTTTTTCGCATTCGCCTTCATCATATTTTCCATACGATCACTGCGTGTTGGAGATGGGTTAATGCCAAATACACGAATACCATGTTTATGACTTGTAGCACCAACTGCCTGTGTAAATGCCATTAAAGCCGCATTCGCTGTTACACCACAAACATATTCTGCCCGTGGAGCTGCGCCTGCCATACCAATAATATTGCCAATCACGCCAGAGCCTTGTTTTTCCATAGCGGCAAGGTAAATACGAGTTAAATTGATATAGCCAAATAACTTAAGTTCCCATGCACTACGCCATTTTTCTTCATTAATATCTGCAAGTACTCCACCAGGAATCGCACCAGCATTATTAATTAAAATATCAACATTACCGATTTTTTCAAAGAGTGCCTCTGAAGCTTTAGGTGCAGCTAAATCTAATTCAACCGTTTGGCAAGAAACTTTATAGGTTGATTCAATGTGGGCTTTTCCGTTTGCTAAATTTTTCGCATCACGTGAAGTAATGATTGGCAAAGCACCCTCGGCTGCAAAAGCTGCTGCTACTGCAAGACCAATACCTTTTGAACCACCTGTAACCAAAACTTTCTTACCTTTTAATTGCAAATCCATTGTATTTCCTTTCTAAGCACTTCTTAACGTTAAAAAATTATTTGAATCCTAATATACCTGTACCTAAAGACCGACCATCTCGAAGCGTCCAACGTCCTGCCAATATCGTGAAATAAAAGTCTGATAAATGACGATTAAACAAATCAGGATCTTCAATATTATTGGTATGACCAGCCTTCGGAAACACGACAAGCGATGCGCTTGGAATATTTCTTTTCATCAATAACGCAGGCTCAAGACATGGATCATCCTCATCACCAGTAATAACTAAGGTTGGCACAGTAATCGTTTTCATACCGTCAACCAATTCCCATAGGGAAGGACGCATTTTTTGTACCCCTCTTAAGGTATTTGCTGAACCAATCGCTGGATGCTCGAGCATTTGCTCAACAAACTCATTAAAGCCACGTGGATCTTTGTTTTGATATTGAACCCTTGTAGGCCCAAGTGTATATTTTTTTCCACCTTCTACAGGGCCAAGTTCAAGAAACATGTTTGCCGCAGCTTCAAGTTCAGCTTGAAAATTTGCTTTTTTGGCGGGCTCTGCCCCATAGCCACAACCAGCAATTACCAATGAAAGTACACGCTTAGAATAAGATATTCCCATATGCAAGGCAGCAAAGCCACCCATAGATAAACCACAAATATGGGCTTTTTCAACCTGTAAATGGTCCATGATTGCGACGATATCTTTTACGGCTCTTTCTTGAGAGTATTTCTTGGAATCTTCAGGAACATCAGAGGGTAAGTAGCCTCTAGCAGAATAAGTAACGCATCTAAAATAGCGTGCAAAATGGCGCATCTGATTTTCCCAACTGCGGTAATCACCAGCAAACTCATGAACAAAAATCAAAGTATGGCCACTTCCAGCCTCTTCATAATATAAATTTACACCATCGTCGGTTTTTGCATAAGGCATCTACTCTCTCCCTTTTATATTTTTTTAAATTCTTGATTAAGATACTACGACATCATAATTTAAGTTGCTAAAAATTGCTTAACACTACTATTTCATTTGATTGATCGGAGAAACTCTTGATGGCTAATAAAGTCATCAAATGCCTTTTGCCCCAAATAATCTGCTTGAAATGAAAAATCTTTTTGAATGCGCTGGATACTCATCGGTGACCTAGGTAGTGGACCATTCTGCCCAATGGTGCATTCATCCATATTTTTGGTAAAGCGATATTGAAACGCTGGATAAAGCCTTTGTAAATTGCGTAACCAAAACTCTAATGACCAAGTTTGACCAGTCGCAAGATGATACAAGGGCTCTGGCGAATGTCCCTTAGTGAGCATTATAGCTAAACCTTTTGCAATATCCGTGCCGTAAATATAGTCAGTACCCCCACCTTCATAAAGAACGATGCTCTCGCCTCGGATTGCGCTCCAATAAGTCTGTAGAGGCAAGCTCAAAGTATCTCGGTGACCTGTATCATACTCCCACCTTCCATATCCAAGGCCTAAACGAACCGTCGTGACATTCAAGCCCCTTGTTCTGCGATACCGAATCGCTAGTCGCTCTGCTGCCAACTTACTAATACCATAAACCGTCTCGGGAAGGACTGGACTTGTTACTTCATCAATCAAGGGATCATGTGTCCCAACATTTCCAAAAATCGAGCCCGAACTTAATTGAATCAATTGACCGACAGAGTAGCGCAAGGCAAATTCAAAAAGATTGACCGAACCCATTAAATTGGTCTCTAAAATTTCTTTGGTGTGCTTTAGTTCACGTTCTTGATCGGCAGTAATGGCGGCAGCATGAATAATTTTAGAAACTTTATACTCACGAAAAAGTTGCTCTAGATCTGACTCATGATTCACTCTCCCATGAACATATTCATAGGAGATTTTTTTGTGTGCAAAAGCTTGTTTAAATGTTGAGGGTAAATCACTCGGACTTAAAATAATTAGGGTTTCCCCTAGGCTTGATAGCTCTTCAATGAGGTTTAAGCCTATGAATCCTGCACCACCAGTAATCAATATTGCCATTGTCTCAATTTATTTTTCTGTAAGATAAGAATATTACACCTACTTGTTAATATTATTAATTTCGACTAAAGTACTTTCTACAACATCTTATTAAAAAACTTGGAGACAATATGATTAATTATTTACGCTTTCCTTCTCAAAAAAATGCGCTATTACGCAACTTGAAGGTTCTTGCTTTAGGATCAACCCTTTTAGCAATGTCATTTGCAAGCCATGCACAAGAAAAAGTTATACGCGTTGGTGCCTTATTACCTGCATCTGGAGCAGGATCTTACTTTGGTGTAATGGGAAAACAAGGTGCTGATCTTGCCTTAGAAGAAATTAATAAAAACGGTGTCAATGGCTATAAATTAGCAATTGAATATGGCGACTCCCAATGCGCTCCTTTGCCGGCTACCAATGTTGCGAAAAGAATGCTCGAGACATTTAAACCTCATGTCGTAATTGGCGAGGAGTGCTCAGATGCTACTCTGGCAGCGATGTCCGTACTGGAGGAAGCAAAAGTTCCATTGCTCAATGCTGGCTCAGCAACGAATAAATTTACTGATTCTGGATTTAAATACGCTTTTCGAATTTTCCCAAGCGCTCAACAACAAACAGATAGTCTTGCTACCAATGCTGTTAAGAAAATGAATGCTAAAAATGCAATTCTTTTAAATGTAAAAACAAATGCTGGAATTGACATTTCCGACAACTTCGAGAAAACCTTTGTAGCCAATGGTGGCAAGATATTAGGCAAAATTGACTTTGCTAATGATGTAAGTGACTTTACTTCGATTGCTACTCGTGTCGCATCGATGGGTAATGTTGATGTCTTGTTGGTGTCTGCACTCGAAGGTCAAACCGTCAAACTCGCTCAAGCCTTAGCCCAAGCTGGTGTTACTAAAGGCGGTGGTGGTAAAGCTGTAATGATTGGTACGATTTGGGTACCTTGGGGCTACGATCAAAAAGCTGGTAAAGCAGCTATTGGCTATACAAGAATTTCACAATTTGATCCAAATGAGCAACGTCCAGTAGTGCAAAATTTTGTTAAAAACTTTAAAGCTAAATATGGCGCGGATACAGTACCAACTCATATTAATGCGCATGCCTATGATCAAATCTTAATCATCGCTGAAGCAGTGAAAAGAGGCGCGAAAGATGCTGAATCCATTCGTACTGAATTCACGAAAATGAAAGATGTTGAAGTAACTACAGGCAAAATTACTTTTGGTCCTAACGGTCAAAATCAAAACTTATCTGTGATCCACTATGTTGAAACTAATCCTGATTTAAGTTGGAAAACACTTAATTGGTAATTTAAGGTTTAGCAAATAAAAAGTCCACTTTACTTTTGAAGTGGACTTTTCAATACTAGTTTTCAACATTTAGGATTTTTATGTCTGATTTTCTGAACTTGTTTGCCCAACAGGCAATCAACGGTATCGTGATGGGCTGCTTATACGTCATGGTTGCACTTGGCTTAACCTTGATTTATGGGGTCATGAATCAAATCAATTTTGCTCATGCAGACTTTGTAACTCTCGGTGGTTTTGCAGCCTACTTTTTTGTTCAATGGTATGGTGGTGGCTATTTATTAAGTATCGTCATTGCGTTTATTGCTGGTGGGATTTTAGGGTATATCGTCAATTTAACCATTTTCGCCCCTCTTCGAAATCGAGGCGATGAACTTCGACCCTTGATTGCAACTATTGGTGTTTCAGTACTCTTAGAAAATGGTGCTTTGGTCCTTTTTGGTCCAGTTCCATTTCAATTTAATAGTCCTTATGATGAAACGATTCGTTTTGGAAAAATTTTCTTCACCACACAAAGTTTATTAGTCGTTGTTGTCGCATCAAGTGCGATTGCAGCGCTTTATTTCTTTATGAAATATACCTTTACTGGAAAGGCACTCAGAGCCATTTCACAAGATCGTGAAACTGCGGGCCTGATGGGAATTAACCAAACATTTTTAATCATGCTGACGATTGTGATTGCTTCAGCAATGGCCGGAATGGCAGGCGCCATGTTAGGACCTGTTCTTGTTCTTACTCCTTTTGCTGGTGCTTCGGTGATTGTGAAAGCTTTCGCTATTGTGATCATCGGTGGCTTTGGAAATATGGCAGGGACGATTATTGCAGGACTTCTCGTAGGGCTGATTGAAGCATTTACTACTCAATACCTCGGTTCAGGGGTCATTGATTTGGTTGTGTTCGCCCTATTACTCGTGATGCTACTAGTCAAACCAACGGGTCTTATCGCCGAAAAGAAAGAAGAAAATGTCTAAGCTAATACTCAACTCAAAGAAAATTCCAAGTTGGGTATTTTACGCCCTAACTGTTTTCGTGATTCTTGCTTTGCCAACCTTAATTGATGGTTCAGCCTATTGGAGAAGCGTACTCATCACGATTGCTTTAAATATCATGTTGGCAATCTCATTGAACCTAATTCTAGGTTACACAGGACAACTCCACCTTGGCCATTCTGGTTTTTATGGTGTTGGTGCTTACGCAACTACTCTACTCATAAAAAAGGCTGGTTTTAGTTTTTGGGTCGCAGTTGCGACAAGCTCTCTTTTGGCTGGTATTGTGGGGGTCTTATTGGCTTTTTTTGCAACGCGTTTAAAAGGCCATTACCTAGCCATTGCATCAATGGCTTTTGCCATTATTTTGCATCAAATTCTTTTAAACTGGGATACGATGACTTCTGGGCCATTAGGTATTTATGGTATTCCTCCACCTCCTCCTATGAATATCTTAGGAAATGAAATTAAATTTAGTAACCAGGTTAATTTATTTTATTTAATCTCATTTGTGGCCTTAATTACCTACATTATTTTGGGTAATATTTTACGCTCCCCCATTGGAGATACGCTACGAGCTATCCGTGAAGATGAAGTTTCTGCAGCCTCTTTAGGAATCAATACCAAACTTTGGAAAATTTTTTCCTTTGGTATTGGCGCTATGATTGCTGGTCTAGCAGGCTCGTTTTATCCAAGCTTCGTTGGAACCCTCGTCCCCGATGCCTTTCTTGTTTCAGAATCGTTTACCTATCTTGCAATGGTAATTGTTGGTGGTTTAGGTACGATGATTGGTCCAGTGATTGGGGCAATTGTTTTAACTTTATTACCTGAACTTCTCCGTAGCATCGGAGATGCAAGACTTTTGGTCTACGGTATCTCTCTTACACTTGTCGTGTTATTTATGCCAGGCGGAATACTACAGGCACTTCAAACTCTTAAATCAAAATTCATTAAAACTAACAAATAATCATTGAATCTATGTCGAATACTATTTTAGAAGTTCAAGGCCTCTGTAAATACTTCGGTGGGGTTAAGGCAGTTGATGGCATTAATCTAAAAATACCTAAGAATGCCATTCAAACCATTATCGGGCCGAATGGCGCTGGAAAATCAACAACACTTAATTTGCTATCTGGTACTTATTTTCCAACACACGGAAAAGTTACATACAATCAAGCTGATGTAACTGATCTAAAACTGCATCAACGTGTCCATCTTGGTATGGCAAGAACGTTTCAAAAGATTCGTCTGTTTAAACAATTATCTGTTTTAGAAAATGTTATTGCAGGTTTTCATATTCATCATCAAATACCTGCTTGGCAATATTTAATTCCCGCAGGAGCATTTAGGAAAAACAGAAGTGATTGTCAAAATGAAGCCATGGCTTTACTAGAATTTCTCGGTCTTTCAGATAAAGCAAATGATCGCGCTGGATCACTTCCTTACGGCACACAACGCTTACTTGAGATTGCTAGGTCTTTGGCTACTCGGCCAAAATTATTTATGCTCGATGAACCCGCAGCAGGCCTGAATGATACTGAGGTGCAATTTTTAATGGGGCGTTTAAAGGATCTACAAAATCAAGGAATGACAATTGTTCTCGTTGAGCACAATATGAAACTTGTAATGAATGTTGCCGATGAAATATTTGTGATGGACCATGGTGAATATTTATTTGATGGCAAACCCAACGAAGTTCAATCAAATCCAAAAGTGATCGCAGCCTATCTTGGTGCAGATGGAGTTCAACAATGAGTTTTCTTCTTGAAGCTATTGACCTAGAAATTGCTTATGGTGATGTCGCTGCTTGTACTGGCATCAACTTTACAGTGAAAAAAAATGAAATTGTGACTTTAATTGGCTCCAATGGTGCTGGTAAAAGTACTACTATGCGTGCTATTGCAGGCGCCATGTATCCCCGTAAAGGAAAGATTTTATTTGAGGGGGTTGATATTACAAATATGCCCTCTTTCGAAAGAAATCAGTTAGGTATTGCTCTCGTCCCTGAAGGTCGTCATGTTTTTCCTTTCTTAACGGTGCATGAAAATCTAGAAATGGGTGGTTACTGTCACCGTAATAATCGTCCGAAAATGAATACTCTAATTGAGAAAATGTATTCAATGTTTCCTCGCTTAAAAGAACGCTCTAAACAAAATGCAGGTACTTTATCTGGTGGTGAACAACAAATGCTCGTCATTTGTCGCGCCTTGATGTCTGAACCAAAATTACTTTGTTTAGATGAACCCTCTTTGGGTCTAGCACCGATTATTGTCCAAGATATTTTTCGAACTATTCGAGAGATTAATGCTGCTAATACCAGCGTTCTTCTTGTAGAGCAAAATGCCCATTACGCCCTTTCAACGGCAGCTAGAGCTTATGTTTTACAAACTGGGAAAATATTAACCTCAGGAAACAGTAGTGAACTTATTAACGATCCAAAAATAAAAGAAGCATATCTAGGCAGTAATTAAAAATAGGAGACTCGCATGGAAAATATACTTGAAAAATATTCCTTAAAAGGAAAGGTTGCAATTGTCACTGGAGCCGGCCAAGGAATTGGTCGCGCAATTTCTATTGCCTTTGCGCAAGCTGGTGCACAAGTTGGATGTTTAGATTTTCTTGAAGAAAATGCCAAACGTACTGCCGCTGAAATAACCAGTATGGGTGGTCAAGCTGTTGGAGTTTATGTCGACGTCAGTGATGAACCAGCGACAAAAGAAGCTGTTGCAACAGTTGCTAAGACTTATGGCAATTCGATTCATGTCCTCATGAATGGTGCTGCTGCAAAAGATCCTAGTGGTAGTGTTGCTGACTATTCCCTCGCCGATTGGAATAAGGCTATTTCCGTTAATTTGACCGGTGCTTTTCTAATGAGCAAGGCTACTATTCCGCACATGATTGCTGCAAAATCAGGATCTATTATTCATATTGCTTCTCAATTGGGTAGAGTTGGTACTGCAAATCGTGCCGTCTATTGTGCGATTAAAGGTGGACTCCTTAATTTAGCTCGTGCGATGGCAATTGATCATGCTGCAGATCAAATTCGAACAAATACAATATCTCCAGGCGCTGTAGAAACAGAACGTATGACGCTACGTTTTGGCACCATGGAAAAAGCAAGGGAGGCTTTAGGCCCTATGCATTTATTAGGCCGTCTTGCACAACCAGAAGAAATTGCGCTTGCAGCTGTATATCTTGCCAGCGATGCATCTGCATTTGTAACAGGTTCAGATATTTTGGTAGACGGTGGGTACGCTGCTCAATAAAAAACATTTAACCTTGAAACGCCTCTAAAAGATTAGATAGGACATTCTGGTCATGAAACGCTTTAGACTACTTTGTTATTTGATTACTTTAGTACCTTTATTTTCATTTGCTCAAGAGTATCCGTCTAAACCTGTAAAAATTGTCATACCGTATGTTGCTGGCGGTGGTATCGATACTGCTGGAAGATTAATAGCTCAAAAACTTTCTTCATCTTTGGGTCAAAACTATATCGTTGAACATATTGGAGGTGCTGGTGGATTAATAGGAACTAATTTTGTAGCCAAAGCTCCTCCCGATGGCTATACCCTCCTGATGACCTCCTCAGCTCATACAACAATTCCAAGTTTAACGAAAGATAAATCATATGACCCAATCAAGGACTTTATACCTGTATCTTTAATTGCTTGGAGCGTGGGGCATGTTCTAGTTGTAAACCCAAACGTACCTTTTAACTCTGTTCAAGAATTAATTAATTTTGCAAAAGCGAACCCTGGAAAACTTCGATATGGCTCAGGTGGTAAGGGAAGTTTTACCCAATTTGCGGCTGAAAATTTTAATCTAATGGCAGGCATACGAATTGATCATGTCCCCTACAAAGGTGGTGGACAGGCGATTGTTGATTGCATAGCAGGTCATATTGAAATATGCTTCATACCAGCCACAGCAGCTTTGACACATGTCAAATCAAAGCAACTCAAACCTCTTGGTATTACTTCTACATCGCGATGGAGTGAGATGCCAACCACTCCAACAATTGATGAAGCAGGAGTTACGGGCTTTAACTATGTTACTTGGTATGGCTTATTCTTACCCGCCAAAACACCGTCTGCCATTGTACAAAAAACCATTTTAGAAATTCAAAAAATAAGCAATGACTCTGAAGTAAAAAAGACTTTTAAAGATCAAGGATTACAACTTGTAACGACTAATTCAGAAGAGTTTCAATCTGTTGTAGCTCGGGAATATATCCTGAATAAAAAACTATCAAATCAGATCGAAGCTCTTCCTTAAAGAGTTACTCAGTTAACGGCAAACGAATCGACTGCCCCGTCTCAACCGCTCGAACAATCGCAATCGTGGTTTCTAAAGTAATGCGCCCTTGCTCAGGGGTAGTATGAACAGTTGGAGCGCCAGTTGCTAAATAGTCTAACCAAGCCCTTGTTTCATTACCTAATGGGCCCCAATAATTACCTACAGCCCAATCTCCCCCGGTATTACTTCCTAAAAATGCCATATTGACTTGATGATTTGGCATATAGGCATGTGGAATACCCTTTTCTGAATAGAGAATATGATCATGATGATCATCATCAATAATCATCACCCCATCTTTACCAAGTAACTCAACACGGTCAGATTGACCCAAGGTTGGATAATGCGTGGGCAAGGCATAACTTACTCCAAAATTAATGACTGCGCCTGATGCAAAAGTAATAATTGCCCATGTCACATCATCAGCTTCATATCCTTTGAAGATTTCTTTATTACCTCTAGCGACTACCTCAACCGGTTTATCACCCTCTAGGAACCAACACATTAAATCTACATAGTAAGTCAGAATATCTAATACTGGTGTTGCATGTAGATCTCGTTCTAGAATATTGAATGCTTGAGCTCTGGAGTTATATACTCTTGTAGTACCGCCAATAATCTTTCCAAGCCTTCCTTGTAACATTTGTTCTTTGGCTCTTAAGAAACATTCTTTATAGCGACGACTATAACCAATTTTTAAATCACCGCCAGTTTGATGTAACACCTCCAAAATCTTATCTGCGTCTTCCAAAGTTAAAGAAATCGGCTTTTCAACTAATACTGGCTTACCTAATTGCAAAGCTTTACAAATGGGCGCAACATGCTCCCCTTCAGGTGTGGATACAAAAACAGCAGTCACCTCGGGTCTTGCAATGACTTCATCATTATTGGTTGAGTAAAAATCCGCTCCCGAAAGATTAGCTAACTTTTTAGCATTTTCTATGTTTGCATCTGAAACTGCTAAAAAATTGACCGATGGATGCTTCGCTGCAAGGCGTGCTCTCAACGAACCAATCCTACCTGACCCTATAACAGCTACCCCTATATTTTTGTGTTGCATTTTGGTCTCCAAATATGTTTTTATAATATTTAATCTAATTTCATAGTAGAAAATAAAGTTCTTTTTATATAAAAAAGGAACCTTCTAATACTATCAATAACTATTGAGTTAAAAAATAACTAAAAAGGTAATAATTTTTTAGGATTTTCTACAAGCATTGTATGAATTTGTTCATCAGTGACACCATAGTACTTCAGGTCAGGGACAATATTTTCAAGAAGATGAGAGTATCCTAGACCGCCAAACTTGGTTAATCGAAACTTACTCACCACCTCATTCGATAAAACAATTTGATTCACATACCCCTCTTTTACGAGCGTACCTACTGCATGAACCCTAGCTGAATCAGGAGCTTTATTCCAACCAGGACGAGTGTACTCTTCACAGCCGAATTGGTCGTAAGATAAGGTTATACCTCGATCTAAAAGTGATTTTTGATAGTCAATGTCATCGTGCCAAAACTCCATATGACTCATGTATATTTTCTCTAAATTTGCACCCTCTTCCTTTAAAATATCTAGGTAAAGGTGTAGATGCCTAGCTCGACCATAATGATGGCATGGATGCATTGTCATCGATGTACCTAGTGCCGCTTGTGTTCTTCCACCTGCTCGAAGCACTTTTTCTTCAGCACCTTGAAATGGAATATCAGGTGTTGGCCCACTCAGACCTGACTTTATAAAACCCGCCTTAATTCCTAAATCATCAATACCCTCAGTTAACTCTTTAATCATGATTTTTGATAAGTCGTCAACGCTTTTTTCATCTAGATCATTAGGCTGAGAACCACTAATATACCAACCTGTACCACAAATAATATTGACTCCCGTTTGTTCAGCAATTTTAGCCAATCCCACAGGATCTCTCTTCAAACCAACAACACTGGTTTCAACAATACTTGAGCCACCTTTTCTACGATATGCTTTTAATTCTGCAACAGCTAAATCTATATCACCTAAAAGATTGTTATCAATAGCGCATACATGATTAGCATGTCTTCTAATTTGACCCAGCATATCCATTGTTACAGGCTTATTTAATAGCTCTAATTCCTCAGGAGTCATCGTAGATGGTGGCTTTGACTGCTCCGAAACCTTTAATTCAGATAAAACATGCACGTGGCACATAGTAATACCTAAATCCTCAGGGGATACTGGCCCTCTAACTGTCATGACTTGCGGCATCTTTTCTCCTTATTATTTAATTAATTTTATGATCAAAACATATTTAAAAACGACTAATCTGATTTTATCCCGCCAAGCTTTACAACCCTCATCCATTTTGCAATTTCTGCATCAGTAAACTGCGAAAGTACCTCTGGGGAACTTCCAGCGGGCTCTATACCTTGGGGAACTAAATTATCTTTTAATTCTGATAATAGTAAGATTTGATTAACCTCACGGTTAAGTAAATTAATAATTTCTTTAGGTGTACCGGCTGGTGCAAATAATCCATATGAAGCTACAGAATCATAATTAGGCAAACCAGATTCCATGATTGTGGGTACATCAGGTAAAAAAGCAGAACGTTTTGTGCCACCAACTGCAATCGCTTTTAATCTGTTTTCTTTAACAAAGGCTAAATATGCAGGCGGTGTGTCAAACGTTAATGAAATCTCTCCACTAATTAATGCAGGTACAATTTGCGCAGTTCCTTTGTATGGAACATGTGTCATATTAACTTCGGACATTTGTTTAAACATTTCTCCACTAAGATGACTTAATCCCCCAGTACCCGAGGATCCAAAATTAAGTAAGCCAGGTTTGTTTTTAGCTAATGTGATCAATTCTTTTATATTCTTTACACCAATATTGGGATTTACTACTACTACTAAAGTAGAGTTTCCTAAAAGTGAAATTGGTGCGAAATCATTGCGCATATTTCCGTAATTTAATTTTTGATCATATGCCATTGCACTCGCATAGGTGCCAATTGCGGATAATAAAAGCGTATAACCATCATTCGGTGATTTGGCTACAGCGAGTGTTCCAATTGTACTTCCTGCACCAGGGCGATTTTCAACAATAAATTGTTTACCTAAACGTTCAGATAGTTTTTGCGCAATATTCCTTGCAAAAATATCTGTCCCTCCCCCTGCTCCTAAAGGCACTACTATTTTGACAGGTCGAGAAGGATAATCTCCTATGGAAGATTGCGCATTAGCCTGTCCACTAAGAACAAATAAAATGAACATTAAACAACCTAAACGGCTCAATATTTCTTTGTAGTTAATCATTGATCAAATTTACTTTCACATTATGTTTTGAAATGAAGAGAAATATTTCTCAAATTTAAATATATAACCAATCTTTCTTTGATGGTTTTATTGAATTCCGATATATCAGTAATGTCAGATTTCTTATTCATCTTTAAATGGACTTGTAATCACCAAAAAGACTAGGCTTTCTAAACCGGTGTTGTGTAACTCATGAACAACACCTGGCGGTATATAAGCCACATCATGTTCACGCATGATGTATTTTTGATCATCTAGAATCAAGATCCCCTCACCACTTAAAAAGTGATAGATCTGTTCTTGAACTTGATGAACATGACTTTCTACATAAGCTCCAGGCTGATATGTGGAAATCCGATAGTCAAAAATCTTACTATCTGTTGTATTAGGTGAAACAATTTCTTTTGATAACGCTCGGTCGAAATGTCCTGGATATTGGATCCAAGGTATTTCTGATAAATGACGAACAACTGCCTTACGTGGTTTTGTTTTTTTCATCAATTACTCCATTAGTTTGGTTGCCAAGGTTTTCCAAATACGGGCTCTCTATAGGGAATTGGAGGTAATTGCCAAGTTCCAGTGGATGGGGGCTTGATATCCGCACTCACATGGATATCAATCACTGTTGGCCTTTTATTTTGGATGGCTTGTGCTAATACACCTCGAAAATCCTCACTTCTTGTTACCGTGTAACCATCGGCTCCGCATGCTTTCGCCCACATCGCAAAATCAGGATTATATTTTTCTCCACCAGGGCCTTGAGTACCTTTATAAAAAGCGGTTCCGATTTCACGACCTTCAAACATGCCAATCTGAATATCTCGAATGGCTGACCATGCAAAATTATTCCAAACAACCCATATACACGGCAGATTATATTCAACTGCAGTTGCGACAACATGTGGTGCCATCATAAATCCACCATCACCAACTACTGCAATACAAGTTCTCTCCGGGGCGGCAAGCTGAGCACCTAAAACACCACAAACCCCAAACCCCATAGAGGAATATCCCCAACTATTTAGCATACTTTGTGGTCTTTTTGGTTTCCAAAACTGCATAAACCAATTATGATGAACTCCTGAATCTAATAATAAAATTAAATCATCAGGCGCTACATCATTGATGCTAGCCACAATATATTCAGGGCGAATAGGCGTCTCAATTTTAGAGAAATTGGGATTCATGAATTGGTTCCATTCCTGTTGCCAAACAGATATTTCCCCATGCCACGCTGCATAAGTATCAGCCTTTATTTGGGTCTCATTTGCAAGCCCTTGTAGGATTTGACGTGTAAAGACTTTAGCATCAGCAATTACGCCTAACGTTGGGGGGTAATTACGCCCTAATTCCGCTGGATCTATATCCACTTGAATGAGCTTTGTGGATGGAAAATTCCAAGAATAACCGGGATGCCAAGATGATGATGATCGATCATCAAAGCGAGTACCAATACAGATGACTAAGTCTGCATGACGTCCAGCCTGATTAGCAGGATATGCCCCATTTCGGCCAATGAATCCAAGTGTTAGTGGATCATCCATGGGTACGCAACCCATACCATTAGGTGATGTAATCACCGGTATGCCAAATGAGTGAGATAACTCGGTAATCTCAGGACTAGCTTCGGACAAACTCACACCTTGACCAATAAACAATACGGGCCTGCTAGAAGCTTTAATTAACTGAACTGCTGCTGCAATATCTACTGAATTTGCACCAGGACGATGATCACCTAGGCGATGTCCAGGGGCTTGTAATTCAACTTCATCAGATTCTTGAAAAACATTATAGGGAACATCAATATTCACAGGACCTGGTCTGCCGGTTAACATAGTATCAAAGGACTGTCGCATTGCGAGCGGCAACATATCCACACGCGAGGGCTGAAAAGTACGCTTCACAACTGGGCGCATAACCTGCGCAAAATCTGCCTGGTTATGTGCGTATAACTCCTGGAAAGGTGCTCGATTTGCTTGTGAGGTAGGAACATTCGCAGTGATAGCTAAAAACGCAGAAGAATCAGATAAGGCTGTAGCTAATGACATCACTAAATTAGCGGAACCAGGACCAGTAGATGTTAGGGTTGCAACAGGTTCATGCTTGACCCGAAAATAAGCATCAGCCATATGACCAGCGCATTGCTCATGCCGCGGTGAAATTAAAGTTATTTGATCTTTGAGATGATATAAAGCATCTAAAATACCGACGTTACCGTGTCCACAAATACCAAAGATATATGGGACTTTTTGCTTCACCAAATACTCAGCAATGACTTCTCCACCATTCATTTTTGGCATCGTATCTCCTTATTTTTTTATATTTATATCAGCATAACTTATTTTTTATATGACAAAACAAAAAATAAATTGCATATTTGTTATATGTTAATCTATAAGGAAAATAAGGAGACAATAATGAGTCATTTCATACGTGGTCTTGTGCTTTGCCTTTCTTCTATCGTATTGACTATTGGCTCTTGGTGTGTCAATGCCAATGACTTTCCAAATAAACCCATAAAAATTATCGTACCCTTTGCTCCGGGTGGGTCCAATGATGTCGTCATGCGTCTATTAGCTCCCTCTCTTTCTGAAGAGTTGGGACAAAGCGTGATTGTTGAAAATCGTCCAGGTGGTGGTGCAACCATTGGTATGGATCTTGTTGCGAAATCCAAACCTGATGGTTACACGTTAGGTGTTGCTAATACGGCATTTGGGGCGAACCCATTTGTCATCAGCAAAATGCCTTTTGATACGCAAAAAGATTTATCTCCAGTATGTCTGGTCGGAAAAGTTCCTCTTGTGGTCATTGTGAATCCCCAATTTCCAGTTCGAAGTATCAAGGAATTAATTGAGTATGCGAAAAAGAATCCAGAGACTATCAATTATGGATCAGCTGGTAATGCAAGTGCACCGCATTTGGCTGGCGCCTTGTTTGAGTTCTCTACCGGTACAAAATTAACGCACATCCCCTACAAAAGCGGTGGTGAGGCCACTGCTGCAATTTTAGGCAATGTTACCCAACTGCAGTTTGCAGCCGTTCCATCCGCTATTCAACAAATACGTTCGAACCGCTTAATTCCTTTAGCAGTAACTACTTTAGATCGTGATGAGAGTTTGCCTGAAGTACCAACCGTTGATCAATCCGGAGTAAAAGACTTCGATATGTCAGATTGGATTGGCATTGTGGTTCCTGCTGGCACACCTGATATTGTGATTAAAAGATTGAATGAAGCTTTCGTTAAAGCTCTTGCAAAACCTGAAAATCGTGCGAGTTTAATCAAGGCTGGAGCGAGGCCAATCGGCAGCTCTCCTGAGGAATTAAAAAATTTAATCAATAAAGAATTAAATACTTGGCAAAAAGTTGTAAAAGCAGC
>CANFOL010000032.1 GCA_947448695.1 Burkholderiaceae bacterium
AACATCATCGCGATTTCTTGTATCTGAGTTCTGCCGCTTTCTTCTTTGGCGATGATTTGATTGATGAGTCCAAAAATGGTCTGTTCAATAAAAGCAATTAAACCATCAAACATTTGTGCTTTACTTGCAAAATGTCGGTAAAGTGCCGCTTCTGATACTTGAATTTTAGCCGCTAAAGCTGCGGTTGTAACTCTCTCACCCTGAGGGTTTTCTAGCATTTCAGCTAAAGCTTGCAAAATCTGAACACGACGCTCCCCCGGCTTAGGACGCTTACGACCCTTTGCATCTTCTGGTGTTGGAGTACCGTTTGTCTCCGGATTTACTGCGTCTTGGCTACTCATTTATTGTGATCGAATCATCGTTCCAAAAGCTTGTTCTGTCAAAATTTCTAATAATAGAGAATGTTCTATTCTGCCATCTATTATATGTACTGAATTTACCCCACTTCTCGCCGCATCAAGTGCTGAAGAGATTTTCGGTAACATCCCACCTGATATCGTACCATCTGCAAACAAGGCATCGATTTCTTTTGCACTTAAATCGGTCAATAACTCACCTTGACTATTCATCACGCCAGGAATATTGGTCATCATCACTAATTTTTCTGCATGCAAAATCTCAGCCATTTTTCCAGCAACTAAATCTGCATTTATATTGTAAGCCCTTCCATCCTCACCAAAACCTATCGGTGAAATGACCGGAATAAAAGCATCGTCTTGTAAAGCCTTCACTACTGCTGGATTAATTGAACTAATTTCACCGACAAAACCGATATCAATAGACTTCGTTGGATCATCTTTATCTGGCATCATCAATTTTCTGGCCTTAATCAAGCCGCCGTCTTTACCAGTAAGGCCAACTGCTTGACCACCGAATTGATTAATCATCATCACGATATCTTGCTGTACTTCTCCGCCAAGAACCCACTCAACAACTTCCATTGTTTCGTCGTCTGTCACGCGCATACCTTGGATAAAGGTTCCTGCCTTGCCGATTTTCTTTAAGGCATCATCAATTTGTGGGCCACCACCATGCACAACCACCGGGTTCATTCCAACCAACTTGAGCAAAATCACATCTCGAGCAAAACCTTCTTTAAGACGCTCTTCCGTCATTGCATTACCACCGTATTTAATCACAATGGTTTTGCCATGATATTGACGAATATACGGAAGGGCCTCAGCAAGAATTTCTGCTTTGAGGGTAGGTGCGATATCGCTTAGTGCGAGGTCTTTATGTTCCATAATTTTTAAAAGAAATAATTAAAATGATAAGTTAAAGTTAAGTAAATACGAATTTTTAGCAATACTATAAATATAGCAATACTATAAATATACTCTTCTAATTCAACACATATATTTCTAATTTGAAACATCTACCCTGTATTGAATCTTTTAACCTATTATTTTAAAAAATGATACATTACGTACATGTTTTACTTTAATAATCCCAAATCAAAATTTCTTTCTGCTTGGTGCAAAGTTATCCTAGCAAGTATTTTGTTCGTGCAGTTCATGGGTTATCAGCATCGAATTGCACATTTATTCACAAATAACTCACCGCTTTTATCAACCAGCCAATCCAATACTCTGAATGATTCTTATGAGGGGTCTGACTTTTTTACCCACCAAGAAAATAAACATCAATGTGCTTCTTGGGATCATGCTGTTTTAGGTTATGGATTTTCAAGCCTTTTATTTCAAATAGGACTGTTATCCCTTAACTTTGGAATAAATCTATCAAGTTATCAATCTAACTGTTTTTCCAAGACTTTCTCTTATCACTCGAGAGCTCCACCGACCTCAAATTAATTCTTTTTTAATTAATTTTTGAGGGCGTTATGGGTAAACATCACATTTGTTTTTTTCATATATTTTTTTTAAGTTCATGTTTTTTTTATAGTCACTTAATCTTTGCTCAAGAACAATCGATTCGAGTAGCAGATATACCGACATTAACTGTTGAAGGATCTACCCGGTTATCCAATAACTCTGAACTAAATATTGGTCAAAGGGAGATCCAAAATAAATTCTCGGCCAATATTGCTGACTCTTTAAATGATCAGCTTGGATTGAGTAGCTCATCTTTTGGTCAAAGTTCGAACCGACCAATTATCAGGGGGATGTCTGGTTCCAGAGCCCCAACTCTTCAAAATGGCATGAACTCTGGAGACGTATCGAGCGTTTCTCCTGATCATGCGGTTGCTTCTGAGGTCATGTTTAGTCAAGCGATAGAATTATTACGCGGTGGCGAATCACTACGTTATAGCTCAGGCGCAAATCAGGGTCTTATCAATGTGGTTGATCAGCGCATACCCTCGAGTATTTTAGCGGAGCCAAGTGCTAGCCTTATTGGTCAATATAACTTGAACCAACAAGGTCTATCTACCGGCATATTGGCTGAAGACTCTATTGGCAACTGGACGTTACATATTGATAATACTTCACGTCATTTGAATGATTATCAAAGACCTGATGGTCAAATTCAACCATATTCATTTACTCGTCAAAATGATTTTGGGGTAGGTGCAAGTTATTTTAGAGCATCAGGTTTTACGGGGTTTTCTTTTAGTCAATTCCAAAATCTGTATGGCATACCTTCACAAGAAGGGTCTCAAATTGACTTATTTCAAACGCGTTTTTCCGTACTCGATGAAGAATCTAATCCATTCGAAGGCATTTCCAAACTCAAATCTCAATTTACTTACACCAACTATAAGCATCAAGAGATTTCCAATACTCAAAGGCCAGAGTCTGCCTTCAACAACAGGTCCTATGAAGGTCGCATCGAGTTATTTCATCATCCTTATCACGGCTGGAATGGATCTTTTGGTGTTCAAGCTGGTAGTGGCACAATCTCCGCATCCGATTTAACAAACCCTAACTTCAATGCGGCCATCATACCCTCTACAACATCTAATAATTTTGCTGTATTTGCATTGGAAAATAAGTCTTTTGGCAAAATTGATGTTCAACAGGCATTAAGATATGAATGGATTAAACGTAGCCCTGATTCATCTATTCCATATACGGATAACCCTAATTTTGATATTCCCACTGGTGGTAATGCTCCACTGAGCTCTCTACCAAGCTCAAATCAGTTTTCTCTCATTTCTTTATCTTCGCAGGCTGCCTGGAATTACTCTGTCGCACAAGCCATATTAATTCGCTATAGCTTTACTCAACGGGCTCCCGGTGTTGATGAGTTGTATTCGTTTGGAAATCATGATGCAACTGCCACTTTTGATGTAGGCAACAACAATCTGAATAAGGAAAACTCCAATCATTTTGAAATGGGCTGGAGAAAAAATAAAGGTCTCACACAAGCAAAACTCAATCTTTATCAAGATTTTATTTCAAACTTTATTTATACCCAATATACAGGTACAACAGATCAAAATAGTGGCTTTCCTGTTCGTCAATTTTTACAAGCAAATGCCATTATTAAGGGAATAGAGTCTGAACTTACATACAATCTAAATGGTGATGGGTTTTCTGGTCGCATTTTTGGGGATTATTCGGAAGGCACTTTAGACCTAGGTGGCTACTTACCCCTTCAACCCGCAACTCGCATGGGTGGGGCGATTTATTACAACCAATTTGGTTGGAAATCAAATCTCTCATTTATTCATGCATTTGGGCAATATAAAACTGCCAAATCAACGTTTTACAACGAACCTAGTACCGAAGGGTATAACAAATTAGATTTTAGATTATCAAAATCACAAGCAATCAATCGAATACTCGTTACGTATTATTTACAAGCTAATAATTTATTGAACGATACTATTCGATTCTCAACCACCGTAGACACTCTCAGAATGTACGCGCCACAACCTGGTAGAACCTTTATTTTAGGAATAAAAGTAGACTACTAGGCCTTGGTGATTTAATCTCCGAATAATTTTTGGCGCAGCTCACGCCTTTCTTGGGCTTCAAGAGACAAATTGGCGGTTGGTCTAGCAAGCAATCTCGAAATTCCGATTGCTTCACCAGTTTCTTCACACCAACCATACTCGCCAGATTCGATTCTGCTGAGTGCTTGTTCTACTTTCTTCAACAGCTTTCTTTCACGATCTCTTGTTCTTAACTCGAGAGCATGTTCCTCTTCAATCGTTGCCCTATCCGCAGGGTCTGGAACGAGGGTGTTTTCACGCAAGTTTTCAGTAGTAGCGTCTGCATTTTTTAAAATATCATCACGTAATTTTTGTAGCCGATCTTTAAAAAACTCTAATTGTGTTGGATTCATATAGTCTTTTTCAGACATTTTCAATAATTGCGCTTCAGGAATTAATTCGATTACTTTTGCTGTAGCGGGCGCTTTTGTTTTTGTAGTCATTTTATTTTTAGCTTGATCTTTAGAATCAGCTTTATTTCCTTTTGTATTTTTTTCAGTATCTAAATTTGTTTTTTTACTAACTGTTTTTTTTATTATTGAAGTAGCCATTTTGTCATCCTTTAGTGTTTTCTATTGTTATTAATAAAATTAAACTAAACAACCTTCCAAGCCCATTATTAAAGTATCTTTAGGCAAATCCTGACCAATAAAAACAATTTTTGTTTGCTTAAGCTCTGTCCCCCATGGACCGGCCATATCACTTCCCATCATCTCATGGACCCCTTGTAAAACCACCTTACGGTTTGAACCTTTAATATATAAAACACCTTTATAGCGCAATAATTTTTGTCCAAATACGGATAATATGCCTCCTAAAAAGTCTTCTAGCTTT
Source organism: Burkholderiaceae bacterium (assembly GCA_947448695.1). Classification (GTDB taxonomy): domain Bacteria; phylum Pseudomonadota; class Gammaproteobacteria; order Burkholderiales; family Burkholderiaceae; genus Polynucleobacter. Next base: position 4,730 of record CANFOL010000032.1, read on the forward strand.
TTATGGTCAAACGGTTTTTCACTTCTAAATACAAAAGATTGAATTTTATCTGTATGGCCATGATGATGCTCATGATGTTCATGCGCATGATGATGACCGTGGTCGTGGTCATGACTATGGTCATGTCCACAATCTTCATGATTATCTTGTTCTAAAAAATGTGGGTCTATATCTAATTTTGCATTCAAATTAAAGCCATGCAGATCAAATACTTCATCCAGGTTTACAACGCCGTGTGTGATTTCTTTGATTGGTGCCTTTGGGTTCATGTGGACAATACGATTTCTTAGAGACTGTCTAATTTTTTCATCCACAACATCGCATTTAGTGATAAAAATTTGATCTGCAAAACCTACTTGATTTTGCGCCTCTTCATGCTCATCCAATTGCTGATCACCATGCTTGGCATCTACTAAAGTGACAACCGCATCTAGAACATAATGCTCGGCGACATCATCATCCATGAAAAATGTTTGAGCTACAGGGCCTGGATTGGCAATTCCAGTTGTTTCTATCACGACACGGTCAAATGATATTTGTTTAGATTTTTTCTGCTCCCAGAGCTGATTCAATGCCTCGACTAAATCGCCGCGAATGGTGCAACAAACACAGCCATTACTCATTTGCACAATTTGTTCATTACTGTTTTGAATAAGGATTTCATTGTCAATGTTTTCTTCGCCAAACTCATTTTCTATGACCGCAATTTTCTTTCCATGATCAGCAGTCAGGATGTGTTTTAAAAGGGTCGTTTTGCCACTTCCTAAAAAGCCAGTCAAAATCGTTACAGGTATAAGTGCCATTTTTTCCTAAATCTTTGTGTAAGCGATTAGTGCGCTTAAATGCGTTCCAATAATAAACCCTTGAGATAATCGCCCTCAGGGAAACATGTTAATTTAGGGTGGTCTAGCCCTGATGTCAAGCGCTTTAGTACACGAAATTTAAATTCGCCTGATTTTTGATGGCTAGCTGCCTCTTTGCTGGCCGTAAAAATCGTTTTTTCAAATGTCTCCATATCCATTGCGCCGGAACAAGAGAAAGTGAGCATTAACCCACTTTTATTAAGCATTTGCATCGCAGTTCGATTAATTTCTTTATAAGCACGTATTGCTTTCCCCAAATGAGCTGCTGAGGGGGCAAATTTGGGAGGGTCAAGAATGATTAAATCAAAAAACTCTTCTCCAATTCGCATATTTTTAAGTGTCTCAAAAGCATCTTCATCTAGCCAAATAGCGCGACTTTCATCAAAACCATTCAATTTTGTTTGTTTTTTTGCTACCTCTAAAGCATCCCCTGAGGAATCTACAGAAATGACTTCAGTAGCACCACCCTTGAGTGCCGATAAGGAAAACCCACCGGTGTAGCAAAACATATTTAATACTCGGCGATGCTTAGATAGCTCTTGAACGAGAAGACGGTTATCACGCTGATCAATATAAAAACCTGTTTTATGACCATGCAAGGGATCAACCAAATAAGAAATGGCGTTTTCTTGAACCAAAATTTCTGTATTTGGTTGTACACCATACAAAAGACCTGTTTGAGACTCAAGACCCTCTCTTTGACGAACAGCAGCATCTGAGCGTTCATAAATAGATTCACACCCAGTCTGTTGCGCCAAAATCGCAACAATGACATCTTTCCAATGGTCTGCTCCGGCGCTTAAAAACTGACACACCAAAAGCTTGTCATATTGGTCGACAATAAGTCCTGGCAAGCCATCCGCCTCACCAAAAATTAATCGAATGGCATTCGTATTTTTAATCCATTTTTTTCGATGCTCAAGAGCTGCGGCAATTTTTCTTTTGAAAAAAGCATGGTCAATAGACTCCTCTGGGTCCCATGTCCACATCCTTGCTCTAATTTGTGATTGAGGACTGTAAGCTGCTCTTCCAATCATTTTTTTTGCATCATTAAAGACACTGACCGTAGTTCCAATTCCGACTTTTCCTTCATAGCGTGCCACTGTGCTGGCAAAAATCCATGGATGTTGATGAAGAACTGAGTGCTCTTTACCGCTCTCTAAAAAGATACTTGCTTGCATATTTATTTAATTGCCTTTGATCGTGGATGTGCTAAATCGTATGCTTGCGCTAAATGTTGAAAATCTAGTGCTGTATAAATCTGGGTACTACCAATACTAGCGTGTCCGAGCATTTCTTGAACTGCCCTAAGATCATGCGAAGACTGTAATACGTGACTTGCAAAACTATGGCGTAACATGTGGGGGTGAACATGAACAGGTAATCCAGCTCGAATAGCAAGATTTTTTAAACGATTTTGAACTGTTCTTGGTGATAATCGTTGAGCTTTTTGATTCATGAAGAAGGGGCCTTCACTCTTATCCTGTCGCGCCATTATTTTTATCCAAGCATCAAACCATGTTCGAAGAGCCAGCATTGCTGATGAGCCGATAGGAACAATTCGACGTTTTCCACCTTTACCTAAGACATGTACCTCTTGACTATCCCAAGCAATCCACCCCAGAGAGTCTTTGGGGTATCCGTTAGTAATCGAACTATCAATTCCAAGTATTTCAGATAAGCGCAATCCTGAAGAATAAAATAACTCAACTAAGGCATGGTCACGCAAAAAAGATTCTTGTTCAGAAGAAGGTTGTTGGGCTTCTTGTTGTGCTTTTTCCATGAGAACAATGGCGTATTCAACACTCAAGGCTTTAGGTAAGTTCTTGGCTTTTCTCGGCGCACGCAAGTCTTGAACTGGATTTACCTTAATCTCATTAATGAGTAAATTTGTCTTACTGGTTGCTAGCCAATCGAAAAAAGTTCTCCAAGCAGAAAGAAGTCGAGAGATTGATCGCGGTGAAGCCCCTTGGCCGTGCAGTTTTGAAACCCATGTTCTTGCGTGATTACTCTTCACTTGATGTAACGCTAACTGCTGCTCAGATAAATAATTACAAAGAATTTTTAAATCTTGTAGGTAAGCTTTTAAAGTATGTGGCGATAATTGCCTAACAATCCTAAGCTCATCAATAAACTGTTCAACCGCAAGGAGTTCCCTAGTGGTTGCATTTTGCATTACTGATCCTGAGAGCGATATAGCGCTGCGGCAGCAAGTTGAGCTAATTGCTGAATATAACTAAGGCCCATCTGAGGCGTAAATTTATCTTTATCTTGACTAGCCATCATCAACACCCCTAATGAATCGTTTTGATGAGTCAACTGAACTAAAACAATACTACCTTCATCCAACAAAAGATCAGAACTTACTAAATGAGTTGCCAATACAACACTACCACATATAGGTGCTTGCGTGAGTTGAGCCTTTAATTCATCTGAAACTTGTTCTTGAGCAATGATTTCAACCTTTCCGATATCAAACAACTTATTCAGACCAGAGGTAATATTTGTAGTCGTAGTGCTTCGATCTTTAGCAACAAGTAAGCCCTCCAACCACTCCACCATTAATGTTTGAGTTCGATCATTTTCTGTGCCAAAACGTAGCATTTCTGATAAACGCTGATTTAAATCGCGGTTTTGATTTCTGAGTAAAGCCATTTGCTTTTCTTGCAACGAAATAGCTTTCCCACTATGCGAATGTGCAAGCTCAATTTCAGCTAATAAGCCTGGATTACGATCAAAGAATCCGGGTGTTGACAAAAGCCACTCGGCAACTAAACGCTCTTGATCTTGTTGAGATTGATTGATATCAGTATCCATTTGAATTTCATTTCTCGATAAATAAGTTACTTGGGTTGAATAAACTAGCTACTTAATTTTTCTTTTAAGATTTGATTCACTTGCGAAGGGTTGGCTTTGCCTTTTGATGCTTTCATGATTTGGCCAACTAAGGAATTAAACGCTTTTTCCTTTCCACTTCGATATTCTTCGACAGATTTGTGATTTTCCGAGAGAACTTGATCAATGATTTTTTCGATCGCCCCCACATCACTAATTTGCTTTAAGCCTTTTTCTTCGATGAGAGCATCCACTTCACCTTGAACAGCTAATGCAGTTATGGAACTTCGTTCCCAAAGTGTTGCAAAAATATCTTTTGCAATTTTGTTAGAAATGGTTCCATCTTGAATTCTGAGCAATATTTGAGCAAGATGGGGTGGTCGTAACGGCGATTCAGATGCTTCAATTCCATCCCGATTCAATGCTGAGGCAAGGTCTCCAGACATCATGTTGACAGCCGGTTTAACTAAGTCCTCTTTTATCAACGTAAGTAACTCAAAGAAGTAATCTGCAGTTGATTTATTTTGTGTTAATAAAGCAGCGTCATAGTCACTTAACCCATAAGAAGTTTGCCATATATTTCTTAATGTACTCGGCAAAGCTGGCATAGTTGCCCGAATCCTTGCAATCATGTCCTCTGAAATGTGAAGGGGCAATAAGTCTGGGTCTGGGAAGTAACGATAATCTTGAGCATCCTCTTTACTTCTCATGCTTCGGGTCTCTTGACGATCAGGATCATATAAACGAGTTTCTTGTTTAACGACGCCCCCATCTTCAATGAGTTCAATCTGCCGTTGAACTTCATACTGAATTGCTTCTTCCAAGAACTTAAAAGAATTTAGGTTTTTAATCTCACATCGTGTGCCAAATTCTTGTTGCCCTACCGGTCTTACCGAGACGTTTGCATCACACCGAAATGAGCCTTCTTGCATATTGCCGTCACAAATTCCAATCCACATAACGAGTGCATGTAGTTCTTTTGCATAAGCAACTGCCTCAGCAGCACTGCGCATCACGGGATCAGTAACAATTTCTAATAAAGGTGTTCCAGCCCGATTCAAATCAATGCCACTGGACTTTTCACCATGAAGTCCAACAAAATCGTCATGTAAAGATTTTCCGGCGTCTTCCTCTAAATGAGCTCTTGTTAATTGAATTTCTTTTTTTTCACCGTCGACTTCAATTGGTATCTTGCCGCCTATCACTACGGGTAATTCAAATTGACTAATTTGATAACCTTTGGGCAAATCTGGATAAAAATAGTTTTTTCTTGCAAAAATACTGGTAGGAGCAATCTTTGAACCAATGGCTAAACCAAAACGAATCGCATGATTAACTGCTTCTTCGTTCAATACCGGCAAAGTGCCCGGAAGTGCAAGGTCCACAGGGCAAGCCTGGATATTAGGCTCTGCTCCAAAAGCAATGCTTGCTCCACTAAATATTTTTGAATTCGTTTTTAGTTGTGCGTGTGTTTCAAGCCCAATCACAACTTCCCAATTTGACCTTGTCATATCTGAACTCCGGAACTTGGTGGGGCTAACTGATGCCAAGAACTGTTTTGTTGATATTGATCTGCAATTTGCAACATCTTTGCTTCAGAGAAATAATTTCCAATGATTTGCAAGCCGATTGGCAAGCCTTGTTTACTTATTCCACATGGAACACTCATTGCTGGTAAGCCCGCAAGGTTGGGACTTAGGGTGTAAATATCTTCTAAATACATTTCAACTGGGTCTTGCGATTTTCCCCCAACTTGCCATGCGGCTTGAGGGGCAACTGGTCCCATCAAAACATCACACTGGGTAAATGCCGCTTGAAAATCCTCGGCAATAATTCGTCTAATTTTCTGGGCTTGCAGGTAATATGCGTCGTAATAACCTTGAGATAGAACATAAGTTCCAATCAAAATTCTACGTTTTACCTCTGGGCCAAGACCTTCTGATCTGGATCTTTCGTACATTTGATTTAGGTCTTTGTACTCTTTAGCTCTATATCCATAACGCACACCATCATATCGACTCAAATTACTTGAGGCCTCTGCTGGAGCCAAAACATAATAAACCGGTATTGAAAGTTTTGTTTTAGGCAAAGATACCGAAATACAAGTAGCGCCTAAATCTTCGAGTTTTTTTAAAGCCTCTTGGACAGAGTGACGAACTTCTTCTTGAAGCCCTTGTGAAAAATACTCCTCTGGAACACCAATTCGAAGTCCATGAAGTGGCAAGTCGCTAGTAGCAGACCAATTTTGTCCAATGAGGCTTTGATAATCAACCCTGTCCTTGTGTAATGATGTGGAGTCCCTAGGATCATGCCCCGCCATCGCATTTAAGATGAGGGCACAATCCTTGGCAGATTTACCCATCGGACCCGCCTGATCAAGGGAAGATGCATAAGCAATCATCCCGTACCTCGATACGATTCCGTAAGTGGGCTTAATGCCTGTTATCCCACAAAATGCTGCGGGCTGACGAATTGAGCCCCCTGTGTCAGTTCCAGTTGCGATAGGTGCCAAACCAGCAGCTACTGCGACAGCAGAGCCTCCAGAAGAGCCTCCAGACACATAATTAGTATTCCAAGGATTTAGCGCAGGTCCATATGCTGAGTTTTCATTGGAGGAACCCATCGCAAATTCGTCCATATTGGTTTTACCCAAACAAACCATCCCCGCACCATTTCCACCAAGAAGCTCCACAACCCTTGCATCAAAAGGACTTAAATAGTTTTCAAGCATTTTAGAAGCTGCTGTCGATTTCCAATCCTTGGTCACAAAGACATCTTTGTGAGCTATTGGAATTCCGGTCAAAGGGCCAGCCTCTCCCTTTGCAATTTTTTGATCTGCAAGGCTTGCATCTCGAAGGGAAAAGTCCTCTTGAACATCTAGGTAAGCATTTAACCCCTTAGCCTTCGCCATACGACCCAAAAAATATTGGGTTAGCTCAACGCTTGATATCTCTTTAGCTAAAAGGGCCCTAGAAAGGTCTGAGAGTGATTTTTCGTGCCAACTCATTCAATCACCTTGGGAACTAAATAGAGTCCTTCATGACTTATAGGTGCAGATAACATATTTTTTGTACGATTATTGTCTTCAGACACTACATCCGGCCTTAATCCTTGACTTAATGACTCAATCACTGCAATTGGGTGAAAAAGGGGCTCAACCCCTGTTGTATCGACCGACTGCAACTCAGCGACCAAGCTCAAAATGTTTTCTAACTCCTTAGAAACCTGTTTGGTCTGGTGAGGATCTAATGCCAAACCTGAGAGTTTGGCTAAATGATTAATTTCTTCAATATTCATAACGTGCTTGCAGTATCATATACATTATCTTCTAAAAACTAGTTTATATTGTAAATTTTAATATTCTCCCAAATATCTTATGTTCGGACTCTTCCGTAGTTACTTTTCTAACGATTTAGCAATCGACCTTGGCACTGCCAATACTCTTATCTATATGCGTGATAGAGGCATTGTTCTTGATGAACCATCTGTTGTTGCGATTCGTCAAGATGGTACTAGCGGCAAAAAAACCATTTTAGCGGTGGGTCATGAGGCGAAAGCGATGCTTGGAAGAGTTCCTGGAAATATCCAAGCAATTCGCCCAATGAAGGATGGTGTTATTGCTGATTTCACGATCACTGAGCAAATGCTCAAACAATTTATCAAAATGGTTCATGAAACTAAGTTTTTTAAACCTAGTCCAAGAATCATAATTTGTGTACCCTGTGGCTCAACCCAAGTTGAAAGAAGGGCTATTCGCGAATCAGCTTTGGGAGCTGGGGCATCTCAAGTCTTCCTGATTGAAGAGCCAATGGCAGCTGCTATTGGTGCAGGCTTGCCCGTAACTGAAGCATCTGGCTCAATGGTCATTGACATTGGTGGCGGCACTACTGAAGTCGGTGTAATGTCACTTGGTGGTATGGTTTATAAATGGTCCGTCCGTGTTGGTGGTGATAAATTTGATGACGCTATCACTAACTATATCCGCCGTAATTATGGCATGTTGATTGGTGAACAAACCGCCGAGCTCATCAAAAAAACTATTGGTTCTGCTTTCCCAGGAAGTGAAGTTCGCGAAATGGAAGTTAAGGGCAGAAATCTTTCTGAAGGTATCCCAAGAAGCTTTACGGTTACAAGCAATGAGATTCTAGAGGCTTTGTCCGATCCATTAAATCAAATTGTTATTGCTGTGAAATCTGCCCTTGAACAAACGCCACCTGAGTTAGCATCTGATATAGCAGAGCGTGGCATGATGCTCACCGGTGGTGGCGCATTGCTTCGTGATTTAGACAGGTTATTGTTAGAAGAAACTGGGTTGCCCGTTCACGTAGCTGATGATCCGTTGACCTGCGTAGCTCGTGGATCAGGAATGGCTTTAGAAAGAATGGATAAGTTGAGTAGTATTTTCTCTCAAGAGTAAATCAACTATAACAACTGAGGTGTACATTGTTTCGGAGCCCCCCGACCTTATTTAATCAAGGTGCACCTTTTTTAAAGTTGTTGTTTTTTCTATTTTTAGGTTCAGTCTTTATTTTTGTAGACTATAAACTCCACGCTACCGAAAAAATAAGATTAGTGGGAAATAATATTTTTTTTCCACTGCAACAATTACTTGCTCAGCCTGGTAAGTTCTCTGACTTCTCTCTAGACTATTTTCAGACACGATCTTCCTTAAAAAAGCAGTTAGAAGAACAATCTTCACAAATCAATAGTCTCAGGCTTATGGCAAATCAAGCCGAGATACTAGAAACCGAAAACTCTCATCTACGTAAGTTGTTGTCTCTTCAACAAAAACTAAACTTTAAATCTTTAGCGGCTGAAGTGGTTTTTAGTCCACTGAGCCCTAGCTCACAAAAAATTATTATTAATCGCGGTAGTGCCGATGGGGTGAAGTCAGGTATGCCGATTGCATCTGATACAGGTGTCATGGGACAAATTATCAGAGTATTTGAGAACTCTTCTGAAGCTACGCTACTAGAAGATCGTGAGTTTTCAATTCCTGTTCTTGTAGAGCGCAATGGCTTAAGGACTGTCCTCTTTGGGGTTGGTCGGGGAGAGCCCTTGGAATTGCGTTATGCCAACAATCTTGCTGACTTAGATGTTGGAGATCATTTAATTACTTCAGGAATTGACGGTACGTACCCTGCAGGGATTCCAGTGGCAATTATCACTAAAATAGATCGCTCATCTGAAGCTTCTGGGGCTGTCATTGGATGTAAACCGATCGCGAAATTACACCACCATCGATATTTGAGTGTCTTGTTATATCAACCAAACACGACGGCTCCAACTCCGACAGAGTCTGAGATTATAAAAAATAGACAACGTCAGAAAAAAGGGAACTAATGGTTTTTTACACCTTTAAACCAGGCACTATTTCAGGTCCATTCTTAACTCTGTTTGGTGCTTTTATTTTGAACATGCTGCCATGGGGTAATTCTCCTTGGGTGCCTGATTTTCTTCTAATTGCTTTGGCGTTTTGGGTTCTACAAACCCCCGGTAAAATAAATTTACTATCTGCATTTTTGCTTGGTCTTCTGATGGATATTCAAACATCTCAATATTTAGGTGTTCATGCCATCGTTTATGTAATTACTAGTTTTGTCATTATTTATGATCAACGTCGTTTATTGAACAGCACTTTTCTTGGTCAAACATTTGTCATGTTGCAAATATTTTTAATGTCTAATTTTTTATTGTTGGCTATGCTTTGGGCTATCGGACAGGGTAAGGAAATTTCCTTCGCTTACCTGATCATACCTAGCGTCATCGAAACCTGTTTATGGCCAATAATTAAAAGGTTTTTGTCAACTCGCGCATCTTTTATCAACCATCACCAAACTTGATGGGGTAATCGCATGGCTAGTCAACAAGACTCGTACTCATCATTAGAAACCTTTCAAAGTAGAATTCGAATCGCCTTATGGTTTGTGATGTTCTGTCTTTTTATTCTATTTTTTCGTTTTTTTTGGCTCCAGGTTGTTAAACATACAAAATATTCAACAGCTTCTGAGAGTAACCGCATCGCTATTATCACAACCCCCTCACAACGAGGCCTTATTATCGACCGTAATGGCATTGTGATAGCAAGAAACTTCCCATCCTATTCTTTAGAGATTACTCCCGCAGGAGTGAATCAACCGATCGAAGAATTAGTCGACTCGTTGAATACAGTTCTTAAAATATCGAATAAAGATAGACAAAATTTTTATCGCTCTATTCAGGGAGCTAAAAAAACAGAAAGTATTTCAATTCGCAACTTTTTAAATGACGAGGAAGTGGCGAGATTTATGTCTCGAAAATATGCATTTCCAGGCGTCGAGATACAAGTGAGATATTTTCGTGAATATCCCTATCAAGAGTTAGGTGCCCACCTTATCGGATACACCGGAAGAGTTTCTCAAAAAGATCGTGAAAAACTTCTCGCAGAACTTGAAGAAACGTCTGATGAAACGAGTACTGATGAATTACGCCCATTAAAAATAAAAGGTATTCAACAAGTTGGAAAAATTGGTCTAGAACAAAGTTATGAGAAAGAATTAAGGGGAACTCTTGGTTATAGCCAAGTTGAAATCACTGCAGGAGGAAGAGTGGTTCGAAACTTATCTTCGACTCCTCCAATTGCTGGCTCCAATCTATCTCTTGCAGTAGATATTAAATTACAGTATCTCATGGAGAATCTCTATGCCAAAAGAAGAGGCGCTGCTGTTGTCATTGAAGTGAATACTGGCGACGTCCTTGCATTTGTTTCGATGCCGACTTATAACCCAAACGCTTTTATTGATGGCATTGATGCTGATTTATGGAAAAAGCTCAACGACTCTCTAGAAAAACCTCTATTTAATCGTCCATTGCGCGGCACCTATCCACCTGGATCAACCTTTAAACCATTTATGGCCTTAGCTGCATTAGAAGGAAAGTTTAGAACCCCAGAACAAGGCATTAATGATCCAGGTTATTTTAAACTTGGCAATACCACCTTTAGAGATGATGCTGTAAATGGTCATGGTTATGTCAATATGCGTAAATCTATCGCTGTCTCTTGTGACACTTATTACTATATTTTGGCTCGAGATATGGGTATTAATGCCATTAGCTCTTTTATGAAGGATCTTGGATTTGGTCAACTAACAGGTATTGATATTAATGGCGAAGTTAGGGGAATACTGCCATCGAAAGAATGGAAAAAAGCATATTATTCCGATCCAAAAAAGCAAGCTTGGGGTGAAGGTGACACGATCTCCATTGGTATTGGTCAAGGTTTTAATAGCTACACTATCCTTCAGCTTGCTCAAGCAACCTCTATCATTGCGAATCAGGGTGTCGTTATGAGGCCGCATTTAGTCAAAATGATTGAAGACCCAATTACCCACCAAAAGTCTCTTACGGTTCCTTCTGAAACAAAAAGATTAAATATGAAGAAGGAAAATTTAGCTGTTATTACTGAAGGAATGGTGGATGTGAATCAATCAGGCACTGGTAGGGTGCCTTTTGCAGGTATCAAATATCCAGTTGCTGGAAAGACAGGCACAGCTCAGGTTTTTAGCCTTGGTGGTAAAGAGTACAATGCGAGTGCCATTTCTGAGTTTAAAAGAGACCACGCCCTTTATATGGCCTTCGCTCCAGCAGATAAACCCAAATATGCGCTTGCTTTAGTAGTTGAAAATGCAGGTTTTGGTGCAACTGCTGCTGCACCAATTGCAAGACAAACACTAGATTATTTAATGCTGAATGCTTGGCCAGAAGGAGTTCCTCGATGGAAAACCGTCCAGTAGTTCAACGAATGAGTTTCCTTTGGCAAGGATTAGATCCTAGCTTAGGAATTATTTTGTTATGTTTAATTGTGGTTGGCAATATCACATTTTTATCGGCTAGTTCTGGAACTGTCGTGAGCTGGGTTGAGCAGTTAAGAAACTTATTCACAGCTGTAATTATTATGTGGATTACTTCAAGAATTCCCATCAAGTGGCTAGAAAAAATATCTTTTTGGGTTTATCTCGTTGGTATCACACTTCTAATTGGTGTCGCTATTTTTGGGTTAATCAAAAAAGGTGCGCGGCGTTGGCTCAATATCGGCATTGTGATTCAACCATCGGAAATTATGAAAATTGCAATGCCAATGATGTTGGCTTGGTATTTTCATAAAAAAGATGGGGTGGTCCAACTAAAGGATTTTTTTGTTGCATTTTGTTTATTGTTGCTTCCAACTTTCCTGATTGCTAGGCAACCTGATTTAGGGACTGCTATTTTAGTATTTGCGGCCGGATTTTATGTCATCTTATTTGCTGGATTCCCTTGGAAATTTGTACTCCCTTTTGCTGTTATTGCTCTCTTAGGAATCGTGTTAATTATTATTTTTGGTGATACCGTTTGTGAAAAAGGGGTCTCTTGGCCTTTATTAAAAAGTTACCAACAACACCGCGTTTGCACCCTACTAGATCCTAGCTCAGACCCTTTAGGAAAAGGCTTTCATACCATTCAATCCATGATTGCAATTGGCTCAGGGGGAGTCTTTGGCAAAGGATGGATGAAAGGAACTCAAACCCACCTTGAATTCATACCAGAAAAACATACGGACTTTATCTTTGCTGTTTACTCTGAAGAGTTTGGATTTTTTGGAAACTTAGTACTTATTATTTTGTTTTTTCTTTTAATACAAAGAGGTTTGCAAATCGCATCCTCAGCCCCTAACTTATATTCTCGCCTATTGGGCGGTTCGGTGACACTCATTTTCTTTACTTATGCATTTGTAAATATGGCAATGGTGAGCGGGCTTTTGCCAGTGGTTGGGGTACCTTTGCCGTTTATTAGCTATGGTGGTACTGCGCTTACAACATTAGGGTTTGGAGTTGGAATCTTAATGAGTATTAATCGAGGGCGGCGATTGATACAAACTTAGATAATAAAAAAGCCCAATATAAATTGGGCTTTTTTATTTTTTAAGATAAGAATTACTTCTTACGCTTATTTACGCTATCTTTAAATGCTTTACCTGCAGAAAATTTAACAGTTTTTGATGCTGCAATTTTGATAGCTTCACCAGTTTTAGGATTACGGCCAACACGAGCGGCACGCTTTCCAGAACTAAATGTACCAAAACCGATTAACTGAACGTTATCGCCTTTAGTAACAGCTTTTTTAATTGTGTCTAATGCAGCATTTAATGCGTGCTCAGCCTTGGCTTTAGATAATTCTGATTCGTCAGCAATAGCTGCAACGAGTTCTGCTTTATTCAAATTATGCTCCTTGAAATGAAATGACTAAAAAAACAACCTTATAAAATTTAGCGCAATATAAACGCACTTCCATTTTAACCATATTTTAAAGGCATGTGAAAGCTTTTATTTAAGGAAAACCCTTATTTGTATTAGCTCTATGGGTTTTAAATACCTTATAGGCTTATTCAATGGGCGCTTCTCTAAAGAATATGCAAAAATATACCACCGAAGTGATATTTTTTATGCTATTTATTTAATTCCCTGGTTGCGCCTTTTGCAAAATCTCATCGCGAATATCTGGAACAGCCTTTATTTTGTTCACGTAATACTCTGTCTCTGCAAAACAATTTGTCGGCACGCCAACATGTTGATCATATTCAATTTCAACGCGTTTTCCAATATTAGAAGAAATTAATTTTGCAAGATCCTCGTCTCTAACAGAAAAAGGAAATTTTTCTTGATTACCTAACATACTCCCAGTAACTAACTCGCCCTCCCAGGTTTTACATACCCAGCCACGTTTAGAAAATTTTTGTAAAAACCCTGCTCGACTTCCAGTTGAGTAAGAGTAAGACAAGGTAAGCCATGTGTACAGAACAAACAGAATAATAAGAATTAAAAACACTAATAATAATTTTCTTAAAAAACTAGCCATTGTTTTCTCCTTTGAGTGTCTTTACTATACCAAGATTATTTTAAGGCATGATTTAGCTCTTTTCTATCAATCCCCTCTATCATTGAGTCATGTCAAAAAATTCTTATCTTTATTTTTTCATAGCAAGTTTTTGTTTGCTTGCTTTTGCCATGTTCATTCAGCATTTTGGTTGGTTAGGAGTTCACTATCCACCATGTCCACTTTGCATATTACAAAGACTAGCCTTTTTGCTAATCGCCGTTGTTTGTTTAATCGCCTACTGTTTTGAAAAAACAAGAAAGGCTTTTCATTATTTAGCTTTATTGTTAACTCTTTTGGGTATAGCAATAGCGCTTCGCCATCAATGGGTAATAGTTTATCCAGAATCCTCTTGTGGACTCGATCCTTTAGAGGTGTTTATCAATCAATTTAGCTTCGTACAAGCAGTCCCATTTTTTTTCAAGGCAGATGGTTTTTGTAGCATGCCTTTACCACCCATATTTTTTCTATCTGTACCAAGTTGGTCATTATTGTTTTTTTGTATTTTCTTCATTTTATTAATCAAAAATTTAAAATTTAAACGGGCTAGGGTGCAAAATGTCTCTTGAAGCTATTTTGGTGAGCACGGGAGTTGTCACTCTAGCTGAAATGGGTGATAAAACACAACTATTGGCATTTATTCTAGCCGCAAGATTCAAGAAACCTTTGCCCATCATTGCTGGGATTTTAATCGCCACAATTTTGAACCATGGCCTTGCCGGAGCATTAGGAACCTGGATAAACTCTGTCTTAAGCCCCGAACTACTGCGTTGGGTTCTTGGCTTTTCATTTTTGGGGATGGCTATTTGGACCTTAATTCCTGACAAAATCGATGAGGCTGAGCAATCATCGACTGCCACTTATGGTGTATTTCTAACCACCTTAATTGCTTTTTTTCTAGCCGAGATGGGTGATAAAACACAAATTGCAACCGTTGCATTAGCTGCTAATTATCATGCTCCATTTACGGTTGTTGTTGGTACAACCTTAGGTATGCTGTTGGCAGATGTACCCGCCGTTTTTTTAGGTAATTCATTTGCTAAACGCTTACCCTTAAAGCTAATTCATATGATTGCTGCAGGTATTTTTGCAATATTAGGCGCAATGATTTTATTCAAAGTTGATCAATTATTTGCTTGAGCGTAATTTAATTATTCTTTAATTTGCATCGATTGCTTTGAATGGGGTTTCATTCTTACAGAATATGACGCAATAAATACTTCCCACAGCAAGCAAATTAATGCGAGAATAAAACAACTGATACCGCCTATAAATGAATACAAAACATAGTCAGAGATACTCATCTTCCCTGCAATTGTTTCTGCAAAAAACAACTCTAATATCGTCAAACCAATTTGTATTGCACAAAACACCAGTAAACCCATTGAGATATTAACTAAATGAGCTCTTTTGGAGAGATTTCTGAGCTCCTCTTCATGAAATCTCTTTAATACCTGCTGATGCTCAGGATCTTTTTCATTCAAGATGTCAAATTGCAAATCTCTTGACCGATCTATTACTCGAGCAATCCGCTGAGTTAACGCACCAATCATCCCTGCAACTGCCGTTAATAAAAATACCGGCGCAACTGAAAGTTGAATACTTTCACTCAAAAAATTAGGGTTAAAAGCCATGCGATAGATTCCAAAATAAGCTGTTATTCATCATACACCCTTAAATTATCAGCCAAAAATCTATCAAGAAATTTAATTAGTTATGTCATAAGCGTTTTCTATAATCAATTATTCATTTTATTGTCACGAAACAATGCTTAAACATTTATTGTTAATACTCACTTTAGTGCTCCCTAGTGCAGCAAATGCCTTTGAACCCTTTTTAACAGATGATGCATCGACGGTTCAAGCGGGGAAACACCAATTAGATTTTTATTACTACAATATTTTTAATAAGTTTGGCGCAAACTCTGGTGATGGCATTCTTGACATCAACGTGCCTGGCGAGGAGTTTCTTGCTCCAGACCGCGCTATTGGCTTTCCATTAGGCTATACGTATGGTTTAAATAATCGCACAGAAATTAGTTTTGGAGTAACGTATTACGGTTATCCAACAGGTGGTTTTTCTCCTCTCACCAACTATAACTTAGGTGTTAAATATCGTGTGTATAGTCACGAAGAAAGTGGGGTGAGCCTTGCAATCAAACCTTCCTTTTCCTTTCCAAACGGCACTGATCATCAAGCGGCTGGTTTAGGTATGGCCCTTCCAGGTTATGGTGTTAATTTAATTGGCGCCTATGATAAAAAAAATTATTCAATACTAGTTAACTTTGCCTATCAGCATCAACCCTACAACACCAATTACACGGTCGCAGGTTCTTATAGCGAATTAAGAACTGAACTTTTTCAATTATCAATGGCTCCTATTTGGAATATTTCAGAGAGACTTCACTTTGGTTTAGACTTTGGTTTAGTCACTGATATTTCGCCAACTGACGATAGGCGTTATAACTCCTATGTCATGCCAGCGTTAACATACTCGCCTACTGAAGATATTGATCTGGGTCTTTCTTATTTACGTGTGGCGCAAAACTTCCGAGACCAAATTGGTGCAGGTTACTCATCCATCTTAAAGGTGGGTATGAGCTATCGCTTTTAAATCAGGGATGATAATTACACTGAAAGGCCTCTCTTTCTTCATGGCCTATAATTATGCCTATTTAAGTGATTAGCGGTTAATACGTTACAACAATTACCATAAGCATATTTGTCCCAATAAGAGCAGGTTGTAATAGAATCTACCACCTGCAATATATACGAAATTGATATTTAAAAGAGTGAACCGACTATAATCATTATTTATAGTTTTGCTGACCGTATCAATGTGTCAGTTTTGTTTGATTGATATGACCAATTCTCCCCCAAGCCAAATCATTGCCAATGAAGTTTCTCGCAGAAGAAGTTTTGCGATTATTTCTCACCCTGATGCTGGTAAAACCACCTTAACAGAAAAACTGCTTTTATATGCTGGGGCAATTCAAATTGCTGGTAGCGTAAAAGCGCGAAAAGCATCTAGGCATGCCACATCTGACTGGATGGAAATTGAAAAACAACGAGGAATTTCTGTTGCCAGTTCAGTTATGCAAATGGAGTATCGCGACTGCATTATCAATCTTTTAGACACCCCTGGTCACCAAGATTTTTCGGAAGATACTTATCGCGTTCTAACTGCAGTTGATTCAGCACTGATGGTCATTGATGCTGCGAATGGTGTTGAATCCCAAACAAGAAGATTAATCGACGTTTGTCGAGCTAGAAATACACCTCTCATTACATTCGTTAATAAAATGGATCGAGAGGTAAAGCGTCCTCTCGATTTGATGGATGAAATCGAAGAGGCACTAGGAATGTCTGTCGTTCCAATGACGTGGCCAGTTGGCATGGGTAAATCTTTCGCAGGGGTGATTGATATTAACCAAGCAGCAATGCGCATGTTTAAAGCTGGAGAAGATCGAGTAGATATCAATACAGAAAAACGTATCAGCATCCATGATCCGGCTTTGACCGCAAAATTAGGTGAATCTTTATCTACCGCATTATCTGAAGTTGAACTGGTTCAAGGAGCGATGCCAAGCTTTGACTTAGAGCAATTTTTAGCGGGAAAACAATCGCCCGTATTTTTTGGTTCAGCGATTAATAATTTTGGCGTTCAAGAAATTTTAAATACTCTGGTTGAACTTGCACCAGCGCCTAAATCAAGGCAGACGATTCAACGTGAAGTGCTGCCATCTGAAAAAAACTTCTCTGCCGTAGTTTTTAAAATTCAAGCGAATATGGATCCAGCGCATCGCGATCGTGTTGCCTTTTTAAGGATTTGCTCAGGATATTTTGAGCGTGGGATGCGTTTAAAGATTTCTCGTAACGGCAAAGAAATAAGAACCAACAATGCACTTTCATTTCTTTCGCAACGACGAGATATCTTAGATGAGGCTTTTCCCGGAGACATCATCGGCCTTCCAAATCACGGTTTACTACAGCTTGGAGATACCCTGACTGAGGGTGAAAAATTACAATTTACGGGCCTTCCTTTCTTTGCCCCAGAAATATTTAAATTAGTTGAAACCGCAGATCCTTTGCGAACAAAACAATTACGGGAAGGATTAATGCAACTTGGGGAAGAGGGTGCAATTCAAGTATTTAAGCCTTTAGTTGGCACGCAAATGCTTTTGGGAGCTTTTGGCCAACTTCAATTTGAGGTAGTTGCACATCGCTTAAAAAGTGAATATAACGCTGAAGTAAGATTGCTGCCGGCTAGATATACTTTATCTAGATGGATCAGTTGTAAAGACCCCATTACTCTGAAAAAATTTATTCAAGAAAACTCACATC
This sequence comes from Burkholderiaceae bacterium, assembly GCA_947448695.1. Lineage (GTDB taxonomy): Bacteria > Pseudomonadota > Gammaproteobacteria > Burkholderiales > Burkholderiaceae > Polynucleobacter. The sequence goes on from CANFOL010000032.1 coordinate 22,659, forward strand.
GAATCAGTGAGGATGTTGTTGGTGCTCCCGTGTTTTTAGCCACTCATAAATCAGAGCTAGAAGTTGCCCAACAACTCTGGAAGGATATCGAATTTCATGCTCTACGTGAACACGCTGGTCTCGTATTCCAAAAAGATTTTTCTCAATAATTATTGTGGTTCAATATTTGCTGTTTTTACAACTTCAGTCCATTTGATTGATTCCGCTTTAATTAATGCAGCAAATTCCTCAGGCGTGCCTCCACCTATTTCATTTCCCTGTTGCAACATAAAATCTCTGAGTTGAGGATCTTTTAAAATTTGGTTTACAGCCAAATTAAGTTTATCAATAATCGCTTTAGGAGTTCCCTTTGGGGCAATCAAACCTTGCCAATTATTGACAACAATTTGAGGAAATCCTAACTCTGTAAAGCTAGGAATATCCTTTAATAAGGGTGATCTTGTTTTACTAGTAATTGCGATTGGTTTTAACTTTCCAGCCTTAATACTTGGCATAGCAGAATACATCTGATCAAACATCATGGAGACATTGCCACCCATGAGATCAGTTAATCCAGCAGCGCCACTTTTATACGGGACATGAATCATTTCAATATTGGCACTTTGTTCAAAAAGTTCAGCTGATAGCTGATGACTACCGCCAATACCTCCTGAAGCAAAGGTTAATTTACCAGGCTTGGCTTTAGCATCTTTAATTACATCATTAATTGAGTTATACGGAGAATTTGGCTGAACAACTAAAACTAAGGGGCCTCTTTCAATGAGGATAATGGGAACTAAATCTTTTTCTGGGTCATAGCGCAAACTTTTAAATAAGGCCTTATTCACGGCCAAAGGTGCAAAGTTGCCCATTCCAATGGTATATCCATCAGGTGTTGCCTTAGCAATAAAATCAGTTCCAATATTACCTCCAGCTCCAGCTTTATTTTCAATAATTACTGGCGTTTTTAGAAGCGTGCTTAATTGTTGGCCAATTTGGCGACTTCTAGAGTCGGCGCCACCGCCAGCGCCATAAGGAACAATAAATGTAATGGGTTTATTGGGATATTCAGTTTGCGAAAATACATTTGAAGAAAAACCACTCCCCAAGATTAGGGCAATCATTAATAATTTTCTGATTTTTCTAAAATGCATGGTCATCCATCTCCTGTTAAGATTGTTTTCTCTAGTATATTTTAAATATCAATATTCCTCTACTTTCATGCGATGACTCAATATGCGACTACTTAAAATTGTTTGTTCTATTTTTACTTTTTTCTCTTTATTTTTGGGTGCTAGCTATGCCTCAGACTACCCGAATAAGCCTGTAACCATATTAGCACCTGTCGCTCCAGGTGGTGGACTTGACCTTATTGCCAGAACAGTTGCTGAACGCCTGACTAAATCGCTCGGTCAAAATTTTTTAGTCGATAATCAAAGTGGTGGTGGCGGAATTATTGCCTCTCAAAAAGCCGCTCGCGCAGCCCCTGATGGCTATACTCTGATGCTTTCTTATGTTGGTACTCATGGCACCAATCCAGCTGTTCGGAAAATCCCTTACGATGCTGTGAAGGATTTTTCCCCAATTGCAATGGTCGGAGGAACACCAAACGTCTTAGTTGTTTATAGTGGCTTACCCGTAAAAAACTTAAAAGAGTTTATTCAATACTCTAAAGATAACTCGAGCAAAATGAGCTATGGTTCTGCAGGGCCTGGTACTCTAACTCATTTATCCATGGAACAGTTAAAGCAACAAGCTAACTTCGAAAGCACGCATGTTCCTTATCGGGGAATAGCTCCTGCCTTCATCGATACAATTGCCGGTCAAACACTTTCTATGATGCCCGGTTTAGCGGCAGCAATGCCCCATATTAAGACGGGTAAAGTAAGGCCTATTGCCGTCACTGGCCCCAAAAGACACCCTTTAATACCAGATGTTCCTACCTTTAAGGAGCTTGGTCTTGAAGGCTTTGATGGCGTTCAATGGTATGGTGTATCAGGTCCAGCAAATCTTCCTCTAGCCATCATTACACTTTTAAATAGTGAAATCAATAAAGCCATACAAAACCCTGAGCTTAAAGAGCGTTTATCCGGGGAAGCTATCCAAACTATGCCAATGACGCCTGAGCAATTTGGACAGTATATTAAAGATGATATTGCTAGGTGGAGTAAAATTGCAAAATCTCGAAACATTCAAATAGACTAAATATATGGCCATCAATACTCAAGTTAGTGCAGATCACAACGCACCTCCTATTACTCAAATCCTCGCAAAATTTATCTACTCCCATCCTTCTAAAGGTTGGGATGACTCTGTAGATCATGAAGCACATCGCACTTTCATGAACTGGTTAGGCTGTGCGGTAGGTGCCGCAAAGCATGAAAGTGTCGAAGCGACTTTAGCTGCAGTGCAAGAATTTGAATCTGCGCCACAAGCAAGTATTTTAGGCAGATCTGAAAAAGTAGACATGGCGAATGCGGCCCTCATTAATGGCATTAGCTCTCACACCTTTGACTTTGATGATACTCATCTCAAAACGATTATTCATCCAGCGGGTCCTGTAGCTTCTGCAATATTAGCCTTAGGTGAAAAAATTGGCGCAACTGGACGTGAAATGATCGATGCCCTTGTAATTGGTGTCGATGTTTCTTGCAGAATTGGTAATGTTATGTACCCGAATCACTATGACCGAGGTTGGCATATTACTGGCTCTACCGGCACTTTAGGTGCGGCAGCAGGATGTGCTCGGTTATTAAAGTTGTCAGAGGCTCAAACCGTCATGGCTTTAGGTATTGCCGCCTCTCAACCTATTGGCTTTCGTGAACAGTTTGGTACGATGACAAAGCCTTTTCACCCTGGTGGCGCTGCTAAAGCTGGATTAACATCAGCCCTCATGGCGAAACATGGTTTTACTGCAAGCAGTAAGGCTATCGAAGCGCCGCGCGGTATGGTTCAGTCAGTTTCAACTAAATATGACTGGTCTGAAGTAACTAATGAACTAGGTGAGCGTTTTGAAATTTCATTTAATACTTACAAACCATTTGCATGTGGCATTGTGATTCATCCCAGTATTGATGCTTGTGTTCAGCTCCGTAATCAGGGCGTTACTGCCGACAACTTGGAGCGCATAGAACTTAAAGCACACTCTTTAGTGCTAGAGCTTACTGGTAAGAAAACACCTAGAGATGGTTTGGAAGGTAAATTTAGCGTTTATCATGGCTGCGCATGCGGTATTGTGTATGGTCAAGCAACTGAAGATCAGTACCATGATGAAATCGTTCAGAGTCCTGAAATGGTGGCATTACGCGCAAAGGTCCAAGCAACGGTTGA
>CANFOL010000033.1 GCA_947448695.1 Burkholderiaceae bacterium
CTGCAGTTCCCCAACATGGCCATGGCAATCCAAAATAATCACCAGTGGTGTCATAGCCAGTTTCTTTATCTACGCCACCTTTTGACTTCAATGTCTTCGGGTCAAATAGATGCATATTACGCATATGCGCTTTTAAACGATCAGGCGTTTGGCCAGTATATCCAATCGTCCAGCAAGAACGATTGATTTCTGTGAGGATCGATTCAATTTGTGGTTCTTTCCAATCTTTACCCGCAAATTTGGAATCTAGCATCTTATAGTTTTTCGATAACTCTGTACCAAACCCTAGACGGTCGGCAAAAGCTTGCATCAACACATGATCAGGAACAGACTCAAAGAGTGGATTAATTACTTTTTCACGCCACTGAAGTGAACGGTTAGAAGCTGTACAGGATCCAGATGTTTCAAATTGTGTTGCAGCAGGAAGCAAATACACTTGACGATTGGCAACAGGCTTAGAACCTTCAATTGTCATCGCAGCCATTCCAGCTGTGGCACTTGGGTATGGATCAACTACGACTAAGAGCTCTAATGCATCCATCGCTCTTTGCATATCGACACCACGGGTTTGTGAGTTTGGCGCATGCCCCCAGAAGAACAAACCTTTGACATTACTAGGTTGATCAATGAGTTCATTCTTCTCAAGAACAGCATCGACCCAGCGAGAAACTGTCGTGCCAGATTTTTCCATCATGCCGGGTGAGTATTGCGCCTTAATCCAGTCATAGTCAACATCCCACACCTTTGCGAAATGCTTCCATGAACCTGCTGCTAAACCGTAGTAGCCAGGCAATGAGTCTGGATTTGGGCCAACGTCCGTTGCGCCTTGTACGTTATCGTGACCACGGAAAATGTTCGTACCGCCACCTGATTTTCCAACATTACCTAATGCCAATTGCACAAGGCAAGACATTCTCACCATGGCATTACCAGTCGTATGCTGAGTTTGTCCCATACACCACACTAGTGTTGATGGGCGATTTTTTGCCATCGTTTCAGCCACTTGGTAGACTTGGGCTTCAGGTACACCACACGCTTCTTCAACTGACTTTGGATCCCATTGTTCTAAAGCTTCTTTTTTGATTTGATCCATGCCATGAACACGGGCTTTCAAATAGTCTTTGTCTTCCCAACCATTTTTGAAGATGTGATAAAGAACACCATATAAAAACGGTATATCGCTACCAGAGCGAATGCGCACATATTGATCAGATTTTGCGGCCGTTCTGGTGTAGCGTGGATCAACCACGATCACTTTACAACCGCTCTCTTTAGCGTGCAGTAAGTGCAACATGGAAACTGGATGAGCTTCAGCAGCATTTGAGCCGATATACAAAGCAGCCTTAGCATTTTGCATATCGTTATAACTATTGGTCATCGCACCATAACCCCAAGTGTTTGCTACCCCAGCTACTGTAGTGGAGTGACAAATACGCGCTTGGTGATCGGTATTGTTGGTACCAAAGAAAGATACAAATTTACGCAGTAAATACGCTTGTTCATTGTTGTGCTTGGATGAACCAATAAAGAATAATGAGTCAGGACCATTATCAGCCTTGAGCTGCTTCATCTTTGCAGTAATCTCTTCTAGGGCTGTTTCCCATGAAATACGCTTGTACTTACCGTCAACCAACTTCATAGGATATTTCAAACGGTGCTCACCATGACCGTGCTCACGCAACGCCGCACCTTTAGCGCAATGTGCACCTAAATTAATCGGTGAGTCAAACACAGCTTCTTGCCTTGTCCAAACACCATTCTCAACCACCGCATCAACTGCACAACCGACTGAGCAGTGCGAACAGACGGTTCGTTTGACAACAATCCCTTTTTCTCCACCTGGATTAGGCTTAGAACCCATTGCATCTGCTTTTTTCACTAAAGTTAATTGTGAGCCAGCAATACCGACTCCAACACCTAAACCTGAGCGCTTTAAAAAAGCACGCCGATCCATTGTAGGGATGATGTTATCTAAACCGCGCGCCAAATGCTGTACAAGGTGCTGTGAAGAGGCTACTCGGTTTGAAGATTTACGTGTGAGGTTCATATTCGTTATTCCTAAAGATAGTCGTCTTAAACTAAAGTAGTTTTGTAATATTTTTTGATATGCTCAGTCAGCTGATAACCCTTTTTTTCAGGCGCGAGCACTTCCTCGACCTGAGCTATGACTTTGGTTCCAGTAGCTGTTTTGGACAGAACAACTGCCGTACCAGCGATTGCAGCGGCACCTGCGAAGAAATTTCGACGATTAATTTGTTTGGCTGTAGATTTTGTCATGTTTAAAACCCCTATAACTTATTGAATATAAGTAGAACATTTCATATAAACCATTATGAATCAAATTTGACAAAAAAATCTTTTTTATTATTAGTACTTACCCTAAAGCATATCGAATGATTGACCCTCAATGTCAAAAAAGGTACCCGCCAAAGCTCCAACTAGCCGGTAAAACTTGGATGAAGGGTGACTTTGTAGGGTCTCAAATAGCTCGCCCGACCATGTGCGAATATGTTGGTCAAAAAAGATTTTTTGTTGGGTGAGATTGCACACCCCTAAATCTTCCCCAGCAATTAAATACCTCATGACCTCACACAAACAAGCAATGTGATCTTCGGTTTCTGTAATATCTGATGAGGCTTGTAAACCCAATTTCTGTAAGTCCGCACGCAAGGCAGCCAATGGCTTTTCATTTAAAAAGCCAGTTAAATAGTACGATCCGTATAAGAATATTTCTTGTTTTCCAACCCCAATAAACGCGTTTTCATACTCTTCTTGCCAATCTTGCGCCCTAGAATCTTTTGCCAGCTCTACCAAATCTTGCCATGGCCCATGTAGCAAGGATGATTCATCTTGCTGCCCAGCTTCGATATCTTGACCAAATTGCGCAATTTTTTCTAAAAGCTCAGTAGACGGTGCCTCATAGAACAACAATGCAAGTAAGCCATATAAATCTGCCCTAGCTAAATCCTCAGGGGATAAGTTGGTATCTAATTCTAAAGATGTTTGTGGATCGTTTTCTATCATATGAGTTCTTAGTTGATTTTTAAGATTGCATCATATCGATGACGCGACAATCACTGCACATTTTTAGTCGCTTTTGTGCTTCACCTGTAAATGCAGGATGCGCGCCAATTTTTGCCAACATAGTCTCCATCATTTTTTCTGTGGCAAATGGTTTAGCGCATTTAATGCAATGAAAAGGCTTTGTTTCATTTAATGTTACGCGAGTTTTACGTTGCTCAATGCTCTTTAACCTTGGTTGTAAAGTCAAGGCGTTCTCAGGACATGTGATTTGGCATAAGCCACACTGCACACAATTTTTTTCAATAAACCCTAATTGTGGAATCTCTAAATGATCAAGTAAAGCTCCCTCAGGACAAGCGCTCACACAAGACATACAAAGTGTGCAAGTGTCTTGATTGATGGTAAGACCACCGATACAAGAAGTCGCACTAAGTGGTATCGCTTCATCTGGCCCAAGAGCAAGTGGGGCGTGCTCAAGCAAATGCTCTAAAGACATCTCTAGAGTGGCGCGCTTTTCTTTTGCAAAAGCGAAACTCGCCACTGGAACCAAGCTTTCTTGAGCCTGCAAGCGAGCTAAAAATTGATCTAAGAAAATGAGGTCTTCCAGAGTCTCAGGCTTTTTCATTGCCCCCATCTCGATCAGATGAATTCTTTCTACATAACCTAAACCTAGCAAAATTTCTGCAGTGATTTTGATTTGATTTTTAAGCATCTCAAGATACTGTGGTGATTCCTCACCACTCGCTAGAATTGCTATTTCTGCAACACCATGGGTCAACATACCTAGCCATAAATCAATACCGGTCGAAGCAATGTGATGCAGGGATATAGGAATTACATTTGCGGGTATACCTTTGATTTTTTTGGCATGAATTCTGGAAGCCCGACCCAAAGCATTGATCCACTGATCTCCCCCTTCTACCCCAGAATGAAAAAGCACGGTTGGAGAGATACTAGACGTCGTCGTCTTGGCATATGTATCAACAATCGTTTTTATTTTCATGCCCCAATGGGGAACAGTTGGATTCGCATACGTCATAGCCCCTGATGGGCATGCTGTAGCGCAAGCTCCACAACCCATGCATAAGTGGGGATTAACGCTAACTCGACCTTTACCAGCTTCAAAAATAGAGGTAATTGCTTGGGTTGAGCAAATTTCGATGCATGCATTACAACCAACCTGCCCATTTCGACCGTGAGCACAAATTTTTTCTTGATAAGCAAAAAATCTAGGCTTTTCAAACTCTCCAATCGAATTAATTACCTGAGAGACCACTTCCACTTGCTGCAGGGGATCTTCGCCTACAAAAAAGTATCCTTTGGGCGGCTCTGGCGTTTTAATAAGGGGCTCACGATGCAAGTCAATAATTACATCAAACTCATCTTCCAAAAGAACATCTTTTTTCTGAAACTGAATCGCTCCAATGGCTCCACAAGCTTTTTCACATTCTTGATGTGATTGACAAGATTGCATGTCAATTTGAAAACTTTCATCAATTGCATTTTCGGGGCATGCATCTATACATGCTCCGCAACGTGTACATAAATCTAATTGAATGGGATTTGAGGATTGCCATTGAACTTTAAACTTACCCAAAAAACCAGACACATCTTGGACATTAGCATTGATGATCATGTAATTTTTCTGTATCGGCAATATCGTACGATCATTCACAATAACCGTAACGGCTAAATCATTGATCAATTGCTGCGCCAACTTAAATGCTGTTTTTCCTGGCCCCATAACGCACACTCTACCTTGGGTACTATCGTAACTCACCGTTGGTAAAGGATCCGGCGCTGGTAACTTAGCTAATTCAAGTAATGTGGCAATTTTCGGTAGAGCCTTTTGATTATCTCTGCCCCAACCTGCAGTTTCACGAATATTGATAAACTGAATGGGCGCTAATAAGGGTTTTTCAGCTTGAGAACTAATGGCATGAAACAGTTCACGCTCCTGCGTACAGGCTACAACAATACTCTCATCGCCAGAAACCTCTTTGATAAATGCGCCAATTTCCTGCCTGCATAAACCATCATAAATTCTTTCATGACCCTCTATATGCTTTTTAAAAAAAGCATCGTCAAGAGGCATTGTGTGATTACAGTTACAGACGAGTGTCCGAGTCATCAGTACTTCCTTTAGTCAATGTTGTTTGATTTACTGGATTCTGCTCAGATACATCTACCAAAGTTATAGGAGTTACATTTGGGGTTTCTTCCTTCACCTCTAGTTCGGATTGGTGGTCGATTGAAACCGTATCTGAAATTTTTTCTTCTACTTGATTAAATAAACCCAACATGGAAGACTGAACCATTTTTTCTAACATTCCAGCTGGTAATGGATCTTCTTTTGAATAATCATCAATATAGATATCTAAGCCATCCATGATGTTGTAATGCGGATCCGAAAATAGTTTTTTCATCGCGGCATGATGTACCTCATCGCCGACTTCAGCATTTACAAACTTCGAAAAATCTGAGTCTTGATGAAGCTTTGCAACATCCTCTAAAGTGGGTCCAACAGCCTGTGGGGTGGACACTTCTTCTACAGAATTGACACTGGGCTTTGCATGATCTGGCGCAATCGATACTTCTTGGATTTCAACCTGAACTTCAGCTGGTGTTTCAGTCACTACAGGCTTTGTTTGGGCCTGCTTTAACTCTGACCAGCGTTTGAAAAAGTCACTCATTTCCGATCACCTTTGGGTCCACGCCGCGAGCAGCGCCTTTAAATGACTGTGGTCGATGTCGTTTTTTTACCTCTGGTCGATAATTTTCTGCTACAAATTGTTGCAAAGATTCTAGAATCAGCGGGTCAAGGGTAATTTGATCCACTTGCTCACCGCCATCAAGTAGTCTTGCTGCTTCGTTATAGCTCAACATCACTCGATGTGGAACAGCAATCGTCCCTTCTAGTGAAGGTATTTCCTCTAAACGCCACATCACAAACCAACATGGTTTTTCACTACTGATATTTAAAAAATAACCCTCAGTCTCATCGGCAAATACGTCTAAAAAAAATCCTGTAAACAACCATCGACTCATTTGCAAATGATCTGAAAGTCGATAAGCATGAATCTGATCTACAGAAAAAGCTTCTTGGATGGTAAATGGAGTAAATTGCCCGATATCAACACTAACCTCTTCCAAAACCCATTGATGTGAAATCCATGGGTTTTCTATGGGCTGATGTCGCATCACGACGGCAAGCTTGATTCCCATTAGGTGTTCTGAACCACAATACTAGGAAACTTACTACTCATGTCTTTTGACATAGTCGCAATCTGAATGGCCACTTGTCGAGCAATAGCCTTATAGCTCGCGCTAATCGCACTATCTGGCTCAGCAACTACTGGGGGACGCCCCGCATCTGACTGTTCTCTAATCGATAAATTCAACGGCAAACTGCCCAAAAATGGAACTTGGTAGTCTTTACACATTTTTTCTCCACCACCGGTACCAAAAATATGTTCGGTATGGCCACAACTCGGGCAAACGTAGGTACTCATGTTTTCCACAATACCCAAAATAGGAATACCTACCTTTTCAAACATTTTTAGACCTTTTCGAGCATCTAATAATGCAATATCTTGTGGTGTAGTAACGATCACAGCACCTGTTACAGGCACCTTTTGGGACAACGTTAATTGAATATCACCCGTTCCTGGCGGCATATCAACAATTAAATAATCTAATTGTTGCCAATTAGTTTGTCGGAGTAATTGCTCCAAAGCGGAAGTGACCATCGGGCCACGCCAAACCATGGGACTGTCTTCTTCGATTAAGAAACCAATCGAACTAACTTGTAAGCCGTGACCTTGCATTGGCTCAATCGAATTTTCTGCATAAGAATCGGGTCTGCCAGAGATACCTAACATCATTGGCATACTTGGACCATAAATATCAGCATCTAAAATACCGACCCTAGCACCTTCGGCAGATAAAGCGAGAGCAAGATTGACAGCCGTCGTAGATTTTCCAACGCCTCCCTTACCACTGGCGATGGCAATAATATTTTTTACCTCAGATAAAAGTTTGACGCCACGCTGAACGGCATGCGAAGCAATCTCCATCGATATATTGACGCTAACATTTTTTACCCCCGGCAATTCACGAACAGCTCCAATACAAGCCTTGCGGATGATATCAAATTGACTTTTTGATGGATATCCCAAAACAACATCAAACATGACCTCGTCACCATCAATTTTCAGGTTTTTTATCGTTTTTGAACTGACCAAATCTTTTTTGGTATTAGGGTCGATCACACCCTTTAGTATTTCCATCACTTGTTCGTTGGAAAGCTGCAAAATCTTCTCCTTAAATTGGCCTAATTTTCACTAAATTACCCATTACTTTAATGGGATACTAAAATTGATGTATGAAAACAAATCATAAAAGAATTTTAGTCACTTCTGCGCTACCTTATGCCAATGGTCAAATTCATATTGGGCATTTGGTGGAATACATTCAAACTGATATTTGGGTGCGTTTTTTACGCATGCAAAATCATGAAATTTACTACATCGGTGCTGATGATACACATGGAACACCAATCATGTTACGTGCTCAATCAGAAAATATATCTCCTCAAGAGCTAATTGACAGAGTATGGCACGAACACAAGAAGGATTTTGATGACTTTTTGATTTCTTTCGACAATTACGGCTCAACCAACTCTCCAGAAAATCAAATACTCTCTGAAGAAATCTACAAAAGCTTGCGAAGCATTGATTTAATTGAGAAAAAATCAATCGAGCAAGCCTATGACCCTGTCAAAGGTATGTTTTTACCTGATCGCTTCATTAAAGGTGAATGTCCAAAATGTCGCTCAAAAGATCAATATGGAGATTCTTGTGAAAAATGTGGCTCAACATACTCACCAACAGACTTAATTAACCCTTTTTCAGTAGTAAGTGGTGCCACCCCGATTAAAAAAATCTCCGAACACTATTTTTTCAAGTTGTCCGACCCAAGATGTGAAACTTTTCTCAGGGACTGGACTCAGGTAAAAACACCTTTGCAGCCAGAAGCTCGCAACAAAATGAAAGAATGGGTTGGTGAATCCGGTGAGAGTAAATTAACTAATTGGGATATTTCTCGTGATGAGCCCTATTTCGGTTTCCAGATTCCAGATGCCCCTGGCAAATACTTCTACGTGTGGTTAGATGCCCCGATTGGCTATTTAGCTAGTTTTAAAGTCCTTTGTGAACGCCTTGGCTTGAACTTTGATGAATGGGTCCGACCAGACTCCACAACAGAGATGTATCACTTTATTGGCAAAGATATTTTATATTTCCACACTCTTTTTTGGCCAGCCACCCTGCACTTTTCAAACTACCGAACACCCACCAATGTCTTTGCCCATGGATTTTTAACTGTAGATGGGGAGAAAATGAGTAAGTCTCGGGGTACTTTCATCACGGCTAAGAGCTTTATTGACTCTGGTCTTAATCCTGAATGGTTAAGGTATTACTTTGCAGCTAAGCTAAATGCGTCTTTAGAGGATTTGGACTTAAATCTTCAAGACTTCATCACCAGAGTGAATAGTGACTTGTTAGGAAAATATATCAATATTGCAAGTCGAAGTTCTGGATTTTTAGTGAAGCGCTTTGGCGGTATCATTGCTCCCGAGTCACTCAATCATCCTCTGATCTCTGGCCTAAAAAATGCTGGTTCAGAGATTGCGAATCTTTATGAACAAAGGGAATTTGGTAAAGCGCAACGCGCAATCATGGAATTAGCGGATCAAGTCAATATTTTTGTAGACACTAATAAACCTTGGGAAATTGCTAAGTTACTCAAGGCCGACGAAAACCCAGAAAACTCAAGACGTCTTCAAGATGTTTGTAGTATTACTTTGGAGGCTTTTAGGATATTAACCATCTATCTCAAGCCTGTGTTACCTGAACTAGCTAAAAATGTAGAGGCTTTCCTCAATATTGAACCTCTGCAGTGGTCCAGCGTCCAGCAAAGCTTGACGGAAAAGAATGTCATTCAACCCTATCAACACCTCATGAGTCGTGTTGATCCTGCATTCATAGATCGTCTAATTGAAGCAAATAGGTCGACGATTCCTGCGGCAAGTTAAAATAGATGAATAATGCATAAAATAGAGCAAAATCTCTCTTAACTACTTTTGAAGAAACTAGGATATGGCGCACTATCAATCAACTATCACCTTGTTTTTGAATGAACTTAAAAATAAAAATCCTGAAATTGAAAAAGGGCAGCTAGAAGGTCGCGCTCTTTTATGGGATAAAAAACCAATTAGTATTGATGAACAAAAGCGAAATAAACTTGCAAGAATTCGACAAAAACCTTACGTCTACTCAAATGATTGATTCCACGCCATCCTTAATGGATGGCATGTCGGAATCGTTCGCCAAGCTGTATGGCGAACCCTTGTTTCAGCTTCCAACAGACCTTTATATTCCGCCTGATGCTTTAGAAGTATTTTTAGAAGCATTTGAAGGCCCCCTCGACTTATTGTTATATCTCATCCGTAAACAGAACTTTAATGTGCTAGACATACCTATGGCACAGGTCACGCAACAATACCTCAGTTATGTTGAACAAATTCGTCACCATAATTTAGAGCTTGCTGCAGAGTATTTGCTGATGGCGGCGATGCTGATTGAAATTAAATCGCGCATGCTTTTGCCAATGAAAAAAGCGGATAGCGATGAAGATGTCGAAGATCCAAGAGCAGAACTTGTTCGTCGACTTCTTGAATATGAAAAAATGAAAATCGCTGCTCAAGAACTCGATCGAATTCCGCAGATGGGTAGAGACTTTTTTCGTGCACAAGGCTTTATTGATCGAACAGTCACATTAGTTCCTCCTCAAGTTGATTTAGTCGATTTACAAATTGCTTGGCGTGATTTATTACATCGCGCAACACTCACCCAACATCACACAATCACGCGCGAAACTTTATCCGTTCGTGACTTTATGACACGAATTTTAAGACGTCTTCAAACTCAAAAATTTGTTGAATTTAAAGAGCTCTTTCAGGATGCTATCGAATCAGGTCAAGGAGTTCAAATTCTTGTGGTGAACTTTATTGCTCTTCTTGAACTTTCTCGGGAGTCCTTGGTGGAAATTACCCAAGCTGAAGCGTACGCCCCTATTTATGTTCGTTTATCCTTTAATCCCCAATCATGAAAATCATTACCAATATTCATGATTTAAGAAATCATCTTCGCGGCCAAAATCGTGCTTCCTTTGTGCCCACCATGGGCAATCTTCATGAAGGCCATTTATCTTTAATGCGCCTTGCCCGCTTACACGGTGATCCTGTAGTTGCGAGTATTTTTGTGAACCGACTACAGTTTGGTCCTAGTGAGGATTTTGATAAATATCCCCGCACATTTGAAGATGATGCAGCCAAGCTAGAAAAAGAAGGTGTCTATATTCTGTTTGCGCCAACGGAGAAAGATCTCTATCCAGAGCCTCAAGATTACCGTGTAGATCCTCCAAAAGATTTAGGCGATATCCTAGAAGGTGAGTTTAGACCTGGCTTTTTTAAAGGCGTTTGTACAGTTGTCTTGAAATTATTTTCTTGTGTGCAACCTAATGCTGCTGTTTTTGGTAAAAAAGATTACCAACAGCTCATGATTATTAGACGTATGGCACATCAATTTGCACTTCCAGTTGAAATCATTGGTGCAGAAACGATTCGTGCAGATGATGGCTTAGCACTCTCCTCCAGAAATGGTTATTTAAGCACTGAGGAAAGACTAGAAGCACCGCAACTGTATAGTGCTTTAAATGAGGTTAAATCGGCTTTGAATCAATCATCGTCACTACATCTTCCTATGATCCAAGAGATTGAAGAGATGGCTAAAAATAAATTAGCGCAACGAGGTTGGAAACCAGACTATCTTTCCGTACGCTTAAGACATAATCTTCTCTCTCCAAGTATTGAAGATTTAGCAAGTGGCCAAGAACTTGTAGTTCTTGCTGCTGCGAAATTAGGTAAAACGCGATTAATTGATAACTTAGAAATCTAGTAGGCAAATATTTGGAAGCTATCTGCCTGAACTATTGGTTTTAATGCTCGCTGATAAGGCTCCATTTTTACTAAACCATAACTAGACATGGTTTTTAAAGTGCGAGATAAATTACTTTGCTTTCTGCCCGACAAACTGGCTAATTCAGAAATAGAACTTGGCTCCATATTTTTTATCATATTTAATAAAGTACGATTTTCATCGCTGAGAACCTGAGCAAGGGAACTCATGGAAGTGAACCAAATCTTTGGCTCTCCTGATTTAACCTTATATTTACCAGAAGCGATATCAATCATTCTCTGATGGATTTCTTCCTTGGATGCGATGCCAATCTTAAGAATTTTTTTGGTCATTTTTTTGCTGTAAAACTTTGTTAACTTCATTAAAAAAATCAATTAATAATTGTTGTGGTCCTTCAAATTTATATTCAACCACAAGATCTTTACCATTTAAGTGCCTATGATCATAAGGTCGATTTTTAGTAGCACTATATTTTTTTCTTTTTTCCTTCAATTGATGCGCATTGTCATATCCTAAAATTCGATTCCCATGAAAATCATGAAGCGTCAGTGAGTAACGTATTCCATGAGGAATTTGGTAGGATTTAACAACCTCCCAAGCTTCAATTTTTACCCAATATCCTTCATCGTAAGCAATTAATTGTTCATGTAAATCCAAAAGGGTATTAAGTTCAAAATCATTCATCAATTAATTATATCAACCGATGATATAAATAATAACATAAAACCTTTTACATAGTAGTGGTTTGTGAATAAATTTTGATTTCTTTTGAATTCAACATCTAATGACAAATATATTTATTAGAAGTGTCAACCAAACCATCCCCTGAAGACGTTATTAGCTCATGTTGTAATCCCTTTCAGGAGAAGAATCATGAGAAAAGTCATTATTAGTATTGCTAGCCTACTTGCCCTAAGTACAAGTTCACTTAGTTTTGCTTGGGGTCATGGTGGAGGTTGGAATCATCAGCATGGCTTTAATCCAATACCCTATGTAATTGCTGGAGCAGTGATTGGTGCTGGAGGTGCTATTGCTTATAACTCAGTTCCTGGTCCTTATTATGCGCCCCCAAGAACTTATTATGAACAGCCTCGGACGTATTACGCTCCACAACCTTACGTGTTTCAACCTCAGGTAATCATGCAACCCCCTGTGGTCATGCCGCCTCAACCCTATCCTTATCGTCCTTATTATTAATAAGAAGAAATAAAAAAATCGCCTCACGGCGGTTATTTTTATGCTCATGTTTTTATAAATCAAAGTTGTACTTCAACGTTGCGAAGAAAGTTCTTGGTGAGGCAGGAAGATAGTTATAGGCACTGCCACCAACCGCAGCTGTATTCGATCCATAGACCGCATAATTTGCATTTGTGACATTTTTTACTATAAAACGTGCTTCCAAAACTTGATGTTTATATTCAGCGTATATATCTCCCATTACATATGATGACATTTTGTTATACGCATTTTCCAGATCGCCATCATAGTATTGCGACGCAACATAGTTCATAACGCCACCAATTGCTATTTGTTGTGTTGCTTGATATCTAGCGTTGAGATTGAATAATGACTGGGGCACTAAAGAAACAAATTTTCCATTATTTAATCCTGATGTATATACCGCTCTCTGGAATCTAAAGCCAGCACCTACATTTAAAGCATTTGTTAACGCGGTCGTGCCATTCATATTTAAGCCTGTACGTCGAATATCATCATCGTTAATATTATTCTGCCCCTGAGTATTTTGGTCGTTATACAACCGGATTTCATCATGGCTATCCGTTTGGTAAATACTCAAATTAACTCTAGATGTTCCGAACGTAAAATCATTACCGATTTCAAATGTTTTATTTATTTGAGGTCTTAAAATTGCGCCAGTAGCGAAGTTTTGTCCAGTTGTGGGGTTATAACCAAAATAATCGTCTGTGTTGGCAAATCGATATGATTGATTATATTTTCCATAGAGTCTTTGACCTGCAGCATAACGATAATTAACCCCTAAGTCGTAAGCATTAGCAGCATAAGAAGTTGGATATGTGCCGTTTGAAATTGGATTATATGACCCATCAGAGTTATTCAGCGATACAAACGTTACATCTTGGCGCTGCCTTCTTGCGCCACCAACCAACTCTACTTCATCTGTAACAGGAAGACGATCCATCAAGTAAATAGACTGGTTTTTTAAATTCATATGGGATGCAGGAAAATCTGATGTTGCTCCACTATAGTAAGTTGTTCTGGAACCATCTGAAACGTTATAGTCATAACCTAAAATTGCTGAACCCAATCTTCCCAAATTGAATTTAATACGAGGCGTTAAATTGACGCTACTTTTGTCGTAATTCAATTGGGTGCTATATGAGGAAATCCCTATTGCAGAGGAACTACCATACGAGGCTTCCATTTCAAATAATGTATCTGGAGTAACGCTTTTAACCACACCAGCCCTTATTGCACTGCCGTCCTGAACGTAATTATTACCAATATTGTATGAACGAATCGTATTAGGATCTAAGGTCCCAACTTCCCCAGTTAGCAGTTGTGGGGTCTTACCTTGCCAGTGATTAGCACTCGCATCAATGAATACTTGATCGACTCCACCTAAACTTTGTGTAATACGCCCGAGAAAAGAGTTGGAAAGGGCATCTGAATTTGTTCTCCAACCATTTGTTTCAGAAAAATTACCTGAGATCAAAATACTTGTATCTGCTTCTTTTTTTCGAAGTGCTACGTCTCCAATTAAGGTGCCATAACTACCATAGGTGAAACTTGCAGAACTTGATTGTTGGGAGCCCTGTTTCGTAATGATATTGATTACACCACCCGTTGCATTATTACCAAACTGAACACTGGCTCCTCCGCTGACAATTTCAATTCTTTCTATAGCTGCCATAGGAATCGTATTCAATGCAGCAGAACCCGAATCAATAGGATTCATTCGAATACCATCTACTAAGACTAGGGTATTACTTGAGGCTGTTGCACCATAACCACCTAGGTCAGGAGTTGTGCCTTGTTGACCAAGCCCAAGCAAACTACCACTGATATTGGTCATGTTTATATTGCCAATCTGCTGAAGCACTTCTGCCACATTTAGTGAACTTGATTGCTGAATTTGTTCTTTCGTAATCACCTGAATATTGGCAGGGATGCGATCAATATTTTCTTCAAAGCGCGATCCCGACACCACAATGGTTTCTGGACTTACCTGAGCGAATACTCCTTGGGATGCTACTAGGCCACCGCCTACGATAAAAGTACAGGCGAGTTTAATCATTTGATGCTGATCAGGCAGTTTTTTTAAAGGCTTCATGAATATTCCAAATAAAAGCATCCTCTGACTTGTTCCCCGACAAGTACACGGATTTTTTGCATTGTCACTTACCCCGTAACAAAGCAATACTTGTTAGGCCGGTATCCGGGCTGACATTCACTCAAACCGCCTTCCCAGCTAAAGCCAGTGGCAAAATGGTCGAGTCGCTAAAAACTTCTTAGCAGAATGCTTACCGTTGCGGGGGCAGCTCAGGTAGCCTTAACTTTTAGGGTTAAAGTTCCTGATTCCCGTTTAACTACGACTATAGAATCAAATCGTGAGCACCTTACATCTCGAATTATATACAATATGGGTATGGATAAAATTAATTCCGATATGACGGTAGCTAATCCCCAATCTCTTTCAGATAGAATGGATGCTGTTGCCGTAAAAGTAGAGTCGCTCCAACAGCAAATCAAAGCATTGGTGCAAGAAAAATCCTTGATGGAAAATAAAATTTCTGATGCGCAAGGTAGAATACAGAAAATACTGAATAAATTACCCCAGTCATCCGATACTCGCCAACTCACTCTTTTAGACAATTCCGCAGAGACCCCACATGAGTGAACCTAAATCGATTCGCGTAGATGTCGAACTTGCCGGTCAAAAAATGGCTTTTATGACTTCATTTGAAAATGAGGGTAAGTTAAAAATTGCAGTAGGTGCGGTCAATGATCAAATCGCACAAATTACTTCAGGGCCTAATAAAAGTATTGAGAGAGCAGCTTTGATGACTGCAGTCAGTCTTGCCGCACAGATACAAGACTTAAAAGAACAAGTTCAAGTAAGTCATGAGCCTGGAGTGCCATCTACAACGATGCAAGAATTAAGCAATAAATTAGACGCAATTGAACAACAAGTTGATATTGCGTTAGACTGTCTATCCCTGCCTGGTTCGCCAAGGTCAATAGTTCCTTGAACCGATGCTAACGCATAAGGTGCTGAACATCTGTAGTGGGCGAGCGCGCCTTGTTTTTATAGAGTATGACTTCGGGTTATATTCTCCCTGGAAATACTGATGTGCCCAAAGCTATTCTGTCGCACCAACTTGAACTCTCTGGGTTCAGGATGACGACCTAGCGGCCAAGGCGGGGACCTACCTCTTATGAAAGATTTTTCTTGAGCTTAATTCAGGTTTTGTCATTACTATGTTTAGGCTCAGTGACGGGTCTTATCGCGGGACTTCTAGGTATCGGTGGGGGGATGATCATGGTCCCGTTCTTAACGATCCTTTTTACTTCCTTCCAGTTTCCGGCAGAGCATGTTTTACACATGGCGATTGCCACATCCATGACTACTATTTTATTTACTTCCATTTCATCGGTTCGCGCTCAACAGAAAAAGAAAATGATTCGCTGGGATATTGTTATAGCTCTTGCCCCAGGAATTGTCTTTGGAGGTATCGTCGGCGGTGGAAAAATATTTTCCATTCTAGAGGGCCCTTGGCTAACTGTGTTCTTTGCATGCTTTCAGTATTTCTCAGCCTATCAAATGCTGGCAAATAAGAAGCCAAAAGCAACGCGCACATTGCCTGGCAAGTTCGGTCTTTTTGGGACGGGTAGTTTGATTGGTTCAGTTTCTAGCTTAGTTGGTGCTGGTGGTGCTTTTATTTCAGTACCTTTTATGACTTGGTGTAACGTCCCCATCCATAACGCCTTAGCCACTTCTTCCGCATTGGGTTTTCCAATTGCAGCTGCAAGTGCCATTGGTTATATCATCGGCGGCTTAGACATTCAGAATTTGCCTAGCCAGTCTTTAGGCTATATTTATTTGCCCGCGGTTTTATGTATTTCTGCGATGAGCATGCTCACTGCATCTTTTGGTGTTCGCATTGCCCATCAACTCAATACCACTCAACTGCGCAGAATATTTGCAATCGTGCTTATTTGCATCGCGACCTATATGCTATGCAAAAATGTATTTCACATGATTTGACTAAGTTAAACCGTACCTGAAGTCTTTAACTCCGAAATTTCCGCGGCCGATTTATGTAAGACCGTTTCCAAAATTTCTTGTGTGTGCTGTCCAAGCGCTGGCGGAGGAGTTTCATATTGGATAGGTGTTGCTGAAAACTTCATCGGACTACCAACTAAAGTCACTTTTCCAGCTGTTGCATGTGGCAACTCGATTTGCATGCCTCTGGCTTTGACTTGAGGCTCTTCAAATACTTCCGCAATCGTATTAATTGGACCATTCGCTACGCCAGCATCATCTAATAAATGAACCCACTCTTTGGTTGTCTTTTGAATAAAAATATCTCCCAAAAGTTGCGTGATCTCAGCGCGGTTATTAACCCGCTCCCCGTTTGTAGAGAATTTAGGATCTTTTGCCAAATGCTGACACTTTGCAACATCGCAAAATTTATTAAACAAATTATCATTTCCACAGGCCAAAATGATGGCGCCATCTGCCGTTTTAAAGGATTGGTAAGGCACAATATTAGGGTGAGCATTCCCAATCATTTCTGGAGAATTTCCTGTCGAAAAGTAATTCATCGCCTGATTAGATAAAAGTGCTACGCATGAATCTAATAAAGCCACATCAATCCATTGACCAACACCAGTGACAGCCCGGTGAGCAATCGCTGCACAAATAGCAACTGTGGCATACATCCCAGTAGTCATATCAATAATCGGCACTCCAACCCTTTGCGGTCCGCCACCGGGCAGGTCACTACGCTCTCCCGTAACACTCATGAGCCCACCCATTCCTTGCGCCATAAAGTCATAACCCGGGCGATCTTTAAATGGCCCAGTTTGTCCAAAACCGGTCACGGAACAATAAATGATTCCAGGGTTAATTTTTTTAATATCTTCATAACCCAAACCATATCTTGCTAAATCTCCAACCTTGTAGTTTTCAACAACGACGTCAACTTCACGCGCTAAATCTTTGACCAATTGCTGACCTTTGTCACTAGAGATATCGATGGTAATTGATTTTTTACCACGATTTGCGGCGCAGTAATAAGCAGATTCTTTAGTGACATTACCTTGCTCATCATTCAAAAATGGGGGTGCAAATGCACGTGAGTCATCGCCTTTTACTGGACGCTCTACTTTGATCACTTGTGCCCCTAAATCAGCTAAATTTTGCGCAGCCCAAGGACCAGCTAAAACTCTAGACAAATCGAGCACTTTGATATGGGATAAAGGACCAGACATAATGATTTCCTAATAATGAATTATTTAAAAATTAAAAAAGCACCTTTCAATCAAGGTGCTTTTTCAAACAATTTTTTGTTAATCTAATTTCGCTCCAGAAGCTTTCACTACCAAAGCCCAACGCTTAATATCAGCTGAAACAAATTTAGCGAAAGAATCACCCGTCATATTCGGCGTATCAGATCCATTATTCATCCAAATTTCTGTGAGCTCAGGGGAGTTCATGGCCTTCGTTACCTCCGCTTGCATTTTATCTACGATATCTTGAGGTGTTCCTTTAGGTGCCCACAAACCATACCAAGTACTGACAACGTAACCTGGAACACCAGCCTCTGTAGCAGTCGGTACATTAGGAAAGGCCGGTACACGTTTTTCTGAAGCTACGGCTAATGCCTTGATCTTGCCAGCTTTAATATGCTGGGAAGAAGAGCCAAGGCCATCAAACATCACATCGACTTGACCAGCAATTAAATCGGCTAATGCAGGTCCTGCTCCACGATATGGAATATGAGTAATAAATGTTTTCGTTTGCATCTTAAATAATTCACCAGCTAAATGATGCGAACTTCCATTCCCAGCACTTCCATAATTGTATTTTCCAGGGCTCTTTTTTAATAACTGAATAAATTCTTTTAAATCATTTGCTGGAACTTTAGGATTGATAACAATCACTTGCGGTGGAGATGAGACCAACATCATGGGGATAAAGCTTTTTTCAATGTCATAGTCGAGTTTTGGGTAAATGGCTGGCGCAATTGCATGATGGGCAGCACCCATGAAAAAAGTATAGCCGTCAGGAGCTGATTTAGATGCAATACTGGCACCTACAGTACCGCCAGCTCCGCCACGATTGTCAATAATAATTTGCTTGCCCAAGTTTTTAGTTAATTGTGCCGACAAAGGTCTCGCAAAAGCATCTGTTCCGCCACCAGCGGGGAAGGGAACGATAATAGTGATTGGTTTAGATGGCCAATTATCCGCGAAAGCACTCAGAGTAAAGCAACTTAAAAATACCAATACGAGCCTACTAAAAGATATTTTTATATTTTGATTAATCTTCAAGATCATCTCCATTTATTAGAAGTTATAGGATTTTACTAACTAAACGGGAGTAAATGACTTCACCATTCACAAAACGTTCATGATTATCCTCTATTTTGTCTAAATCATACAAATAATTCACCATTAGACTAGCGGATTGGCGAATTCCCTTTTTCGACAAATCACCTGCCCAGTTAATTCGATATAACTGAGCACCATTGCCTAAGTGGAATTTTGCAACTGGATTACCTCCTCGCATGACAGAGAATTTTGCTAGGTAAATGGCACATAAGCCAATCATTGCATTTTTTTCTTCCTCAGAAGCCGTATCAGGATGCCAACCACTCGATATTTTTTCTGGCCAAGACTGCTTCTTTAAATTGATTTGTTCAAGATACTTCGCTACCTTGTTCACAACGGACTGGTCAGTAAAATGATTACCTAAATGAGCACCACCAATCACCCAATCCATAAAACCTGGAATCGGCGATAAAGTCACAAATGTTTTTAAACTTGGAAATTCATTTTTTAAGTAAGTTGCCACTCTTTTAATCAGGAAGTTGCCGAGGGATACCCCTTTTAATCCTGGCTCACAATTACTAATGGAGTAAAAAATGGCTGCTTTAAATTGTGAGGAATCAACGGTATCTGATTTCTTATTCACTAAAGGCCCAATGGCCGAGGCAATTTCCGGAACCAAAGCGACCTCTACAAAAATAAGGGGCTCATCAGGTAATTGGGGATGAAAGAAGGCAAAACATCTGCGATCTGGCTGAAGTCTTCTTCTTAAATCATCCCACCCATCGATTTCATGAACCGCTTCGTGTTGAATAATTTTCTCTAGAATATGTGCGGGAGATCGCCAATCAACCCTATGCATCTTTAAAAATCCAGGATTAAACCAAGATACAAATAAATGCTGTAAGTCGTAATCCAATGGCTTTAACTCAGGCTGCTTATCCAAAATTTTAATCAGGTGGCGACGCATGGCCACAATCTCTTTTGTACCTCCATCAACCCGATTAATTCTTCTCAGTAGTTCCTGACGTGGGGGGTCAGTCGCTTTCGTTAGTTGAATTAAGTTTTTTCCACTAGGTTCCGCAGCATAATCTTGCGCAACTTTTAAAACAATGCTCGGATCAGGATTAAACTTAGTAGCAAGAGCATGATAAAAGCTCAGCTTTTGATCTTCATTGAGTAATCGATACTGACTCAAAATATCATTCGCCATACTCGCTGAATTAGCCTCGCCACGTTCCGTCAGAATTTTTTTTGCTGCATTAATCGCTCTAGATAAAGATCTCACTTGAGATATTTTTTGCAATATGGTCATGCCATTTTCCCTAAAAATTAAAGAATTAACACCTACTTATTGAATATAGTAATATAAATCAGCGACTTATTTAATTCTTAGAAGCACGATTGAGCAAGTATGCCCCAAAAATAACCATAGGAATAGATAGCCATTGCCCCATTGACAAGCCCAGCGATAAGGTGCCTAAAAAGCGATCCGGTTCACGTGTAAACTCGGCTAAGAAACGAAAGACTCCATAACCGATCATAAAAGCACCTGATGTTTGACCACTTCTGCGGGGATGCCTTGCATAGAGCCAGAGGATGATTCCAAGTAATATTCCTTCACCCGCAAACTCATATAACTGAGATGGGTGTCTCATGAATGAATCACCCGCTTGGGGAAAAATCATACCCCAAGCAACATCGGTTGGTCGACCCCACAGTTCACCATTAATAAAATTACCGATTCGTCCAAAAGCAATTCCAAAAGGTACTAAAGGCGCAATCATATCGGCAACATGAAAAAATGGCATCTGCCGTTTTCTTGAAAACCAAGCTAGCGCTACTAAAACACCTAAAAATCCTCCATGAAATGCCATCCCGCCCTGCCATACTTTAAAAATATCTAAAGGATGACTTAAATAGTGCCCTGGCATATAAAACAAACAATATCCTAAGCGACCCCCTAAAATAACACCCAAAACGGCATAAAACAAAAGATCTTCTAAATCCTCTTTCACAAAACCCTGAGCTTGAATGGGCGGTTGAGCAACCCTCAAACGTCCAAGCAATAAATATTGTATGAATGCTAAAAGGTACATTAAGCCATACCAATGAACTGCTATTGGACCTATTTGAAGGGCAATCGGATCAAATTGCGGATGAATCACTTTGCGCCCTTTTGATCATGATTAAATAATTCCATACCCATCGATCGATATTGTTTATAGCGTTGCCTGCCAGCAGCCACCTCGTTCTCTTCAAGAGAAACTACTTCAATCACACGGTCAAACCGATTTGTAATTTGTTCAATCCCCTCTAAAAAATCTTGTCCTAAATGGATGAAAACGTCTTGGTGGGGAATGTTCTGAAACTGATCCTCATCATAAGTCGTGGCCAACAGAATCGGGGTAAATTCTGCTGATTCTTCATCAATCAAGCAATGCGGTAAAAAATCTTCAGAACTAAAACCCCAAAGCATTTGATTGAGCTGATCGATGTCCACGACGGAACCAACAATGACTATTTTCTTAATAGGCTCTGACGCAGAAGCCAATGAAAATATTTTCCGGACTAACCGACAAGTGTAAGTTAACTTATCGCCTACTTGACTATGAAAATCAACGCGTGCCACGAGCTCACTTTACCTTGATTAAATATTCTGTCAACAATGGCACCGGCCTACCCGTTGCTCCTTTTGCGGCTCCACTTTTCCAAGCAGTACCAGCGATGTCTAAGTGCGCCCAAGGATAAGCGTGCGTAAACCTTGATAAATAACATGCAGCAGTCACACTTCCGGCAGGTCTACCTCCAATGTTCGCCATATCAGCAAAATTCGATTTTAATTGGTCTTGATATGCATCATCTAAAGGCATATGCCAAGCAGTATCCAAAGAATGCTGGCCAGCTTCTAATAAATCTTTTACCAAATCATCATTTTTACTAAATAGGCCTGAATGAACCCCGCCTAAAGCAATAACGCATGCCCCCGTAAGCGTGGCAATATCGATCACAGCTTTAGGCTTAAAGCGCTCCACATAGGTTAGAGCATCACATAAAATTAATCGACCTTCTGCATCCGTATTTAGAATTTCTACCGTTTGGCCCGACATCGTCCTCACAATGTCGCCTGGTCGAGTGGCTTTTCCAGATGGCATGTTTTCACAGGTTGGAATGACGCCAATGACATTTTTCTTCAGGCGCATTTGTGCAACAGCTTGCATTGTTCCTAATACGGAAGCTGCGCCACACATGTCGTACTTCATCTCGTCCATACCCTCGCCAGGCTTTAGAGAAATACCACCCGTATCAAAGGTAATACCCTTACCAACGATCACGATAGGCGCCTCTTTTGCAGCTCCTCCTAAATGATGCATGATGATAAATTTAGGCGGCGTTTCAGAACCTTGAGTCACTGCCAAGAATGCCCCCATGCCTAATTGCTCCATGTCTTTGCGCTCTAAAATCTGCACTTTTAAAGCATGATCTTTACCAATCGTTTGAGCAGTTTTTGCTAAATAACTAGGATTGCAAATATTGGGAGGTAAATTACCTAGATCTTTGGCTAAACTCATTCCGTGCGCAACGGCAACGCCAACTCGAATGAGTTCTTTAAGGGGCTTTTCGAATTGCGATGACGTGCCAAAGGCAAACGACTTTAAGGCTACTGGTGTATCTACAGGCTTTGTCTTAAATTGTTTAAAACGAACGCCAAATCGATAACAAGCCTCTTCTGTCAAACTAATTGTCTGGCGGATGACTTGATCATAGGCCTGATCATTTTTTTGCGAAATTTCCTGATCTAATAACCAAAGTACTGACTGAGAATGAGAGGTAATAATGACTCTTAATGCCGCACGAGCAGCTTTTGAATATTCTGTTAGTAATTTATTTTCAGAAGTTTTTTCAGATAATTGTGTGTGTTCACCTAAACCTACAAATAAGATACGCTGCGCATGAATCCCCTTGCTCTTCCATGAACTATTTTGATGAATGATGAGAGTTTCACCTACCTTGCCTGAAAAATCTTTATTTTTGATAGGCGAACTCAATGCGCCTTCAAGCAATCGGTCAATTACCGATAAAGATTTGGGTAAGACGAACTTTGCTTCATCTTTAATTTGGCAAAGAGGTAAAATAATACAGTCTACGGAGGAAGATAATTGCGTAGTTAAACGATTTTGACCTTCGGGAAAAACTTTCGTGATAAATTTTGTTTGCATCATACTTTGCCTACCTCATGTAATTAATAACTCTATTATCCATCTAACTATAACAAAATGATTTTCGAACAATCTCTCAAGAAAGAACTATCCTACACTACAGGTGCAGTCTTTCTTGTATTAATGACTATCATGATGACCACCCTAGTAATCCGGATTCTAGGGTTTGCCGCAACGGGGTCAATTAATCCCAAAGATGTTGTGATTCTCATTATGTTAGCTGTAATTGGTTACATTGCAGTTATTTTGTCGGTTTCTCTATTTGTAGCAACCATGATGGTTTTAATTCGTTGGCACAAAGATTCCGAAATGGTGGTCTGGTACTCCAGTGGGCTTAATTTGAGAATGCTCTATGGTCCTGTTCTGCGCTTCGCAACTCCTTGGATTACGATCATTGCTGTCATGGCAATTTTTGTGTGGCCCTGGACAAACGCAAAAACCTCAGAAATCACTCAAAAATTTAAAGGTCGAGATGAAACTGCTATGTTAATTCCTGGCCAATTTTTTGAATCTATGAACTCAAATCGAGTATTTTTTATTGAAAATATTGATATAACAACAAATAAAATTCACAACATTTTTGTTGCCGATCATAAAAATGCTCGTCTCACAATCGCCATGGCAGAGTCAGGGAAAATCAATTTCTTAGACAATGGAATTAAACAAATACAAATCGAAAATGGGAAAAGATATGAGGGTGAGACGAGTAAAAGTGATTTTAAGATTTTAGAGTTTGAAGGCTATACCGTTGATATTGAAAAAAAGACTCCTAAACCACCTAGTTACAGCCCTAAAGAATCCACCAGCCTTACCCTTTTAGAAAATCCGAACCCCGTCGCTATGGGCGAAATATTGTGGCGAATAGGCTTGCCATTAATGGCTTTTGGGCTTGTAATTATTGCCGTCCCACTGGCTTATGTTAATCCTCGTCGTGGAAATTACGTCAATCTGATTTATGCTGTATTTACGTATTTAATTTATAGTAATCTTTTAAATATTTCTCAAACCTTAGTTTCAGATGGTAAACAATCTTTTATGCAAGCCTTTTGGCCGATTCATGTGTTTGCCTTCTTGATTGCGTTTATCTTAGTTCGACATCGCATTAACCCAGCAATTAGTTGGTGGAAGCGTCAGATTCCTGGCGGGTATAAATTGTAATGTTTTTCCTTTTTCCAAAAATCTATGAAAAGTATTTGGCACGCCAAATCTACACAAATTTCTTTTTTATTTTGTTTGCTTTAGTTGCACTTTTCATCTTTTTTGATTACCTCAATGAAGTGAATAATCTGAGAGGCAATTACACTAACTACTTAGCATTTCTTCATATTCTATTAAAGTCCCCGAGTCGTTTAGTAGAACTTATTCCCATGGCGGCTTTAATCGGTGCGATTTATGTGTTTGCCCAAATGGCCAGTCAATCCGAATTCACAATTCTTCGTATGGCCGGTCTTAATACATCAAAAGGTTTATGGACACTGTTTAAAATTGGTATACCGATTATCGTCTGTACCTTTACTCTTTCCGAATGGGTCGGCCCCTACTGCGATACCAAAGCAGAGGAAATGCGCTCAAATGCTCTAAATGAGGCTTTAGGAAACTCACTCAAAACAGGCACTTGGATTAAAGATAAACTGTCAGACCCTGATGGTGATGGCCCTAGAAAACCAGGGATTCGATTTGTGAATGTGGGTAGCATAAAAAATCGTGGTGAAATTTCGGCGATCCGTATGTATGAATTTGATGAAAATCGACATCTTCAAATTATTCGTGAAGCTCAATCAGGTAGCTACGATGAAAGAGGATTTTGGAATCTTACCAAAGTAACCGAAACTCGTGTCATCGAACAATCTCAACCCAACCCGCTAGATACGAAATATCGAACTGTTAGAACGAGCTTTCCCATTCAGCGACTTCAATCTGAAGTGACACCAGACATCCTCGCAGTTCTTCTGATTTCTCCAGAAAGAATGTCAATCTTTAATCTTAATCGCTTCATTGAACATCTTGTAGACAACAAACAAGATAGTAAAACCTATGAATTGGCTCTTTGGAAAAAACTCATCTACCCCTTTACGACTCTCGTTATGCTCTGCTTAGCATTGCCATTTGGGTATTTACATGCAAGATCTGGTGGAATTAGCTTAAAGGTGTTTGGTGGCATTATTCTTGGGATAAGCTTTATTTTATTTAATACCCTGTTCTCACATATTGGCCTTCTGGGTTCTTGGCCTCCACTAATGACAGCAATTCTTCCGTTAGGAGTTTATTTAATGATGGCAATCATCGCCTTAGTGTGGGTTTCACGAAAATGAAAGTAGTTATTTTTTTTGGTCATGGTGCACGAGACATTCGCTGGCGTGAGCCCTTTGATCGCCTAGTCCATTTGTGGACTTCTCAACATCCTGATATTCATGCGAGCGTAGCATTTTTAGAATTAATGTCACCTTCACTCCCCGAATCCATTGCAGAGTATGCTGCAAAAGGTTTAGTGGATGTCGTAGTAATCCCTATTTTTTTTGGGCAAGGTGGTCACCTTCGTAAAGACTTACCCATCATCTTAGATCAATGTCGTGAGCAATTTCCGGCAATCAACTTAAGCACGGCTCCTCCTGTTGGCGAGAGCGATGAAGTCTTGCAATCCATCATGCACTTCACTATGGCGCAAATCCTCTAATACGTTTTGTAATTGGGTGATTCTAAAAAAGGCGTCCCGTGGGGATTGGCTTCATCAACAAGAATCAATGTGCCGCAACTAATGGCATTATCAAACGACTGAATAACACCCTATGGCATCATTCGCTTTTGAATATGGTTTGATTGATACTTATTTTCTATTACTAAAATAAGATTTACAAATAATAATAAATCGTTTTATTATATCGCTTTAGATATAAAGGATATTTTCCTATGAATATTCATCAATTTCGGTTTGTACGCGAGGCGGTTCGCCAAAATTTCAACTTAACCGACGCCGCAAAAGCACTTTATACATCTCAAC
>CANFOL010000034.1 GCA_947448695.1 Burkholderiaceae bacterium
CAATGACGCCTTGACCAATAACATTCGATAATTTGGCCGCAAGCGCTCTACCTAGAACATCAGATATACCGCCGGCAGAAAATCCTACAACTAAGC
This sequence comes from Burkholderiaceae bacterium, assembly GCA_947448695.1. Classification (GTDB taxonomy): domain Bacteria; phylum Pseudomonadota; class Gammaproteobacteria; order Burkholderiales; family Burkholderiaceae; genus Polynucleobacter. The sequence goes on from CANFOL010000034.1 coordinate 97, forward strand.
GTATAGGCTTATTGGGGTATGAACTAATATCCTGTGCTTGGGTCAAAGATACTACCAAAACTCCTAAAGATGTAAGCGCCCAGAAAATTAACTTTTTATACATATTACGGTTAGTATTCATTGATTTCCTTAGTCAAATTAAAATAAATCACTTCTGATTAGATTACATGATCGAACTAATCCACAAAAATTAAATGCACCACCATGTTTCAAAATCACCAAAACAAGACAAATTGAACATACTTAATTAAAGAAATTAATTTCTATTGGCTAATACTTAAGATTTTTTCAATGCGATCTAAAGGCTTTTGGTGGAAAGATTTTGAAAGATCTATTATGATCTAACCCCATAAAATTATTACATATTTATGTAAGTAGTTTTCCCAATATGAAAAATCATATATTTATATATATTGAGTTAATAAATTATTATTAAGGAGAATTTATTTTGAAATCAATCGTTAAATTTGCGTTTGCCTCACTTGTCGTTGCTTTATCAACATCGGCAATCGCCCAAAAATCAGGCGATTTTATCGCTGGTGTCGGTGGGGCATTAATTGTTCCAAATGCCTCTATAAGTAATATTTCCTCAACAAGTCCCACCTATAACGCTTTACTTAAAGATGCCTCTGCATCTATTGGGTCTTCAAGTACTGTTGTTTTTAGTGGGTTATACATGTGGACCGACAATGTCGCTACTGAATTAACTTTAGGAATCCCCCCAACCATGACAGTTGATTTAACAACCCCTAATGGGACTTCAGTAAATCATAATGGTGCTGCAACAGCAAAGGCTTTAACACCATCACTGGTAGCCAAATATCTCTTTAATAATCCTGGTGAAACATGGAGACCTTATTTAGGGCTTGGTGTAACGTATGCCTCTTTTAGTAATGTTGAAGTAAACAAATCTGACTTTATGGTTAATGTATTAGCTGGCACATCTGCGAGCTTATCATCTTCATGGGCTCCTGTTTTTAACGCAGGGACAATTTTCAATATCGATGATAAATGGTCAATCAATGCTTCGATTTCATACGTCCCACTTAAAACCGATGCTACTTTTGTAAATTTGGCTGGTAATCAAACAACAACCGGTACATTGACTATCAATCCAGTTGAGTACGTGGTTCGTTTAGGCTATAAATTCTAAAGCTTGTCTACATGCTAAAAAGACTGGGCCAGCCCAGTCTTTTTTATTCCTATAATTTTTTAAACCTTTACTCTCTCTAAAACTTCCTTAACAAAAATTTCTTCTAGCTTCATATGTCGCTTTGTAATTCCTTGCTCATAAGCATATTGGGTAAAAGCCTCTAAAGTACTTCTATTGCCATCAATGCCATAAGGCCAGTAATCCTCGCCCATGATATTTTTTGATATTTGTGTGTAGTCAGGTACCCAAGGAATTGGATAATAAGATGCAGTAATGTCTGAGGCTCTCTCTAACGATCTTTCTTTTGCCTCTTCAAAGGCACTCATTAAGTTACTAGCAATCCAAGGGTTTTTTTCGTAAGTTGAGCGTTTAATACCGATAACATGCATGATTGGAAAAATGTTGGTCTTTTGCCAATATGCCATTTCTAACTCACGATAGTTGGGCAACAATCTCTCGACTTGATCCCCATGATGTAAGAAGGCATTGGGTGGTCGAGCACTTAGCGCCGCATCAATTTGACCATCAAGAAGCATTTGAGAAAGAGAGTTTTCTGGCATCGCTGTGTAACGAATCCCATGGGGTAACTGTAATGCTACTTTTTCTTTTCTGCCAGGATCATTCACCCCAGCCTGAAACCATTCAATACTGGTCAAATCAACGCCATATTCATGGGCCAACAAACCTCTTGAATAAATAGATGCTGTCTGAGCCCACTCAGGAACTCCAACACGTTTTCCGGCTAAATCTTTTGGAGTTTGAATTCCTGAATTTTTTCGTACATATATGGAAGAATGTCGAAATGCTCGCGACGGAAATACGGGTATCAAGACCAACCATGGGTTTTCCTGAGAAACTAAAGAAAGCGCTTTTGCAAAAGATACTTCTGATACATCAAATTCCTGAAATTTAATAAATCGAAAGAAGGTGTCCTCAATCGGCAAATTCATCGCATGAATATCGATACCCTCAGCACGGACTCGACCGTTTGTAAAATCTCTTAATTGGTCATAATCACCAATGGCTAAAGACAATTGTAAATTGGACAAAAGAACTCCTTACTAGTTAATCTAACTGCAAATTTAAACTACGAATAATAGTGCTATATTTGTTTTGATCTTTTTTCATCAAGTTGGCAAACTCTTCAGGGGATGTAATCAGCGGTTCTATGCCGCCTGCTTTACTTAAAGCTTCAATCATGGCGGGGTCTTTGAGGGCTTTATTCACTTCTGCTCGAAGTTTTTGAATGATCACATCAGGCACATCTTTAGACGCAAATAACCCAATCCAAATCGTATTATCAAAACCAGGATAAGTTTCAGCGATGGTTGGGACATCCGGCATTTCTTTGGATCTTTTTACACCAGACACAGCAATAGCTTTTAACTTGCCCGATTTAATCAATCCGGCATTGGATGTTCCTGAAAACATCGCAACACTATCGCCTCCCATCGTGGCGGTCGTGGCTTCAACCCCTCCCTTAAATGGGATATGAAGTAAGTCGATGCCAGCACGCGCTTTGAGCATTTCCATCGTTAAATGATGTTGACTGCCATTTCCTCCTGATGCATATGCAGGGGCTGGCTTCGTCTTTTTTACATATTCAATCAATTCTTTTAAGTTGTTTGCGGGTACTTTTGGATTAATTGCCAGTACGAATTCATTTGCCGCTAAGGTTGCCACAGGCTTAAATTCTTTATTAGCATCTGGAACTTTTTTATATAAAAAAGGATTAATCACAAATAAGCTATCCATCCCTACCAAAAGTGTGTAGCCGTCAGGCACTGCATGCGAAACATAGTCTGCAGCAATGTTGCCGTTCGAGCCAACTTTATTTTCAACAAATACGGAAAGGCCCAATTGTTTTGTCAACGTTGCCGCCAAGGACCTGGCTACAAGATCTGGAGCGCCCCCCGGAGGAATCGGAGATACGAGACGAATCGGCTTTTCAGGATACTGTTGCGCCTGCACACAATACATGCCCGTGCAAAGCATCATGCAGGCAATTATTTTTTTAAACATAAGTGCCCTGTTGATTTAGTCTGCTTTAATGTTTGCAGATTTAACTAATTTTGCATAGCTAACTAAATCGTTACGGATTAATTTAGCAAGATCTGACCCGCTTCCACGGTATGACTCAACCCCTGCATTGGATAAATTTTGTTTCACCTCAGGCTCATCTAAAACTTTATTCACTTCATTTTGAATTTTAGTCACAATCTCAGCTGGTAGATTTGCAGGTCCCATCAAGGCGTACCAAACAGCAAAGTCCATATCTTTAATACCCTGCTCTTTAAATGTTGGGTTCTCTGGCATCAGGGCATAACGATGTGCTGTGGTTACACCAACCGAGTTGAGTCGTCCAATCTTGACGTATTGCGAGACTAAGTTAGCACTCACAATAGCTAATTCAATTTGACCTCCAACTACGTCAGTTACCGCAGGAGCACATCCTTTATAACCAATATGGGATGCCTTCACGCCTGTCTGCTCTTTAATGATTTCAACCATAAAATGTTGCGGTGTACCTACGCCACAAGAACCATAATTAATACCTGTAGGATTTTTCTTGGAGTATTCAATGAGATCTTTGAGGTTCTTGATCTTTGTTTTTTCTGCAGCTGCTAAAGACATAGGGGTTAAACCCAACAACATAATTGGGGTAAGGTCTTTTTCGGGATCATAATTTAACTTGCCAGCTAAAGCAGCACTGGTGACCATGGTCGAATTTTGCAATAACAAGGTATAGCCATCATTCGGTGAACGAACTACCGCTTCACTTCCAATATTGCCGGAAGCCCCAGGACGGTTATCCACCACAATTGCTTGGCCCCAAATAGTTTGCAACCTTACGCCAATTTGGCGAGCCAAAATGTCTGATCCACCACCCGTGGCATAAGGAACAATTAATTTAATAGGTTTATTTGGATAATTACTTTGTGCATGTGCATTAAAAGTTAGTAATAGTCCGCCAATGATGGATAGTATCTTTTTCATGGAAAAACCTTTTTAAATTAAACCTTCTTCTTGTTGACACCACAAATCCCAAGCACGCTTGATTTGACCTTCGTTGGTATTCATCGCATTGTGGGCTTCTTTTTCATTCAAGTACGTAATCGGTGAGTTGAATGACATAGATGTGAGTTGTAATTTGGCATTAGACTCAGCATAGTAAGCTCTAAATACGGCGACCTCGACGGATGGGGCAGCAATGGTAGCGCCATGACCACGCATTAAAACAAAATTTTTACGTCCCAGTGAAGTAGCTAATGCCTCTCCCAGATTTCTGTCACGAATGAGTAAGTCGTTGTCCTCACCAGTTGTATCTCGTATCTCAAATCTAGCTACGCCACCGCCTAGAAATCCACTCATGTGATAAATTGGCTTCAGCTCAACATCCGTCACCCCAAATGGAATGATGTTAGCTGAATGACTGTGAACGACAGACATCACGTCAGGACGTTGACGATAAATTTCACTATGGATATAGCGCTCAAGATAGGAACGTTTGTCAGTTTCCATCGCTAACTCACCTTGCATGTCATAAATCAAGACGTCTTCTGGCGCAACCAAAGCTGGGGCGCGATTGCAAGAAAGTAAAAAGTGATCTGGGGAGTTGTCCATGCGAGCACTAATGTGGCCAAAACCATCCAAAATGCCTAATTTATAAAGAATACGATTTGCTTTTGCAACTTTAGCGGCTAACTCTGGATTTGCTTGCAGTGCCATATTTGGGTCTCCATGTAATATCTATTGATTTTGAAACATCATATCACTTTTGGCTATGACTTCTATGGACATTTAAGCTCTTTTTATTGTCTGCATTTTCATTACTTCATCACTTAAAAAATAGATTACACTCTTCATATAAGGAGACATTTATGCCAAAAAGAATATTTCAACTATTCTGTGCAATCGCTTTTTGCGCAGTTTCGTGTAGCACACCATTTGCTCAATCATCTGCAGCAAATTATCCCAATAAGGTAGTTACCTTGGTTGTACCATTTACCTCAGGAAGTGGGAGCGATACAATTTCAAGAATTATTAGTCCAAAACTCAGTGATCGATGGAAACAACCGGTGATTGTTGATAATCGTGCTGGCGCCAGTGGCAATATTGGTACGGACCATGCCGCCAAGGCAGCTCCAGATGGCTACACTATCCTGATGGCGATTGATACGATGACGATGACTCCAGCTGTTTATAAAACATTACCTTTTGATCCAATCAAGGATTTAGAACCTATCGCGCGTCTCGCCACATCGAGTTATGCCTTAGCAGTCACCAATACACTTCCTGTTAAAGATGTGAATTCCTTACTTGCTCTGATCAAAAGCAAACCCGGACAACTCAATTATGGATCTCCAGGCAATGGCACTCCGCATCATTTGTCAATGGAATTACTAAAGAGTTTAAAAGGGGTTGATATTGTGCATGTCCCCTATAAGGGTATCGCTGGTGCAACCACCGATTTAATTGGCGGTCAAGTTCAAGTCATGTTTGCAACGTTTAACTCCCTTATTCCTTTTGCTAAAGCTGGGAAGTTAAAAATGATTGCCGTCACCGGCGCTAAACGTTCAGAGCTAATGCCAGATGTACCCACTTTTACTGAACAAGGAATCCCGGAATTAGAAAACCTCTACCCTTGGTACGGGGTTCTCGTTCCTACAGGTACTCCAAAAGATATACAAACTAAAATCTTTAACGACTATACCGCTGTGATGAAACTTCCTGAAGTTGAAAAGCAACTAAACGATCTCGGTATCCAAGTTCGACTTTCAACGAGTGAACAACTAAAAGACATTATCCAATCTGATATAGCCCGCTGGAAAAAAGTAGTTAAAGACGCCAATATCCAAGCCAATTAATTCTATGACAAACCATATACAATCTACCCAACCCGTTATCGATATCTATAACCATGTGATGCCTCCTCTTTATATGGAGGAGTTAAAAAAACATAGTAAAGATTCAGGCTTACTGAAAAGAATGTCCTCGCTTCGCCTACTTTGGGATATTCCTGCTCGTGTTGAAATGTTGAAAAAATGGCCACAAGTCAAACAAGTGTTAACGCTTGCTGTGCCTTCTCCAGAAATGTTAGTGGATGGAGATTTATCTCCTAAGTTGGCGCGTATTGCCAATGAGGGTATGTATGAGATGTGCCAAACATGGCCTGATTTCTTCCCATGCTTTGCTGCCACTTTGCCAATGAATAATCCAAAGGCCGCCCTTGAGGAAATGGATTACGCCATTGCGAACTTTGGTGCGCGTGGCGTTCAAGTTCTCTCCAGCGTCAATGGTGTAGCACTTGATCATCCAGACTACTTTCCTATTTTTGAGCGTATGGCTAACCATCATCAATTACCAATTTGGATGCATCCGATTCGATTAGCCAAAAAGCCCGATTATGTAGATGAGGAAAAATCAAGATATGAAGTTTGGCAAGTGCTCGGCTGGCCTTACGAGACAAGCGTTGCGATGTCTCGTATCGTTTTTTCCGGTCTATTAGAAAAATTGCCGAATCTCAAAATGATTACGCACCACTGTGGTGGCATGATTCCTTACTTTAGTGGTCGTGCTGAAACCCTTTGGGCACAACTCGGTTCTCGTAGTGCGGATAATAGCGAAGCGGATGTTCTGAAATCATTAAGTAAACCACCGATCGACTACTTTAAGATGTTTTATGGTGATACCGTACTTGGAGGCTCTGCTTCTGCTCTGCGCTGTGGTCTCGACTTTTTTGGGACTGATCACGTAGTGTTTGCAAGTGACTGCCCTTTTGATCCCGAAGGAGGTGAGATGTATATTCGTGAAGGAATTAAATCAGTTTTTGCAGTCGGTCTTTCTCCTAAAGAAATTCATCAAGTTTGCTGTACCAACGCAAATGAGTTAATGAAAACCACGCTTTTTTCAGGAAAATAATATGTTGATTGAAACCAATGGCATTCAAACACATTATGTGATTGATGGCGATTCATCAAAACCATGGCTGACGATGGTTACTGGAATTACGAACGATACTTCGATGTGGGACGGCCAAATCGATATCTTAAAAAATGATTTTCATATTCTTCGTTACGATTTAAGAGGTCAAGGAAAATCATCCAGTACTCCAGCGCCTTACTCGATTGAATTACTTTGCGATGATTTGCTAGCCTTATGGGATAAATTAGGCATTAAAAAAAGTCATTTAACGGGACTTGGGCTCGGGGGCTCCATTTGTTTGGCCATGGGTATTCACCACTCTGAAAAAATCCTCAGACTAGTCCCGTGTTGTTGTAGGTCAAAAATGGTTCCTAGTTTTGTCGCTATGTGGCTAGGTCTTTTAGATCAAGTAAAACAAGATGGTATCGAATCCATTGTTGAAAATACTGCACAGCGATGGTTTTCTGAAAGCTTTAAAACACAGTATCCTGAAAAATTAGATGCTGTTCGTCAAATGATTCGTGGCACGAGTGCTGATGGCTACCAGGGTGTTGTGAATGCTTTCATTCATTTGAATCTAGAAAAAGATTTAGGCAAAATTTCTGTTCCAACCATGCTCATGGGCGGTGCTGAAGATAAAGTGGGTGGGCCAGAGGATATCATGCGAGAAATCACCAAGCAAATACCTGGCGGATCCTATATACCTGTTCCGGGTGCGGCACACATAGCAAATCTTCAAAATCCAGCTGGCTTTAATGAAATCTTATATCGTTTTTTAACCGCCGCATAAAATCAACATCTAGGACTTCATATGAAATCTGTGATTCAATTCTTTCTCGCCATTTGCTGTGTTGTCATCATGCCTGCGTTTGCAGACAACTATCCTTCCAAAATGATTCGTATTGTTGAACCTGCAGGTCCAGGCAGCGCGGTAGATAATGCGGCTCGTGATCTAACTCAGGGGATGACTGATTTATTAGGACAACAAGTTATTATTGATAATAAGCCTGGGGCAAATAGTGCGATTGGCGCCAATGAAGTAGCTAGAGCCCCTGCTGATGGCTATACCTTATTCCATGGCAATGTCAACAATGCCCTGAATGATCTTCTTCTCAAGAATAATTGCTGTAAATTGGGTGATGCGCTTATACCTGTGACGCGTGTTGTAAGCGCGCCTCTGGTGATGGTCGTTCACCCATCATTACCAGTAAATAATGTTAAAGAATTTATTGCTCTTGCTAAAGCGGATCCAAAGAAAATCACGAATGCCTCTGGTGGCGCAGGCTCCATTACGCAACTTTTGGGTGAGTTAACCAAAGTTAAGGCAGGCATCTCCATGACGGAGATTCCTTATAAAGCCATTGGTGCAGAAATGCCTGACCTTCTCGGTGGACATGTGATGGTGGCTTATCTAAATCCTGTGGTGATTGCTCAGCATATCAAATCAGGTAAATTAAAAGCCCTTGGGGTTGCTGGAAATAAAAGAATATCTATCATGCCCGATGTACCAACTCTAGCAGAGGCTGGATTGCCTGGTGTTGAAGGTGCTGGATGGAATGGTATTTTTGTGCCTAAAGGAACTCCAGATGCTGTCATTACGCGTCTTTTTGCAGAGTTAAATAAAGTCATGAACACGCGTACTTATAAAGATAAGGCGGCTTCGTATGGATATGATGTTGGGAGTGAAAGTCCTGCTCAATTTGGTCAATTTGTAAAAGGTGAAGTTGCTAAGTGGGGTCAAGTCATTAAAGACGCTAATATTAAGATTGAAAATTAAGAAAGTTTTTTATGCCTTTTGCAAGTATCCGCTCGGTTCAAATTTTTTATGAGACTTTTGGTGATCATGGTCCTTGGTTAGCGCTGAACTCGGGGGGGAGAAATAGTCATGCTGAAATGGCTTCTTTTGCACAGCAAATTGCTGAGCAAGGATTTCGAGTGCTCGTGCATGATCGCCGGAATACGGGTGCATCGCAAATGCTGTTTGAGGGGATTGATGGCGAAGAAGAAATTTGGGCAGATGATCTCTATGAATTAATGCGCTCTCTCGATGCATTGCCCGCCTTCTTTGGTGGTTCATCTGCCGGTGCACGTTTATCGATGCTCATGCGTAGAAGACATCCAGAAGCCGTTAAAGGGCTTTTATTAATGCGTGTCACGGGTGGCGCCTTTGCTGCTGGCAGATTACCTCATATGTATTATTTGCAATATATTAAAGCCGCACAAGAAAATGGTATGGAAGGTGTCTGCCATACCGAACCGTATAAAGATCGCTTGGCTCTCAATCCAAGTAATCGAGACTACTTAATGTCCCTTGATCCGAAAGAATTTATTGCACAACAAGAATATTGGTTGAGTAAATTCCTGCAGGGGCCTCGTTCTCCAGTCATGGGGATGGAAAACACCGAGTTGGAGCAATTTAATTTACCGGTCTTGGTCGTTCCTGGAAATGATAAAACGCATGCAAGTGAGAATGGTATTGCCGCTCACCAATTGATACCCGGTAGTGAGCTATACCAATTACCGACTACCGATCAAGATGTGGATTTAATTGCATTTCCATTATGGAAAGAGTTCTATCCCTTACTTACTAAGCGCTTTGTTGAATTTATGCGCGCCCATCCATAACATTACCAAGCAGGATCAAGTCCATATTTTTTAATAGGGGCTAAAGCAGCATCTGATTGAAGGGTCTTCATCCAAGCTTTTGTGGCAGCAAGGTCATTCACTTTTTCATGCACGCCAAATGCAAATACTGTAATGCTCTGAATTTCAGCCGGTAATGGTCCGACAAAGTCGATTGCTGGCACTGCCAAAATCTCTGGCACTTGCTGCAAACCAATTTCAGCTTCGCCTCGTTGAACAACTGCACCGACAGGTTCACCCTGAATGACTTTTAACTTGGGTGCCAATTGTGCTGTAATACCCATTTTTTCAAAAAGAGAAACCAAATACACGCCACTAGGTCCAGTGGAATATGCCACCGATTTAGCATTGAGTAACGCTGTTTTAACTGCCTCAGCAGTGCTGAGATCAGGCTTGACTGATCCTTTTTGCATCCCAATACCAATTCCTGATTTAACGTAAGTTTGACGTAAATCTTTTTGTAATTTACCAAGCCTGATCAGCTCATCTATACCCGAGCCGGCCATGATGACTAAATCGGTTGTTTCTCCTGCTTTAAGTCGACTCATGATTTCAACTGTTGGTAACCATAAAGTGTTAACTTTATGTCCAGTTGTTTTTTCAAAATCAGGCACCATCGCTAAGTAGGCATCTTTAAATGCCACAGAGGCAATCACTTTGATTTCAGAAGCCATTGCTGAGCTTCCTAGTATGCCAACCGCACAACAAATTGCTATCAAGATTTGTTTGATTTTCATGCATGTCTCCAAGGGGGCTTTCTTTTTATTTAGTGTCCAACATGTAAAGCATTTAACAATCGAGAAACCATGTTGTAAGCAGATATTGTTGTTACTACTTCTAAAATTTCACGATCATTAAAATGCGCTTTCACTTGATCATACAATACATCTGGCACCTGAATATCTCTCGTCATCACGTCGGTCAACTCCATGACAAGAATTTCTACATCAGTAAAGCCTGATGTCACTTTTTCTTGTTGAACTAAATGGATTTGCTCTTCAGATACTCCTGCAGTCATCGCATGTGGGCGATGCGCATCAAATTCATAATTCGCACGATTAAGCACAGCCACTCTTAAAATAATCAACTCTTTTAAACTTGCAGGCAAAGAACTACGATTGCGAACGGCTGTCAATAATGCTTCCCAACCTTTAGCAATTTCAGGGCTATTTAACAGAGTGCGATACAAGGATGATATTCTGCCACGCTCTTTAAGAATATTCGCTTCAATCTCGGCAAGTTCTGGTCGAGTTCCAGGTTCTATTTCTTGAATTCTTTTATTCATTATTTATTCCGGTTTAATATTTTTTGCTTTAATGAGTTTGGTCCACTTACTAATGTCATTTTTAAGAATTGTACTTAATTCATCAGCACTTGAACCGACAGGATCGGCTCCTGACTGAAGTAAGCGGTTTTTGATTTCCTCTTGCGCCAATACTTTTTTAATGCTAGCATTAATACGATCAATTTCTGATTTAGGTGTACCTGCTTTAGCAAAAAGCGCATACCAGTTGTTAGAATCAACACCCGGCACTCCCATTTCAGCAAACGTTTTGACATCCGGCAAAGCTGGGCTACGTTTCGGTGCTGCAATACCGATTGATTTTAATTTACCTGATTTAATATAACCAATTAATCCGGGGATATCGCCAAAGAATCCATCCACATGACCGCCAAGTACGTCGGTAATGGCGGGTGCGGCGCCTTTATAAGGGATATGTAATAGTTTACCTTTGGTTGAATCTGCTAACTGCTCCATCGCTAAATGTGGCACACTTCCTGTTCCAGAAGATGCCATCGTTACTTCTCTTTGCTTCGATAAAGCCACAAACTCGCCGCCAGTATTTGCGGGGCTATTCGGGTTGACAACTAATACTTCAACATTATTCACCACCAATGAAATCGGAGCTAAGTCCTTTAATGGGTTGTAAGATAGCTTTTCATAGAGGCCTGGGTTGATAGCCACTGCACCGGCACTGGTAAACCAAAGTACTTTGCCATCTGCTGGGGCATTGATCATATATTCCGCGGAGATTGCACCATTGCCGCCGGGTTTGTTATCAATAATAATTTGTGCGCCAAGCTCTTTACCTAAGGGCTCCGCAATGGTTCGTGCCACAAAATCAACTGGACCTCCCGGAGGAAAAGCTACCAACATTTTGATAGTATTCGATTGTGCGAAAGAAAAGCTTGCGGCCACAAGGCCGATGGAAGCGAACATTATTTTAATAGTTAATTTTTTCATTTTTTTCATTTCAGTAAAAAGAATTTTATTAATCACACTTTGCAGACATACCGCCATCCACAATGATTTCGGTTCCAGTGATAAAGCGCGCTTCTTCAGAAGCTAAAAACACTGCAGCATTGGCCGTATCCGTACCATCACCCATAAACGGCAATGGAATCCGTGCTTGACGCTGCGCCAAAATAGCTGAAACATCACCGCCAGTTCTTTGTTTGGCAAGTCTCGTTTCTACCATGGGCGTATGTAATTGACCAGGAACAATTGTATTGACTCGAATATTTTGTTTAGCGTATTGCACGGCTAATACTTTCGAGAATTGAATAACGCCCGCTTTTGTAGCAGCATAAGCAATTTGCGCAGATCCCGTCCAACGCATTCCAGAAGTTGATGCCATATTGATAATGGCTCCTGAACCTTGAGCAATCATATGAGGGAGGGCATATTTACAGGTTAAAAATATACTTTTTAAGTTGTAGTCTACTTGTGTATCCCATACCTCTTCAGACATTTCTACTGGACCACCTTTAGCGGAACCACCAACGTTATTGACCAAGATATCAATCCGTCCAAATTGCGCGATACAATCCGCAATCATTTTTTCGATTGATGCAGATTGCATGACGTCCACAATACCTGTTTTGATTTGAGAAATAGCATCCCCAGCATAAGTCAAGGTTTCATCTAGTCGTGCTTGATCAATATCGGCAGCATAGACTTGCGCGCCCTCTTGAGCAAAACGAACGGTCATTGCGCGACCATTACCCCAGCCTGGACCGACAGATCCAGCACCGGTAATTAATGCAATTTTTCCTTGTAGACGATTTGACATTTTTCTTCTTTATTTACTTTTAAATTGATAAAAACTTTCGGGATTAGAAACCATTATATGCTCGATTTTTTTATCAGAATCAGCAATTTGACTAATGGTGTCTACTAAAATTTCATCATGAGGTATGTGATGATGATTCGGATGTGGCCAGTCAGTTCCCCATACACATTTTTCCGTAAAACGATCCACTAAAATTTTCGCTAATTGAGCCCCTTCATTGTAATCACTGCTACTCACAATACGGTCAACGCCACTGACTTTCATGTGCATCTTTGGATGTTCCATCAGCTTTAATAAAGCTTCAAAATCTGCATGCTTTGGCCCCTTTAAGGCATCGACACGTCCCATATGATCAATCATCACTGGCGCAGCAGATTGTTTTAATTGTGGGGCCAATTCATGAACCAAGTTACTACTAAAGTGCACTTGTAAATGCATGCCTAAGGGTTCTAAACGTTTGCTTAACTCAAGGATATCCTCCATTGAATCACTATTTTTCAAATGCGCCATAAAGTTAAAGCGTACCCCACGAAAACCTTGTTGATACATTTCTTTAAGTTCAGAACTTGTGACTTTGGCTGAGGATAATGCAACTCCCAAATAGGACCCTGGCTTCGCCTGCATGGCATCCACGACAACGGCATTATCAAAACCATGTAATGCGGTTTGAACAATGACGCAGCGCGTAATACCTAAGGTTTGATGCAACGCAAATAGTTTTTCTTTTGGAGCATCAACTGGCGTAAAAGTACGATCCGGTAAATATGGGAATCGTTCGGCCGGGCCAAAAATATGGCAATGGGCATCGCAAGATAATGCTGGTAATTTAAGCTTTGGGACTTGTACATCTTCCCAATAAGTTCTTTTAAGTTCAGTCATGTTGATCCTTTTTATCGAGTAAATTCTGAATGTGAAAATTTCGGATAGGTGCGCAAAATTGGTAAAAACCAATGGCAACGAAGAGGGTTACAAATCCTCCAAATGCAATCGAGGGAACAAGTCCTAACAAGCTTGCCGCAAACCCAGACTCTAGAGCGCCTAGTTCATTAGAAGAGCCCACAAATATACCATTAATAGAACTGATTCGACCCCGCATATGATCTGGGGATGTTAATTGAAAAATGGCGATCCGAACCACGACAGAGATGGAATCAAAACAGCCAGTTAGAAATAGAAAAAAGGCACTCATCCATACGGTCGTCGATAAACTAAAGCAAATAATAGATATCCCAAATCCAGCAATTCCGACTAAAACATATTTTCCTGAATTGATCAAAATAGGGTTTCTGGCGAAGTAAAATCCCGTCATAATAGCGCCAATCGCAGGAGCTGCTCGCAAAATTCCAAGAGTCTCAGGTCCTTGGTGCAAGACTTCTTTCACAAATGCTGGCAACATCGATACTGCCCCTCCAAATAAAACGGCCAGCATATCAATGCTCATGGCTGACAAAATCAGTCGATGGTTTTTGACATACAAAATACTCTCTTTAAAACTTTCCCAAAATGGCGCTGTATTTTTTTCTCTTTTTAAATTCTTCAAGCGCACCATGAATACGCCATATTGGCCTAGAAGTGCACATAACCCAGCAATGAAGTAGGTGTAATCTAAGCCAATCGTTGCAATGAAGATGCCTGCTAATGCAGGGCCTGTGACCACACAGGCCTGAAACGCTGTTGAGGCATAGGCTGAATATTTTGGCGTTAATTCTCGTGGTATTACCTGTCCAAAAATGGACTGATATGCGGGTCTTAATAATGCTCTTCCAACGCCTAAAACCGCCACAGAAAAATAAATGTAAAACTCGGCTGGCTCAAACATGCCGCGCGCTACAAACATCAAAAAAATACCAATGGCCACATGCATCACACTGGAGATAGTTGCAATCATTCTTCGAGAATGGGTATCTACCCAATGCCCAGCAAATAACGCAAAGATAAAATATGGAATCAGTTCAACTAATCCGAGCAAACCTAAGGACATCACACTATTGGTGATGTCAAATAGATGCCACCCAACGGCCACCATCAGCATTTGATAACTGAGGGTACTTCCTACACGGTAAATAAGAGTGGCAGTAAAGTCGCGACGAACAGCTGGTGTAGATTCCATAGCAACAGTTTAAGCGAAGTGAGTGTTCAACTCTACTTCGCTAGTGTATGGCGCTTGGCTCAGGCGTTTCATGCCCACTTGATGAGCCTCTATCTGAAGATGATTTGCGAAGACGATGATCTTCCGCTAAGAATAAATACATCGCTGGCACAACAAAAAGTGTAAATAAAGTGCCAATCGATAAGCCTGTGAAAATCACAATTCCCATCGATTGACGTCCAGCAGCTCCTGCTCCTGATGCTACTACCAGAGGAACTACACCAAAGACCATCGCCGCAGTTGTCATTAAGATAGGTCGAAGTCTTGTCGCACTGGCTTCAACAATAGCGTCTAACTTAGATTTTCCTTGTTGTTGTAAATGGTTCGCAAACTCCACCATCAAAATACCGTGTTTACTGATGAGACCCATTAAGGTCACAATCCCCACTTGGGTATAGACATTAATACTGGTTAAGCCAAGATTAATGAAAATTAGCGCCCCAAAAATTGCCATTGGCACGGATACCAAAATCACAATCGGATCTCTAAAACTTTCAAACTGAGCGGCTAAAATCAAGAAAATAATAATGATTGCAAAAAACATCGTCCCAACAAAGCCACCAGACTCTTTTACAAACTGACGAGAAGGTCCCGCATAATCTACGGAATAACCTACCGGTCCAGCTTCTTTGACAGCATTTTTAATAAAGTCAATCACTTCAGCTTCTGAAACAAACGGTGTTTTAACTCCTGCAATCGTCGCCGAATTAAGCTGTTGAAAGTGGTTAATCGATCCAGGCACAACACGTCGTTCAATATGCGCCAAATTGCGTGCCTGAACTAAATTACCACTTGGCGTGCGTATGGTTTGATTTAAGATTTGATCTGAATTTAAACGGTTCACTTGTAATACTTGTGGAATGACCCGATAAGATCTTCCCGCAACTGAAAAATAATTAACATATCCGCCACCCATCGCAGCAGATAATTCATTAGCCACATCTTGTTGGGTCATACCGATTGCTGCAACTTTATCGCGATCAATGACAAGCACATCTTGAGGCTTATCGATTTTTAAATCTGAATCGACAAAGAAGAACATACCGCTCTTACGTGCTTTATCTAGAACTGCTTGAGAAACCTCATTGAGGTTTTCATAAGACTCCGTCGTGTTGATGACGACTTGAACAGGCAAGCCCTGTGCGCCAGGTAATGCAGGGAATTGGAAAGCCGCTACACGAGCACCAGCAATCGTATTCCATTTTTCTTGCATTTCTTTTTGGAAAGTTGTAGCATTTTTTTTGCGCTCATCCCAGTCCTTTAGAATTACCCCGCCAAAACTACTCGTTGGACTTGTAATTTGGAACATTTGTTGGTACTCGGACTCTTTACTCGACATCTCAAAGATTTGATTCGCATACGATTGCATTTGATTCACGGTTGCATTCGGTGGACCTGATGCTTGCATTAACACAATACCCTGATCTTCCGTCGGAGCTAATTCTGATTTAGATGTAGAGAATAAATAAACAACACCGAATAGCAACAGTACACCCATCACCACCATGACTTGCCAGGTCGAAAGTAGACTTGATAAACGTCGTTTATATCCACCCTCAACTTTACCGAATATCGAATCGATTTTTTGTAAAAATTTACTAGGATTTTGATCATGCTTCAAAATACGTGAACACATCATGGGTGAGAGGGTTAAGGCAACCACACCTGATACGGCAACTGAGCCAGCTAATGTGAAGGCAAACTCTGTAAAGAGCGCACCTGTTAAGCCACCCTGAAAACCAATCGGAATATACACTGCAATTAAGACTACTGTCATCGCTAAAATTGGCATACCAAGTTCTCTCGCCGCAAGAATCGATGCCTCTCTCGGTGACTTACCTTCTTTCAAATGTCGATCCACGTTCTCAACAACAATAATTGCATCATCAACCACTAATCCAATAGCGAGAACCAACGCTAATAGTGTCAACAAATTGATCGAATAGCCTAACACTTGCATCATAAAGAACGTACCGATGAGTGAGAGTGGCATCGCGATAAGTGGAATAATTACTGCTCTAAAACTACCTAAAAATAAGAAGATCACAATGGTAACAATCACCAATGCTTCAACTAAAGTTTTGATAACCTCGTCAATTGAAGTTGTAATAAATTTGGTCGAATCATAAACAACTTCACCTGTAAGTCCAACTGGTAACTGTTTTTGAATATCTGGCAATGTCCCTCTTACACGCTTGGCAACCTCTAATAAGTTCGCTTCAGGCGCTACTTTAATGCCAATAAATACCGATTGTTTGCCACTAAACGCTACATTGGTGGTGTAGTCTTCTGAACCTAAAGATACGGTAGCTACTTGATCTAGACGAACGATATCTGAGCCGTTATTTTTAATAATAAGTTTCTTAAATTCATCTAAGCTATGTAAGTCTGTACCTGCAACTAAGTCAACACTAACCATGTCTCCTTTGGTAGAGCCAACTGTAGATAAGACATTATTTGCGGCCAGTGCTTTGTACACATCACTCGCGCCGATACCTAGACCGGCTAATTTTGCTTGATCAAGCCAAGCCCTTAGAGCAAATTTTCTACCGCCCAAAATCTCGGCAGTTTGTACTCCTTCAACGGAGTCTAATTTAGGCTTTACGACCCTTAGCAAATAATCCGTAATACTATTGTTCGGCAATACATCACTTGCAAATCCCATATACATCGCCGCGGTAGATTGACCAACGGCAACTGTCAAAACTGATGCTTGTGCCTGAGGTGGTAATTGATTTTTGACTGAAGTGATTTGTGTATTAATCTGAGTTAGCGCAGAATTAGCGTTGTAGTTCAACTTCAGAGTTGCAATAATTGTCGAAATACCACTGACACTCGTTGATGACATATAGTCAATACCTTGTGCCTGAGCAATCGCACCCTCTAAAGGTTGCGTAATAAATCCTGCCACTGTTGCAGGGTCAGCACCGTAATATGCTGTTGTGATTGTAACTACTGCATTTTCCGTTTTAGGGTACTGGCTGACAGGCAAAGAACCTACGGCTTTAAATCCTAATAAAAGAATTAATAAACTTACAACAATGGACAATACCGGTTTTTGTATAAAAATGTCAGTCCATTTCATACCAATACCTCGCCATTTTTACTCAATATGATGTTCATGATGTTCTTATTCTTGTGGCTTAGGATTAGGATTATTTGCAGGCATCACAGAATTGTTTACGATCAATGGTGTGCCATTCTTCAGCTTGAGTTGCCCGCTTGTGACAATCGTATCACCCACCTGAACGCCTTTTAAAATAGCGACTTGATCGCCACGAGTAGGTCCAGTTGTTACAAATACTTGCTGAGCCTCCAGGCCAGGCTTACCATCTTTACCTGTAGTCTGTTTAGCAATATAGATTACAGAGCCGTAAGGGTTATAAGTCACAGAGGTTTGTGGGACGGTAATATAGGATAATTTTTCACCACTATCGATTTTTAAATTGGTAAACATTCCAGGTAATAACTTCTTATCAGGATTACTCACCAAGGCTTCCACTTGAATGTTTCTTGTATTTGGGTCAATTTTTGGACTGATGGCTGTAATTTTTCCCTCAAAAAATTGATCTGCAAAAGCATCTGAATTAACCCTAACAATTTGATCTTTATTTATCTGTGCAACGAGACTTTGTGGAATTGTAAAATCAACAAAAATGGGGTCAATAGTTTGCAGGGTCATTATTTTGTCGCCACTACTGATAAACTGACCAGGATTAATCGACACAATCCCCACTCTGCCTGAAAAAGGCGCCTTCAAATTCTTTTTCTCAACAAGTGCAGCTTGCTGATCTACTTGAGCAGATTTCGCTTTATAGTCCGCACTACTTGAATCAAATGCATTTTTACTAATCGCTTCAATTGCTAATTGTTGACGATCTCGGTCATTTACTACCTTCGCAAGATCAGCTTGCGCTTGTAATACTTGTAATTGTGCACGGTCAGAATCTTGCACCATTTCCATTAAGAGATTACCTCTCTTCACATCCATTCCAGACTTGGCATAAACGCTTTTGACTAGGCCATTGACTTCTGTGCTTAATTCAACGCCCCGATAAGCCCTTAAACTTCCTGAAGCTGTGAGCTGCGGCTGCCACTCTTCTTCGCCAACGACCATCGTGGTCACAGAAGCAGGTGGAGATCCTGCTCCCGCTAAATATTTTTTAATCATGATAGTTTTGAATAAATTAAAACCAATGATGAGTCCCATCAATACAAAAACTCCAATTAACATCCAAATCATTCTTTTTCGTAAAGGTGATTGATTGCTACTCGAAGAAACTGAAGATAAAGACTTTTTGAAGATATTCATAGTTATTTCACTTCTAGTTGTGCGGGAGATAAAGGGGTTGAAGATGAAACTTGGTCACGCCCGAGATAAGCAGGTCCAGAACGATTCCACCATCCACCCCCTATGGCGGCATATAAAGTCGCGGTGCTCGTGTACCGATCTGCTTGAGCCTGAATTAAATTAATCTTAGCTTGCTGATACTGTGTTTGGGTATTTAACACTGCAAGGTAATTTGTTGAACCTAATTTATATTGCTGTGTAACTAAATTTAAATTAACGCCTGCATTTTTTTCTGCATTAGCAGCAGAAGCTAAAGTATTCGCAGAAACTTCTAATGCCTTGAGTGCGTTGGCTACTTCTTGGAAAGCATTCACAACAGTACCTTCATAATTCGCGGCAGCTTGCTCGTAAGCAGCCTTCGCAGCATCACGTTGCGCTCTTAATGTACCGCCTTGAAATAATGGCTGAAATATCCCTGCTCCAAGGTTCCACATGGCTGTCCCAGGTCCAAATAAAGCACTCGTAGTCAAAGCCTGAGAGCCATATGCTGCGGTTAAATTTAATTGCGGTAATAAGTTTGCGCTCGCCACTCCTACTTGTGCATTGGATGCTCGCAAAGCTGCCTCTGCAGCGCGGATATCGGGTCGCTGTCTCACTAAATCTGAGGGTATTACTGTTGGAATCTCACTAGGCAAATTCAAATTGGCTAAACGAAATTGAGGTAATTCTGCTGAGCCAGGATAATTACCCGTGTAGGCTATCAACATATTTCGGGTAACTGATAGATTTTTGTCAAAACTATAAAGTTGTGATTGAGAATTCGCTACAAGGGTATTTTGTGAACTCGCATCAATTCTCGAAACCGTTCCAATCATAAATTGCTGATCAATCAACTTAGCTAAGTTCTGCTGTGATTGCAAAATAATTTGAGTCGCTTCAAGCTGCTCTCGTTGGGCAGCTTCTCTGATTGCGGTATTCACCACATTGGTAGTCAATGATAAATAAGTCGCTTCCAATTGAAATTGCTGATACTCTGCCTGAGCCTTTGCGCTTTCAACGAGTCGACGTGAGCCCCCAAATAGATCTACCTTATAAGTAACGCTGATGTTGGCATTATATAAATTATAAATATTGGGCTCGCCAGTGGCTTGTCCAAAATAAGCAGGTGAAACTTGCTGACGAACACCCGTAGTATTAATCCCTATGGTTGGAAAATAAACCCCAGTCTGAGCTCGAGCCGAAGCCTGAGCTGATCTCAAAGCGGCATCAGCAGCTTGTAAATTGGGATTTTTGTGTAATGTAAGGTCAACAATACGATTCAAATCCTTAGACTGAAACAATGTCCACCAATCTGCTGGAACCTGTAATTGCTCTATAAAAGCTTGTGAGCTGCCGCCAATCACGTTTGGGACTGTAGTTAACTGTGTTGACGACTGATTCGCCAAAAGCTTTGCTCGATTGGGAAGAAATGGCGCCTCATAGTTTGGGCCTGCTACACAGCCTGTCAATAGAAGGCACACCGTGGATATGGCAAAGAGGTGGTGATGTATGCCAATCGTAGAACGCATCATATTGGATTTACTCAAGAAAGTACAAAAAAGTTACAATATCTATCATATCACTCGAGCGTGAATATCGTTAAAGACCCTTTTGTTTGCTTGTAATTAGAGCTTAGAGAGATTAAGCGTCTTAAAGTGAGTTTTACCTTTTGTGGAGATAATCTCGAGCTCATGCTGTTTTTCAAAGCTTGCTCTTTATCAATTGAATATTTTTTCAATAGTATGTCAAACAGAAGAAATAACAACGTCAAGCCTGCATCGCAAACTTGACGTTGTTTAAATTTTCCTTTTTACTTCTTAGGAATCACTGGTAACAAGATATAGGCTTGATGATTAGGGCCTGTATGAAGGCTGACTTCCCCATCGAAAATTTCTGGAGGGCGATCACCCGGGTGATTGTGTGTGAATGGGCCTACTCCCGTAAATGGGTATTTCATATTCGATAATCGAGCTCCTGTTGCACCCGGATAGACGTAATCTTTTCCTCGTACGGTAAGGCCAATTCGGTACCCTGCTGGAATCACAATGCTCGTTGGCAATATCTCAATATCTAACTCATACACTTCTCCTGGCTTTAATGGCTCTTTTTTGGTATGCGGGTGATATGGGCGATACGGTAATGACAGCTTTGGATCTAATTCACGGTGTGATGCACGCAACCATCCCTGTGCTATCGGCGTATTTGGATCCAAAGCGCCTTGGAACGTTATTTCCTTCATGTTTGGATCAAAAATACGCATAATTAAAAACATATCTGCATCAACTGTACTGGAAGATACAAATAATTTCGCCGCTAATTGACCGGTTACTTCTGTATCTTGTTCAAGCGGCGATGTTAAGAAAGTTACGCCTTCAGATAATCCACGATAGGTTACTTTATTTGATTGATCAAGGCTTGCTGTACCCAAGCGGGCGTTGCTTGCATCTAAATACATTTTGGTCCACTGCGTTGAAGCGAGTGGCCATGTAGTTTCAGCACGCTGTGTGAACTTTTCCCCAGGATGACGCACGTTTAATAACACCTTCGGCTGTTGATCCCAACCATTTTTTTTGCCTTTGAGAAAATAATCAAAGAACTTCATTTGCATCAATCTACCGTAGTCGGTATAGAAATGCGTCCAATGCTCAATACCGTGCATTTCTAACCATTTTTCCTCAGATGCAGAACGTACATAGCCTTCGACATTACCCCGAGTATGTAATCCCTGCCCACCCCAATTACCTGCAGATAAAAGTGGTACTTTAATTTTGCTATAGTCAGGTGTTCGAGATGTCCAAAACTCATCATCAAACTCATGCTTGAAGGTCAAGCCTCCAAAGTCAAAGCGATTCGCGCCTAATTCTTCTGTGGTTAGCGTATCAGGGCCAGAGACCCAGTCACCGGTGATCTTGCTGCGATGACCATTTTTACCTAATCCATATTGAACGGTTTTGACCTGCATGTCATACCAGTTCTCAATAAAGTTACACAGAATGCCGCCATGGTGGCTCAGATCGCGATAAAAATCATTCGCACCTTCCCAAATACACATCGCAGTTAAGTGCTTCGGTTGCAAGGCAGCTACTTGCCACTGATTCATACCATAGTAAGAAATGCCATTAATCCCTACTTTACCATTAGACCAAGATTGTGTTCCGGCCCAATCAATACAGATTGCAAAGTCCTGAGCCTCTCGCGCACTCCATAATTCAACATATCCAGGCGATCTGCCACAACCCCTTGAATCAACGCGAATCACAACGTAATCTTCTGGTACCCATTTTTCTGGATCCACAACTTCCCATGACTGAAATTGATTGGTTGTATTCGCCCCAACCTCTGGAAAAGTTTCAATCATCCGATCCCAACAAGTCTTGTATATTTGTTCGAAATGTAAATACTTTGCGTAGGGGCCATAGGTAATGATGGCTGGATATTTTCCTTCTTTGATTGGACGAAAAATATCTGCTCGAACTTCTAAGCCATCATCCATCTTGATAGGAACATCCCAATCAATCTGCATACCAGCACGAATTTCTGATGAAAAACTTCCCATACTTCCTATCTCCTAATATTGATATAAATTACATAGTTCTGATTACAAATGGATAACTTAGATAGTTTTTATTCCAAGAACACGTTTTGCATTTGCATTTAATAAAGCAACGCGCTCTTTATTGGACATTTGGGTAGACATGACATGGCCAATAGGATCTAAATTCCAAGGAATCGGTTGGTCTGTACCAATCATTAATTGACTAGTTCCTACTTGATTAGCTAAATGACGCAAGGCTTCTGGTGTAAATACTAAGGTATCAAAATACAATTGCTTTAAATATTCAGTTGGTTTTTTCTTGAGAACAATATTGGGATTGCAATTGCTTGGCGACACAAAACAACTATGGTCCATACGAGGTGCATACGAGCCTAAGAATCCACCGCCATGCGCTGAAATAAATTTCAACGTTGGGAACTTGTCTAACGTACCTTCGTAGATTAAATGTTGTAAAGCAATGGTCGTATCCAATGGGTTACCGATCACATTCGACATCCAACCATTCCCCTTAAATCGTTTTGCGAGTTCAGGTGTACTTTGTGGATGGATAAATAAAGCAGCGCCTAACTCTTGCGCTTTTGCCCATATCGGATCAAATTTCGGATCGGAGAATTCTTCACCAGCGACGTTCGCCTGAATCGCAGCGCCCACCATTCCAGGTGTTTTCATGATGGCTTCTAACTGTTTTACGGCTAGATCAGGAAACTGCATCGCTAAACAACCAAATGCAGAAAATCGAGTAGGATGCGCGGCACACAATTTAGCTAAGTTGTCGTTATTGATACGACAGATTTCTGTTGCAAGCTCACGATCCTTTCTGTACCAGAAGGTATTGACGGATAAAACTTGCATATCAATACCCATTGCATCCATTGAAGCTAAGCGGGTTTTTACAGCAGCATCATTTTGCAGCGCAATATAGTGTTGCGGGCCACCGCGCACCGCTCCATTAACTAAAGTCCCTGTACCCGCAAGCTCTACTGCTTCTTGAAAAAAACAATGGGCATGCACATCAATGGTCTTCACTACTTTGCCATCAATAATGGTTGGTGCCCTTTTCGATCCTTGTAACGGGTGGGTGAAGTTGAGTAACGGATCATTTCCAGGATCTTTACCGCCTAAATCTCTAGCAGTTTGTGCTATCGCTGAGTCGAGCATGCTGCATGAACAAAATGTAAGGCCAGAAAATACTGTGTTTTTTAAAAAACTCCGTCTTGTACTCATGTTGTCTCCTATGGATTAATTGTAGTTATTGCACTTCTTGTTACAACATCGTAATTGATTCTCTACCCCTTCTACTATGGGGGTTTTCCTGAGCATGTTTACGAATGAACACTTTGCATCAAACGATATAACTCATTTTGACCTTCAAACCCAATTCCAGGACGATCAGATAAGCTAATCTTGCCTTCATTAACAGATGCATCATCATTAAACCCAGCAAAAGCACCAAAAACATCTGGGTACGCTTCACACCCGCCTAAACCAAAGCCCGCGACGATGGCGAGAGTCATCAGATTTCCTCCATGCGGGAAGACTGAATGCCTACTCCAGCCAAGATCTTTCATCATGTCTAAAGTTCTAGAAAATTGCACGATGCCATAGGACTGCGGAACGTCAATTTGAATAATGTCAGACGCAGAACGAAGCCGCCCAAATTGAATCAAATTACGAATGTCTTGTGTAGAAAACAAGTTTTCTCCAGTCGCAATTGGCGCATCGTAAAACTCTGTCAATTCACTTAATAATGAAAAATCCAAGGGATCCGTTGGCTCTTCTAGCCAACGTAATTGATAAGGACGAAGTGCTTTGGCATACTCAAGCGCTGCAGGTCTTTGCCAAGCCGCATTTGCATCCACTGCCAAATTTTGTGCAGATCCCACCACCTCAATAGCAGCATCTAATCGTTTTAAGTCCTCAGCAAGTGGTGCGCCGCCGACTTTCACTTTCATGATCTGATAACCTTCATCCATGCGTTTTTTGATTTCCGCTTGAAGTTCAGGAATACCCTTTCCAGGAGCATACCAACCACCACCTACATAACAAGATACCTGCTTGGGAATAATGCCTTGATTAAACTCTTTGGCTAAAACAACATAAAGAGGCTCTTGCTCGATTTTTGCTACCAAGTCCCAGATAGCGACTTCAATCGTGCCAATAGCCACGGACCGCTCTGTATGACCCCCAGGCTTCTCACGCTGCATCATACATTTCAGGAGCTTTGCTGGTGATAGATTGGTGCCGGATTCATTGAGATATTCTTCTGGCTTAGTTTTTAAGATTCTTGGAATAAAGCGATCGCGCATCTGTGCTCCACAGGCATATCTGCCTGTGGAATTAAATGCATAACCAACTAAGGGCTTACCATCCCTGACCACATCAGAAATCACTGCAACTACAGAAGTCGTCATTTCTGAAAA
>CANFOL010000035.1 GCA_947448695.1 Burkholderiaceae bacterium
ACGGGTTGTAGGGCAAAATCGCCCATTTTATTTCCAAGGGAGGCGCGCCGTTTTTCTTCGTCCATGGAATAGTTTCTACTCCTTTTACAGGTGCCTTTTCATACATTTCTTGTACTTCTTTACTTGGTGGCTGACCTTGACTGCTTTTTTTGTCGTAAGATTTTGTTCCTTGATCAATCAAGATTAATGCAACTTGTTGTTTGTCTTTTTCAACGATCCAAGGCGACATTAAATCATCCGCATTAATCCAGGGCTTCATATTCCTTCCCTGATAAATCGGATCATGAATCATCACATGGCCAATAATCCAAGTATCTCCAACCAGTAGGCCAATCGGTTTGCCATTGTTTAGTTCAGGGTGCTCCAACCAGCGTTGTTGAATCACTTTTGCTAGTTCTTGGCTTGGAAAATTAGCCCTTCCTTGTTTGCCAATATAGCTTGCTCCGAGTCCTGTAACAACCCCAAAAAACAATGCAATTATCACATGCCCAACAAGAATAACTCTTGTCAAACGCTTAACATCTAATGTGTCATTGGCATACCTCCATGAAATAAAACCAATCATAATAAAGAAAGTAACCGCCCACTTTGCCTCAATTTTTTGATTAAAAAGTATGCCAATACTCATCGCTGTTATACAAGGGCCAACCCCCAGAAATATTAAAAATAATTGGTCTGCTCGTGGAGTTTTTGACCACCAAGATGGACTTGACGATGCAGTAAGTTGATCTCGTGATTGACGGACTAGGTAGTAGACATAAGCAATGACAATGAAACAAGGCAGAAGTCGATAAACCTGTGTAAATAAAAAATTAACTAAAAGATTGAATACTCTATCCAAAAATGAAGCTGATTCACTCATCAAGTTAGATGCGTAATAAATGGGGCCCTGTCCGAGGAGACTTTGTTGATATAACCACGATAAATGAGGCCCGGCTATAACTCCAAAACCTAAGAAAGCAATCAAAACTCCAACCCAAGCCTTGTGCAATCGCCACCGACTTGTCATACAAAAATGGCCGAGTAAAACTATAATTTGAATGACAACGCTATATTTAGAAATAAATGCGAGTCCCACCATCAAGCCAAATAATACCCACCATACATAGTAACTATTTTGAATACGATTGTTTCTTTCGTTTTCCCAAGCCCTGTAATAAAAATAATACATAGCAGCAATCGACCATAATTGCATCGCATTATGGTTATAGTCTCCACCACGAATTGAATAGTAAATTAGTGGTGATGTGGCCAATATGGCCAAAATCCCTAACTCCTCGGGGTTTTTTATTTTTGCTTGTAATGCTATTCGTACATATAAGTGATAAGAAATCCACTGTGCTAATGCAACACACATCAAACCTAGCGCATAGGGTAACCACACAACCTTTCCAAAAATCAGCGTGAGTGGATACAAAATCCAAGTTGGTAAAGGTGGGTGCTTTTGATAACCCATTTCAAAACTATTCGCCCATACCAATTCTTCCATATTGTCCCACTCAGGGGCCTGCCGAAAAATCATAAAAGTACAAAACCAAATAAAGCCAATTATTAAACAAATTGGAATAATGGCTATTTGCTTTGGACTCAGACGGCTATTAAGTTGTAGTGTCAAAAATGTTGTTCTTTAATTAAGTATGATTTGTACTCTGATTATAAAATTACAGTTAAACTTTAGGTATGTCTACACTCGTTCATCGACCTAACAATTTCAGTTTATCTATTGTTGTTCCCGCTTACAACGAATCTTCAAATTTGATTCAGTTTGTTGAGGCTTTAAAGTTAGCACTAATTGCTATTACACCACGATATGAAATATTAATCATTAATGATGGGAGTAAGGACAATACCCATGAAATTGCTGACGAACTGGCAAACCACCCAGGGGTTCGATATCTTGAGTTTTCTAGAAATTTTGGAAAAGAAGCAGCTCTATCCTGCGGGATAGATTACGCAAGAGGAGATGCCGTCTTGCTCATTGATGCAGACTTTCAGCACCCACTTTCCAAACTTGAAGAAATGTCTCAATTGTGGCTCTCAGGATATGACATGGTCTACGGCGTCATTGTCGATCGCCATAATGAAGCGCTTTTAAAGCGAATGGGTACGCGCTTCTTCTATTCACTCATGAGTGCGGGGGCCGATGTTCCTATTCCTGAAAATGCAGGAGACTTTCGTTGGCTAGACAAAAAGGTTGTTGAGGCAATAAGGGCTTTGCCAGAGCGTAATCGTTTTATGAAAGGTCTGTATGCATGGGTTGGGTTTAAATCCATTGCGATGCCCTTTGTGCCGGCCGATCGTCTAAGTGGTACATCTAGTTTTCGCTTAAGCAATTTAATTAAACTGGCTTTATCTGGGCTGACGTCTTTTAGCACTCTCCCGTTAAGGATATGGACCTTTGTTGGTGTATTCATCTCCTTGATTGCAATTACATATGGAATTTACGTAGTCTTCGATACATTAATTAATGGAAATCCAACCAGTGGATGGCCAACCATTACCGTCGCTCTCATGTTATTTTCCGGGGTACAACTACTCTCTATCGGTATTTTAGGGGAATACATTGGGCGTATCTTTACCGAGGTCAAACAAAGGCCTTTGTACCTCATTTCTAAAGACCATGACAATAGTCAGCTTGATCGATAAATTACCCCAAAGTCTTAAATTTGTGATGGTTGGCGGGACTGCTGCCTGTGTCCATTTTTTGGTTGTGATTCTTTGGGTGGAATTACTTGGTTTCAATCCTTTAATTGCCAATATCATTGCATTTTTGATCGCCTTTTGTGTCAGCTTTAGTGGGCAAAGATTATTCACATTCGCAAGTAGCAATAAATCGATAAAAGAATCCTTATTACCCTATTTTTTAATCTCTCTAACTAGCTTTATTTGTAATGAGTTGTCATTAAGCTTTGCTATTTATGTTTTACACCTTCCCTATCAAATTGCGCTTTTTAGCGTTTTAATCATCGTGGCTATTGGTACTTATTTTGGTAGTAAGCGTTGGGCATTCGCAAAATCATAATATGAAAATCTCTATCTGTGCAGATGATATTGGTCAAGACCCAGCTATAACAGAAGGGTGCTTACGTTTATTTGAGTTGAAACGAATTAGCCAAATCAGCGTTTTATCTCAAGGCCACTTTGATGCCCAAGATGCGCAATCAATTACCTCAGCAAGAAATCTAGGGCTTGAGGTGGGTTTACACTTAAACCTTACCTTGCCCTTTGATAATCAATCCTTGATCATGCCCTTAAATGAACTCATCATCAAAAGTCATCTGCGCTTATTGCCTGTTGAAAAAATTCGACAATCTTTTGATTCACAATTAAAGACATTTGAAGATATTTTTCAATTTAAGCCTGATTTTATAGATGGTCACCAACATATTCACCAGTTTCCACAAATCAGAGAGGTCTTGATTACTCAAGTGCTTCATCAATACTTAGATGATTTACCGTGGATTAGATCTACCGTATTACCAAAGAAAATCCATCAATTACCGAACGCTTTGAAATGTCGCCTGCTCAACGTTCTAGGAGGTACTACTTTTTTAAGTCTTCTAAAGCTCAACAAAATACCTTGTAATAATGGCTTTTTAGGGGTTTATAACTTCGATGCTCCAGATCTTGGCTCTTATAGAACCCTCATGTTGAAATGGTTGTCCTTAGCTCAAGAAGGCACTCTCTTCATGTGCCATCCAGCAAATACCCAAGTTCATGGCGATGAAATCGGAAAACAGCGCCCAATTGAATTTAATTATCTGGAGTCTAATCAGTTTTTAGAAGATCTAAATCTTCATGACTGCCGTATTTTTTAAAGCGGTTGGAATTTAATTATGGGTGAAAACGCTTTTTCATTTTTCCTTTAATCCTTGCGCGTTTTAAAGGCGATAAGTACTCCACAAAAACTTTCCCGACTAAATGATCCATTTCATGTTGAATACAAACGGATAAAATACCCTCTGCATCAACCTCAAAAAACTCACCTTTGACATTTTGAGCTCTAACCCTTACTTCATCAGGACGAGTTACTTCATCAAAATAATCAGGCACAGATAAACATCCTTCACGCCAACTCTTTTTCTCTTCACTTGCCCAAACCACTTCAGGATTAATATAAACCTGTAATTCGTCACGGCTATCTGAAATATCAATAACAATAATATTTTCAAGGATGTTTACTTGAGTTGCTGCTAAACCAATTCCAGGAGCTTCATACATCGTTTGAGCCATGTCAGCAACTTTTGCCTCTAAATGTGCGTCAAAGTGAATTACTTTTTGGGCGATTTTATGCAGTCGCGGATCTGGATAACAAAGGATTTCTAATAGGGCCATATGGATAATTGTTTTAATTTGTGCATTCTGTAAATATTCTAATGGATGTGTTGTGGAATAAGTTAAGGACTTTTAAAACCATATTATACTTTTTTATATAAATAAATTCATTATAAAACAGTAGCTTATAAAATTTTGCGTGCTTTTAGTGGTTTCTTGTGTATAAAATTCCACACGAAATCTTTTTCTTCAGGTAATAATAAAAAAAGAAAATCATAAATAAGGTAAAAAATAGTGGCAAAAAAACTCGCCTCAATTAGTCAGGAACCGAGTGTTAATAAAACTCTCGTTATTGCAGAAAAACCTTCTGTAGCCGCCGATATTGCGAAAGCATTGGGTGGCTTCACTAAACATGATGATTTTTTTGAAAGGGGAGATTTTATTATCTCTTCTGCCGTTGGACACTTATTAGAAATCGCAGCCCCAGAGGAATATGAAGTAAAACGTGGCAAATGGTCATTTAATAATCTGCCTGTGATCCCACCACGTTTTGAGTTAAGACCCATTGTTAAAACTGAGAGTCGTCTCAAAGTTCTACAAAAATTAATTAAAAGAAAAGATGTTTCCAAATTAGTAAATGCCTGCGATGCGGGGCGTGAAGGTGAGCTTATTTTTCGCTTAATCGCTCAACAAGCTAAAGCAACTCAACCCATTGAACGATTATGGTTACAGTCAATGACTCCGAACTCCATCAGAGATGGTTTTTCAAAACTTCGTTCTGATCAAGATATGATGCCATTGTCTGATGCCGCGAGATGCAGATCTGAGGCTGATTGGCTTGTTGGTATTAATGGCACCCGTGCTATGACCGCGTTTAATAGTAAAAGCGGGGGCTTTTTCTTAACAACGGTTGGTCGAGTCCAAACCCCTACTTTGTCGATTGTTGTAGAACGCGAAGAGTTAATTAGACGCTTTATTTCTCGTGATTACTGGGAGGTTAAAGCTGAATTCATTTGTGCTAAAGGTGTTTATGAAGGTCGATGGTTTGATCCTGAATTTAAAAAATCCTCTAAAAATCTAACAAATGATCCTGAATTACGTGAAAGCAGGATTTGGAGTGAAGCTGAAGCGCAAAGCATTGTCGTTGCTTGTCAAAATAAATCAGGTTCAGTT
Organism: Burkholderiaceae bacterium; assembly: GCA_947448695.1. Lineage (GTDB taxonomy): Bacteria > Pseudomonadota > Gammaproteobacteria > Burkholderiales > Burkholderiaceae > Polynucleobacter. The sequence continues at coordinate 5,449 of CANFOL010000035.1, forward strand.
CAGGAAGAGTCAAAGCCATCTAGTCAACAAGCCCCCCAGCTATTTGATTTAACGAGTCTACAAAGAGAAGCTAATGCTCGCTTTGGCTTCTCTGCCAAAAATACTCTCGGTTTAGCGCAAGCGTTATATGAACGACATAAGATTCTTACTTATCCAAGGACTGACTCACGCGCTCTTCCCGAAGACTATGTCAGTACCGTAAAAGAAACCATTGAGCAACTTGGCGAGTCTGTTCCAAACTATACGGTCTTTGCTCAACAAATTAAAAAAAACCAATGGGTAAAACCGAATAAAAAAATCTTTGATAATTCAAAAATATCTGATCACTTTGCTATTATTCCAACACTTCAAGCTCCACCGAAAACATTATCAGAGCCTGAACAAAAGCTTTATGACTTAGTTGTAAGAAGATTCTTAGCGGTGTTTTATCCTCCCGCAGAATTTATGATAACCACGCGCATTACCACGGTAAGTGGTATGAACTTTAAGACCGAAGGTAAAGTTTTAGTTCAGCCTGGCTGGTTATCTGTCTACGGTAAATCCAATCAAGATGATAAAGAATTAATTGCTGTTGCTAAAGATGAAAAAGTCAAAGTGGACGCTGTCAATTTTCAAGCTTTGAAAACTAAACCACCGGCACGGTACTCTGAAGCATCTCTTTTATCCGCTATGGAAGGTGCCGGTAAACTTGTTGAAGAAGATGAATTTCGCGAAGCAATGGCTGAAAAGGGTCTAGGTACCCCAGCTACACGAGCCTCTATTATTGAAGGTCTTTTGTTTGAAAGATATATGGTTCGAGAAGGTAGGGAATTAATACCTACTGCAAAAGCTTTCCAATTAATGACTCTGTTACGCGGGCTTGGAATTGAAGAACTAACTCAACCGGCACTCACTGGTGGTTGGGAATTTCAATTATCCCAAATGGAAAAAGGCCTGATTAAGCGCGAATCATTTATGCAAGAGATTGCTCAAATGACTCAACGCATTGTTAAGCGAGCAAAAGAGTTTGATAGTGACACCATTCCCGGTGATTACATTACGCTTGCTACGCCATGCCCGCATTGCGGTGGTCCTGTTAAAGAAAATTATCGCCGTTTTGCCTGTGAGAAATGTGGTTTTTCCATTAGCAAAATTCCTGGTGGTAAAGCCCTAGAATATATAGAGGCTGAAGAGTTATTACTTAATAAAAGTATTGGCCCCTTACAAGGTTTTAGAAGCAAAATGGGGCGCCCCTTTGCCGCCATCATTAAATTATCACCGATACCTTTAGATGATAAAGATTACCCAAATGCTGGTTATAAACTTGAGTTTGACTTTGGTAATACGGATGAAGACAATTTTGAACCTGTAGACTTTTCCTCTCAAACAGCTCTTGGGGTTTGTCCAAAGTGTTCTGGCGCTGTTTATGAACACGGCATGAAATATATTTGTGAACACACCGTTGGGCCGAATAAAAATTGCGACTTTAATACTGGTAAAGTTATTCTTCAACAAGAAATTAGTGAAGAACAAGTAAAAAAACTGTTGGCTACTGGCAAAACAGATTTATTAACCAACTTTAAATCTCAAAGAACTGGGCGGGTTTTTAAAGCCTATTTAGTTCGTCAAGATTCTGGGAAGATTGGTTTTGAGTTTGAAGCTCGCGCTCCTAAAGCACCGGCCAAAAAACGTGTCGGGTTAACTGAGGATGCAATTTCTGCAGAAAGTGTTGGACAAGCTCCTGTTAAAAAACCTGCTCGCAAACGAACAGCCCCCGCTAAAAAAGACTCTACATAAGCTCGAATAAGCGGTGCAGCCAAAGCTGACCACAATACCCCTCGAGAGCCATAGCAACATGCCACAAATAGTCCTGGCTGGGCCGCTATTGGACCTATCATGGGCAACCGGTCTTTTGATGCGCTACGAACACCAACAAATGCAGAAATAGGATGCATTTCTTTTATATGTGAGTGGTCACACCCAATAAGTGACAGTCCTTTTATTGCGTTACTTATATCGCTTTGGGACCACGGGCTCTGATCTGTACTATCCTCATCGTAGCTTGATCCTATTTCCCATGTCCAATCCTTATTGCCTTCTTGTACCGCAGGTAAGCAATAGCCGTCTCCACGAAGTGCTGTTTTGGGTAAATAAGGCACCAATACACTATCGTTTCGAATCATAAATTTACTTAATTGACCCCTGACTGGCCTGACTGGTAAATCTATTCCTACGTTTTTTAATAGCTTTTGCACACCCAATCCGTTAGCTAAAATGATTACTGGAGCTGAACAAATCAACTTGTCATCTTCCGAATATACCAACCATCGGTTGTCCATATATTCAATCTTTGAAATCTTAAAACCCCAGTATTGAGCCTCCTTTTTTAATAAGGCTATTTCTTGCCGACAAATTTGCGGAAGGCTATAAATGGCAGCTTTTTCATACCAAACTCCTGGTAAACCAATATTAGTTTTTAGTTTTGCTTCCTTTTCGGTAATTACTTTTAATGTCTGTTCATCATATTTCATTTCATTTATCAACTCTTTAAGCTGATACATTTTTATGTTATCTAAACTTGGAATTGGCTCAAAAGCATGTCTGAACATTTGTGCAGACTGCCATTTTTCAGTTGATAGGAGATTCGCTAATTGTGTAAAACGCTGTAGCTTAGAAATCTTTTTTCCAATTTGAGGATGGGCTAAGGCTGTTTCATGTGCTGAAGTTTCTTTTGCTGGGCCACTTAATCGCTCAACAATCCCAACGGATATTCCAGCTCTATTTAACTCACCAGCAATCGTACAACCAGCAATTCCTGCTCCAACAACGATGACTTGGTGATACGCGTTAAATGTATTCTTATTTTTCATCGCAAAAAGATATAATTTAAACTTAGTCTACAACGATAGGGTGCAATGCTAGACAAAGTTACTCCTGAAGATGATATTAACCAATATTTTTCCATTCGAAAAAAGCACTTTTTCATCTGGTCTTTTATATTGGTTGTCTGTGTTTGTATTGGTATAAGGTACCTAGTTTTACACGGTTTATACTTCGGTTTTGTTTCTCCCCCCGCGCCCGCACCTCCGTTAAGCCAAGAGTTAATATCCCGCTTTAATCAATTAGAAGATAAATTAAATCAGGCGATTATGGATATGAATGAGGTTCATAACCTTAAAGAAAAACTTGAAAAACAGTTACCTTCTAATAACAAAATAACAAACGGTAAAGACAATAAGGGGGGCCAGTACTTACCTTTAAATAAATTTAGTTTAGCAAGTGAGGATTATGAACCAATCAACTCATTTAAGAAAATGGAAGAGGCTGTAGATCAAATTAAGCGGGAAATACCCTTGTTAAAACAACAGCTTTCATCTTCAATGCTGTTACAAACTAATTTACCTGAAGGTGTCCCATTAATTGGTAAATATATGTTTAGCAGCGGCTTTGGTGATCGCATTGATCCTTTTACATTAAAACCAGCCTTTCACACTGGTGTCGATCTTACGAGCGACTTAGGCACTCCAGTGGTTGCAGCAGCAAAAGGTAGGGTAACAAAAATCAATCAAAAAGATGATAGCACTGGCTATGGAAAATACATTGAAATTTCTCACTCCAATCAAACTTCTACACTGTATGGTCATCTGTCAGAGATCTTGGTAAAAGAAAATCAAGTCCTTCATAAAGGTGAGATTATTGGACTGGTGGGTGATACTGGTCGTTCAACCGGCCCACATCTGCACTTTGAGGTTCAAATTGAGGGCAAAGCTGTAGATCCCGTGGCAATCTTTTCGCCTATAGCAATGAAACCCAACCCGATTGCACTGAGCGCAATTAATGCGGAAATGAAAGCGAAATGTGCGCCTCTATTAGCAATTGTCATAGATGAGACTGCGATTAAATATAAAGAGTGTTTAGCCAATAAGGGTAAAGATATTAAAGACTCCTTATTGGCACTCCAAAAAGACAGCACAATAGCAAATAAACAAGGCAGAATTAAACTTCAAGATGACTGTACTTACGTAGATAATGAAATGAAGTTACGGACAATCCAATCTGCTAAATGTCAAAATAACCTCACTTCAGAATCAAGCCAATAAGTTTTCTAGCTTCGCTTTTGTATCCCTTAATACTTGGGGTAAACCAAAGGACAGTTGCTCAAATAACTCATCATGTAACTTGAGTTCTTCACGCCAAGACTCTTTATCTACAGAAATAACTTGATTAAACTGCTCTTCAGAAAACTCAATGCCTTGCCAATTGATATCTTGATAGTTAGGTGAGTAACCAAAAATATTTTCTTGAGCTTGGGAAGTTTGATTAACACGACCTAACATCCATGCAAGAACACGCATGTTTTCGCCATAACCAGGCCAAACAAACTTACCATCTTCATTTTTTCTAAACCAATTTACACAAAAGATTTTTGGTAAAACAGCATTGGCTTTCGTCAAATTTTCACCAAGAGTTAACCAGTGTTGAAAGTACTCACTCATGTTATAGCCTGCAAATGGCAACATCGCAAATGGGTCTCGACGCACGACTCCTGTTTTTCCTGTGGCAGCAGCAGTTGTCTCTGATCCCATTGTGGCCGCCATATAGACGCCCTCAATCCAATTTCTAGACTCCGTTACAAGTGGTACAGTAGTAGACCTTCTTCCGCCAAAAATAAAGGCATCGATTGGAACGCCTTCAGGATCATTCCACTGTTCATCACACGCAGGATTATTGATAGCTGCAACTGTGAAACGCGCGTTTGGATGAGCGGCCTTTCGACCAGCAGCGCCATCAGCCGGAGTCCAATCTTTTCCTTGCCAGTCAATTAAATGAGCGGGGGCTTCTTTTGTCATTCCCTCCCACCATACATCGCCATCATCTGTTAACGCAACATTCGTGAAGATTACATCTTCATTTAGAGAAGACATACAGTTTGGGTTAGTGAGGGTATTCGTGCCAGGTGCTACACCAAATAAGCCTGCCTCAGGATTAATTGCAAACAAACGTATCTTACCTGTTGTTGGATCAACCCGAGGCTTAATCCAGGCAATATCATCCCCAATCGTGCTTACTTTCCAACCATTAAATCCTACAGGTGGTATTAGCATAGCAAAGTTTGTTTTTCCACATGCTGATGGAAAAGCTGCTGCAACGTGATATTTTTTACCTTCCGGAGAGGTAACTCCCAAGATTAACATGTGCTCAGCGTTCCAGCCCTCATCACGCCCCATTACTGAAGCAATTCGTAACGCAAAACACTTTTTACCTAATAATGCGTTGCCTCCATATCCAGAGCCAAATGACCAAATTTCTCTTGTTTCTGGATAGTGCACAATATATTTAGTTGGGTTGCAAGGCCAAACAACATCTTTTTCACCTTTAACTAAAGGTTTTCCTACTGAATGAACACATGGAACAAATTCACCGTCATTGCCTAAAACGTCAAAAACCGATTTACCCATGCGGGTCATGATTTTCATATTTACAACAACAAAGGGACTATCTGTTAACTCTACACCAATATGTGCAATTGGAGATCCTAGTGGCCCCATTGAAAATGGCACAACATACATGGTTCTTCCACGCATACTTCCAGCCATCAAACCATTCATGGTTTGACGCATCTCTAAAGGATCAATCCAATTATTTGTCGGGCCAGCTTGCTCTTTTTTAGGCCAACAAATAAACGTTCTATCTTCTACACGAGCCACGTCTGTCGGATCTGAACAAGCCCAATATGAATTTTTTCTTTTGGCAGGGTTTAATTTTTTCATTGTTCCTGCATCAACCATTTTTTGACACAAGCGGTCGTATTCTTCAGTAGAGCCATCACACCAATAAATTTGATCTGGTTGAGTTAACTGAGCAATTTGTTGAACCCAAGCAATTAATTTTTGATGTTTTATGTAGGAAGGGGTATTTAAGTTAATTTCAGCTGAGTTTATATTTGTTGTCATATAGAGGGTGGGCAGGTTTATTTAAAATATCTATCATTTTCGCATTTTTTTAATACTTTTCTTGTTGCACTGCAACGAAAATGTTATTAAGGCGGCAAATAAAAAATTTCTTCATTATTTACCAATGCAAAATGAACTAAAAATTTTTCCTAATAAATCATCTGGAAGTAATTTACCGGTAATTTCACCCAACTTATCTTGGGCTAAACGAAGTTCTTCTGCAAATAACTCTAAACTGGCATTACCAAGTGATAAATAACTCTTTGCTTGATCAATATGGTCAAGGGCAAGATTTAATGAATTTAAATGCCTTTGTCTCGCCAAAATGACATTATCAGAATGCTGTTCCCAGCCAAGAGCTTGCAATAATCTTTCTTTTAAGTTTTCTACACCTTCTCCAGTTTTTGCTGATATGCATAATCGATTTTCATCTTGCAGATTAGCTTGATCCTTTTTATTCCATACTTCAATTAAGTGAATGGATTGATGATCGTGAAACTCTAAAGATGTGTTTATTTCTTTTAAAAGTAAATCACTATCTGTTTGATCTGTATTTGAAGCATCTCGTAAAAATAAAATAATATCGGCATCTCCGATTGCGGCCCAAGATCTCTCAATACCTATTTTTTCAACCTCATCGTGACTTTCTCTAAGTCCGGCAGTATCGACAATCTGGATAGGTATACCATCCAAATATATTTGTTCTCGAATACGATCGCGGGTTGTTCCGGCGATTGGCGTAACAATTGCAATTTCTTGTTGCGCTAATTGGTTTAACAATGAGCTTTTACCCACATTGGGTGCCCCAGCGAGCACAACAAGTGCGCCATTTTTTAACAGCGCGCCCTGTTTAGAGGCATGCAAAACAGCTTGTAATGAGTCATGAATATCTTGCCATTGCTTTGCTGCGTTCGCATTTTCTAAAAACTCAATCTCCTCCTCAGGAAAATCTAAAGTTGCCTCTACCAACATCCTTAAATGGGTTAATTGTGCTACTAAGTTATCTATTTTTTTTGAAAACACACCACTTAATGATCGATTAGCACTTTTAATTGCCGCAACGGAGTTTGCTTCAATTAAATCTGCAATTGCCTCTGCCTGAGCTAAATCAATTTTATTATTTAAAAAAGCTCTTTCACTAAACTCCCCGGGTTTTGCTAAACGTAATCGAAGGCTTTTTCCAAGCTCGATGAATCGTTGAATTACCAGATTCATGACTAAGACGCCGCCGTGCCCATGGAACTCAATTACATCTTCGCCAGTAAATGAGTGTGGCGCTGGAAAATAAATCAATAAGCCTTGATCAATTGACTGATGATTTTCATCTCGTAAGTGGGTTAGAGTTGCTGCTCTAGGAGCTACCGGCCTATCAAATAACTTACTTAATAAAAAGCCTAAGTCTTCACCTGAGATACGCACAACCCCAATTCCAGCTTTTCCTATTGCAGTAGCTTGAGCAATAATGGGGTCGCGTTTTAGCTGCATTCCTTCTTAACTATTTTTAACACCAAACATTTTATTAATTTGCCATTGTTGGCCTATGGATAAAACGTTATTCACAATGTAATACAACACTAATCCTGACGGGAAAAAGAAAAACATCAGTGAGAATGCTAATGGCATATAAAGCATGACTTTAGCTTGTATTGGATCTGGCGGTGTTGGGTTCAGTTTGGTTTGAATAAACATCGACACCGCCATAATGATTGGCAATATTCCAATTGGAATACTTAATCCCACTAAGTCACTCAATAGGGTGTCAGGTTTGGATAAGTCATGAATCCAGCCCAACCATGGTGCGCCGCGCATTTCCACACTTAATAATAGTACCCAATAGAGAGAAATAAAGACGGGTATTTGAATTAATACCGGTAAACAACCGCCTAATGGATTAATCTTTTCTTGCTTGTACATCGTCATCATCGCTTGATTGAGCTTTTGTGGATCATTCTTATACTGCTCTTTCATTTGCACCAAGCGAGGCTGCACCTCTTTCATACGTGCCATTGACTTATAACTGGCAGCGGAAAGTGGGAAGAATATGATTTTGATAAAAATGGTAAGAATGATGATTGCCCACCCCCAATTTTGAACAACTTGATGTATCTGCGTGAGTACCCAAAATAATGGTTTGGCAATAATTGTTAAATATCCATAGTCCTTAATTAAATCAAAGCCTGGGGCAACCTCCTGCAGAAGCGCATCTTCTTCAGGTCCAACAAATAATTTAGATTCTTGAGTAATACTAGCGCCTGAGGCAATTGGAGCTATTGCTGATTTAACTCCCACACGATATAGATTGTTATCTAATTTATCAAAATAAACTTCTCGATTACTTTCTGGGTTTGGTATCCAAGCAGTAGCAAAGTAGTGTTGTACCATTGCAATCCAGCCTGACTCACCTGATTCTTGAGGTTGAGGTAATTTAACCTTTTTCTTTTCGATATCACTGAAGTCGACTTCTTTATATTTTTCTTTATCGGTATAAATAGCTGGTCCTGTAAAGGTACTATAAAACTGACTTTCAACAACGACATTACCATCCTTTACCAATTCAGCATATATAAAGGGACTTAAAGAATTGGCTGATTGATTAATGATTTTATTTTCAACTTTAATTACGTAACTATCAGCTTCTAGAGTATATTTTTTCTCAAACGTCACCCCATTTTTAGTTGCTGAAAAAATTATTTGCTTTTCATTTAGAACCACTTTATCTGTGAAAGTATCGTTGTGATTAGGTAGCTCTAGCCCTACTGCCGTTAAGCCACTTCTAGCGATATATATACTCTGTTTTTCCATATTAAACAGTACAACTGGCTGTTGATTTTCAGTATGTTTTTTTAATACCGCGCGAGTAATTGTTCCGCCTTTATTGCTAATCTCAACCTCTAATAAAGCATTTTTCAATATTAGAGTTTTAGTAGGTATTGGCTGCGTTTTTTCTACCGCATTAGCTGGCGCATCGCTTACTTTGGCCTTTTGATCTATTGCTTGCGGCACCGAAGCAATATTTATAGTTGCCGTTTCTTGCTTTGTAGTACTAGAAGCGTTAGAGTTTGTTGCTTGCGGAGGGGCAAACAATGGTAAAGGATTTTGGCCATTGGATATCTGATAATTGTTAAACAACATGATTCCTGAGACTGAAAACACGACCCACAACAAGGTTTTTCTAATATCCATTTTTTACCAGTTTTAAATAATTTCAAATGTTGATTGTAGTGCTTTCGCTTCACAATTTATGATTATGGTTTTTTGGAACAGGGTCATATCCCCCCGTCCCCCATGGAGCACACCGTAAAATTCTTTTAAATCCAAAATAAACTCCTTTTAAAGCCCCATATGTTTGAATTGCCTCGCGCGTATATTCCGAGCATGATGGTGTAAATCTGCAGTGATTTCCAAGCAAAGGGCTAATAAAGTATTGATATCCTCGTATTAATTGTATAAATAAGTTTTTCATTTAATTACCTCACCTGAAAGTGATCGATTATTTCTTGACGAATCTGCTTTCTTTCAGACTCCCTTAGTTTTTTTCTTGTTTTCTTTCCAATGGGGGTTTGAAGTTTAACAACTATATCTGTTGGTTGATTGATAGGCGTGTTTCTAAAAATCTCTCTAATCAATCGCTTAATGCGATTACGATCGACAGCTCGTTTGGCATTTTTTTTGGGTATTGCAAGACCAATTCTAGAAATATCTAAACCATTTATCCTTTTATGAAAAGATAAATGTTTTGTATTAACGCCTTTATTTTTTAATGTTCGAGAAATATCCTCTGACTGCTGAAGAATATTTTTTTTTGATAATTTTGGCATGAACGAGTCATCTCATTGATTAACGTCCAAACCGTTTTTAAATGAGGCGATCACCCCATCTGACTTAGACGGCTAAACGTTTACGGCCCTTAGAACGACGAGCATTAAGAACCTGACGACCACCCCTAGTTTTCATGCGAACACGAAATCCATGGGTGCGTTTACGACGTGTTACTGACGGTTGATAAGTACGTTTCATTTTCTACAATCATTCATTACTGGATAACCTTCTATTTTCCATGAAATATTTATTCAAGTCAACATAATATTTTGATTTGTCATAATGTAAGATAGTAAAAGATTTAAACCATCAACGCCCCAGATAAGCAATTGATTTATATACAAATACTTAAGTTATCCACAACTTATCCACACTTTTTTCACAAGTTTTTCCTTTGTTGATAACTTATAAAATTCGATACAATCAACTTCCGCAGAAAAATAAATTCGATTTACTAAAAAATAAAAAATACTCAATGACGCAATTAGAGCAAAACTCCTCGCATGATCTAGCATCAACCAATCATTTGCAACAGACCAACTTTTGGAATGAGTTTCTAAGTGATGCAGGTAAGGAAATGTCTAGTTCACAATTTCGAACATGGATAAAGCCTTTGACCCCAATTGGGTTTGATCAAGGCAATGATAGCTTTATTATTGCCGCCCCAAACCAATTTAAATTAGATTGGGTCAAAAATCAATTTTTTAATAAAATGAATAACTTAGCCTTAATGCACTTACCCCCAGGTACTCAAATTAGATTTATCGTAGACTCAAAGGCCTGCAGCATTAATGAGGCAGAACAGTCTTCTACACCTTCTTATATTGGGTTAAGTGCTGAGCCTGAGAACATATTAGCTAGTCAAAACGAGATAGACGATGATATAGATGGTATCTCGTTTCAAATCAACCTTGAGGATTTTTCTAAACTGAATCCCATCCTTACTTTTGATACTTTTGTAAACGGAAAAGCAAATCAATTGGCTAGGGCAGCAGCAGTTCAAGTTGCCAATAATCCAGGTACAAGCTATAACCCAATGTTTTTATATGGAGGAGTTGGTTTAGGTAAAACACACTTAATTCATGCAGTTGGTAATTACTTATTGCAACAAAAACCTAACGCAAAAATTAGGTATATCCATGCAGAACAGTACGTTTCAGATGTGGTTAGGGCTTATCAACAAAAAGCGTTTGATAAATTTAAATCTTATTATCACTCTTTAGATCTTCTTTTGATTGATGATATTCAGTTTTTTAGCGGGAAAAGTCGTACTCAAGAAGAGTTTTTCTATGCTTTTGAGGCCTTAACTTCAAATAAGTCTCAAGTCATCATTACTTCTGATACCTATCCTAAAGAGATGAATGGCATCGACGATCGACTTATTTCTCGTTTTGATTCTGGCCTCACCGTAGCAATTGAACCTCCAGAATTAGAAATGCGAGTCGCTATCCTCATGAAAAAAGCACAAGCTGAGTTTGTTCCAATGTCAGAAGATGTTGCTTTTTTTATAGCTAAACATTTAAGATCGAATATCCGTGAATTAGAAGGAGCTCTAAGGAAAATATTAGCCTATGTTAGATTCCATGGCAAAGAAGTTAATATTGATGTCGCTAAAGAGGCTCTTAAAGACCTTCTATCTATTCAAAATAGACAAATCTCAGTAGAAAATATACAAAAAGCTGTTGCTGACTTCTATAGTATTAAGGTTGCTGATATGTATTCTAAAAAAAGACCTGCAAATATCGCAAAACCTAGACAAATAGCGATGTATATTGCAAAAGAATTAACGCAAAAAAGCCTTCCAGAAATTGGTGAATTATTTGGTGGTCGTGACCACACAACAGTTTTACACGCAGTTCGAAGAATTGCTGAGTTTAGAATTCATGATAGTCAGTTAAATCATGAGTTACATGTGTTAGAACAAACATTAAAAGCGTAAAATAAGCCTGTGGATAAGTTTGTTGAGAAGTTCTGTATAAGTATGTGTATAAGATGTTAAGAATTTGTAGATAACTTAACAAGTTCATGCAAAATAGAGTTTAGATAGAGGTTATTCACGTTTTATCCTCAAGTTATACAGAAGTTATTAACAGGTTTTTATTGTTGTAAAATATTGATTAATAAAGGTATTTGTAAATATCCACAGATTTCTTAACCCTTATTACTATTACTAAGTTAAAAATATCTATACATTAGGAATAACAACATGCAACTGGTCAGTACAACAAGAGACGTTCTTTTAAAGCCCTTACAGGTGGTTAGTGGCATTGTTGAACGTCGTCACACCTTACCCATACTTGCAAATTTATTACTTAAAAAAAATAAAGAAAAAATCTCTTTTATTTCTACTGATATAGATATTCAGATTACAACAACAACAGATTTTGGTATCGGTGAAGAAGATTTAAGCACAACCGTTGGTGCAAGAAAATTGTTAGATATTCTTCGCGCAATGCCAGAAGGTCCTGTGAATTTAAATGTTAAAGATAATCGAATGGTTGTTCAAAGTGGAAAAAGTCGGTTTTCTTTACAGACCTTAGCGGCAAATGAATTTCCAATCATGCAAGAGAATTTACAAGATGTACGTTCTTTAAGTATGAGTCAAAAGGAATTTAAGCAACTTATTAGTCAAGTTTATTTTGCTATGGCGCAACAAGATATTCGCTATTACTTGAATGGCATGTTATTTGTTTTAGAAGGATCAAAGCTTATCGCAGTTGCAACAGATGGCCATCGTCTTGCCTATGGTCAAATTATTTTGCAACAAGCAATTACTGGAGACTCTGAAAAGTTAGAAGTCATTGTTCCGCGTAAAACAATTTTAGAATGCCAACATCTGCTTGATGATTCAGATGAGACATTAAATATTCAAATTAGTCCCGCACAAATTAAATTTACTTTTGGTTCGATTGAATTACTTTCAAAATTAGTTGAAGGTAAATTTCCTGACTATCAAAGAGTGATTCCTAAAGGCCATAAGAATATGGTGATAGTCAAACGTGAAGGTTTCCAAGCAGCTTTACAAAGAGCCGCGATCTTAACAACAGATAAATTCAAGGGTATTCGTTGCTCATTAAAAAATAACTTGTTAAATGTTCAATCAACGAATGCGGAACAAGAAGAGGCTCAAGAAGAAATTGAAACAACTTATTCTGGAGACGAAATTGATATTGGCTTCAATGTTACTTATTTGTTAGATGTTTTAAGTAACGTTAAAAATGATGAGATCCAATTAAGTCTTGGAGACTCTAATTCAAGTGCTTTAATAACAATTCCCGAAAACGAAAACTTTAAATACGTCGTTATGCCAATGCGTATTTAATTAACTAAGAACAAATGACAAAAGAAAATCAATCTGTAACAGATTTATATAGTGCATCCTCGATTCAAATTTTAGAAGGTTTAGAAGCCGTTAGAAAACGTCCTGGTATGTATATTGGGGATACTTCTGATGGAACCGGTTTACACCATCTAGTTTTTGAGGTTCTTGATAATGCTATTGATGAAGCATTAGCAGGACATTGTTCTGAAATAGCGGTCACAATTCACACGGATAACTCTATTTCGATTATTGATAATGGTCGTGGAATACCGACAGGTATTAAGTATGACGATAAGCATGATCCTAAAAGAAGTGCCGCAGAAATTGTAATGACAGAGTTACATGCTGGTGGGAAATTTGATCAAAATAGTTATAAGGTTTCAGGTGGATTACACGGTGTAGGCGTAAGTTGCGTAAATGCCTTATCAAAATGGCTACGTTTAACGGTTCGTCGTGATGGGAAGACTCATTTTTTAGAGTTTGCTAGAGGTGTTGTTCAAAATAGAACCCTTGCTGAAGAAAATGGCTTAATGACTTCTCCAATTCCAGTTATTGGAACGACAGATAAAAGGGGCACAGAAGTTCACTTTAGTGCTGATGAAGAAATTTTTGGCAAGGTAGAGTTTCATTACGAAATTCTAGTTAAACGCATTCGAGAATTATCTTTTTTAAATAATGGCGTTCATATTCGAGTGATTGATGAACGAACAGGTAAAGAAGAAGATTTTGCTTTTTCAGGTGGTGTTAAAGGTTTTGTTGAATATATTAATAAATCTAAAACAGTTCTACATCAAAATATATTTCATGCGATTGGCGAAAAAGCAGCAGAAGTAGGTGGAATGATTACTTCAGAAGTTGCAATGCAATGGAATGATGGATATACAGAGCAAGTTTTATGCTTCACAAACAATATTCCACAACGGGATGGTGGAACTCACTTAACCGGTCTTCGTGCAGCGATGACTCGCGTCATTAATAAATATATTGATGAAAACGACTTAGCCAAAAAAGCAAAAGTAGAAGTAACCGGTGATGACATGCGTGAAGGACTTACATGTGTCCTATCAGTTAAAGTTCCTGAACCAAAGTTTTCGAGTCAAACAAAAGATAAGCTTGTTTCTAGTGAGGTTCGTGGACCAATCGAAGAGGTTGTTTCGTCAACACTATCTGCCTTCCTACAAGAAAACCCAAGTGATGCAAAAATTATTTGTGGAAAAATAATTGAGGCTGCGCGCGGAAGAGAAGCGGCAAGAAAAGCCCGGGATATGACACGCCGGAAAGGTGTGCTTGATGGATTAGGCCTTCCTGGAAAACTTGCCGATTGTCAGGAAAAAAATCCAGCAAATTCTGAATTATTTATTGTAGAGGGAGACTCAGCTGGAGGATCTGCAAAGCAAGGACGAGATAGAAAATTTCAAGCAATACTTCCTTTAAAGGGAAAAATTTTAAATGTCGAAAAAGCGCGTTTTGATAAGATGCTTGCTAGTCAAGAAGTGGTTACATTAATTACTGCACTTGGAACTGGTATTGGCGTTGAAGAATATAACATTGAAAAGCTTCGTTATCACCGCATCATTATCATGACCGATGCCGATGTAGACGGAAGTCACATTAGAACATTGTTACTCACATTCTTTTATCGTCAAATGCCCGAACTTATTCAACGGGGTCATATTTATATAGCACAACCACCGTTATACAAAGTTAAACACGGTAAAACTGAGCAATATATTAAAGATGATGTTGCATTAACCAGTTATTTAATCGAAATAGCGCTTAGTGGCGCCCAAATTGTTAACGCAAATAATGACATATTTGAGGGCGATAATTTAAAGCAGTTAACGACCCTATATTATTTAACTCAAACAGTGATTGATCGATTATCAAGAACGATGGATGCTGATGTTCTTCGTGTAATTAGTGAAGGTGTTGATATTCGGCTTGAGTCTTTAGAAGATGCTACCGCATCTGCAAAAGATTTATCTTTAGCTCTTCAGAAACGATTGGGTGATAATAGTCAAAGTTTAGAGATTATTCCTCAGCTTGAGGAAAGAACAGAGCGATATCGACTCTTAGTTTCACGTCGTGTACATGGTAACTTAAAATTATCATTTATTAATTCAGACTTTATACATGGATCTGATTATGGTTCTATAAAGGCTTTCTCGCAGTCAGAGGCGGGAAAAATTGGGGTTGGTTCAAAAGTAAAACGTGGTGATCCTGAGAAAAGCAAAGAGTTTGCTGTTATTAATTTTCAAGAAGCTGTTTCTTGGTTAATTTCCGAAGCTGAGAGAACTGTTTCTCGTCAGCGTTATAAAGGTCTTGGTGAGATGAATCCAAGTCAGTTATGGGAAACAACCATGGATACAAGTACAAGAACTTTATTAAAAGTACAGATTGAAGATGCCATTTACGCTGATCAAACTTTTATGACTCTAATGGGTGATGATGTTGAACCAAGGCGAGCCTTTATTGAAACAAACGCCTTGATCGCGAAAAATATCGATGTCTAACAAGTTTCCAAAGACCTCAAATAAAGCTTCTATTCAAGTACAAGACTCCTCAATACATGGCAAAGGGGTCTTTGCTCAAAAAAATATACAAAAGGGCGATTGCATTATTGAATATAAAGGAGAAAGAATCTCCTGGAAAGCTGCAATTAAACGACATCCTCATGACCCTTCACAGCCTAACCATACCTTTTATTTTTCTTTAACCAATGGAAAAGTAATTGATGGAAAAGTAAAGGGGAATGATGCCAAATGGATTAATCACTCTTGCTCCCCAAACTGTATTGCTCATGAAATAGAAGATAAAAAAGATCGCCTACATGTTTTTTTATTTGCAAAAAAAAATATTAAGATTGGTGAAGAGTTATTTTATGATTACAGTTTAGATGTTGAAGGGAAACAAACCAAAGCAATAAAGAAAGATTACTTATGCCGCTGTGGGTCGAATAAGTGTCGCGGAACGATGTTGTGTAAAAAATAAAGGCATCATGTTATTTATTAGCTTACCTGAGTTAGAGGCTGCTATTAATTATTGGCGGACTCAATCACCATCTATTGGAGATGCATTAGAGCTTTGCCCAGAGGTTTCTGCATTAGCAAAACCCTATGCGGTTTTAATTATTCAAGGTGCACAACGTTTAGCTATTGATCATCTTGACCCCAAAGCTTTGGATGCTTGGAATGGGTATATCAATCACATTCGTTCAAATAATTAACATTGATTTAGCTGACTAAGGAGTCTTAATGGATCACGGTGAGTTTGACTACATTATTGTTGGTGCGGGAAGTTCTGGAAGTTTACTTGCAAATCGATTAACTCAAAACCCCAATAATAATGTTTTGTTATTAGAGGCCGGTGCTAAAGATGATTACATTTGGGTTCATATTCCCGTTGGATATCTTTATTGTATTGATAACCCTAGAACTGATTGGCAATTTAAAACTGACTCAATAAAGGGTCTTCATGAGAGATCGTTGTTATACCCGAGAGGAAAAATACTGGGTGGTAGCTCTTCCATTAATGGAATGATTTATATGCGAGGTCAATCTCAAGATTACGATGAGTGGGCTGAAAAAACTGGTGAGCCTGATTGGTCTTGGTCTTCTACATTAGAAAGATATAAAAAGTTCGAAAACTATTATGGTGGTAATAATGAATGGCATTCTACTGGCGGAGAGTGGCAGGTTAGCAAACAGCGTTTAAATTGGCAGATTTTAGAGCAGTTTAAAAACGCAGCGATTCAGTCTGGTGTGCCTGAGGTGACAGATTTTAATCGTGGCAATAACCTAGGTGTTGGTTACTTCGACGTGAATCAAAAAGATGGTTTGAGACTGAATACATCAAAGGCATTTTTAAAAAAAGCTTCAAATAGACCAAACTTAACATTGATTACGGGTGCACATGTGGATCATCTAGTGATTGATCCAGTAACTAAGCGCTGTACGAGCATTCATTTTGTTGGTGGGGGTCATTCACATACGGCTTCATGTGTTAAAGAAATTTTATTATGTGCGGGGTCAATTGGTTCTGTTCAAATTTTGGAAAGGTCTGGAATTGGTCAGGGTCCTCGATTGCAAGAGCTAGGTATACCGGTTGTGCAAGATTTGCCTGGGGTGGGAGAGAACTTACAAGATCATCTTCAGTTAAGAATGATATTTCAGGTTTCGGGTATAAAAACGCTTAATACCATGGCAAATAACTGGTTTGGTAAGGCAAAAATAGGATTAGAGTATTTGTATAAAAGAACGGGTCCAATGTCTATGGCTCCATCACAGCTTGGTTTATTTACAACGAGCTCTTCACAGCATATGCGCCCAAACCTTCAATATCATGTTCAACCACTTTCACTTGATCGTTTTGGTGAAGATCTGCATTCCTTTAATGCATTTACAGCCAGTGTTTGTAATTTGCGCCCTACTTCTAGAGGTAGTGTTCATATTACCAGTCGGGATGTCACGGCTAAACCATTAATCAACCCTAATTATTTATCAACAAAAGAAGATCAAACTGTTGCGGTTGAAGCAATTCGTATTACACGAAATATCGTCTCACAGCCAGCGCTTCACAAATACTCGCCAACTGAAATAAAGCCCGGGGTCTTATATCAAACTGACGATGAATTAATTCATGCGGCGGGCGACATTGGAACAACCATTTTTCACCCAGTCGGAACATGTAAGATGGGTGCGGAAAAAGATCCGATGGCAGTTTTAGATGGGGATTTAAGGGTTAGGGGGATTGTGGGATTGAGAGTTGTTGATGCTTCAGTTATGCCAAATATTACATCGGGAAATACGGCAGCGCCAGCCATGATGATTGCGGAGAGAGTCGCGAGCTTGTTAAATTAAACCTCGTATAAACCCCTATTAATAAAGGCTTTCAGAATTTTGCTTTTTATAATATTCTCAACTTCTTATGACTAATAATTCCTCACCCTATATTCTTGAAACACAAAGCCTTTTCAAGTCATTTAAGGGTTTTACCGCGGTTAATGATGTAAGTTTAAAAGTTTATGAAGGCTCTATTCATGCCTTGATTGGGCCCAATGGGGCTGGAAAAACAACGTGTTTTAATTTATTGACGAAGTTTTTAGCGCCGACGAGTGGCAAGAT
>CANFOL010000036.1 GCA_947448695.1 Burkholderiaceae bacterium
TAGTTGCGGGAAAAACATATTCTCTCCCAGAAAATTCCCAAATCCAGATATTGTCGTTATATTTTTGATAACAACTTCTAGTAGCCATTCCAATAGAGTTATAGGAGTATGAAAGCAACCAACCCTTAGCGTCTTTGCCATCAGAGGTTTTACAAGTATCGGAGGTAATTACATAAACCAAACCTGAGGCAGTCATTTGCCCTAAGACCTCAGCTTTAGCAGCATTCATGGAGAAGAGCAGGGAGAAAAAGATCAAAAATTTCACGATAATATATAAATAAAGTAATTAACGTTTATTACGGACTAAAAGCGTATATTAGTTAATCACCAGTTGAGGAAAAATGCTAGATGTAAGAATTCAACTATATTTTTTTCGAATAAAGCCGTATATAAAGGAAGACATCTTGCATTGCTCTAGCGTATGAAAGCATTTTCAACCCCAATAGGCCCATCTTAATATGTATTACTCACTTTACCTAATTACATGCGCGATTGCTTTTGCTGGTGCTCTCATATTCTCATATCGCACGGAGCACAAAGGCCAGGAAGCTAAAGATGATTATTTTTTAGATTGCGTATTTGCCGCTATCGTCTCTTTTTTTTGGTTTTTTGTTTTAATTTACTTTTTCTACACAATATCCCTGAAGGTAACTCCCCCCATTAAGGGAAAATCCACGAGTGAGCCAACTTAAGTTATTGATTTGAGAGAATTAATCAGGAAATCATTGTGGGAAGCTGTCAAATCCAAGGTTTTGAACTTGCTTTAATTCTTGCCTAATTTTTCTTTCCTTGGCAGCAACTCTTTTAGTTGTAAGGATTGAGGAGCTGCTAGAAAGCACTGCAAACCCCAAAAAGCAGAAGTAAATATTTAAAAGCGAGTCCATGACGTGAGTAAAGTGGAATTTAAAAAGATATTCTATCTAATTTAGATGAAAAAACAATGACTTTCTTTACTTTTTCTTTAATTTTATGGATTTTGTAGATTAAAAAATGAGAGTATGATGACATTAGACAAGAATGATTAAATATTTAACATCCCTATTGCAAGTAAAGAGGTCTTTATGCAGTCAATCTCCCATGCGATTTCAAAACCATTGACGGATCAAGAGGGTTCAAAAAATCAACACCCTTTAAAAAAAGTCGATACCTCTGACAATAAACCTACCACCTCATCAAGTGTTGAGAAGAAAACAGAAGCCTCCAAAAATCATCAACCTGTTTCTCCAGCGGCTATTCTTAGTATTTCTCCTACAAGTGTTCTCGTATCCTCAGAAGGGAACCTATATCGTTCTAATGTTTCCTGGAATAAGACAGTGTAAATAAGATCAAGCTTTTAGAGAGTGCCCATGATATAGGCAATTCTGGCTTTGATTGATTGAGTTTAAGTTGTTGACAACAAGCAGTGAAATTCACCACATTGGCTATTCACTCTTTTTTGGCGGTGGTGTTCCCTCAACCGATTGAGTTTCAGCGGTCTGGGGTTGGTTCATCTCGAGAGACTCTTCTGCAATTGCTGTATTTATGATTTGTTTTTCTTCTAGCGGCTTTGGAGAACTAAGGGTAGAAAAAGAATCAGAGTTATGAAACGTAAAAAGAACGCCTAGGAACAACAAGCAGACAACGAGAATTTTTAGCTGAAGCGTATCGCGGGCTTTAACTCTATCTAATTCTGGATTCAATTGATTGCTGATGTTAATGAGGGCATCACTTGGATCATGATGAAGTTCTTGATCAGCGTGTTTTAGGTTTGGTAGAGGATCTAAAGAAGCAATCGTATTGACTTCATCCGTCAGCTCAAATGCCTCCTCTGGGGTTAATTTTAAGACTTCGGCAACTTTTTTAGCACTATTGAATTTTACAGTCGCAGAATAAAAAGTGCTAGATAAGCCATTTTCGATTTGTTCAATTTGTTTTTTTGAAAAGGTGGTTTGATTGGCTAGTTCTTCGATGGACCAGCCGAGAGTCTCCCGCTTCTCTTTGAAACGCTCCCCCAATATGTGTGGTGGTGGAAATGATCTTAAATGTTTCGTACTAGGGGGCATGGGAATCTATCTTAAAAGAGACATTGTTTACCAAATTTTAATATTTTTAACTTATTCCATCAGATTCGAATTTGAGAAAAGAAGAAGTTCTCATATGAAATTAAAAACAACTTTTATATTGGCATAATTCGTATTAAAATCAAATAATTAAAATTATATAACTATGAATCAATTTCTTACAAGGCTGAATAATTTAAGTTTTGGTCAATTTATCCTCATGGGTAGCAGCGTATTAGTCGCCTTTTTTTTAACAGCGGTCCTGTGGCAAATCTTTCGTGCACCTCGATCTAGTAAAAAGCAAGCACTAGAACCAGAGAAAGAATTTGTTCGCAAGGATCCCATCCTGAGTCAAGCATTAAATAAAGCGGATAAGTTGGAAGATTTACTCAACAAGGATTTGCAGAACTTAAAACAAAATTTGTCTGATGAACGTGAAAACATTACATTAGCAGTACAAGTCTTAAAAAATGTTGCTTTAGAAAAAAAACTTCCTCAGACTTTATTCCAAATTTACTCCGAAACAAAATCTTTTCCTAAAAAATCGAATGAAGCTCAAAAGGTGGATATGGAGTGGCATCGCAAAGTTGGCATATCTGATTTAGACGTTGTCCCCATTATTGGGCAGGATGGTATTACCATTACTTTTGTTCTTTTGCGACATGTGTATCATTTGGATGCGATTTTGCATAATTATGCTAGGATAAAGTTTGTCGAGTTGATTTTGATGGCATCTGATCATAAAAAACTGATGGTTGCTAGAGTAAAACCTGACGGTGAGATGGGCAGGTTTGCCGAAGAAAATGCAGTCATGGAGATGAGCAATGGCGAATGGGTAGATGACTTGATTGCTTGTCGATTGTTAATGGATAAAAGACAATCAGAATTAGATTTATTAGCTAATCACCAAGAAGTAGAACAGTTAAAAAAGAAGTTTCGTTTTAATTTCTCATCAAAGAAGCAGCTTAAATAACTGAACACACTTCAATTACAGTCGTTGAAAGAATAATATGGCAATCAATCTTCCAGGTAAAGAAAAAATCGTAACGATTCTACAAAAAATATCTTCCGCATTTGGAGGGTCTTCGAGCTTGGATGGTCCTCAAGAGGGTTCTTGGATTGTAAAATTACGCAGCTCCCATATACTGAAGTTGATTGTTGCATCGTCGGTATTTTTGATTTTCTCGCTAGTTCTTTTACTTTCCGTAAGTTTTAAGATGGTTCACTCGGTTGGGCAATACAAGGAAGTATCTTTTGCCGCACCCAGCCTAAGTGAATACCTTCCCTCGATGAGCATTGACGATAAAAAAGCAATCTCTGAATCAGAAGATGTTGTAGAAAATAATAAAAAGGAAATTGAACCAGTAGAGCGTGTTCTTCCACAAATTGATACAGAGATTGCAATCAACAAAAGCTTTGAATTTTTATCAAAATTTGAAAATAATAAATCCAAAAAAACCTTACTTGCGATTAAGCCTATCATCGCGGGTATTCAAAGAGACTCTTTGGCTGAGAGTGCTGGTTTGCAAATCAGCGATATTCTTCTGAAGGTCAATGGCGACCCAATTGAATCAGTCATGGGGTTCTATATTATGACCTCCGAAAAACCAAGTAATGAAGTTACTTTTGAAATCGACAGAAAAGGTAAGACCACCGTTATTAAGATAATATCTAACGGTAGTCAGTCCATCAATTCCAAAAACATAGGTATTGTATTTAACATACCTAACGGCGTTATGTATGTTACTCAAGATGAGGCAAAAAAATTAGCTCAGCAGTATAAGGAGGATTTCTTGAGTACGATTGCTGTGGAGTGGCAAAGTCAATTTGCTAATAATCTCCTGAAAATGACGCAGCAAATAAGTTTGGATAGTCAATTACTGCTCACGGCGAGCACACCAGCAAAATTTCCAATTTCAAAGTTAAAGACCAATGAATTTCTACAATGGCACCATCAAAAATATTCATCAAATTTAAATGAGTACTATAGCAAGAGAAGTCAAATTGAGGGGCGGGTGATCGAGCAGCTTGGCTCTCTTGGCGATGCATTAACAGGATTATCCGCAGCTCTATTAGCTTTTCTTTGTGGAGTTCTGTACTACTTCTTCACACGAAAATCTTAAGAGGAATTTTAGAAAATGTCCTTTCAAGACAACTTCTTCCTTGGCTTTGAATTAGATCATCGTTTTTATGCATTACCAATATCATCTGTTTATCACGTTTTTTATCAAGAGGCGAGTGAACAACTCTCCCATATTTTAAAAATAGATGAAATGATTGTTTTTGAAGGTGAGCCTTATTACTTGAGCAAGCCAAATAAAGTATTGCCAATTGGCCTTCCTCAAGATAGTGAGGATAATCATCAATTACAGCAGGAAGCCAGTGTCTTGAAATCGAAATTGCCCTGGGTCATCGTTTTAAAAAATGAAAAATCGATACCCTTGAAAAAAGGTCTTGGTTTTCGTGTGCAACAGATCATGAACCCTTTTGAATTGAGTCATGCAAAGTCTAAACCTACGAAAGCTTCTCATATCCACGCTGGAAAAGAGTACCAAGTCATTTTGATATAAAGCTAGTCAATTAATTTTTAAAATGTAACGAAGATTTGAGAGAAAAATATACTAAATATGACAGCATACCCAAAACACTTACTGATTGGCGCCATTCTGATGAGCATACTTTCTATGACTGTTCAGGGGATGCTTATGTTCCAAAAATCACGAAGCAGTAGCGGAGTGACTTCCCAGAGCGCATCACAAGTTGTTAAGTCAAAGCCTTTAGATAAATCGACGGAAAGTAGTGTTGAAGTTAGTAGTAAAGCGATACAAGATCAAAAATTCTCTGACGTCACAAAAATTATTAGTATTCTTGGAGAATTACAAAACCTTGTGTCGGGTAAAAAAAATCTGAACCCAGCCTTGATAAAAAGTTTTGAGAAGTTTAGCGCTGATTTAGATACGGTTGTTAAACCCTATAATTTTGAGGATTTGAAGGAGCCTGCTCCCATTAAGAATCAAACCGATATTCTCAAATTAGGTGCATATGTAGGACAATTACTGAAAAATATTTCTTCCTCAGGAAATGGGTTAAGCGCACTCAATTCACTCACTCCCTCCGCAAATTCATTTACTAATACCAATTCCTTTTTTGATTTGCAGCGCATTGCAAAAGATTCACCCTTAAGAAAAATTTCTGAGGTATTTCAGTTTTATGCAAAAAATGTGGATGTCGTTCAAAGAAATGCATTTGATCTTGAGACTATGCAAAATCTTCAACAAGTCGTTGCAACTGGTGTAGAACAGATCAGTTATTTCGATACCAAATACGATACATTTAATGGCCAGGTCAGAGAAACGATCAATAATTTTCGTCAAACACCTTGGCCAGTAAAAAGCCCGCAACTCAATAAAGATTTGCAAACATATATTGAGTCATTAAAGGCCCTGAATAAGATCTTGGATGATAAGAGTGATCTGAAAAAGGCGTCAGAGACTTTGGACACATCATTCCCTAAAAAACCAATTGCCACGATTTTAGCGAGCGTTAAGCCCAAAGACGATAATATCTCGACTCAAGATCAAGCTGTTGGCGTCAATTTGAAGAAATTAGTGAGTTTGCTAGAGCAAGCGAAGACTGAAATAAGTACTTCAAGACCCTACTCCAATCAGTCCTTACAAAATCTCAATAAATTAAACAATGAGCTACGAGAAGCCCTGAATTTATCTAGTAATGAAACTACAACGATCGATTTAACTAAACCCCCCGTAGCGCCGAAAAATCAATCCGACGTGATAGAGATGGCAAAAAAAATACAACAAGTGCTCGGGACCATAACGAATCTTGAAAAGTCACTTACCAATCTTGCCGCCATTGGAAGTAACGCTTCTATCATCGTTGCGCCGAGCGCATTATTGGATATCCAGAAAATACCGGTTGAATCTCCTATACGGCCCTTGGCTTTAAGTTTTGATGAAGTACAAAAAGCGAATTTGGCTTGGCAAAAGAATATATTTGATACGAACGCCATTAATAATTTTTCAACGGCACTTAACCATACGAATGAACAGTTCTCCACAGCAGAAGCTGCCATTAATGCTCAAGTACCTGCTATTGAGGAAGCGATTATGAAGCTTCGACAAATCGCTTGGCAAAATAAATCTCAAGATGCAAAACAAACATTAAGTCAGCTCAAAGAGCAACTTGATTTTGTGAGAAAACAATTACTCGATTCAGATAAGATTACTTTGGCAGCAAATACGGAAGTTGCAGCCCAATCATCGGGTGGTTTTTTTACGGAGCGTATCTTGCAGTCCCTGCCATTTAGTTTACAAATCGTTGTCCTATTGTGCCTAGCCTCCATTTTATGGATCAATATTCGCTCTGAAAAACTTATATATTCCACTGGTGTAACGATGGAGGAAATACTCGAAAAACGCACCCCTTACATTGCCTTACCGACGGAGCAGAAAAAAAATGATCTGATTCCTGAATTACATCAACAAATTGAGGAATTAGAGCAAAAATTTATTCGTTCGTATAAGTCCAGTGAGAAGGTGTTATCTTATCTTCAAGAGGTCATGCTCCAAGTAGGAGAGTTAAGAACAGTTCATTTGACAGACGATTCTGGACCAACATATTTGCATATTGACGTTAGTAAGCCTTTGGAAGAAATTGATGCCGCGATGCTTTCTCTCAAGCAAATTGGCATTCGTTTATTTCTCTCCATATTAAGTAATCATTCCACACGTCAATTAGCATTAGAGACAGAGCAAATGAATAGCCTAGTAGAAAAAACGGAAGCGACCTTTACAGATATTAAGGCTTTAGTTCTTCAGGTGAATCAAAAAGCCTTACCAAAACGTCAATCGAGTGATCAGGCTGGTATGGATTTAATTGAACTAGATTTGAACCAAGTATTGAAAGAAGTGAAGCATTGGCAGGATGAGTTGACGCAAATGAACCAAGCCATTATGTCTTTAAACACGCTCGTGGGGCAATATGTCTGAGGCGTCATCCGATAATCGATCTTTATTTCGAATCGATTTAGAAAGGGCGTTGGAGGCCCTTTCACTTAATTTGCAAAAGAAGTCCAATGCGGTCAAAAACATTGTCCCCTATTGCTATGACATGAGTAATGCGCTTGATGGTTTAGCATTAATTGATTTGAGTCAGGCAGCGAGTGAATTAGCTCAGGTATTTAAAGATGCAAAAACTGTGCAAGCCCACCGACATGTTTTAGAGGACTTTCAGGCGCTGATCCATTATCAACTGGAGATTACCGATGAGCAATCTCCAGAGCCGCATCATCAGGAATTAATCTTGAGAAAGCAGGCTTTTTTTTCTAAGCTACATATTATTCAGCCGAGTCGTTTGACATTGGAGTACATCCGTCAAGATATTCAAGACTCAATTATTCAGGATGCTTTATTAGACAGTGAATTAACGCAAAGTGCATCCGACATATTAGCGGATTTAGAAGAGCAGATCTCTCCCTCGGGGAAAGATCAAGAACAACTAACCCCTGCCAAAAAGCTCTATTCAGTTCAAGATTTATTAAATCAAGAATTACAAAAAGCACCATCGCCAAAAGATCTTTCCTCAAAAGAAACTCAGGGAGGTGAATATCCGCTTGCGCAAGATAAAGACTTGTCTAGCAATGATGACAACAAGCCAATACTTAGCCCAGTGGTTACTAATGATGTCTTTGACGATTTAGAACAAAGTATTAATGAGTTAGGTGAACGACTGTTAAATACAGATGTTTCCTCATCCGCCTTATTTGAACGCAATCGTCAGGAACAAGCACCTGCTTCAACGGCAGAAGTTGACGAACCTTTTTATATTGACTTCCCCTATAGCAATAAAACAAAAAAATTGACTCACCAAAAAGAGGAGCCTATAGAGTCCTTCCTACAACAAGATGAGTCGATTACAACAACTTCAATTGAAGATCACTCACCAGAAGCGCCTACTTCTGGAGTAGAACATTCGGCCTTGGAAGATGTGAGTTCCCGTAACGTAGATGCCCTATCTGACCAGGAACACTCACCCATAGAAGACTCGCTGGCTTCGGAAAGCCCAAGCTCCCCTGGACGCGAGGCTCCTGCGATGATCGAACAAGCTAGAGCCGCTCAAGAGAACACTCTAGAGGACGGGGTCAAACAACTTACATCAACAGATCAGCAAGAAGAAGCGAAGGTTGAAGCTATCCTAGAGACAATCGAAGATCCCTTTGCTGAGCTCGATAAACTGTCAGAGCAATTTAGCATGGCTGCGCATCAAGAACAGATTCAGCCAACGCATACTTCAGAACTAATTCCAACAATTCAGCCGATGGTTCCTGAGTTGGAGCTTGTACCCCTTTTGCCTAAGGTGGAGTCCAATCCGTTAGAACAGATGATGAACGATGGCATTACGTTAGCTGATGTTCAGAATGTGAAAAGTGAGCGCCAAGCTCAACCAACAACGGATACTCCCGAAATCATCGAGGTCACAGAAGTCATCAAAGTCTCTTTGCCCACAATTGCTGAAGAGCCCGTTGAAAATAAAACCTCATCAAGTTTAGATGAATGGGTAGATCATTCCCTTACTCCTTCACTGGATCATCCACCGACAGAGTTGAGTGTGCAACGAGGGAACTACCATGCGAGTGACTTTGATGTTCAACGCAGTTTGAATAAACTACAACAAGCCAGGGGACTCATACCCAAAGAGAGTTCATTTCAGATGAGAGTGTTGGATGGCCTGATGGAAGAGCAGCAAAATATGGTCGTTCAAAGTGTGCAAGTCAATGTTGGCTTAGCTTTTAGTGGATTGGCAGAGCTTGTGGAGTCAGATCATGTCTTTGCGGATCAAAATATTATTGAACGACTTCTATCGATTCTGAGTATCTTCCCCCCCCAAAAACACATATCTGTAGTGCAGCAACGTTTATTGATCTTCATTGACCTTCATGGAATGAAGCCCTCTGACTATCAACTGCATACCGCCAATAATTATTTGGCACAAATTTGTGGAAGTTTAGAAATAAAATCTGATCTCATTCGGATTACAGTACCATCGAGTCTTTTAAGGATGGAAATGTTTTGTTACAAGCGTAATGAGGATGTTTTTGCAGTACCTACATCTCAATTAGTGGATGCACATCAATACACCCATGATGATGTTTTGCCGGAGTCGACCTTATGGGATGTGCATGGAGCCATTGATGGACCCCATCACCGGATTTCTGTTCGGTCGGGTATAACAGAACATCAAATTTATAGTTTTGAGACCTTAGGCCCTAAAATATTAAATATTTTTGAAGAATTCCCGGAGGAAATTACTAAACCAATATGGCTAGGTGCAGTGGGTATTGATGGCCAAAATCATTTTTATCATTGTGTATTCTTGGAGCGTTTTGCTTTATGAAAGATGAATTTTTTAAAATGAAGGTGCCTGTGTGTACTCGGCTTTTCCAAATCATGTTTGCCTTGCAGTTTTGCATTGTACCCATGAGCTTTGCCGCAATAAGTCCTGAACTTGAACAGTCCATTATTCGTTATGTGACTAAAAGTCCAATGGTTGGAGGTTTAAAGACAGAGGTCGAGTTTTTAGAGTCCCCTACTTTACAGTCTTGCCCGGAAAGATTAACTATTTCCTTGCAGCCAGGAACGCGCTTATGGGGTAGGACGAACCTCGTTCTTAGGTGTGATAAGTTAGCGTGGACTTACAATTTATCAGTTAAGGTCAAGGTGTTTGGGGATTATGTTGTTGCGAGCAAGTATTTACCCTCGGGGCTCAAGGTGACAAGATCTGATTTAAATGTTGTTACAGGAGATTTGGCGGAATTACCAGATGATGTTTTACGCTCAGCCAAAGATGCGAATGGTCGAATCCTGAATCGACCTATTCAAATTGGGATGAGGATAGGGTTAAATGATTTACGTGAAGAATCCGTAGTCAGTATAGGAGATCCCGTGCGTGTGGTTGTTTCTGGGCAGGATTTTGAGGTAACAGGCGATGGCGTTGCTCAAAATGCGGGGATGGTAGGGGATACAGTGCGGGTCAAAATGCGAGATGGACAGACTATTTCAGGCAAAGTTCGAAGCCAAGGGGTTATCGTTGTCCGAACTCAGTAAACATTTTTTAAAAAAGACTAAACACTTTAGAAGAAATATCCGTTATATTAGTTAAGAATAAATTTTTTGTAGTTTAAGGGGGAAATATGCAGATTAATGACAATTTACCGATCGTTCCACAGCCAAATAAAGAGCTTGGCAAGGTTGATCTTGGCCAAAAATCAACATCAGCCCCTGTAGAAACAAAGCCGACCAATGTTTCTGTCCCTACACCTGCTGCAAATATTGATGTTTCTGTAAGTGCTCAATTAGTTCATGCTCAAAGCAAAAAAGATACTGCAGCCTTGCCTGATCGTGTCTTATTGGATAAAATCAAAGCAAAAATAGCTTCAGGTACATTCGAAATTGACTATCAGCAGATTTCACAAGCTATACTTCATGACTCTTTAGCACAAATCGGTGCTAAGTCCGGCAGATAATTAAAATACTTGGCTCAGTTTTCAATTGACTGAGCATTTTTTGGCACCCTTCATTCCATGACAACCCTTGGGCAATTAGAACATTTAGTCCTGAAGGTATCACAGGCTGTCAAAGACTTGCGTCTTGCATTAGAATCTAACGAGATTGATGCCTTAGAAGCTATTTTGGTGCAAACCAGTCAAGCCTTGGAAGCCATTAATGGATACGGTGGCAGTCAAAAAGCAGAGGAAGGTATCCAAAAGCTAAAAGCGGATATTTTGGCCCTCGCAGAGCTTGACAGTAAGCGATTAATGAATTCTCTAGATCAAGCGTCAATTGATCATCAAGTCAATGGTGAATTGATTAAATTAGCTATGCAACGAAGTGCCGCATTACAGTCTTTTGTTGCTCAAAAGTCCTTAGGAGCCACCTATGAAATTGGTGGGAGTATACCGGGAGCTAGCGGTAATTTATTGTCAAAAAAAGTGTAGTTAGTTTCATTGAAGTAGGCACTTAATTGGATGCTGCTACCTTCAAGTGAGATCGAATACGGATCATGCACTGCGTATGAATCTGGCTAATTCGGCCCGTGGTTAAATTTAATACCTCTGCAATTTCTCGGTAGGAGAGGTCTTCTTGATAATGAAGTGCCATCACCATTTGTTCTTTTTCTGGTAATTTTTTTAAGATGACTGCTAATTGTTCTGCGAATTGACTCATCGCTGCATTTTGCAATGGATCTGATCCCCCGTCTGAGGGGAGCATATCATCCGAAACATCGTCAATCGGCATTAAATTGACCATTCCATCCATAATTCCGAAATATTCCTCTAAACTTAACTCCGCAGCAAGGGCAATTTCATTTTCAGAAGGGGGGCGACCAAACTCTTGTTCCAATTTACGATTAATTTTTTCTAAACGAGATAACTCATCCCGTTGATTGCGCGGCAAAATATCATTTTTACGACAAGAGTCGTAAATGGCACCTTTGATGCGCGTACGAGCATAGATTTCAAAGCTAAGATTGGGTTGGGGGACATATTTTTTTAAAGCATCTAAAAGTCCAATTAGTCCCTCCTGAATCAGATCATCTACTTCGACATTAGCGGGCAATTTGGAGGCAACTTGATAAGCGATCCGCTTGACTAGAGGGTTATATTTCTCCATTTCCTCAGCAAAGTTCACCTGTTGGGCATAAGCTTTATTCATTCAGTCATTCTAGCTTGTGATGGACTCTACGATACTTTTAAAAAACCCCGTAGGTAAAACAAATTCGTTAGCAGGTCCCTCGGTCGGAGTGGATACGGAGAAATCCTCAGGGTCAATAATGACTCTACTCGCTTTGATCGCTTTTATCCACCCTAACATTTGTAAATCAATACTCATCGCTTCTTTGGCAGCATGCTGCAACTTCTCGAAAGCGGCTTGCCCCTCTTCTTCAGTACCCCCAAGAATCAAGACTGGAATAGTAGCATCAGAATGATAGATAGAAAACTGACGAAGCATGTTCATGGCCATAGAGAGTGACTCAAACTCTGGAGAGGCAATTAATATCCGTTGAACGGATTGGCCAAAGAAATTCACAATATTGAAATCAGGGTTATTCGTCGCAAATAGAATGTAATCAAACTCCAGATGAATCGCTTTTAAACGCTCATCTAAGTTAGGTAATTTTGCCCGACGTTCTTCAAAAAGGTGTCGTAATTTAGCACTGGTGGCGTACCACAAGTTCTCCTCAATATGGCGTATAGATTTATTTAAGGCAACAGAGTTAATAAATACCTGGCCTAAATCATACTTGGTAGGGTACAAGAATCCTGACATGGTTTTTCGGTCCGCGAGTGGGACCTCATCAATCATTAAGGTCCGTTGACCAGCATTTTTTAACGCTTGTGCGGTGCCATGTCCCACATGGACAATTGTGTCAGGATCTAGAGCGCACGCCAAGCAAATGACCCGATTGGTCGCATCACCGAACATCGTACGCAGGCCATCAGCCTGATCTAGTCCTGCAGGAGTATTCACAGAACTCACTAAGAAACTTTCTTAATCCAGTCGTTCAAATGGTCGGAAAGTACCGCTGGTATTTGATCATTGTTGAGAGAGAGGTCTTCTGAATAGGAGCGCGAGCGCATAGCGCGGTGAGAAAGATACGCAATATCAGGTTGACTTAAGTCCTCTGGAACACGCTGCCCGTTCGATAAGAACATCAGTGGTAAGTTATTACGGATTAAACAATCGATTACGGGGGCAAGTTGAGTTGCCTCATCTGTTTTTGTAATGACTGCAGCACCAATACCCGGCATATCTTTTGCACGAGCCGCCTGATTATGTAGATTAATCACATCTTCCTGAGTATGTAAATCGGTGGTGGAACTCATCACTAAAATACGGAAGGCATTACGCGAACCATCTTGTAACATTTGGGATTGTTCGACCATTAAGGTATCCCGTTGACTCACACCAGCAGTATCAAGAAGAATGACCTTACGATTGGATAAGTCATTGAGTTTCGTGGATAAATCTTCGCTGTCACGAATCGACACCACTGGAAGACCTAAAATCTTTGCAAAGACCTTTAATTGTTCTTGGGCACCAATACGATAGGTATCCGTAGTAAGTAAAGCTACTTGATTTCTACCAAATCGCAGTACACAACGTGCCGCAATTTTCGCAACAGTCGTTGTTTTACCAACTCCTGTGGGACCAATAAAGGCAAAAATACCACCCTGATCAAAAACTTTAAAGGGATCAATGGTCTTGATTAAACCAGAAACATGGGATCTCGCTTCTTGCAACAATGTGTTGAAGTCACCTGATTTGGATAGGTTTTTAGCAATCTCAGCACACAGCTTGGGTGAGAAACCAGCATTTAATAAATGTTTTAAGATTTCAGCATGAGAGGCTGTATCTTGCTGCAGATTATTCCAAAAGTTACCTGCAACCTGGGACTGGATTAACTGTTTCACTTCTGCGATTTCAGTTAATAATTGATCCACATTATTTGGTTTGGCAGAAGAAGTGTTGGACGGATTCGTTTCCGCTGATATCGGCGTGCTCGAGGGAGAAGAGGCTCTTTGTTGCGTGTTCGATTCTTCTAAAGTCGGAAAGGTTGCTGATTTGATGTACGGCTCAATATTGGGGGCGACATTATCATCATTGGATCTGAGTTGTGTGCGTTTTTTCTGTTGCAAAGCATCTGCAATGGAAATCGGATTGATGGATGATCCTGTATTTGATTTTGAAGGTAACGCACGCCCCAGTTCTACTGATTGTGCAGGTGCACGAACATTTCTCGCATTTTCCTCTTCATACTTTGCTGATTTAGCTTGCAGTGAGGACTGCCCACCTTTTGCAGAAGAGGCGTATTCGGAAGACTCTTCTTGGCGGTGATCGTCACTGGCGTTTAGATTAGATAACTTAGATAAATCTTCAGGGGTAATTGCTGTGATTTCAACCCCGTCCGCGGTGTCTTGTGTTGAGAGCACCATGGCATCAGGACCCATTTTGGCTTTCACCATTTTCAGGGCTTCTGCAGTATTCGAAGCAGTAAATTTTTGTGGACCCATTCTTTACTCCGTTATTGATGTTGGGCTGAGACGCAGCACCATTTGAAAATTTAATTGAGCGGTTCGAGGCACTTTATTTTTAGCAATCACAATCACCAATTGACAAACCCGTATTGCGATTTGTAAGTAAGATAAGGATGTTCGCGAGCCACTTACAATTACCCGTGGCAAGTTATAAATTTTCATTTCAGCAATTCCGTCAATGATCTCTTGCGCATATCGAATCAATAGCATTGTTTAATGCTGCCTTAGCTAGGATTATAGCAGTTCTAGTCGACAGTTTGAGGGCTCTATTCGAGACAATTTTTATTCTGAAAGCGGGGTAATTGATTTTGTCCCGCATAATTTCTTGCGCACCTGTTTATGTGGAATTTTGGCATATTAAAGTAAGCTTGTTGATGCCGTCTGAGAATACATTTTGCCCACAATAATGGAAGGTAATCTAAGGTTAGTTAAGGGCTTTTTTTAGCCCAATTAAATATTCTTTAGGGTCTACGGGGATCCCATTTTTAATAATTTCAAAGTGTAAATGGGGGCCTGTTGATCTTCCCGTCGAACCTACTAAGCCAATCAGTTGTTGATTCTGGACATGATCGCCTTCTCGAACGAATAATCGACTCGCGTGTGCATATCTACTGATATATCCGTTTCCATGATCGATTAAGATAGAGTTTCCATAGGAGGCCTCCCACCCAGAAAATCGGACTCTTCCTGCCCCAGCAGACAAAATTTTCGAGCCAATGGACTCCTGAAAATCCAAGCCCTCATGAGCGCCCCACGTTTTGGTAAAAGGATCTAATCGACCCCCAAACCCACTTGTCAGAGTAGGGTTCCCAAAAATAGGCAATGTCAATGGTCTACTCACAAGCCACTGGATTTGTTGATCGATGACTGTTTTTTGCTCAAGCAGTTGATGGTTGAGCATTTTGAGATGTTCAAATGAATCTTCTAGGAGATCATCAATGTTTTTTTTCTTATCTAGCACAATCGGTATGAATGGTCCACCTGAGGCAGGTAATACCGGTTTTTCTTTTAGCAGTACCTTAGGAACAGCTAGGTTAATTAATTTTTTATTTTGTTCTTGAAGATCCACCATGAGGCGCTGATTTTGCTGTAACTGCTTTTGAATCTCTTGATATTTTTGAATATATAATTTTTTAATATTTTCAACTTCACTCGTGGAGTGGAGTTGTGAGTAGCTACCTAAAAGAGTGGGATTTACTTCAAGAGCAATTCGAAACCCAACAAAGTGCAATACAGCCCCACAAGTTAGGAGGCTAAAGACGCCAGCTATCATGAGTAGAATCAATCGACGCGCATCAAGATTGAGCGTACGTATCTTTCCAACAGGACCAGAAACCCAAATAAGTTGCATCTTATCGATTAAACTTTTTGTTTTGCGCGATCAATTACTTCTTGAGCTAATTGTGATTCATCTAATTGATGAAGATTCCCATTAATGGTGGCACCCATCTCAATTCCGATACTTTTATAGTTCACATTGCCATCGATACGAGCTGTTTTTAGAATCTCCAAGCGCACATTTGAGAATATATTTCCCTTCAAATGCCCTGAAATAATAATAGAGTTTGCCTTTACGTCTCCCGTAATGACGGCACTTTCAGAAATAGCAACTACAGCATCTTGGCCATCCTGCTGCAAGATACTGCCATTCACTGTTCCATCAATCCGAATCCCTTGACTAATCAGTAAATTACCTTGAACTTGAATCGTGGATCCAATTATGGATTCAAACACTTCTTGAGAAATGCCTAACGTCTTTTTTGATTTCAACATCATTGCACAAACCCTCTTTGGAAGAACATGAGTTTTATCCTATCATAAAAAAACTGCGTGGGGTGAGTTGACCCTGATTTGCCTATTTTGTTTGCCCAAGCCAAACTTCCAGTCAATTGGAGGTATCAAGTAAGAGGCAAAGCAGTGTATTTGTTTTTTGATTCTAGTAACGCTAGTGAGAAATTGATTCATCAGATATTGCCATTGCCACAGATGAATCTTGAATGAGTTGTACCGCACAACGGATAATGAAGCAAAATGCAAGAAATAACTAGATTGCCTTTAAAGTAGCTTATGTCAAGTATCGAATAATGAACAATGTTCCGTTAAATGACTTGATACCCTGGCTTTTATGGGCAGAAAGATGTAATAAAAGAAATATGATCTAATGAAAGCACTCATAGTGGCATAAATCTTGCTTTAGTAAAGATAGATTGATTCAAGATATCGTTTTAGTTAAGGTGGTTGTATCTTGAAAGCTTAAAAATGGCTGGAAGATGTAAAGAGTGTTGAAAAACCTTGAAATTATTGGAAAAAATCTATAGAGTAGGGATTATCCATCAAAGGTTAGCATTAGTAATGAATCAATGGATTGATAAAGGTTAAAATTATGGCAATGGATATTAACGCGAATTTAAGTGCAATGAAGACAAGAATGGATGCCATGGCTCTAGATGCCACTAGTGGCTCATTTGGAGTTGGGGGTGCACCTCAATCAAGTGGCGTTGATTTTCAAAGTATTTTAAAAAGTGCCATTAGTCAAGTGAATGATGCCCAAAATTCCGCACAAGCCAAAGCGCAAGATTTTCAGTTGGGTAAAGCCGATACCTCATTAGAGGAGGTCATCACCTCCTTACAAAAAGCCAACCTTTCATTGCAGGGCATGATTGCCGTCAGAAATAAGTTGGTGGACGCATACAAAGATATTACAAACATCCAAGTGTAATTTTTGACGTAAGGAGTTATTTGTAACTCTCCTCTTGGGCTCTCCAATTCATTTAGTTCATAAATTCAGGGTATGACTTGGCGTTTCCGCTCGATTTATAAAGAGATATTTGCAGTATTTGTGCGGTTCAATGTGAGGCTTTGAAATTATCTCAACTAGTCTTATCTACTGGCTTGGGCGCATAGCACCCTTTGAAAAATTAAATTCGCCGTTGGCGGTAGTTCACTGATAGAAATGACGATCGCTTGTGGACAAACCCTTCTAGCAATCCGAGAAAAGGTCAAACGCGTACGTGTACCACTGACGATGACGGGTGGTAAATTCTCACTTTCCATATGAGCAACACCAGTCATGACCTCTTCGCCAAATAGTTTGGCGAGAGATGGTTCGATGAGTCCATCACCAGCAATCGCTCCAGATCCAACGGATTGCTCGATCAAGCGTTCAAACTCTGGTTGCACGCCCAACACTTTATAGTCAGTTTCATCGCCAAAAACCTCTTGCACGATCATGCGTCTTAAGGCATACCGGATATGTGGAAGGATATCTAATGGGTCAGGAAATTTCGCGATGTACTCACTGGCGATCTCCAAAATGGTCCGTAAATCTTTAATGGGGACATTTTCATCCAGTAAAAGTTGCAAGATCCGCTGCAGTTGACTAATCGAGATAGTTTTTGGAATTACATCTTCGATGAGCTTGGGGTAGCTGACTTTAAAGTGATCAATGAGGTCTTGCGTCTCTTGTCGACCAAGTAATTCGCTGGAATGCTGACGAATTAAAAAATCAAGATGTGTTGTCATCACTACAGCGGGTTCAACCACCGTATATCCTCGAGCGATGGCGTCATCCTTGATAACCCGATCAATCCAAATGGCAGGCATACCAAAGGTAGGATCTTTCACGGCGATACCCGGTATGGGTTCGGTGCCAGCTGGTTGAATAGCGAGCAATTTATCTGGTAGACACTGTCCACGACCGATTTCAGCACCATATAGTAAGACGCGATAGGTTTCTGACGGTAATTCTAAGTTGTCCCGAATATGGACAGAGGGTGTTAGAAAGCCAATTTCGTTCACAAATTTGCGACGAATCGCTTTAATTCTTTTGATGAGATCGCTATTATCCCCTTGATCCACTAGCGGAATTAAACGATAAGCCAGCTCCAGACTAAGTGGTTCGACAATTGGCACATCTTTCCAAGCAAGCTCCTCTTTTTCAGGCCCAACTGCTGCCTCGAATTGGGCTTGGGCAACCTTTTCTTTGGTGTTTTTTTGCTGAAAATAGGCTAATGCACCAAATACCCCAGCAAATGCGAGGAAGATGAGGTGGGGCATTCCAGGAATTAAGCCAAAGATCAGCATCACGATTGCCACCACAATGAGGGCGTTGGTATTGGCTTGAAACTGTTTGGACATTTGCCCAGAAAAATTGTCATCGGTTGCGACACGGGTTACCAAAATACCCGCTGCAGTGGAGATAATTAGGGCTGGGATTTGCGCAACGAGACCATCGCCAATAGTGAGAGAGGCGTAAGTGGATAGTGCTTTCGTAAAGCTTAAGTCATGTTGCAGAATGCCAATAATCAGACCACCGATCAAATTGATCACTAAAATCAAGATACCAGCGACCGCGTCACCGCGTACGAATTTTGAGGCACCATCCATCGAACCAAAGAAGTCAGCCTCTTGCCCAACTTCTGCGCGTCGTTGTTTCGCCTCCTCTTGCTGAATTAACCCAGCGTTGAGGTCCGCATCGATGGCCATTTGCTTCCCAGGCATAGAGTCCAACGCAAATCTTGCGGAGACTTCTGCAACTCGACCGGCACCTTTGGTGATCACGATAAAGTTAATGATGGTGATGACGCCAAAGATCACAATACCAACTGCAAAATTACCACCAATCAGAAAAACCCCGAAAGCTTCAATCACTTTACCGGCTGAATCGGTCCCTTTATAGCCTTCTAGCAGAACAATTCTGGTCGAGGCAACGTTGAGTGAAAGACGCAGTAGAGTCGTTAATAGAAGAATGGTGGGAAAAGCAATGAAATCTTTAAACGTTTTAATATTGATCGCAGAAATCAGAACAATAATCGATACGCAGATATTAAAAGTAAAGAGAACATCGAGTAAAAATGGTGGCAAGGGCACCAACATCATGATCAGTATCAATAAAACAAAGATCGGTATCGCCCCTTGATTGAGATAGCGAGCTATTTTTTTGGTATCAAAGCCAAGGATATTCATGTGTGGATTGTATTCATGGGGTTGAAGTACATACGAGAATGTAGCATATCTATATTAAAAATGGATAAAAAAAATAGAAAAATCCTTTTAAAACAACAATTAATAAACTAATTAGAGGATTATCTTTAAGTTGGGCAAGATTTAAGCCCTATAGGATTAAAAATAGATTTCCACATTTTTATTAAAAAGAACTAAACACTTAGAGAGCTCAGTCCGTTAAATGAGCATGGAAATGAATTAAGAAATTTAGTTCCAAACTTATTTAACCAAGGAGAATCATTATGTCAGCAGTAATTAACACAAACTTAGCCTCTCTATTTGCACAAAATGCGCTAACTAATGCACAGTCTAATCTTGCTACTTCTGTACAGCGTCTTTCTTCAGGTATGAGAATTAACAGTTCAAAAGATGACGCATCTGGTTTAGCAATTGCTCAAACCATGGCTGGTCATATCTCTGCTTTGAGCCAATCCTCACTTAACGCACAACAAGCAATTAATCTTGCTCAAACTGCAGATTCATCTTTATCTACGACTCAAGACATTCTATTAAGAATGCAACAGTTAGCTGTTGAAGGGAATAACGGTTCTTTAAGTTCCAGTCAAAAGGGAGCCATCGTAACTGAGTTAACAAATTTAAATAATCAAATTAATGCGTTCGCAGTTGGAACTACTTACAACGGCATCAATTTGTTGGGTAATGTGACAAGTTTAGATGAAGATAATAGTAATATTCAAAACGGAACTTTTGGCTCAGGTACATTAAGTACTACATCTAAAATTGCTAATTTGAATGTTGCTTCTGCTAAACCTTCTACACTTTTTACCTTTACTTCCTCTACAGATGCAGATAGTGGTGTTGTTTCGCTTACCTTAACTGATGACGGCAACCCTGCAACATCGCAAACACTTACTTTGCCAGCTACCATCGGTGATACTCAGTCAATGAGGCTTAATTTTGCGGCTCTTGGTGTTAGTTTTAATGTAACAGGACCTAGTGCGGGCACTTCTTCGGATATCGCTGCTGGTCTGACTGCTCTCGGCGGAACAATTCAAACTGCAGCGCAATCAAATACTTCGCAGTTGAATTTTCAAGTTGGTGCTGACCCTGTTTCAAGTCCTGGTGACTCAATCACGATCAATACGATTAATATTAGTACGATCAATGGCGCTTCGCAGATGAAGGCCGTCGGTGCCGACATCAGCCAGACATTGGCTGATGCAGCTGCTGGAGATGGAGATTGGACTGCAGCATTTGAATCTTTGCAGTCCAACTCTGCAACTGCTTTAAATTTCATATCTGATCAAAGAGCTGTCTTAGGTTCAACAATGAATCAATTGGGTTATATTAACAACAACCTTATTTCTCAGTCTGCGAATGAGCAAGCTGCAAGATCGACCGTTGTTGATACTAATTATTCAGCTGAAACCTCTTCTTTAACGA
>CANFOL010000037.1 GCA_947448695.1 Burkholderiaceae bacterium
ACTGATTTTGATGTTGATTTGGAAAGACAAGCGAGCGTATTAAATATTTCATTTCCAAATAAGACCGTCATTGTAATTAATCTTCAAACTCCGTTACATGAATTATGGGTTGCTGCCAAAGAAGGCGGATTTCACTTTAAATGGGCTGGCACAAAAGAGCAGCCTTTATGGCTCGACACAAAAACGGGCGAAGATTTTTACCCTGCCGTGTCTCGATATATTTCAAAGCAAGGCGCCGTGAGTTTTGCTGTCAAAGACTAACGATTAAAGCGCATAAATTCACTACGAGCAAAACGGTCAGTCATCCCGGCGATATAGTGAGCAATCCGTCGATGAGGATTATCTATGTCTTGGGTTCTAAAGTGCTCAGGTATTTCATAAGGGTTTTCTAGAAAAAAGCCAAATAAAAAACTGATTTGCTCTGCAGCCTCTTGGGTTACTTCAACTACCCTTGGGTGCCTATATAAATTTTTAAATAAAAAGCTCTTCAATTCGACAACTTGGTGTTTCATCGAATCTGAAAATGAAATCAACGGAGGTAAATGACGAACATCCTCAATAGACTTTGGTTGATATTGTTCTATAAGTAATTTGGAGTGGTTCACCAAATCATCTACAAGTACATGAATCATGTGCCTGATAACTTCATGACGTAATCTTCTACCTTCAAGATTGGGATACATCCTAAGGACAATTTGACGTCTAGAATTCCATAATTCAGAAGCATTGAGAGAACCCATTTCTAACAAGCCAGAACGAATACCATCATCAATGTCGTGATTACTATAGGCAACTTCATCTGCAATATTTGCTAATTGAGCCTCAAGACTAGGTCGTAAATTGTTTTCGAAACGATCAGCCAGTGGGCCTAACCAAGTATGATGTATTCGGATATTTTTACGTGAAATGTGTTTTAAGATACCTTCACGCGTTTCGTAAGATAAATTAAGACCGTTAAATGTTGGATATCGTTCTTCAAGTTCATCAACCACCCAAAGACTTTGAAGATTATGTTCAAAGCCATCGTGCGCAACCAAACAATCATTTAAAGCATCTTGTCCAGCGTGCCCAAAAGGAGTGTGTCCAAGGTCATGCGCTAGAGATATAGCTTCCACCAAATCCTCATTTAATTGTAGACGTCTTGCAACGGCGCGCCCAATTTGCGCAACTTCAAGGCTGTGTGTCAGGCGAGTGCGAAAGTCATCACCTTCATGATTTAAAAAAACTTGGGTTTTGTATTCTAAGCGGCGAAATGCAGCACAATGAAGTATACGATCCCGATCTCTTTGAAATGGGTTTCTACCCGATTGGGTTGGCTCAGAAGGCTCAGGATGGACTCTTCCTAAGGAGGTTTGTGCTTGCGCGCTAAATGGCGCTAGCTCGATACTCACATTGCTCCAAAGCGCTGTAAAACGGTTTCTATCATTACATTAGGAACTTTTTGAAGATTTGCTTGACCGAGTTTTTCAAGGACAACATACTTAATCGTACCTTGTTCAGCTTTTTTATCATGAGACATCAAATCCAAGTATTTCTTCACAGGCCAAATTGGCGGTGTAATTGGTAAATGAAGTTCAGAAATAATATGAGTTAATCGATTAACTTCTAGCGCAGTAAGATAGCCAAGTTCCTTAGATAGTTCACATGCAATGACCATTCCACAGCCAACCGCCTCACCGTGTAACCAATCACCATAGCCCATACCTGCTTCGATAGCATGACCAAAGGTATGGCCAAAGTTTAAATGCGCTCGTATACCTATTTCTTTTTCGTCCGCTGCGACGATGGTTGATTTAATTTCACAAGACCTTAATACGGCATGCTCCATAGCAGAAAGATCACATACATTCAGGTTTGAGATGTGAGACTCTATCCAAGATAAAAATCCTGCGTCAGCAATTGCGCCATGTTTAACCACCTCGGCCAAGCCTGCAGCCAGCTCCTTTGAAGGAAGTGTTGTTAGCGTGCGTAAATCCGCTATAACTGCGACCGGTTGATGAAACGCACCAATCATGTTTTTGCCTAAAGGATGATTAATACCTGTCTTGCCCCCAACAGAGGAATCAACTTGAGAAAGTAAAGTTGTCGGAATTTGGATGAAGGAAATACCACGCATAAAAGAAGCCGCAGCAAAACCTGCCATATCCCCTAGAACACCACCACCTAAGGCAATGATTGTGCTTTTACGGTCAGCCCCAGCCTCCATTAAGCCATTAAAAATAAGTTGCAAAGTTTCCCAGTTTTTATGAGCTTCACCATCTGGGATGATGACCCTTACCACTTGTTGGCCTATTTGCTTTAGAGCGTTTTCTACTTGGTCAGCATATAAAGGCGCAATCGTGGGGTTTGTAACAATAATGCTTAAATGGCCTCTTACATGTGGGGCAAATAATTCATGATTTTGAATAAGATTTTCACCAATGTAAATTGGATAGGAGCGAATACCGAGATCAACTTGTAATGTTTTCATGATTCTAACTCCAGTTGCATTACTAATTTATTGGTTAATTGGGTGACATTCGGCTTACCGGTTTCAACAGTTTGATGTGCTGTGGATAAGTATAGAGGGTCACGTATTTCAAAAAGATCTTTCAATTTTCTTTGCGGATCAGCTGAATTTAACAAGGGTCTTCCTTTGTCATTTCTTGTTCTAATCCAAAGTTCATGAGGGTTTGCGCGCAAATAAATAACATAGCCATTGTCATGCAGAAAAGAACGATTTTCAGGCATCAAAATACTTCCCCCACCAGTAGCTAAAACAATATCTTCAAGTTGAGTTAAATCTTTAATAACCGCAGATTCCCGTTTCCGAAAGCCTTCTTCACCTTCCATTTCAAAAATGGTTGGAATTTTTACGCCGCAACGTTTTTCAATTTCATGGTCACTATCAAAAAACGTTTTTCCGAGTCTTTTTGCCAACATTTTGCCAACAGTAGATTTACCAGCACCCATGAGGCCGACTAAATATATATTTTTAGGAACAGATTTCATTCCTCAATTTTACGCAGTGTCTAGGCAGAAACAAAATTTTTTTTATTTTTTTAATTTTGACCATTGTGATCAATCAGGGTCGGCGTTAAAAATATCAACAATTCATTTTTATCATTTACTTTTTCTTTATGCCTAAATAATTGACCAATGAGAGGCAAGTCGCCAAGAACAGGAACTTGAATCGTCTCTTCCTTTTCTATCGTTATAAATACTCCGCCGATCATCACTGTGCCGCCTTCTTCAACCATTAGAGAAGATTTTAGAGCTCTGGTATTGACCGAGTGAGCATTACCAAATTGCTTTCCTAAAGAATCTTTCGATATTTCCACATCAAGTTTGATGTATTCCGGACGTATTTCGGGGATCACAGCAAGCCTTAAATTAACTTTTCGAAAATGAACTTTAGAGCCTTCTTTTGAAGTGGTGGTGTAAGGTATTTCAGTACCTTGTTCTATGACAGCGCTAACTTGATGCGTTGTTACGATTCTCGGATTGGAAATAATTTTCCCTTTCCCGCTCGTCTCTAAAGCGCTTAGTTCAGCTTGAAGTATTTGTTTTGCCCCTTTTGAAATAACAGTAATGCTCCCAGTTACAGGATAAAGACCATTTTTAACCCCAGCTTTAAGATCAGCGCTAAGGCTGGACTGGACACCATCGGAATAGGAGTTTTTAGGTTTATTTAATAAACTGAGTTTAACGCCCAACTCTTGACTAAAGCGATGATCTACTTCAACGATAAACGCTTCGATAGCCACTTGTTGAGGGTGTTCTTCAACCCGATTAAGACTATCCCAAAGAGCTTGC
The DNA here is from genome assembly GCA_947448695.1 of Burkholderiaceae bacterium. Lineage (GTDB taxonomy): Bacteria > Pseudomonadota > Gammaproteobacteria > Burkholderiales > Burkholderiaceae > Polynucleobacter. Next base: position 3,796 of record CANFOL010000037.1, read on the forward strand.
GAGTTGTTCTTGATCACGTGTGGCGGTGCTATCCAGATCATGTTCCCATTTTGTACAAAATATAGCCCATGACTCCGTAGAATCATTTCAAATGTTTGTTTCCATGTTACATCTCGAGCGATGAGATTGGTGGTACCTTCAAGGTGTTGATGACCAATAAAATGGATATTTCCGGCTTTCCCTAATATTTCAAATACATCCCTTAGTTCAATGTTCTTAAAAGATAGATTTAATTTATTTTCCGGCAGATGATGCTTTGAAAATGCTAAATTGCTGATGAGATAAATAATACATAAAGCCCATTTTTTCATTAATGTTCCGATTTATGGATGGTGTAAGTTTTGTCATTCTCGCCTACAAGAATTAAAGACAGGTTCGTAATCTCTTTGACACGCCAGTGAATATTAAAAGCTTCATTTTGAGTTAAAAAACGGTCGCCTAATTGAGATTTTGTATACGCAATTCTTTGTTGATTAACTTCGTAGAATCCAATGTATTTAATACTTTGAAGGTGGGATGCGGTTTGAGCATCCCCCCAAAAATTTTTACTCGCAAACTCCTCCTCATCTTCTAACACCCCTGAAATTTTGTGGCTCATTTCTTCCATGTTTTCAAGCATTTGCTCAACGCGGGATTCACTTTCTTCAACACCTTCGAAAAGTGAGTCAAATTGTAAATGCGTGAATGAAAGATCATTTTTTAAAGAGTAGTAAACAATACCTATAGAAGAAGCGTTAAGGATGAATAAAACCCCTAAAATGAAAGGCATATGGTTTTGAATGAAACCCTTCATGTTTTTTTTATTGGAATGTGCTGATTCGCGCGAACTTGAATGAAGTACTTCACCAGTCTGCGGGTCTATTTTGGATGAAGATGCGATAGAAAAAATGTCCATTAGCTATTGTTCACAAGATATTCAAGTCATGAAAGTCCTGTTGAAGGTTGAAATGGATGATTTTGTTGTCAGAAAGTATCGATACTTTGCCTGCCTTCCTTATAATCGAAGCATGAATCTAAATTCAGCCTTTAAAGTGCCTGCCAAGTCTCATATTCAACTTCATGGATGTGCCCCGTTTGGAGTTTTATTATGTTGAAAAAATTCATTTTTGGGATTGTCATTTTGGCAATTGCGGGCATTATTAGTGCCGCGCTTATGCTTACCTATGTTGTTCTATTGGCGACACCTAATTTACCCTCGTTAGAAGTCATTACAGACTATCGCCCAAAAGTACCTTTAAGAATCTATACAGCTGACAATGAAATGATCGGCGAATACGGTGAGGAGCGTCGAAATGTAACTCCAATTAACGAATTTCCAACAAGCCTTAAAAATGCTGTGATATCGATTGAAGATGATCGATTTTATGATCATCCTGGAGTGGATATTCAGGGCATTGCTCGAGCTGCGTTAGTTAATTTAAGTGGTAAATACTCGCAGGGTGCCTCGACCATAACGATGCAAGTTGCCCGTAATTTTTTCCTAACTAATGAAAAAACTTTGAATCGAAAAATTTATGAAATTTTACTGGCTCTCAAAATAGAAAAAAATCTTTCCAAAGATAAAATTTTAGAGCTGTATATGAATCAAATTTATTTGGGCCAACGTTCTTATGGCTTTGCGAGTGCCGCAAGAATTTATTTTGGAAAAGAAGTACAAGATTTAACGATTGCTGAGTCAGCCATGTTGGCCGGTTTACCAAAGGCCCCTTCAGCCTATAACCCAGTTGTAAATTTTCGTAGAGCAAAGATACGTCAAGACTATATTTTACAAAGAATGCGAGACCTTAAGTACATAACAAACGAAGAGTATGGGAACGCTATCCTAGAGGAGCTACAAGTAAAGGGGCTTGGTAAAGAGTTCAGTGTGCACGCTGAATATGCGGCCGAAAATGCGAGAAGTTTATTAGTTAGTATGTATGGTGAAAATGTTTATATTCAAGGATTACGTGTTTACACGACAATTAGTAAAACCAAGCAAGAGTTTGCATACAACGCCTTAAGAAAAGGTGTTTTGGACTATGACGTCAAGCACGGTTATCGCGGACCTGAAGGCTTTGTCGAATTACCCAAATCCAATTTAGAAAGTAAACAAAGTAAGCGAGTATTGGATGAGGCATTGATTGATCACCCCGCAAGTGATGACATTCAGTCAGGAGTTGTTCTAAAGGCCAGTCTTCAAGAGGTGCAGGTATTTGTATCTTCAGGCGAAACAATTCGAATTAAACCTGAAGGTTTGCGCATTGGTCGAGAAGGTCTTATAAATACAGCTCAACCGAAGATTCAAATTAAACCGGGTTCTATTATTCGCGTTTTACAAACTAGCAATGGTGTCTGGCAAATTACTCAAATGCCTGAGGTTCAGGGAGCATTGATTTCTTTGGACCCCAAGACTGGAGCAATTAACGCGATGGTGGGGGGCTTTGATTTTAAAGTATCTCAATTTAATCATGCAATACAAGCTGAACGACAACCAGGCTCATCTTTTAAACCGTTTATTTATGCAGCTGGAGTTGAAAAAGGTATTATGCCGCGAACCTTAGTTAATGATGCTTACTTATCAATTGGGGGCTCCGAGACGGGCGGTAAAGCTTGGGAACCAAAAAATTATGATGGTAAAAATGATGGTGTAATGACAGTAAGAAGCGCACTAGCACGGTCAAAGAATTTAGTTTCAGTACGTATTATGCGATCTGTAGGAACTCATTACACTCAAAAATATATTCAGCGTTTTGGTTTTCTACCAGAAAAAAATCCCCCATATTTAACCCTGGCCCTTGGCGCAGGATCAACTACGCCATTACAAATGTCGGTAGGTTATAGTATTTTTGCGAATGGTGGGTTTGACGTGAATCCATATTTAATCAGCAAGATTGTTGATGCAAAAGGTAGAGTTATTTTCCAAGCACTGCCAAGTTCTATTGGAGATGAATCGAATCGAGTCCTTGATGAAAAAACTGCTTTTGTGATGGACAGTTTGATGCAAGAAGTGACAAGATCCGGAACAGCAGCAACTGCCAGGGCAAAATTAGGAAGAAACGATATAGCGGGTAAAACTGGTACAACGAACGACGCTCATGATGCATGGTTTGCAGGATATCACCCAAGTTTATGTGCAGTCGTGTGGATGGGCTTTGATCGACCAAAAAGTTTGGGTAGTAATGAAACTGGTGGCGGATTATCCTTGCCTATATGGATTAACTATATGGCCAAAGCACTGGATGGCGTTCCGGAATCAACGCGTTCTCCACCTTCCGGTGTTGTGAGTGTTGATGGTGATTGGACTGTGCCAGAGTTCACTAGTCGAGCGTCATATACCTCCTTAATGGACTAGTTGTGGTTAGAAAAGCACGCCAGATTATTCCTGGGCAAGTGTATTACGTAGTCTTACGTGGCATCCCGTCTCTTTCCATATTTGAAAGAGAGGACTTAAAACTAGAGTTTTTAGCTTGGTTGAGAGATGCTGCAAAAAATTACAAGTTGACGGTGCATGCTTATGTGATTTTGCCAAATCAAACTCAAATATTAGTTACGCCTTTATTTGATGCCTCATTAGCAAGAACGATGCAATCCCTATGCCGAAGATTTACGCAGCTTTATAACCAAATTTACCAACATAAAGGAAGTATATGGGCGGGCAGATATTATTCCCAAGCTATTGAAAATGAAAATGAAATTTTGTTATTTCAAAAGAAAGTTGAACAAAGCCCACTCAAGGAGCATCTTGTGCAACATTTAGAAGATTATGTTTGGTCAAGTTATCGGATTCATATTGGGCTAGAGCCTAACTATGGATTACAAGATGTATTGCCTTTTTGGGCTTTGGGAAATACCCCGTTCGAGCGCCAGCGCCAGTGGGAAAATATTGCCTTAGAAAAAGAGCCCTACACACCAAGGCTAGTGAATCATTGATTCACAACTCTGTCCCTGTGCAAAAATTTGATTTAACGCCAGACATTTGCAATGGGGACAGAGTCGTTATTGTAATGTTTGATGTCATTTAACAATTCACCTATAGTGTTACGGTAATTAGGGTTATTCCTATATGAAGTAGGAATAATTTTCTCTCTTTTTAGGACAATTCAATGTTAAATCCAACTCATTTGCGACCAGAACAGCAAGGGCTATATGACCCTAAAAATGAACACGATGCATGTGGTGTGGGCTTTGTAGCTCACATTAAAGGACTTCGTGCCCATAGTATTGTTGAACAGGGATTAAAAATATTAGAAAACCTAGATCATCGAGGAGCTGTCGGGGCCGATGCCTTAATGGGCGATGGCGCTGGGATCTTAATACAGATACCTGATATATTTTATCGCTCAGAAATGGCAAAGCAAGAAATTAAATTACCACCAGAAGGTGAGTATGGCGTGGGGATGGTATTTTTACCTAAAGAAAGTGCTTCACGTCTAGCTTGTGAACAAGAATTGGAAAGAACCGTTCGCATTGAAGGTCAAGTGATTTTAGGGTGGCGCGATGTGCCAGTTGATACAGCAATGCCAATGTCTCCCAATGTCAGAACATCTGAACCGGTCATTCGTCAAATCTTCATTGGTCGGGGTAGAGACATTATGACTACCGATGCGTTAGAGCGCAAACTCTATGTGATACGAAAGTCTGCAAGTCATGCCATACAAAATTTAGAGTTAAAACATGGCAAAGAATATTTTGTAACTTCCATGTCAGCAAGAACCATCGTCTACAAGGGATTGCTCTTAGCTAACCAAGTTGGAGCCTACTACACCGATTTAAAAGATGAAAGCGTAGTATCCGCATTAGCGATGGTTCATCAGCGATTTTCTACCAACACTTTTCCAGCGTGGGAATTAGCTCATCCCTATCGCATGATTGCGCATAACGGCGAAATCAATACCGTCAAAGGAAATGTTAACTGGATTAATGCCAGAACAGGTGGTATTAAATCTCCAGTTTTGGGAAGTGATCTTGAAAAACTTTGGCCGTTAATTTATCCAGGACAATCTGATACGGCTAGTTTTGATAACTGTTTAGAGCTTCTAGTTATGGCTGGATATCCTTTAGCACATGCGATGATGATGATGATTCCAGAGGCGTGGGAGCAACACACGCTCATGGACGATAATCGTCGCGCCTTTTATGAGTACCATGCTGCAATGATGGAGCCGTGGGATGGACCAGCGGCAATCGCCTTTACGGATGGTCGTCAAATTGGCGCCACTTTAGACAGAAATGGACTTCGCCCTGCGAGATACTATGTGACTGACGATGATTTAGTCGTCATGGCATCTGAAGCTGGCGTATTGAATTTCCCAGAAAGTAAAATTGTTAAAAAATGGCGTTTGCAACCTGGAAAAATGTTCCTCATCGACATGGAGCAAGGACGAATTATTGAGGATGGTGAGCTCAAAGAGTCATTAGCAAAAGCTAAGCCGTATAAAAGTTGGATTGAAGCGGTACGCATCAAACTTGATGTCATCGATGTGAAAAAAGTCGATCAATTAGAAGATCAACAACACATCCGTCCTGCAGCTAAATTGTTAGATCGCCAACAAGCTTTTGGGTATTCACAAGAAGACCTTAAGTTTTTAATGGCGCCTATGGCACAAACTGGTGAAGAAGCAATTGGATCAATGGGTAATGACAGCCCACTCGCGGTTTTGTCCAATAAGAATAAAGTGCTCTACAACTACTTTAAACAATTATTCGCGCAAGTAACCAATCCACCAATCGATTCTATTCGTGAAAATATGGTGATGTCACTCGTGTCATTTATTGGACCTAAGCCAAATTTACTAGATACAAATAATATTAACCCTCCAATGCGGTTAGAGGTAAGTCAGCCGATATTGGATTTTGATGATATTACAAAAATTAGACATATTGAGCACTACACAGGCGGTAAGTTTAGAGCTCACGAATTAGATATCTGTTATCCAGTTACTTGGGGTAAAGATGGGATTGAAGCACGTCTAGCATCGTTGTGTGCAGAAGCAGTAGATGCAGTCAAATTGGGTTTTAATATTTTAATTGTGAGTGATCGACAGATTTCACAGGAGTATGTTGCGATACCAGCGTTACTAGCAACATCAACCATTCATCAACATCTTGTTCAAAAGGGCTTAAGAACAAGCACAGGACTTGTAGTAGAGACAGGATCAGCAAGAGAAACCCATCACTTTGCATTACTAGCTGGATATGGCGCTGAAGCCGTTCATCCTTATTTGGCTATGGAAACTTTAGCTAAATTATCTGAAGGCTTTACAAGAGAATTATCTCCAGAAAAAGCTATCAAAAACTTTATCAAAGCAGTTGGTAAGGGTTTACAAAAAGTGATGTCAAAAATGGGCATATCGACATATATGTCATATACAGGCTCGCAAATTTTTGAAGCGATTGGACTGTCAGAAGAATTGGTCAATAAATATTTCTTGGGAACAGCTTCGAATATTGGTGGTATAGGTATTTTTGATGTGGCTGAAGAAGCTTTAAAAATGCATCGACTAGCGTTTAGTGAAGATCCTGTTTTGCAAAATATGTTAGATGCAGGTGGCGAATATGCTTATCGTATTCGTGGAGAAGATCACATGTGGACTCCGGACTCTATCGCGAAGTTGCAACACTCCACGCGCGTAGGGCCAGATAAAGGTGGTTATCAAACCTTTAAAGAGTACGCTAATTTAATTAATGATCAAAGCCGTCGACATATGACTTTACGGGGCTTATTTGAGTTTAAGTTAGACCCAAGTAAAGCAATGGACGTTGCAGAAGTTGAGCCAGCAAAAGAGATTGTGAAGCGTTTTGCCACAGGCGCCATGTCCTTAGGATCTATTTCTACAGAGGCGCATGCCACATTAGCTGTTGCCATGAATCGAATTGGTGGAAAATCCAATACGGGTGAAGGCGGAGAGGATCAAAATCGTTATCAAAATGAACTAAAAGGTATCCCAATTGCTGCCGGCGAAACACTTGCCAGTCAGCTCGGTAAAGATGTCATTGAGGCAGATATTCCATTGCAAGCTGGAGATTCATTACGCTCAAAAATTAAGCAAGTTGCTTCAGGTCGATTTGGTGTGACTGCGGAGTACTTATCTTCAGCCGATCAAATTCAAATCAAGATGGCTCAGGGAGCAAAACCAGGTGAAGGTGGTCAATTACCGGGTGGCAAGGTATCTGAATACATTGGTAAATTGCGGTATTCAGTACCAGGCGTTGGATTAATTTCACCGCCACCGCATCATGATATTTACTCTATTGAAGATTTGGCTCAATTGATTCATGATTTAAAAAATGTCAATCCAAAAGCCGATGTATCCGTTAAGTTGGTTTCTGAGGTTGGTGTTGGAACAGTAGCAGCTGGTGTAGCAAAAGCGAAGGCAGATCACGTTGTGATTTCTGGTCATGATGGTGGCACGGGCGCTTCACCTTTATCCTCTATTAAACATGCAGGATCTCCTTGGGAATTAGGTTTAGCTGAAACGCAACAGACTTTAGTACTTAATGGTTTGCGCGGACGTATACGGGTTCAAGCAGATGGTCAAATGAAAACAGGTCGTGATGTTGTGATTGGCGCATTACTCGGAGCCGATGAATTCGGTTTTGCAACAGCGCCACTCGTTGTCGAGGGTTGTATTATGATGCGCAAATGCCATCTGAATACTTGTCCCGTTGGTGTTGCAACGCAAGACCCAGTCCTACGAGCGAAGTTTTCAGGAAAGCCAGAGTATGTCGTTAATTTCTTCTTCTATATTGCAGAAGAGGTTAGAGAGATTATGGCCCAACTGGGTATTAGAACCTTTGATGAATTAGTAGGGCGCGTTGATTTACTAGACACCAAAAAAGGTATCGAACACTGGAAAGCAAAGGGCTTAGATTTCAAAAAAATATTTTCGCAGCCTGTCCATGCGATGAGCAATGACCGTCGACAAATATCTAGCCAAGACCATAATTTAGGCAATGCTCTAGATAATGAATTAATTGCTAAAGCGCATCTTGCAATTGAGACAGGAGAAAAAGTTTCTTTTATACATCCAGTCCGTAATGTCAACAGAACTGTTGGCGCAATGTTGTCTGGCGTAGTTGCAAAACGATATGGACATACCGGTTTACCAGATGACACCATTCATGTGCAGTTCAATGGAACTGCTGGACAGAGTTTTGCTGCATTTTTAGCGCATGGTGTGACCTTTGATTTGGTGGGGGATGCAAACGATTACGTCGGAAAAGGTTTATCAGGTGGTCGCGTGATTGTTAGGACACCAAATGAGTTTAAAGAAAATTCAGCTGATAACATCATTGTTGGTAATACCGTTTTATATGGCGCTATCGGTGGTGAGGCGTATTTCAATGGAGTGGCTGGAGAGCGTTTTGCCGTAAGAAATTCTGGGTCAATTGCTGTAGTTGAAGGCACTGGCGATCATGGTGCAGAGTATATGACTGGTGGAACGATTGTTGTTCTTGGAAATACCGGCCGTAATTTTGCGGCTGGTATGAGCGGTGGTATTGCGTACGTATATGACCAAGATGGTATGTTTGCTAAACGCTGCAACACGACGATGGCACTTTTAGAAAAAGTCTTACCTTCAGTAGAGCAAGAAAAACTGATTCCGAAAGAGCAGTGGCATGCACCACTTGATGTCAAAGATGGTGGTGAACGCTTAACGGACGAGGTAATCTTAAAAGATTTAATTGAGCGCCATTTTAAGCACACAGGTTCAGAACAAGCCAAGGCTATTTTGCGTGATTGGGATTCTGCTCGTCAACAATTTATCAAGGTATTTCCAACCGAATACAAGCGTGCACTTGGTGAATTGTGGGCAAAATCACAAGCTAAACAACAACAAGTAACTTCGGTTTAATCCGGATTAGCGAATAGAAAGAATAGAGGAGTCTTATGGGAAAGATTACTGGGTTTATGGAGTTCGATAGATTATCTGAACATTATGAAGTGCCTGTTCAGCGTCTTAAGCACTATAAAGAATTTGTTTCAGTACTCACTGATGATGAAGCCAAAACACAAAGTGCACGTTGTATGGACTGCGGTATACCGTTTTGTAATAACGGTTGTCCAGTCAATAACATCATTCCGGATTTTAATAATTTGGTGTATGACAATGATTGGCAACAAGCGATTGAGGTGCTGCATTCAACCAATAATTTCCCAGAATTTACGGGTCGTATTTGCCCAGCACCGTGTGAAGCAGCCTGTACTTTAGCGATTAATAATTTACCGGTTGGAATTAAATCTATTGAGCATGCCATTATTGATCGTGCTTGGGAAAAATCATGGGTAAAACCGCAAGTACCTACCCATAAAACTGGTAAAAAAATCGCTATTGTAGGGTCAGGCCCAGCAGGTATGGCGGCCGCTCAACAGCTTGCTCGAGTTGGTCATGACGTTACTGTTTTTGAAAAAAATGATCGTGTTGGTGGTTTACTCAGATACGGCATACCCGACTTTAAGATGGAGAAATGGTTGATTGATCGCCGGGTGGAGCAAATGCAAGCTGAAGGAGTTACGTTTAAGACAGGTGTTTTTGTTGGTAAAGAGCAACTTGATCCATCGATTAAAGATTACTCACAACAACGGGTCGATCCTGATCAAATTTTGCAGGATTTTGATGCCGTCATTATTAGTGGTGGAGCCGAGCAACCAAGAGATTTACCAATTCCCGGGCGCGAGTTAGAGGGCGTTCATTTTGCATTAGAGTTTTTGATTCCGCAAAATAAAGAAGTTGCTGGCGACGACAAAAACCAAATGCATGCAGGCGGTAAAGACGTCATTGTTATTGGTGGCGGTGATACGGGTTCAGATTGCGTAGGCACATCAAACCGTCATGGCGCTAAATCAGTGAGTCAATTTGAATTACTCCCGCAACCTCCTGAGGAAGAAAATAAACCTTTGGTTTGGCCATATTGGCCAACCAAGTTAAGAACTTCTTCATCCCATGAGGAAGGCTGTTCACGAGACTGGTCAGTCGCGACGAAACGTTTTGAAGGTAAAAACGGTAAGTTAGAGAAACTGATTGGTGTGCGCTTAGAGTGGAAAGACGGAAAAATGTCCGAAGTTCCTAACTCTGAATTTGAGATGAAAGCGGATCTAGTCTTTTTAGCGATGGGATTTGTTTCCCCTGCCGAGCAAATTTTGAATGGCTTTGGAATTGAAAAAGACCAACGCGGAAATGCTAAAGCATCGACAGAAGGTGAGCAAGCCTATAAGACAAATCACCCTAAAGTATTTGCTGCGGGCGACATGCGTCGGGGACAGTCATTGGTTGTTTGGGCGATCCGTGAAGGGCGTCAATGTGCTAAAGCTGTTGATGAATATTTAATGGGTGCTAGCGTACTGCCGAGATAAAACAATGGTTCGGCAACGAACCATTTAATCATCAAACGTTCTACAAAAACTAAGCAAAGGCTTATTCTCCATCTATCAAACTCGGAAGGCCGCTGATATGAATGACGCCACCTAGAGCGTGCAAAACCCGAAGCATGCGTTCGAGTTGAATCGTCGGTTTTCCAGCCTCTAAATCGACAATAAACCTGACACCTACACCAGCCACTAAAGCCAATTGTGGCTGAGTTAAAGCAAGTTGCTTGCGCGCTAATCGAACAGCCTTGCCGAATTGATAGGAGGACTCCATTTTTGCCATGACCATATAAAATTTCCCTTTCGGGAAATTATAGTATTTATAACGGTAAAATCCTTCAAAATTACCCGTACGGTAAATTGAATTGAATGTTGATTTCGAAGTACTATATAAGCTAATTAATAAAAATACTTCGGAGACTGATATGCCAAGAAAATTTGTCGACATTTCTATTTTTTTAGAAAATGATGTGCTCAGTGACCCACCATCCTTTAAGCCCAAAATTGAATACTTCACCCACCAAGATACGGTCGAGCGCATTGCTAATTTCTTTCCGGGCTTACAGAAAAATGATTTACCCGATGGTGAGGGCTGGGCGGTTGAAGTGGCAACGATTTCGACGCATAACGGCACCCATTTAGATGCACCTTATCATTTCCATAGCACCATGGACAAAGCTTTAGGAGAACAGAAAAAATCCAAAACGATTGATGAAGTTCCACTGGAGTGGTGTTTCCAACCAGGTGTTAAATTAGACTTTCGCCATTTTGAAGATGGTTATGTAGTAACTGCAAAAGATGTGGAAGCTGAACTCAAAAGAATCCATCACGAATTAAAGCCATTAGAAATCGTTGTTGTCAATACTCGAGCTGGTTCAAGATATGGACAAGCTGATTATGTGAGTTCAGGGTGTGGCATGGGATATGAAGCAACGATGTATTTACTTGAGCGAGGAATTCGATTAACTGGTATTGATGGATGGAGTTGGGATGCTCCGTTTGTTCATACACAAAAAAAATTCGAGAGCTCACATGACTCTAGTTTGATATGGGAAGGTCATAAAGCAGGTAGGGATATTGGCTACTGTCATTTAGAAAAATTACATAACCTTGAAGCACTACCTGCAGATGGTTTTTATATCAGCTGTTTTCCACACAAAATACGTGGAGCATCGGCAGGCTGGACTCGAGCGGTAGCCATTTTTGATGATGCCCTGCAAGCTAGTCAGGCATAAAATATTAAAATTTAGGATTTTGATGTGGATTGCATGATAATTAACATATGCAATCATTGAATAGCCCCACTCTCGCGGCACTTGAAAATGTGACGTTTTCATATGCACCTCAAGAAAGAAAAATTCTTGAAGGATTAAACATGTCATTTGCCACAGGCAAATTAACAGCAGTCATGGGGGGATCTGGGTGTGGCAAGACAACCGTATTACGGCTATTAGGTGGTCAGGTAAAAGCAAGTTCTGGCAAAGTTCTTTTTGAAAACGAAGATATTAGTTTGCTGAATAACGAAGGTTTAATTCAAATCAGACGCAAAATGGGTATGTTGTTTCAATTTGGCGCTCTATTTACAGATATGAGTGTTTTTGAAAACGTAGCGTTTCCCTTGCGCGAACATACACTATTAGATGAGCAAACGATTACTGATCTAGTTATGCTTAAGCTGAATGCCGTTGGGCTGCGTAATGCAAGAGATTTAATGCCCTCGCAAATTTCTGGGGGAATGGCCAGAAGGGTCGCATTTGCTCGTGCTGTAGCACTCGATCCACCACTGATTATGTATGATGAACCTTTTGCAGGATTAGATCCAATAGCACTTGGGGTAACAGCCAGACTCATCAAAGAAATGAATAACGCGTTGGGAGCGACTAGTATTTTGGTGACCCATGACGTACCAGAGACCTTTGGCATTGCGGATTATGTTTACTTTATAGCGAATGGCAAAATAGCTGCCGAGGGTACGCCTGAAGATTTAATGAAGTCTGAGGACTTATTCGTCAGACAATTTATTGACGCTCAACCAGATGGACCAGTTCCTTTTCATTACCCAGGGAAAACTTTGCGAGATGATTTTGGCATAACGGAAGCCTCATCATGATGAATGCATTGGTAGACCGAGTTGCCCGCTTAGGCACTTTTGTGAGATCAAATATTGCAGGTATTGGTCATGCCACGGTAATGTTTATCTCTGTCATGAGTAAATCTATAGGCCTTCTGAAACGTTTTCGTTTAGTCAGCGATCAGGTATTTTTTCTTGGAAATTATTCTTTTGTCATTATTGCAGTTTCCGGCCTATTTGTTGGTTTTGTTTTGGGTCTACAAGGCTATTACACACTCAATCGATATGGATCTGAGCAAGCTTTAGGACTTCTTGTTGCCCTTTCATTGACCAGAGAGCTCGGGCCAGTAGTGACAGCACTTTTATTTGCCGGTCGAGCCGGAACGTCACTGACAGCAGAGATTGGTTTGATGAAAGCTGGCGAACAGTTATCCGCCATGGAAATGATGGCAGTTGATCCAGTTGCAAGGGTGGTTGCGCCACGCTTTTGGGCTGGAGTGATTGCGATGCCGATTTTGGCGGCTATTTTTAGTGCCGTAGGTATTATTGGTGGTTATTTGGTTGGAGTACCACTCATTGGAGTAGATTCCGGAGCTTTTTGGTCACAAATGCAGGGCGGGGTCGATGTTCTAAAAGATGTCGGTAATGGTGTTGTCAAAAGTGTGGTCTTTGGTATTGCGGTGACTTTTATTGCCTTATATCAAGGCTATGAATCAAAGCCAACCCCTGAAGGAGTCTCCCTTGCGACAACTAGAACCGTGGTGATTTCATCCTTAGCAGTTCTAGCCTTAGATTTTTTATTAACCGCGGTCATGTTTTCTACTTAAGATGGACTAAATCAGAGTGATTGGAATATGAAGAAAAATTCATTAGATTTTTGGGTTGGTTTATTTGTCGTTACAGGATTTGTAGCGCTTCTATTCCTAGGGCTAAAGGCCGGCAATATGAGCTCATTTAGTTTTGCAAAAAATTACAGCGTAATAGCAAAGTTTGACAATATCGGTGGCCTCAAGCCACGTGCCCCTGTAAAAAGTGCTGGAGTTGTTGTAGGTAGGGTTACGGCGATTCAGTTTGATGATAAAACCTATCAAGCTACCGTCACTTTGAGTCTCGAAGAAAACTTTCATTTTCCGAAAGACTCTTCTGCCAAAATATTAACTTCAGGTCTCTTAGGAGAGCAATATATTGGTTTAGAGGCCGGTGGCGATGATCAAATGTTGGCTCAGGGAAGTAAAATTACACAAACTCAATCGGCGATTGTGCTTGAGAATTTAATCAGTCAATTTTTGTATAACAAAGCCGCAGATGCTGGAAAAGAAAAAGATCAATAATGAAAATAATGCCTAGTCACTGGAAGAAGTATTTCCAGATTTTATTTTTAGGAGTAATGACTACTTTATTTATTGGTTGCGCATCGATTCCTGAGGGGCAACCGAGTTCGAAAAAAGATCCTTGGGAGCTAGTGAACCGAAATGTTTTCTCATTCAACGAGAGTTTAGATAAATATTTGGTCATACCTTTGACACAAAGCTATGAATTCATAGTTCCAGAGTTTATCCGTAACCGATTTGCCAATGTATTTTCTAACATTGGTGATGTTTATACGGCAATTAATCAATTATTACAAGGTAAACCAAAGACCGCTTTAGATGATTTAATCAGGGTGATTGTGAATACAACACTAGGTATTGGTGGGATGTTTGATGTCGCAACGGATGCCGGCCTTGAAAAACATAATGAAGATTTTGGACAGACATTTGGAGTCTGGGGCATTAAAGATGGACCCTATATGGTCTTGCCATTGCTTGGTCCAAGCAATGTCAGAGATACTGTTGGCTGGTTTGCTGATTTGCAAACGGATATCTTAATTAACTATATCAACGATATTCCTCTACGAAATACCATTACTGGAGTAAGGGTGGTTGATCAACGATCTAAATATTTAAACGCATCCAATTTGCTTGAGGAAGCTGCATTTGATAAATATACATTTGTCCGTGATGCCTATATACAAAGAAGAAGAAATCGAATTTATGATGGCAATCCGCCACTGATTAACGATGATGAGGACCTTCCTGAAGAAACATTAGAAAAAGAAGAAAATCGTATTCGTTAATTTTTGACACAAAAAGATTTAAAATGAAAGGTCTATAAAAAGGGTTAACGATGAAACACACTTCTGCCAAATTAATGCCAATATCGAAGCTTTCGCTCAATTTCCGCTATTGGATACTCGCGATGATGTTGATGGCCGCCTTGGTTGTCACAAAAGCCCCATTTGCCCAGCCGATTGATTCAACACCCGATGGTTTAGTGAAAAATTTAGTTTCTGATGTAATGAACAGTATTAAAGCAGACAAAGATATACAGGCCGGAAATGTGAATAAAGTGATGGCACTCGTAGAAGCAAAAATTGTGCCTTACACGAATTTTCAAAAAACAACGCAACTCGCAATGGGTAAAAATTGGAGTCGCGCCACCCCTGAACAGCAAAAACAAATTACCGTAGAGTTTAAGACTTTATTGATGCGTACCTATGCGGGTGCGCTGACCCAAGTAAAGGATCAAACTGTAACCTATAAACCTTTTCGCATGGACCCAACCGACACTGAAGTCGTAGTTAAAACTCAGGTGATGAGTAAGGGTGATGCCATTCAGATTGATTATCGCCTAGAAAAAATGGGTGATTCTTGGCGGGTCTACGATTTAAATGTTTTAGGGGCCTGGTTAATTGAGGCATACCGTGGGCAGTTCAACAATCAAATTAGTGCCAATGGCATTGAAGGATTAGTTAAGTTTTTACAAGACCGCAATGCTGCTTTAGCGAAAGCAAAGTAATGATTTGTTTACCCAATGTGGTGAATCATCAAAATGCGATTCAAGTTCGCCAGAATGGCTTGACACAAATTCAAGCCCAAGAAAATACAGTTGATGCTTCGGCTTTGGAAGAGTTTGATTCATCCATCATTGCAGTTCTTTTAGCTTGGTTGCGCATCAATCCAAATTTACAGATTGTAAGTGCGCCAGATAAGCTTCAAGTCTTATCAAAAGTATATGGTTTAGATGAAGTATTTCAATTAAAAAGTTCAGTGGGTAATTAATGTCTGCATTATCAATTCGTGCAGTGAAAAAAAATTATGGCGACTTAGTTGCCTTAGATGGCGTTTCACTTGAGGTAGAGCAGGGTGAGTTTTTTGGGTTGCTCGGTCCAAATGGCGCAGGTAAGACCACTTTAATTTCGAGTATGGCTGGATTATGTACGCCTGATTCAGGCTCAATTGAAGTCATGGGACATGATGTACAAAAAGATTTTCGTATGGCACGCCGTCAATTAGGTGTTGTGCCACAAGAATTAGTTTTTGACCCATTTTTTACGGTTCGTGAAACCTTGACTTTTCAGTCAGGGTATTTTGGACTAAATAAAAATGACGATTGGATCGATGAGATTATGGCCAATCTAGACTTAACAAATAAAGCAAATGTCAATATGCGCTCTTTATCTGGTGGGATGAAGCGTCGTGTATTAGTTGCGCAAGCATTGGTTCATCGCCCACCTGTGATCGTGTTAGATGAGCCAACCGCTGGTGTTGATGTTGAATTAAGGCAGTCGTTATGGCAGTTTATTAGTCGACTCAATCAAGCAGGTCATACCATCGTTCTCACAACACACTATCTTGAAGAAGCAGAATCCTTATGTGGACGCATTGCGATGCTCAAGCAGGGCCGCGTTGTTGCACTGGATACAACACAAAATTTACTTGCCAAGCATCGTCCACCTGGAATGCCGCCGAAGGTCTTAGGTGATGATGGGGCTGCTGATTTAGAGGCAGTCTTTGTAAAAATTATGGCGGAGTCAAAATAAATGGAACAAGTAAAATCTATAATCCCGATCAATCCATTACCTGAAGCAAAAATTCAAAGTGGTTTTCCTGCTTTATTTCGGAAAGAATTAAAGCGGTTCTATAAGGTGGCATTTCAAACGGTAGCCGCACCGATATTAACCGCTGTATTGTATTTACTAATTTTTGGACATGTACTAGCTA
>CANFOL010000038.1 GCA_947448695.1 Burkholderiaceae bacterium
ATTGCATATCAAGCAAACGCAAGAAGCGGTAATCGTGCGCAAAAAGATCGTGAAATGGTACATCACTCAACGAAGAAGCCTTGGAATCAAAAAGGTACTGGTCGCGCAAGAGCTGGTATGTCTTCTTCACCACTGTGGCGTGGGGGTGGACGTATATTCCCAAATTCCCCTGATGAGAATTTCTCGCACAAGGTTAATAAGAAAATGTATCGCGCTGGTATGAGATCAATTTTTTCTCAGTTGGCTCGTGAAGGTCGTTTAAATGTTGTTGATGACTTCAATTTAGATGCTCCAAAAACTAAATTGTTAGCAGCTAAAGTAAAAGCGATGGGGTTAGAGTCTGTACTTATTATTTTGGATAAGGTAGATGAAAACTTGCATTTGGCATCACGCAATTTGCATAAAATTGCAATCGTTGAGCCAAAGCATGCTGATCCTTTATCACTTGTTCACTATCAAAATATTTTGGTAGGCAAAACAGCGATAGCTCAAATTGAGGAGATGCTCAAATGATACAAAAGACACAAAACCGTAAAAATGAACATCGCCTTTTAAGCATCCTGCTTGGCCCTGTGATTTCTGAAAAAGCAACAATGGTCGCTGATAAAAACGAGCAAGTTGTTTTTGAAGTAGCTCGTGATGCTAATAAGCTGGAAATCAAAGGTGCAGTTGAGATGCTTTTTAAAGTAGAGGTTGAGTCAGTTCAAGTCGTAAATCAAAAGGGTAAAGCAAAGCGCTTTGGCCGTTTTGAAGGACGTCGTAACCATGTTAAAAAAGCCTATGTTTCCTTGAAGCCGGGTCAAGAGATTAACTTTGAGTCGGAGGTCAAATAATGCCATTAATGAAAACAAAACCGACGTCCCCAGGACGTCGTTCAATGGTAAAGCTGGTAAACCCAGACTTACATAAAGGTAAACCATTTGCACCATTGTTAGAGCCACAATTTCAGCAAGCTGGCCGTAATAATAATGGTCACATTACGACACGTCATAAGGGTGGTGGTCATAAGCATCATTACCGTATGGTTGATTTTAAGCGTAATGATAAAGATGGCATTCCTGCAAAAGTAGAACGTTTAGAGTATGACCCAAACAGAAGTGCAAACTTGGCATTGATTTTGTTTGCGGATGGTGAAAGACGCTATGTCATCGCTGCAAAAGGTATGACTGCTGGTCAGGCAATTATGAATGGCTCAGAAGCTCCTATCAAAGCAGGTAACAATTTACCGATTAGAAATATTCCAGTTGGTAGCACGATTCATTGCGTTGAAATTATGCCGGGCAAAGGTGCCCAAATTGCTAGATCGGCTGGCGGCTCTGCAGTTCTTCTCGCGCGTGAAGGTATCTATGCACAAGTAAGATTGCGCTCAGGTGAAGTACGCCGAGTCCATATTGAGTGTCGTGCAACCATTGGTGAGGTCGGTAACGAAGAGCACTCATTGCGTCAAATTGGTAAAGCTGGCGCTAATCGTTGGCGTGGTATTCGTCCAACGGTTCGTGGTGTGGCTATGAATCCGGTCGATCACCCGCACGGTGGTGGTGAAGGTCGTACTGGTGAAGGTCGCGTACCTGTATCACCATGGGGAACCCCGACTAAGGGATATCGTACAAGACGTAACAAGCGTACTACGACAATGATCGTACAACGTCGTCAAAAACGTTAATCGATTGAGGAAATAAACATGACACGATCAGCTAAAAAAGGACCATTTTGTGATATCAGCCTTATTAAAAAGGTTGAAACTGCAGTGGCCATTAAAGATAAAAAGCCCATTAAAACATGGTCCAGACGTTCCACGATTTTGCCTGAATTTATCGGCCTGACGATTGCTGTGCATAACGGCCGTCAACATGTGCCGGTTTATGTGTCAGAAAATATGGTTGGTCATAAACTCGGTGAATTTGCATTGACTCGTACGTTTAAGGGTCACGCAGCCGATAAGAAAGCTAAGAAGTAAGGGGAAATGATGGAAACTAAAGCCATTCACCGTAGCGCTAGAATTAGCGCACAAAAGACTCGTTTGGTTGCGGACCAAATACGTGGATTACCAATCTCACGAGCAATGAACTTACTCACTTTTAGTCCCAAGAAGGCAGCATTTATTGTGAAAAAAGTAGTTGAGTCAGCTATTGCGAATGCGGAGCATAATGCAGGGGCAGATATTGATGAGTTAAAAGTTAAATCAATTACGGTTGATAAAGCTACGTCTCTCAAGCGTTTTACTGCACGAGCAAAGGGCCGTGGTAACAAAATTGAAAAACAAACTTGTCACATTACTGTGACTTTGAGTAATTAAGGAAGAGTCATGGGTCAAAAAATTAATCCCAATGGTTTCCGTTTAGCGGTTACTAAAAACTGGACTTCACGTTGGTATGCTGGCAATACAAATTTTGCTAGCATGCTTCAAGAAGACATTGAAGTTCGTAACTACCTTAAAAAGAAGCTCAAAAACGCCTCAGTTAGTAAAGTTGTGATTGAGCGTCCGGCTAAAAATGCAAAAATCACTATTTATAGCTCACGTCCAGGCGTGGTTATTGGTAAAAAGGGTGAAGATATTGAGGTTTTACGTAAAGAGTTACAGAAGCGCATGGGAGTTCCTGTACACGTAAATATCGAAGAAATTCGGAAGCCGGAAATTGACGCTCAACTCATCGCTGATTCTATTACTCAACAGTTAGAAAAGCGTATTATGTTCCGCCGTGCAATGAAGCGCGCTATGCAAAGTGCTATGCGTTTAGGTGCTCAAGGGATCAAAATCATGAGCTCTGGACGTTTGAATGGCGCTGAAATTGCTCGTCGCGAATGGTATCGTGAAGGCCGCGTTCCACTGCATACATTAAAAGCGGATATTGATTATGCAACTTCTGAAGCTGAGACTACTTACGGCATTATTGGGGTAAAAGTTTGGGTTTATAAAGGCGACACATTAGGCACTGGTGTTGTTGTCCCAGCAGCACCTGTTGCTGAGGCAGAGGAAGATAAAAAGCCACGTCGTGCACCACGTGCCCCACGTAAGGCAGAAGGCTCAACTACTGAAAATAAGCCAGAAGTTAAAGCCGCTGTTAAACGTGTGCGTAAAGTTGTCAAGCCTGAAGATGCACCTAAGGCAGGAGAATAATTATGTTACAACCTAAACGTCGTAAATATAGAAAAGAACAAAAAGGCCGCAATACCGGCAAAGCAACTCGCGGAAGCTCTGTTGCATTTGGCGATTTTGGTCTAAAGGCAATGGGACGCGGAAGATTAACTGCCCGTCAAATTGAGGCTGCACGTCGTGCAATGACTCGTCATATTAAACGTGGCGGTCGTATTTGGATTCGCATTTTCCCAGACAAGCCAATTTCAACTAAACCAGCTGAAGTTCGTATGGGTAATGGTAAAGGTAATCCTGAGTATTACGTAGCTGAAATTCAGCCAGGTAAGGTTTTGTATGAAATGGATGGTGTGGAAGAGTCCTTGGCGCGTGAGGCATTCCGTTTAGCTTCTGCTAAGTTACCGATCCAAACAGCATTCGTTGTTCGTCAAATTGGCTCTTAAGCTGGAGAAAAGACATGGAAATGAAAGAACTATTGGCTAAAGATGTAAAAGGCCTCAATAATGAACTCTCTGAGTTATTAAAGGCGCAGTTTAAATTGCGCATGCAAAAGGGTACACAACAATTACAAGACTCAAGTCAACTTGGCAAAACAAAGCGAGCAATTGCTCGTGTCAAAACAGCTTTGAATCAAAAGGCGGCTGAAAAATGAATAAAGAAACTCAATCTTTAAAAAGAACATTAGTTGGTCGTGTTGTTAGCGACAAAATGCAAAAGACGGTAACTGTTCTCGTAGAGAGAAAAGTAAAGCATGCTTTGTATGGTAAATACTTTGGTGTTTCTAAGAAATATCATGCTCATGATGAAACAGACTTAATCAAGATTGGAGACACTGTAGAAATTGCAGAGTTTAGACCAATGTCTAGAACTAAATCATGGGTTGTTACAAGAGTAGTAGAAGAATCAAAAGGTATTTAATAAAGCTTGCAAGTTTTACGCAAGCTTGTTATAGTAGAGGGCTTCCTGTGGTTCGCTAGTTAAATAGTGAATTGACAAGAAAAAAGGGTTGCAAAAGCATTTATTAATCCGGGCTTTGGTTGTAGTCAAAAACAATGAGAGCCCTTAACGGAACCAAGACTGATTGCCTTCGGGTATTTAAGTTGGGGATAAAAAAATGATTCAAACTGAAAGCAGACTACAGGTCGCTGATAATACAGGCGCCAGTGAAGTAATGTGCATTAAGGTCTTGGGTGGATCCAAGCGCCGTTATGCAAGCATTGGTGACATTATTAAAGTGACAGTTAAATCCGCGGCTCCAAGAGGGCGCGTGAAAAAAGGTGATATTTATAATGCTGTCGTTGTTCGCACAGCTAAGGGCGTCCGTCGCGCTGATGGATCTTTAATTAAATTTGATGCTAATGCAGCAGTTTTGCTTAATGCAAAACTGGAGCCAATTGGAACACGTATCTTTGGCCCTGTGACGCGTGAATTGCGTACAGAGCGTTTCATGAAGATAGTTTCATTAGCGCCTGAAGTGATCTAAGGAGAGGCCATGAAAAAGATTCGTAAAGGTGATCAGGTCATTGTTACTACTGGTCGCGACAAAGGTAAGCAAGGAACTGTAACTGCCATACTTGACCAAAAGATTTTGGTTGAAGGCGTTAATCAGTACAAAAAAAATGTTAAACCCAACCCAGCGGCGGGTGTAACAGGTGGTGTTATCGATAAAACAATGCCGATTCAAATTTCGAATGTGGCTCTTATTGATGCAAATGGTAAGCCATCGCGTGTTGGGATTAAAGAAGTGGACGGTAAAAAAGTTCGTTTCTTAAAGACCACAGGCGCTACGTTATCGGCTTAAGGGGAAAAATATGACAACGAGATTTCAAGAGCACTATACAAAAACTGTTGTTGGTGAATTAACCGCAAAGTTTGGTTATAAATCCGTAATGGAAGTGCCGCGTATCACAAAAATTACTCTCAATATGGGCTTAGGTGAAGCTGTTGCAGATAAAAAAGTAATTGAGCATGCTGTTGGTGATTTAACAAAGGTGGCTGGTCAAAAGCCTGTTGTTACTGTTGCTAGAAAAGCGATTGCTGGTTTTAAGATTCGTCAAGGTTATCCGATCGGTGCGATGGTAACTTTGCGTGGTCAAAGAATGTATGAGTTCTTAGATCGTTTTATTACAGTTGCATTACCTCGTGTGCGCGATTTTCGTGGCGTATCTGGAAAAGCTTTTGATGGTCGTGGAAATTACAACATCGGCGTTAAAGAGCAAATTATTTTCCCGGAAATTGAATACGACAAAATCGATGCATTGCGTGGATTAAATATAAGTATTACTACAACCGCTAAAACAGATGATGAAGCAAAAGCTTTATTAGCGGCCTTTAAATTTCCTTTCCGTAACTAAGAGGTTAACGTGGCTAAACTTTCATTAATTGAGCGCGAAAAAAAACGTACAAAGACTGTTGCTAAATTTGCCGTAAAACGCGCAGAGTTAAAAGCAATAATCGAAGATACCTCTAAGTCTGAGGAAGAGCGCTATGACGCGCGTTTAAAGTTACAAGCATTACCTCGTAACGCTAGCCCCACTCGCCAACGTAATCGTTGTGCTTTGACTGGACGTCCACGTGGCACATTCCGTAAATTCGGTTTGGGTCGCGGAAAAATCCGTGAAATTGCCTTTAGAGGCGAAATCCCGGGCGTTACTAAAGCCAGCTGGTAATAGTAGAGATTAGGAGAAATTATGAGCTTTACCGATCCAATCGCAGATATGTTAACCCGGATTCGCAATGCGCAAGCAGTGCAAAAACCAGGTGTAACGATGCCATCATCAAAATTAAAAGTTGCTATTGCAACTGTATTAAAAGATGAGGGCTATATTGATAGTTTTGAAATAGCGGGTGAAACTGCAAAGCCTGTTTTAAATATTACGCTGAAGTATTATGCGGGCCGCCCGGTTATTGAGCGCATCGAGCGTGTATCAAAACCTAGCTTACGTATTTACAAAGGTCGTCACGATATACCTGAAGTTATGAATGGTTTAGGCGTGGCAATTATTTCAACCCCACAAGGTTTGATGACTGATCGTAAAGCTCGCGCCAATGGCGTTGGTGGCGAAGTTATCTGCTACGTTGCCTAAGGAGAACGAATATGTCACGTGTTGGTAAATCGCCTATTCCAGTACCCAAGGGTGCTGAGATTCAAATTGCTGGGGCTTTGCTTACTGTAAAGGGCCCGCTCGGTACATTAACTCACAACCTACATTCACTAGTATCTTTGAAGCAAGAAGATGGAGTGTTACAAGTGTCTTGTAACGACGAGTCTCGTGAATCAAATGCATTATCTGGAACTACCCGTGCTTTAGTGAATAACATGGTTATTGGAGTAACTAAAGGTTTTGAGCGTAAGTTAAATTTGATTGGTGTGGGTTATCGTGCTGCTGCACAAGGTAAGTCATTAAAGTTACAACTTGGTTTTTCTCATGATGTGATTTATGAATTACCAGAAGGTGTAAAAGCAGAAACGCCTACTCAAACTGAAATCATTATTAAAGGTGCCAGCAAGCAACAGGTTGGTCAAGTAGCCGCTGAAGTTCGTTCATACAGAACCCCTGAGCCATATAAAGGTAAGGGCGTTCGTTATAGCGATGAAGTGGTTCTCATTAAAGAAACGAAGAAGAAGTAATCGAGGCCGAATATGATGAACAAAAAAGAATCCCGTACCCGTCGTTCACGCCAGACACGTATTAAGATTGCGGAACTCGCAGTACCACGCGTATCAATTATGCGTACTAATCTGCATATTTCAGCACAACTCTTCAGCTCATGTGGCACAAAGGTGTTGGCTGCTGCTTCGACAATGGAAAAAGAATTACGTAGTAACTTAACAAATGGTGGTAATAGCACTGCTGCTAAAGAAGTTGGCAAATTAATTGCTGAGCGTGCTTTAAAAGCCGGAGTTACAGAGGTGGCTTTTGACCGTTCAGGTTTTCGTTATCACGGGCGTGTAAAAGCTTTAGCTGAAGCCGCTCGTGAAGCTGGACTGAAGTTCTAAGAGCAGATTAAGTAAAGGTCAAGGAAAAGAACATGGCAAAAATGCAAGCAAAGATGGCAGCGGAAGAGCGTGATGATGGTTTACGCGAAAAAATGATTGCTGTTAACCGCGTAACTAAAGTGGTTAAGGGTGGTCGTATTTTAGGATTTGCTGCTTTAACCGTCGTTGGTGATGGTGATGGACGAATTGGTATGGGTAAAGGAAAGTCTAAAGAGGTTCCTGTTGCCGTTCAAAAGGCAATGGATGAAGCTCGTCGTAAGATGATCAAGGTTCCCCTGCGTCAAGGCACCCTTCAACACTCGGTGATTGGTGAGCATGGCGCTTCTCGCGTATTGATTTCTCCCGCAAAAGAAGGTACGGGAGTGATTGCTGGTGGTCCTATGCGTGCAATATTTGATGTAATGGGTGTTACAAACGTCGTAGCTAAGTCGATTGGTTCAACAAATCCTTACAACATGGTTAGAGCAACTATCAATGGCTTAAGCAAGATGAGCACGCCTGCAGAGATTGCTGCTAAACGTGGTAAGTCAATCGAAGAAATTTTGGCTAAGTGAATCGAGAATAAACATGTCTGAAAAGAAAATTGTAAAAATTAAATTAGTGCGTAGCTTGATAGGTACACGCGAAAGCCATCGTGCAACAGTTCGTGGCCTTGGCCTTGGTCGTGTTAACTCCACATCAGAATTGGTAGACACTCCAGCAGTACGCGGGATGATGAACAAGGTGTCTTATCTTATTAAAGAATTAAATTAAGCCCTTAATTGACAGAGGAAATGATGGAATTAAATAACTTAAAACCTGCTGCTGGCGCTAAACATGCTAAACGTCGTGTTGGTCGCGGCATTGGGTCAGGTCTTGGCAAAACAGCTGGCCGTGGACACAAAGGTCAGAAATCTCGTTCTGGTGGTTTCCATAAAGTAGGCTTTGAAGGCGGTCAAATGCCTTTGTATCGCCGTTTACCAAAACGTGGATTCGTTTCATTGACTCGTCGTCACGTAGGTGAAATTACGCTTACTGATATCGAGCGCTTAAATGTGACAGAAATTGACTTAGTCGTTCTCAAGCAAAATGGTTTGGCAAATGAACAGATTAAGTCAGTTAAAGTGATTAAAACGGGTGAGTTAACTAAAGCAGTTACTTTAAAAGGTTTAACAGCTACAGCTGGCGCACGTGCAGCGATTGAAGCTGTTGGTGGAAAATTGGTTGAGGAAGTGTAATCGATGGCATTGTCTTCTCCAACCGCTTCTAGCCTGATGAAGTCAGGAAACAAATATGGTGATTTAAAAAATCGCCTGTTGTTTCTCGTCATGGCATTAGTGGTTTATAGAGTTGGCGCACATATTCCAGTACCTGGAATTGATCCAAACCAATTAGCAAGTCTGTTTAATGATGCAAAAGGTGGGATTTTGGGAATGTTTAATCTGTTCTCAGGTGGAGCATTATCCCGTTTTACAATTTTTGCTTTAGGTATCATGCCTTATATTTCTGCTTCGATCATTATGCAATTGCTTACTGTTGTGATTCCTACATTCGAAGCAATCAAAAAAGAAGGTCGATCAGGACAAAGAAAGATTACTCAATACACTCGCTATGCCACCTTATTATTGGCTACTTTTCAGGCATTAGGTATTGCAATCGCGCTGGAGTCCCAAGCCGGATTAGTAACTGATCCAGGATCAATTTTCCGCCTGACGACTGTCGTTACGCTAGTTACTGGAACAATGTTCTTAATGTGGTTGGGTGAGCAAGTTACAGAGCGTGGTCTTGGTAATGGGATCTCAATTATTATTTTTGCAGGTATTGCTTCTGGCTTACCAAATGCATTGGGTGGATTACTAGAGCTGGTGCGTACGGGTTCAATGAGCATCATTACTTCTATCTTGGTTGTCATTCTTGTGGGTGCAGTTACTTATTTTGTTGTTTTTGTAGAGCGTGGACAACGCCGTATTTTGGTGAATTATGCAAAGCGTCAAGTTGGGAACAAGGTATACGGAGGTCAATCCTCACATTTACCACTTAAGTTGAATATGTCTGGTGTAATCCCTCCAATTTTTGCATCTTCAATCATATTGTTTCCTGCAACGATTGCACAGTGGTTTACTGCTGGTGAAAATACAAATATGTTTTCACGTTTTATTAAAGATTTATCTGGTACTTTGCAGCCTGGTCAGCCGGTGTATATTATTTTGTATGCAACCGCGATTATTTTCTTTTGTTTTTTCTATACAGCATTAGTTTTTAATAGTCGTGAGACATCGGATAACTTGAAAAAAAGTGGCGCATTTGTTCCTGGAATTCGCCCTGGCGATCAAACAGCAAAGTATATTGACAAAATTTTGGCTAGGTTGACTCTTGCTGGAGCAGCGTACATTACTTTGGTGTGTTTGTTGCCTGAATTTTTAGTCTTAAATTGGCAAGTACCATTTTATTTTGGTGGAACCTCTTTGTTGATTATTGTAGTTGTCACAATGGATTTTATGGCACAAGTACAGTCTTATTTAATGCAGCAACAATATGATTCATTAATGAAAAAAGCAAATTTTAAAATGGGGCCAGGCGTCTAAATATGGCAAAAGATGACGTCATACAGATGGCTGGAGAAATTGTAGAGAATTTACCGAATGCGATGTTTCGGGTGAAGTTGGAAAATGGACATGTAGTTTTGGGACATATTTCCGGAAAGATGCGGATGCACTATATTCGTATTCTTCCTGGTGATAAGGTTACTGTGGAGATGACTCCATACGACCTAACGCGTGCACGAATTATTTTTCGTGCCAAGTAGTACGAATTGGAGAGGGGTTAGTCATGAAAGTATTGGCATCAGTTAAATGTATTTGCCGTAACTGCAAGATCATTAAACGTAAAGGCGTATTACGTGTGATTTGTTCATCAGATCCACGTCATAAGCAGCGTCAAGGTTAAGTAGATTAATTTAGAGGAATTTATATGGCACGTATCGCCGGGGTAAACATCCCCAACCATAAACATACCGTTATCGGATTAACTTCGATTTTCGGCATTGGCATCACTCGCGCAAGACAAATTTGCGAATCTGCGAGTGTTCCTGAGTC
This sequence comes from Burkholderiaceae bacterium, assembly GCA_947448695.1. GTDB lineage: Bacteria > Pseudomonadota > Gammaproteobacteria > Burkholderiales > Burkholderiaceae > Polynucleobacter. The sequence continues at coordinate 10,169 of CANFOL010000038.1, forward strand.
AAAAAAAGTCAAAGACTTAACTGATTCAGACTTAGAAAAAATTCGTGAGCAAGTAGGTTTATTTGCCACTGAGGGAGATCTTCGTCGAGAAGTAACGATGAATATCAAACGTCTCATGGACTTAGGCTGTTATCGTGGCGTTCGTCACCGTAAGGGCCTTCCAGTTCGTGGTCAGCGTACTAAGACAAATGCTCGCACACGCAAAGGTCCGCGTAAAGCAGGCATTGCGCTCAAGAAATAATAGGAAAGCGGAACTGATATGGCAAAACCACAACAAGCGAATGCAACACGAGTTCGTAAGAAGGTTAAAAAGAATATTGCTGACGGCATTGCACACGTGCATGCATCGTTCAACAATACGATTGTTACGATCACTGATCGTCAAGGAAATGCGCTATCTTGGGCAACCTCAGGCGGTCAAGGCTTTAAAGGGTCGAGAAAGTCTACTCCGTTTGCAGCTCAGGTTGCAGCGGAAGTTGCTGGTAAAGCAGCAATTGAGTGCGGCATTAAAAATTTAGAAGTACAAATCAAGGGTCCTGGTCCTGGTCGTGAGTCTGCAGTTAGGGCGCTCAACGGTTTAGGAATCAAGATTACTGAGATTCAGGATGTGACGCCTGTTCCACACAATGGATGTCGTCCACCTAAGCGTCGTCGCATTTAATTTCTAAACGCGATTTTTTATATTAAGCCCACCGTTCAAGTTGATATATTTGAACTAACCCACTGCGAAAGCGGCGGCAAAGAAAGGAAATACACGTGGCACGTTATATAGGCCCTAAGGCTAAACTATCACGTCGGGAAGGTACCGACTTATTTTTAAAAAGCGCTCGTCGACCGCTTGCTGATAAATGCAAGTTAGACACCAAGCCTGGTCAACACGGCCGTACTTCTGGAGCTCGTACTTCAGACTATGGCAATCAGTTGCGTGAAAAACAAAAAGTAAAAAGAATGTATGGCATTCTTGAGCGTCAGTTTAGGCGTTACTTTGCGGAAGCAGATCGCCGCAAAGGCAATACCGGTGAAACTTTATTGGCTTTACTAGAGTCTCGTTTAGATAATGTGGTTTATCGTATGGGTTTTGGATCCACACGCTCTGAGGCAAGACAGTTAGTCTCACACAAAGCGATTGTCGTAAACGGTGATGTAGTAAATATTCCGTCAATGCAAGTAAAGCCTGGTGATGTTGTTGCTATCCATGAGAAAGCAAAAAAACAGAACCGTGTTCAAGAATCCTTAACGTTAGCGCAACAAATTGGACCTGCAAGTTGGGTTAGCGTCGACGCCACTAAATTAGAAGGAACATTTAAAAAAGTTCCAGACCGTGATGAACTTAGTGGTGATATCAACGAAAGCTTGATTGTCGAACTTTATTCACGTTAATTGAGGCATCCCTAAGGAAAATATATGCAAACAACACTGCTGAAGCCCAAAATTATTTCTGTAGAAGCAATTGGCCCCAATCAGGCTAAAGTCGTTATGGAGCCATTTGAGCGTGGCTATGGCCACACTCTTGGTAACGCATTACGTCGTGTACTTTTATCTTCAATGGCTGGTTATGCAGCAACTGAAGTTAGTATTGGTGGCGTGGTTCATGAGTACTCCACATTAGATGGCGTTCAAGAGGACGTTGTTAATTTGTTACTCAATTTAAAGGGTATTGTATTTAAATTGGAATCACGTGATGAAGTTACCGTGATGTTGCGCAAAGAAGGCCCTTGTGTAGTTACCGCTGCTGATATTGATTTACCTCATGACATTACTCTAATTAATCCAGAGCATGTCATTGCAAACTTATCTGCAGGTGGTAAGTTAGATATGCAAATCAAAATAGAAAAAGGACGCGGCTATGTACCTGGTAACCAGCGTCATTATTCAGATGAAAACACCAAATTAATTGGCCGAATTGTTTTGGATGCATCATTTAGCCCTATCAAACGCGTTAGTTATGCTGTTGAGTCTGCCCGCGTTGAACAACGTACAGACTTAGATAGATTGGTAATGACAATTGAAACTAGTGGTGTAATTACACCCGAAGAAGCAATTCGTCAGTCAGCTGGAATTTTAGTTGATCAACTAGTTGTATTTGCGGCATTAGAAAACAATCAAGTTATGGGTGATGTTCAGTCTGCTCGCTCACCTATGGTTGATCCAATGTTGTTGCGTCCTGTAGATGATTTAGAGTTAACAGTGCGTTCAGCAAATTGCTTAAAAGCTGAAAACATTTATTACATTGGTGATTTAATTCAACGCTCTGAAAATGAGTTGTTAAAGACGCCGAATTTGGGACGTAAATCCCTCAATGAAATTAAAGACGTTTTAGCTGCTCGCGGATTAACTTTAGGAATGAAGTTAGAAAGCTGGCCTCCAACAGGTCTAGAGAAATAATAGAAAGGAAGTATCATGCGTCACGGAAACGGACTGCGTAAGCTCAATCGTACATCTTCACATCGTTTAGCGATGCTGCGTAATATGTCTAACTCATTGTTACAACATGAGTTGATTAAGACTACATTACCAAAGGCTAAAGAGTTGCGTCGTGTAGTAGAGCCATTGATTACGCTTGGCAAAAAAGATAATTTAGCGAATCGTCGTTTAGCTTTTAATCGCTTACGCGATCGTGAAATGGTTACTAAACTGTTTACAGAATTAGGCCCACGTTATGCTACTCGTCCAGGTGGTTACACTCGAATCTTGAAATTCGGATTCCGGGTTGGCGATAATGCACCAATGGCTCTTGTAGAGTTAGTTGATCGCCCAGAGATGGATGAGACCGAGGCTGTTGAAGCAGAGTAAATTAAAGATGTAAACCAAAAAGCCAGGCTCAATTGACCCTGGCTTTTTTATTATGCAAGCCCCGCAAAACTCTGACACAATAAGGTATTCGACATACCATTATGAATATACATCAGCCTATCATTGTTATGGTTAGTTTCCCCGACAGGGAAACTGCATTAGAAATAGCCAAACAATTAATTAGTAAACAGTTAATTGCTTGTGCACAGTTTTCTGTGGTCGAAAGCTTATATCGCTGGCAGAATCAATTAGAAAATAACCAAGAAATTATGATGCATGCCAAATCAATTCAAACACGCTGGTCTGCGATTCAAAATTGCGTGAATGAACTTCACCCTTATGAGGTGCCTGAAATCATTGCAATCCCCATCCTTGAAATTGATTCTGCTTATTTACACTGGATGTTGGAAGAGTTAGGCCAATCAGGACAACAGTTGTATGTTTAAAAAATATTTGCAACTACTTGTTATCTTTACATTAAGTGCTTTAGCATTAACTGGTCAAGGTAAAGAGTATCTAAAACCTGAGGAAGCGTTTCAAATCCGAGGACAATTAACCCAGCAGGGGTTGGAAATTTCTTTTGAAAACGCAAAAGGTTACTACATTTATCAAGATTCGATACAGGTAAATACCAAAGTAGATGGTGTCTTATCCTTATTAAAACCTGATCAATTACCCGTCCCACAGGAAAAATATGACGATAATTTTCAGAAAATAGTTAGGACCTATTACGGCACCATGAGTTATCAATTTAATGCTAATAATTTGCCCAAACAATCACCACTCAATTTAGAAGTTCAGGTGCAGGGTTGTGCAGAAAGGGGTATTTGCTACCCACCTATGACGAGGTATCTGCAAATAATGCAATATGATTCTTTTGTTCAATCTGTGGGATCACCTGACCAAATTTCTCTTAGCGCGAATGAGCCATCAACATCATGGTGGGAAGCAAAAGATGATTTAAATTCCTTAAACAGATTATTAGGCAGTACATCAACCCCCGTGTTGCTTGGAATATTTTTTATTTTAGGACTAGGATTAGCATTTACACCATGCATGTTGCCGATGCTTCCCATTTTGTCGAGTATTGTTTTTGGTGCGACATCAGGTCAACAACCGTCACGAAAAAAATCGTTAATCCTAGCAAGCTTATACGTACTTGGAATGGCTTTGGCCTTTAGTTTAGCTGGCATGGCCACGGCTTGGTTTGGTGCAGGAGTATCGAGCGTTTTACAAAACCCTATCGTTGTAATAGCATTTGGATTGATGATGATAGCCCTATCTGGAAGCTTGTTAGGAATGTATGAACTACGCCTACCTCATGTATGGAATCAGATGGTACATCAGTGGATGGATAAACATCAGGGAGGTAGTTTATTTGGCGTATTTATGCTTGGGGCCTTGTCCAGTTTAATAGCCAGCCCCTGTGTTACCGCTCCATTAGCCGGCATACTTACCTTTATTGCGCAAAGTGGCAAAGTTGAGTTGGGCGGATTAATTTTATTTGTGATGGCTTTAGGTATGGGAATGCCCTTATTACTTTTTGCGATTGGGGCAAGAAGTTTAGTCCCCAAAGCTGGTTCGTGGATGGTACGTGTGCAACGTATCTTGGCCTATGTATTAATAGGATTTGCATTGTGGATGATGTATCCAGCGATCAGTAACTTAATTCGTGGACCACAACAAGTTGGCACCAAAGAAATAGGTGGGCTAGATTACCAAGTTGTTACCACTTTAGATGAGCTCAAACAATCTATTGGTGTAATGACGAAAGAACAAGAAGGTGTTTTTATTACTTATTATGCAGATTGGTGTGTCAGTTGCAAAGAGTTGGACAAAACAGTTTTAAGTAATAAAGAGATACAAAACCAATTACAACATTTAAAAAGAATCGAAGTGGATGTCACCACATCGGGAAATAATCAAAGAGAATTATTAAACCAATACCAATTGTTTGGACCACCAGCATTTATTTTTATCAACGACCATGGTCAGGAAATAGAAAAGCTTAGAGTGGTCGGAATTATTTCACCAGAAAAACTACAAGAAAAAATCAGATTACTTCGACTGAAGTAATCGAGCAGCATCTAAGGCAAAATAAGTCAGGATACCGTCAGCACCGGCTCTTCGAAAGGCCATTAAAGACTCTATCATGACTTGATCGTGATTTAACCAATTGTTTTGAGATGCAGCTTTGATCATGGCATATTCACCACTGACTTGATAGACGAAGGTTGGATATCCAAAGGTGTCTTTAACACGACGCACAATATCCAAATAAGGCATCCCTGGTTTAATCATCACCATATCAGCGCCCTCTGAAATATCAAGAGCGACTTCACGAATTGCCTCATCCGAATTACAAAAGTCCATCTGATAGGTTTTTTTATCACTTTTACCCAAATTACCAGAAGAGCCGACCGCATCACGAAAAGGACCATAAAAAGCAGAGGCGTATTTTGCAGAATAGGCCATGATTTGAGTGTATATAAAACCCTCTGACTCTAGGCCATCACGGATTTCAATAATTCGACCATCCATCATATCGGATGGAGCAACAATATCAGCGCCAGCTCTAGCTTGACAAATTGCTTGTTGAACTAAAACCTCTATGGTTTCTTCATTCAGAACATATCCAGATTCATCAATCAGACCATCTTGGCCATGACTGGTGTAAGGATCCAGGGCAACGTCAGTCATAATCCCTAATTCGGGGAAGTGGTCTTTTAGGGTTTTTACGGCATTGGGTACGAGACCATTTGGGTTAAATGCTTCAGCACCATCTAGTGTTTTTAAAGAAGCATCTATAACCGGAAATAGTGCCATGACAGGTATTCCTAAATCAACGCATTGTTTTGCAGTTTCTAATAGAATATCCACGGATTGCCTCTCGACACCGGGCATCGAAGCGACTGCCTCACGCCGACCTTTCCCTTCAAGCACAAAAACAGGATATATAAAATTTCTAGGAGATAGATCTGTTTCTTGAATCAAGGATCTTGACCACTGATTTAGACGAGCCCTGCGAGGGCGATGTAATGGAAACTGTAAAGACGTAGAGCAAGATGTATTTGACATAAAAAGCCTTTAATTAATTAACCATTTACAGACAAGATCATCAGCTTCTTCAAGGCCAATACGTTTGGTGCTTGAAAATAATTGCGCTGTGAGTTCGCCAAAATGTGGGTGTAGATCATTCATGGATTTTAATTCATCTTTAACAGATTTCATTACTAGGGACTTCTCTGATAAGTTTAATTTGTCGCATTTTGTAATTAATAAATGCACTGGTTTTCCCGTTGGGCAAAACCATTCCAACATATTTCGATCGAGGTCTGTAATCCCCCTTCTTGAGTCGACAATCAGTACCATTCCTCGAAGCTGGCTTCTTTCTTGTAAGTACTTACTTAGTAAATTTTCCCAATGAGCCTGTACCTTTCGATCAACTTTTGCATATCCATAACCTGGCAAATCCACTAAGTGTCCTAAAATAAGGTCTTTATCAGGCACGCAAAAAAAGTTAATGTGCTGAGTTCGGCCAGGAGTTTTACTTGCAAAAGCGAGTCGTTTTTGAGAGCAAAGAACATTAATTGCCGTAGATTTACCAGCATTTGACCTACCAGCAAAAGCAATTTCTGGAAGACTTTCTTTAGGTAAATCGGCTAGGTGATTGACCGTAACAAAAAACTTGGCTTGTTGAAGCTTTGACATAAATGACCGAAAATTGAAGCTATTGTAAAATTACACATATAAAATAAAGAAATCAATAAACACCATTATGCGCTTATCACCTATGTTAAAAATTATTATTCAAAAGTTTACTGTATTTGCCTTTGTTGCTTTTTTGGGCGCAACTGCACAACTTCAAGCAAGTGAACCGGTAAAAAAAGCTGCAAAACCAGATATTTCCGCTGGTGATGCTTTGTATTCGAATGGCGATACCAAAAGAGGCATTACTGCATGCGTTGGTTGTCACGGTGCAAATGGAAACAGTGGTTCAGGGACATGGCCAAAATTATCTGCGCAGAATGCAACCTATTTAGCTACCCAACTCGCACACTTTAAATCTGGCGAGCGTGCTAATGGAGTCATGATGGGCATGTCAATGCTACTGACTGAATCTGATATGAAAAATGTTTCTGCTTATTTAGAAAAACAGACCCCTAAACCAGGTACAGCTAGAAACAAAGACACGATTGAACTTGGTAAAAGTATTTATCGTGGCGGCATTGCAGCAAAAAATGTTCCAGCATGTGCTTCATGTCATGGACCTTCAGGCTCAGGTATACCCGTGCAGTATCCACGCGTCGGTGGACAGTGGGCGGAATATACCCAAAACCAGTTAGTTACCTTTAGAAGTGGCGAGCGTAAAAACGCACAGATGAATACAATCGCTGCGAAGTTAAATGATAAAGAAATGCAAGCTGTCGCTGACTACATTGCTGGACTGCAATAAAAAAGATTGAATCAGTGAAATGAGGGCTTAGCCCTCATTTTTTTTGGGCAATAGATGCTCACCAGCAAACAAGCTTTGAATCGTTTCACGCTCTCGAATGAGATAGGTTTGGTGATCACTTACCATGACCTCAGCAGCTCGCGGCCTTGTATTGTAATTAGAAGACATCGAAGAGCCATAGGCACCTGCCGATAGAATCATTAGAACATCGTCAGGCTCTACGGCAAGAGGGCGATCTTTTCCAAGCCAATCACCGGTTTCACAGACAGGTCCAACGACATCATAGATATTTTGAGGTATAGCTTTTTGAACAACAGGCTCTATATGATGAAAAGCTTCATACATCGCCGGACGCATCAAGTCGTTCATTGCCGCATCGACGATACAGAAATTCTTAGCTTCTGTGGGTTTTAAATATTCAACCTTGGTTAAAAGAAGACCTGCATTACCAACTAGAGAGCGGCCAGGTTCAAAAATAATTTCTAAATCCCCAAAGCCGCAAGATTCAATATGGTTTAACAACGTATTCGCAAAGTCCGTAATATTGGGGGCCTCCTCACCTCCATAATCAATTCCAAGACCACCACCAATATCTAGGTGATGAATTTCAATACCATGCGTTCTTAGTTCCTTAATTAATAAAAATATGCGATCAAGGGCATCAATATAAGGGTTAATATCCAAAATTTGAGAACCTATATGGCAATCAATCCCAGTAATATTGCAATGGGACATGTTTTTTGCCGCCAAATAAGTTTCAAGAACAGATTCGTATGCAATCCCAAATTTATTATCTTTTAAACCAGTAGAAATATAGGGGTGAGTTTTTGCATCCACATCTGGATTTACTCTTAAAGAAATTGGTGCAATAAGATTGAGTTGCTTGGCAACCGCATTGATACGTGTGAGTTCAGGAATAGATTCCACATTAAAGCATTTGACGCCAACTTGAAGAGCGCGAGAAATTTCTGCAACAGACTTGCCGACCCCTGAAAAAACACAAACGGCTGGTGAGGCCCCGGCTGCAATGACTCGATCTAGCTCACCACCGCTCACGAGATCAAAACCGGCACCTAGACCTGCGAAAAGATCCAGAATTGCCAAATTACTATTAGATTTCATCGCAAAATGAACCCTTGCTCTTCTGCTGCCATCTAAACGCAGGCAAGCCCCTTCGTAAGCTGAAAATGCTTCAATCAGAGCTTGTTTACTATAGACATAACACGGAGTACCGTATTTTTGAGCAATACTAAGAAGAGAAACATTTTCAGCGAACCATTCTTGATTATTTAATTGAAATCCAAGAAGTTTAGGTAATTGATTCATAAAGATGATGGCTTATTCGTTGGGGTAGTTTGTGGCGATGAAGGTGACGGAAATTGAATACCCACGGGCTCAACTTTCGTCGGCTTTTCAGGCTTTGGTGGAGGGGGAGGCAAATATAATGGCCCCCTAACCCCACAAGCAGTAAGGGTTATTAAAAGAATGCCACCTAAGCCAAGAAGAAAACTAAAATGTAATTTTGCAAATTGTTTCATGATTCCCTTATTATGAAGCCAAATGCCTTCACTATTGAAAAAAGACTGACATATGTTGCCATCTAAGCTTGAAAAAATTACCGATTCTGAGTTTAAAAATTTAGCAGGATTAGCGCTTGATAAAATCGAAAATGAACTTGAGCGATTATTCGAAAGCACTGATTTTGATGTTGATTTGGAAAGACAAGCGAGCGTATTAAATATTTCATTTCCAAATAAGACCGTCATTGTAATTAATCTTCAAACTCCGTTACATGAATTATGGGTTGCTGCCAAAGAAGGCGGATTTCACTTTAAATGGGCTGG
>CANFOL010000039.1 GCA_947448695.1 Burkholderiaceae bacterium
TTAGGTATGCAAATTACGCATGTCCCCTATAAAGGTTCAGTGCCGAGCACTACGGCGATTTTGAGTAATGAGGTCAGTGCCATGATGTCTGGATCAGCATTAATTCCCATGGTACAAAGTGGCAAGCTTAAAGCGATAGCCATTACTGGTAAGAAAAGATTAGAAAGCCTCCCGAATGTACCAACGTTTGAGGAACTAGGTTATCCACAAATTAATGTGCAAACTTTTGTGGCGATTGTTGCACCAGTTAATACACCAAAGCAAGTCATTGATAAATTACAAAATGCTTTTATTCAGTCAGTTAATAACCAACAAGCTAAATTCACCTATGACCAATATGGACAAATTGCTATCGGTAGTTCCGCTGAAGAGTTAACTACTTTTTTTAAAGAAAATCAATCAAGCTTGCTAAAAGTTGTTCGAGATTCGGCGATTAAGGCTGACTAAGTAATTGATCAATTGACTAGGAGGAATATCCTATGAAGAAAAATATCTTAAAAATATTGATTGCTACTTTATTTTCAATATTTTCCTTTAGTGCATATACACAGAATACCTATCCAAGTAGGCCTATTTCTCTCATAGTTCCTTATCCCCCAGGCGGTGGTGTAGATACTGTAGCAAGAATCATTGCCCCAATTCTTTCAGAGCGCTTAGGCCAGAAAGTTTTTATTGAAAATAAACCCGGAGTATCAGGATCAATAGGCTCTCAATACGTTGCTAAAGCACCGCCTGATGGCTATACCTTGCTTTTAGGCAATACGACTACACATGCAACTAATATATATTTAACAAAAAACATGGGGTATAACCCAACGAAAGACTTTGTTGCAATTTCATTAATTGATATTGGCCCAACTGTTCTCTTGGTGCCTTCGAATAGTCGTTTTAACTCGGTATTAGATTTAGTAAAAGAATTGAAAGCCAGACCCGGCTTATTAAATTATGGGAGCAGTGGAACCGGGAGTGTTGGGCATCTCGCAGCTGAAATTTTGTTAAACACCACAAAAACTAAAGCACAACACATTTCCTATAAAGGTGGGGCACCTGTATTAACAGATTTAGTTGGTGGCCAATTAGATTTTGCATTTGAACTCATTCCACCTGCTCAGCAAATAATACAAGCAGGAAGATTAAAAGCGCTTGGAGTAAGTAGTAAAACTGAAATGAACGCCTTACCAGGAGTGAAGCCAATTTCAGAATTAGGGATACAGGATTATGAAATGGTAACTTGGCATGCGATCTTTGCACCCATTGGAACAGATGCTGCAATCGCACAAAAGTTAGGTAGTGAAATATCTAATATTATTAAGATGCCAAATGTAAGTAAAAAGCTAGAAGAATTAGGATTAATTCCAGATAGTCGACATAACCTCGATTTCCATAATTTTTGGATAAGTGACATTGCTAAATGGGGAAAATTAGTAAATGACACATCGATGAAGCCAGAATAAAGAATTTAGCCACCCTAATTTATTGGGTGACTTAGGTTGTTTATGCTGAAACGTTAGTTTTGAACTTGTTTGCAAAAAGTGAGCTGACCTAATTTTCAGTATCACTTTCAAAGAGAGAAATTTTTGATAGTCTATCTCTAAAAGGATTAAAAATGCCTATGGGTCAAAGTATATAACTAGAAGAATTGATAGGTGCAACTCCCTGACGGCCCACCAGTAAATAAACCCTCACTAGAAATGGTGAGGGTTTTATTTTATTTAAGTACAAATTAATACTAACCTGTTAGTCCAAATGCAAAACCACGAAATTAACCCTCGACTCTTAAATGCCTAATTCGCTATGTGATCCTAAGCGAACTAGTTGTAATGTGTTTTCGTCCGGTATTCTATAGATAAGCACGAGATCAGGTTTGATATGGCAATCCCTGTGATCTTTCCAATCACCAACCAGGGGATGATCAAAATATTTTGCAGGAAGCTTTTCGTCAGCAATTAATAATTTGAGAACAGCTTCGAGGTCACTGGCTAAGGTCTTTCTATGATTGCCTTTTGCTTCTCTTTTGTAGTCCCGTTTAAATTGCCCGGTATTTTCAATCTTTCTCATTCAGGTCAGCCATCAAGTCATTAATAGAAGTAAAGGATTTAAGTTTTCCTTTTCTGGCTTCTTTCATGGCTGCAATAGTTTCTTCATTTGGGATGAGTGGCTCAAAAGGTAAAGCTTTTTCTTTAGCTACTTTGGTCATCATGATTCGAAAGGCATCAGATGGAGTAAGACCCATGGCAGCTAAAACAGCTGTAGCCTCTTCCTTTATACCCTCACTAATTCTGGCTCGTACAACAGCATTGGCAGTCATGTGTTTATCCTTTTGTTTACTATCTATCTGAGCTACATTGTAGCACAAACTGAACCAATTATTTCATTGTAAAAAATCACTACACATTTCGCTACACACCGACAGTGACCGCTTGTATAGCTCCATACTATGGAGTTCTATTAAGGGTATCTGCTCTCATAGAAAATTGTGCACCAGATGACGAAAGTTGCTGTGTGAATGGCGTCAAATTCGGTGAAACCTAAGTGTGATTATTTAATAGTTACATAAGGCAATGCCGAGCCAATGTTCTGATAGATGATCATCAGTTGAAGGTGTAGAGACTAGACGGCGCCCGCCTAAGTGCGAGTAGTTTGCATATGGTGAAGGCATAGTCCAGAGAGTGGGGAAACTCACACCAATCGGAATCCTTTGGTCCGGGGTTCAAGTCCCTGACGGCCCACCAATAAAGAACCCTCACTAGAAATGGTGGGGGTTTTGGTTTTGAGCGTTACAAGTTGTAAAGCTTAGGCTAAAGCCAAGTCTGGAATCAATGCATGCTTGACTTTTGGTAGTCCCGCTTTACGAACTTGCCATAAGTCATACGCTGCCTGTAAAGCTAGCCAAACACTTGCACTACCTCCATTTTTCTCGCCTAACCAAGCCTCAATACGTAAAGCCATTTCTGGAGAAATACCAGCTTTACCATTAATCACCCTAGAAAAAGCGGCGCGAGTTACCCCTAGTTGTTCTGAGGCTTCTGTTACGGTCAGTTCTAACGCTGGAAGAATATCTTCTTTCAGAGTAAGTCCTGGGTGGGGCGGGTTATACATTTTAGTCATCATTATTCCTATTCTTTTAGTGATAATCTTGATAATCAACAAGCACTACATCTTCACCTTCAAATTTAAAAGTCATTCGCCAATTTCCATTTACCGAAATTGAATAGTGATCCTTTAGCTTATCTTTTAAAGGATGCAAGCCCCAGCCGGGTATATTCATATCTTCCCATTTTTTTGCAACATTTAATCTAGCTAACTGCCTCCCCAGCTTATTGGCATGGGTGACTTGGATTCCTGACTTTTTACCGGTTTCAAAAAAGAGTTGTAATCCCTTATGGCGAAATGTTTTAATCATGATGTATTGTATACTGAAACTATACGCTATGCAAGTTTGTGGATTGGTATTTTAAGGAGAAATTTAATGCAAGCGTTACAAGTTGTAACACCCATCTACACAAATTTCCCAAAAACTTCCATTCTTCTCCATTATCTGCCACAAATCTTTTGGTTAAATTGACCCCAGTTTTCCTCCAATCAGGTTGCTCTAGCTGGTGGTCAGAAGCTAAAGTATTAGTATGACAACTAAAAACGAAAGCACCCATCAACTGATACACCGTAACCTAACGCTCTATCAACGCGAGCATAGTCAAGTATGGCAATGTCGCTATAAAGTAGCTAACAAATGGTTACGAGCCACTACCAAAGAAACCAAATTTGATCTGGCTGTGACTAGAGCCAAAGAGCTATTAATTGAAGCTGAGATCCGCCATCGATCAGGTATACCCGTGGTGACCAAACGATTTAAAGACATCGCCGAACTAGCAATTGATCGTATGGAGCGTGACCTAAAAGGCGGCATGGGCAAAGTGATCTACAAAGACTACATTCGCATTATTACGGATAATTTCATACCCAGTCTTGGACAGAGGCTCATCACCAATATTGACTATGACGCACTTGAACAGTACTACCGAGATCGTGAAGAGTGCTATGGTGTAGCCATATCCAATACACATCGCAAGACTCAGAATGCTGCATTCAACAGAGTATTTGATGAAGCAATCGTGCGCGGTTATTTGACTGAAAGCAATCGACCCAAACTGGATGGTAAGACCAAGGTGGGAGAGCGCAGACCAGCATTTGAACTGCACGAGTTAAAAGCATTACTGAAGAATCTAGGTCCATACATTGAATCCAGTAGAACCCGTGATGTCCGAGAGCGTAGAGAAATACTCCGTGACTATGTTGAGATGTTAGTCGACACTGGGGCAAGACCGGGTATTGAGTTGCTCAATATGAAGTGGAAGCAAATCCGTTTTATGATGAACCCGATTAGTACAGTGACAGATCAATTGGATGAAGAGGGTGAGGCAATTGAAGTACACAGCCTAAACCGCAGTTGTGAAATGACTGTGAAAGGCAAGACAGGTCAACGACAGATCATTGGACGCTTGCCTAGTATCAGAATTCTTGAGCGTATTGCTATGAGGAACTATGGCGTGAAGAGTACCATTCGAGATCCCCTGGCAGAATTGATTAGGCCCACCAATGATGATTACATCTTTAGAACCCGAGAAGGTAGAGACATGAGTGATGTACTCAATCATATGTTTGACAGTTTCTTAGCTGACCATAATTTGTTGATAGATCCCAAGACCAATCAAAAGCGAGTGTTTTACAGTCTTAGACATACCTATGCCACGTTGAGTCTGACTCATGACCGAGTTCCAATCCACACCCTTGCAAAACAAATGGGTACCAGTGTCTTAATGATCGAGCGGCACTATAGTCACCTACAGGTAATACAGGCTATAGATCAACTTCGTGGAGCTAATACGAGAAAGCTGATTGAAGCAGACAGCTCTGTCAGCGATAGTTATCAGAGTAAGAAGCGAGCTAAAAAAGAGTTGGAGTTGGCTTAGGAAAAGACAAGCGTTACAACTTGTAACGCTTACGATTGAGCTCTCTAACGACCAACGGATTAACAGAAGTCATACAGCTTGGAAAATTTATATAAATCAATGGTTTGTAGCGCTACTTTAGCGGTGTGCGATTGAATGTGCGATTGGATTTTTGGTTAGATGGGGTGTATGCGTTACTTTAAGTAAAGCTTGTGAAACTTCTTAGTAACTATTTTGTATAAAAAGTTTGTAAACTCTGAATGTTTTTCATTGTATCGATATGCAATAGTTGATTAATTAAATCCATGGATCGTTGTTTGCCAAGTATTGGCGCAATTAAATCCATCGCTTTTTCTGTTTCTTCAGAAATCGTTAGAGGGTTTTCGAAACTTCCCTTCGCGGCCATTGTTTGGCCATGAATGATCTTCCCATTTTTTAAATGTACTTCCATGACACATCGCCACCGTCTTTGGACATCAGTAAGGCTGGCGTCACCAATAGCAACGACTTTTGCGCGCATTTTTAATACCCCAGCATCTTTCATTCTATTGAAATCGTGAGCTGTTTTAAATGTGAGTTTTTTATCTAACGCCATGACAGATAGTAAATGTTGAACAGAGATATCAGGCATTGGACGATTGTTCACAATTTCTAATTCTTTATCAGGCATTTTTACGATGATTTTTACGATATCAACCGCATTAAATTGATGCTCTTGAATGAGGTCATTTAACACATGCATTGGACCTTGAATAGGTCCTCCTATAGGCCATCGCTTAATCGATGCCCGCATCATTTCATATCTTTTTCCAAGTCCGTCGACCAAATCATTTCGATCAAACTCTTCTGGCGCAAAGGTATGGAAAAAATCTCGCTCTCCAGAGAAAATATCCTCAACACCAGTCCAACCAGACTTTACCATTAACGCTGCTTGAAGACCATTGTGGGCAGGCATACCACCCATGGCGTATGCTTTTTCAATATGTTCCGGATCTCTAAACATCGTGTAAAGACCTGAGGTTTGTTGCCCTGTATAGGAAAGCATATAGCGAACCTCTAGGGGTGATAGTTTTAAAAGGGAGCCTGCAGCTGCACTGGCGCCAAATAGTTGACCAGTAGCGCCAGCATGATGCCCTGACCTTAAAAAAGGCATTGGCTTTAATGTTAATAAAACTCTTGAACAAATGTCATAACCTAAGACAATGGCACGTAACATTTCTACTCCAGAAAGCCGATATTTTTCGCTGATGGCAAGTGCTGCTGGAACAACGCTTGTGCCAGGATGAGTTAGTGATGGAGGATGAGTATCATCTGTTTCATCCGCATGCCCAAACATACCATTTGCTAGCGCCGCATTTTGGGCAGTAGTTTTTATACTTGTTCCAATCACGCTAGCCTCTGGTGTGCCTCCAAGAGTTTTTATATAAGAGATGGCCTTTTTGCCAGGTTCTAATCGTGAACCAGAAATCATTGCAGCAAAGGTGTCAATTAAATGTAATTTTGCTCGCTGAGAAACATTCTCTGGAATCGGTTTAGTAGTCGCTGAAGCAATATATTTGCTTAATTTCAGCATGATAGGAGATACAACTTGTGTCATTGATAGCCTTACTAAAATAAATGTTTGATTAAATGATTAATTTGCTGTGATCTTTAATTTTTTATTAAGATCTCTCCACATATTCGTTTCACTTTTGATTAATTCATCAAATTCAGCAGGGGTGCTAATAGTGACTTCTAACCCCCCTTGCTTAGCCATTGCTTCTT
This sequence comes from Burkholderiaceae bacterium, assembly GCA_947448695.1. GTDB lineage: Bacteria > Pseudomonadota > Gammaproteobacteria > Burkholderiales > Burkholderiaceae > Polynucleobacter. Next base: position 6,714 of record CANFOL010000039.1, read on the forward strand.
TAATTTCGGGCGATTGAATAACCTCATGAGCTGCCATAGCAAGCTTTGAAACGATTTGATCAGGGGTATTTTTTGGCAAGAGCAAACCATACCAAGAAGTAACATTATAGCCATTGATTCCTGATTCACTAATCGTTGGAACATCAGGAAGCACATTAGAACGAGTTAAGCTAGTCACGCCAATCGCATGAATTTTGCCTGATTTAATGTGTGGTAAGACAGACGCAACACTTCCAAAAGTCATTTGTACCTCGCCACCTAAAACACCTAAAGTTGCTGGACCTCCACCTTTATAGGGGATATGAACGATATCTACCCCAGTTCTGAACTTAAATAGTTCGGCCGCCAAATGCAATGTGCTGCCATTCCCGGCTGAGGAGTAATTTAATTGACCAGGTTTTTCTTTAGCCAAGGAGATAAGCTCTTTCACAGATTTCACAGGAGCTATATTGTTAACAACTAAAACATATTTAGCTGTTGCAAGCAAAGTAACAGGCTTTAAATCCTTTTGAACGTCAAAGTTAAGGGATTGAAAAATCAATGGATTAAAGGTCAGCGCGGTATTGTATCCCATTAATACCGTATAGCCATCTGGATTTGCTTTAGAAACAGCATCGGTTGCAATATTGCCAGAGGCACCTGGTCGGTTATCAACAATCACTGGCTGCCCTAAAATTTGTGTTAATTTAGGTACCATAATCCTTGCTAAATTATCCGTTCCTCCACCTGCCGGAAAAGGAAGTATAAATTTGATAGGTTTTGTTGGGTAGTTGGCAATTTCAGATGCAGGATCAGCAGCAATCGAGGAAGAGCAGATCAATGCAAGACCAATAAGTATTAAAAATGATAGGTTTGAAAGTGTTTTTTTAGATGTCATAGGGATAGTAATTGGGTTAAATTGCGGATATCGTCCATTGATTCTAGATTTTTGATGAATTGAATTGCTTTACCAGTTTTTACTGGATCCCACTTTCGGTAATCTGAACATTCTTTAAACTTGTTTTCTATCTCGGCCTCGGACATAGGATTGGCCTTATTACCTTTACCAAAATCTTTTCTAATAGATAAGTTCGTGCCATCTTTTAAGTGAATAGATATAAAGCTAGTCACAATTGTGTGGTGATTTGATTTTTCTTCTTCTGGGGTAAAGGGCGAATAGTCAATCAATTGAATTGCGGCTTGAATGTCAGACGAGTTAACATAGGCATCATTAAATTGGCTTAAGCCGCAGGTGCGATCAATAAGAAGCGCTGCTAAACAAAACTCTAAACTGAATTTAGCTTGAAGTTCGGTTTTGGGGTGATGATGTAACAGCGTGTGGTGAATATTTTGACTTGTTTTTAGAATAATTTTGTCAACATCTTTTAAATGAATTTGATGTTGATTGATTAATTCATGCATTGCAGTCATAGCCGGATGACCAAGACTTCCAGTGGGGTAGGGCTTTAACCAAACTCCACGATCAAGAAATGACCAAGGATTTCCAAGTTTATTGGATAAACGTCCCATCTCGTAACCGCCACCAAGCGCCTGAAAAAAACCTCTTTTGGCTTCTAAAATGATTGGGGAGGCTGTAAAACCCCTTTTTTGAAGATCAACGGAAACGATTGCAGATTCAGCAGAGCGACCTGCATGAAATGGTTTGACCATCGTACCAAAGTTTTCTTGTAAGCCACCCGCTTGGCTTGCTGCTATGCCTAATGCAAGGGCAGTAGATTTGCTATTAAGTTTTTGCAGTTTTGATAAAGCTACTGTTGCACCAAGCATGCCACATGTTCCTGTGGAATGAAAACCATGGAGGATGTGATTAATATGCGTCGCATCAAATAGTCGGCAAGATACTTCGACGCCAACTTGGTAAGCAGTTAAAAAATCTCTACCTGATACCTTTATAGAGTCAGAATAGGCAAGTAATGCAGAAAGGACGGGGGTGGTGGGATGAATGCCTTGAAACCGCCCAGTTTCAGCTTGTAAAGTATCATCATAATCATCTGCATGCATTGCAGTTCCATTTGCTAGTGCAGCAAATCGAGGAGATGTCTTTATGTTTGAGCCAATTACAACAGAGTTACCTGAGCAATGAAGGTCTTTAATATATTCAAGAAGAACCTGACAGGGTTCTGAGATTGATCCAGAAAGAGCAACTCCAATAGCATCTAAAATTGATTTTTTGCCGAGAGCGTCTAATTCTGCTGTAATGTCAGAGTCTTTTAATTGGGTCGAAAATTCAGAGACGTACTTTGTAAGTGAAGGGGGTTCTGATTTGACTGATGTCAAGTCACTCATTCGTCTCTCCTATCTAATTAATATGAGGAATAATTCTCTTTTTTATGATTCTAAATCAAATAAACCTTCTAAGGCATAATTTATACTTGGAGTAAAAATGTTCGACTTTTAGGGCTATTCGATGGTGGTGAATTCTAATTCGAAATGCAACTTTGAACAATGAGAGGAGGCTAAGGATGATTTCGTATCTAAAGCTTCTAGACCGCCAAGTCAAAGTAGCCATGACCTATAAACTCCTTAGCCAAGAAGAACGATATCTGATTTATATTTTAATGTCAGCCGGAAATAGTCAACAACAAATTGCCGAGTTCCTAGGTCGCCATAAGTCGACGATTAGCAGAGAGTTTATATGCAATAAGGGAGGTCGAGGTTATCGACCCCGACAAGCCTGTTTGTTGACATAGGACATTCTTTGGAATCTCGTAATGCTAAAAGAATTAGCTCTGAACAGTATTCTGAGACAGTATTATCTTCGGGTAAACTTAATCTAGGGTTGCACCTGATAGACTAATTAATTTAGTCCATCTTTTATATTCTGATTGAAGTAATTTATTTGCTTCATTAGACCCGCCATTAATAACGGTAACACCATTATGAAATAATTGCTCTTGTAGCTCAGGAGTTTTTAGTGCTCGAAAAATTGATACCTCCAAATATTGAATAATGTTCTTAGGAGTCTTAGCAGGGGCTAGTAGCATATACCAGGTTGTAGATGTATATTCTTTAACCCCAGACTCTTCAATAGTTGGAATATCCATGATTAATGATGATCTTTCGGTTCCTGTTTGTCCAATTGGCCTCAATCGTGGATCGCGAATATAACGCATGTTACTACCTGATATTGGAATCATTGTCATATCGACTTGACCAGACATGACATCAATAATGGCTGGACCGCCACCACCTCGATATGGTACGTGAAGGTATTGTAATCCGGAGTAGGATTTCAACATTTCCATTGATAGATGAGAGGAGCTACCGTTGCCAGCACTGGCAAATCGAATAGCATCTACTTTTACTTTTGAGGCCTTAATTAAATCATTCATTGATTTAATTGGTAATGAAGAATTAACTAAAAGAACTAATGGTGCTTCACCGATTAGTGTTATCGGAATAAAGTCTTCAATTTTGTAGGAAATTTTTTTATACAAATTAGGGTTAATGGCTATCCCAGGGGTACTAAAAAGAAGGGTATAGCCATCTGGATTTGCGTTCGCTACTGCTGAAAAAGCAATATTGCCTCCTGCCCCAGTTCGGTTTTCAACAATTAGAGGTTTTCCTATGACCTCCGACACTTTTTGGATTACTTGGCGAGCAATAATGTCCGCACTTCCCCCAACAGGAAATCCCACTAAGACCTGAATTGGTCGATTTGGATATTCCTGGGAAAACACGTTACCACATATACAAGCTAATAAAAGAAGACTTAAATAATTCCAATTAATTGTTCTCATGGGAGGCCTTAATTTAATGTGAATTATTAAGCATTAAATTCAAGAATATCCAACCCTAAATATCGATCTGCTAGATAGACAAGGTTTCGATCATCTACGAAAACATCATTAGATTGAGGACAGGCTTTACCTTCCCCAGGTTTTGGAATATAAAATCCAACTTCTTTAGGTGCAGATGGGTCCGCTACATCAACAACCCTTAAACCACCAGAAAACCAAGCACAAAAAATAAGGGTTCCTTTAGGCTGTTCTTGAAATTGGTGCGCCCCAAAACGGCCAGGAGTTGTCCTACTCCATGGTGAATCAAGTTCACTTACTTCGAATAACGACAGTGGTTTAATATTTGTTAAATCTGAGACATCAAATACTCTCAAGCAAGCATGGGGTCTACCACGTCTTTGCTCTAATACGCTATCATCATGAGCGTGATCCTCTTCATCAATTGCGACAGCTATTCTTTTACCATTAATTTTTTCTGTTAATGGCATAAAGGTGTGTGATGGTTGCGGAAATGGTGGGTGATAGTTATAAGACCCCAACAGTTTAGGCGCATGAATATTTTTTATATCTATTACACCAACACCTGCATGCCAAAGTCCAGCCCACAATTCATCTCCAAATCGAAGAGCATGATGTAAACGATTTTTTCTTCCTATCCAAGTCGGGGTTTCACCTGCAGCAATATTTTGACCATCCATTGCCCACCGAGATACTTCCTTTGGGTGCGACGGATTCCTTATGTCATATATGACTAAGATGTTTCCTACATAACCAGGCATTTCAGTCGATATGTAGGCGAAATTTTGGTCTACATCAAAACGATGAACCCCAGCTGCCCCAGTTTTTTGATGAACAATTAACTTGGGATTTTTTTTATCCGCAATATCATATATCTTAAAACCACCATCTTGATAAGGTTGAGAACTCTCTTTAATCAACGCAGGAATGTCAACATCTCTCATTAGTAATACCTCAGCTAATTCGGCATGAGAAGGTTCTCGACCAAGTGAAGATCTTAATTTAGCTAAAACTTTTGGAAATTCATCTGCACGACGACCAACAGGAGTTCGTTCACTATTTACAAATAATAAATCGCCGACAACTCTAGCTTTATGACTTTGTGATTCTGAGTCATTTAAGAATATTTGAGAAACAATTTTAGGATTACGCGGATCTGATACATCTAAAATAGAAGTCCCTAATTTAGATTTACTAAGAATGTGTCCAACATAAGCATATTGACCAGAAACACAAACTTGACCGGCTCCAGGTAATTCCAAACGAGAAATTGACTTCACATTACTTACAAGTGGTTGAGTTGCCAGCATGAGTCCCCCTAATTTTTATATTTAATAGATCACTAATAATAACTGTTATAAATTTAAAAAATTACCATTAAATTAACAATCCTTTATTATGGTAAACCTAAACTTACTATTAGTCTCGATATTGATAGGCCCATAGAGCCAAATGGGAAAATATGAGCTCTGAGGAAAAGCATAAGTAGACAAACAGTCTAGGGCTAGAGTTAGACACACTGGGCCCTGGTCGATTCCGCCCCAGGCCACTAAAAAAGAATCCTCACTAGAAATGGTGAGGGTTTTAGTTTTGAGCGTTATAAATTGTAACGCTTACGATTGAGCTCTCTAACAACCAACGGATTAAAAGAAGTTATGGCCCTAAAGAATAAATTACAAATCAAATGCTTGTAAGACTACTCTAGCTATGTGCGATTGATTTTTAGTTGAATGGAAGATATAAGGGATACTTTAAGTAACGACTGAGCAATCCGATACTATAAGTTAAGAGAGTAGCCTTAAAGTTTGTACTAGTGGGTCAAGTTATATTGCAAAATATAGGCTCCTGCGCCTGCTAAATAACCAATCAAAGCAAGCCCACTAATATTTTTAACATACCAAAAAAAGTCTATTTTCTCAAGACCCATCGCAGCTACTCCAGCTGCTGATCCAATAATTAAAATTGACCCCCCAGTACCAGCGCTGTATGCTAAAAATTGCCATAAAAAACTGTCCGTTGGATATTCCTCAAGACTATACATGCCCATCGAAGCAGCAACAAGTGGCACATTATCTACCACGGCACTTACTAGACCAATCAAAATCACGATAATGGCCTGATCGCCAACTACACTGTCTAACCAATGGGCAATCGCACTTAAAATATGCGCGTGCTCAAGCGTTGCGACAGCTAATAAAATTCCAATAAAAAATACTATTGAGGCCATATCAATTCGAGAAAGTGCATGAACCAATGTCAAAGTCTCTCGATCATCTTCATTTTTTCTGGAATGAATCAAGTCTCCAACAAGCCAAAGCAAGCCTAAACCAAACAAAATTCCCATAAATGGCGGAAGGCCGGTCAAGGTTTTAAATATAGGGACTGTCACTAACACTCCCAAACCCATATAGAACATCACATTACGTTCAAACAAAGATGTGATTGCGAATTTTTCCTCAATATTTTTTTGGGACAATATCACTTCCTTGCCTTTTAAACTCCAAGCAATAAATAACAAAGGAATAAGTAAACTAATAATCGCTGGTATAAAAACACTTTTCATAATTGCTAATGAAGTAATCTGTCCCCCAATCCAAAGCATTGTAGTTGTGACATCTCCAATCGGTGTCCAAGCACCACCAGCATTGGCAGCAATGATGATAATGCCCGCGAATAATAAACGATCTTCATTCTGATCTAATATCTTCTTCATTAATGAAACCATCACAATTGCAGTCGTGAGATTATCTAAAATAGAGCTCAGAAAAAAAGTAACTATACCCACCATCCACATTAAATTTTTTAATTGGTTAGTTTTAATTTTGGTTGTAATTACATCAAAGCCTTGATGAGCATCAACTACTTCAACAATTGTCATTGCTCCTATAAGGAAAAAAACTATCTGCGCTGTACTTATTAATGAATCAGATAACTCTTTATTAATTTGTCCCGAATCAGTCGCTAAAGCGTAAACAATCCACAATAGGCCCGATCCAATTAACGCGGAAGAAGATTTATTAATATGTAAATAATGTTCTAAAGCAATTGCTGCATAAACTAATATAAAAATAATTAATAAAGTGGTTGACATCATGTTTCCTGAAAGTTGGTTCATTGATTTGTTTAACTACCTTGTTGTATGACTAGCTAATAAAATAATTACTATCAGTTGGAAATTTTAGATAAGTTTAATTGATGCTTTAATTACTTAAGACTTGTGCAGTTCAGGTCAAAGTCTACATTGTGGATTAATCTTACTAAGTATTCCTGAAGAATTAATTCAAATCTTCTTAACTTGGTTTATAAATCTCTAGCAGCCCTTTATATATTAGCTTGTAATAAAAAATGCCCACTTTAAATGAGGCTAATACTCTTAAATTAAGAAATTCTAAGTACATAGGCTATACCCTTATAGACTTATCTATTATCAGGAAAGTAATATAAAAAAGTAAAACTAGAAAAGCTCTTTTTAATAAAACAGTAACTTGAGGATATTAAAAATGCAACACACAATAAAAAAAATAAGTTTAATCTTTACTTTTTCCATCATTAGTTTTTTCTTTTCTGGCCATGTTTGGGCAGAAAAATTTACCTTGAAGATTGCTTCTGGCCATAGCCCTAGTTGGCATTTTATTCAATTAACACAAAACTATTTCATGCCAGAAGTAAAAAAGCGTGTTAAAGAAAAAACTGGCCATGATATTGATTTTATAGAAGGCTTTTCAGGTTCGATGGTTAAAACTACAGAAGTTTTAGAGTCAGTTCAAAGTGGTGTAATTGATGTGGGAATCTTTTGTATTTGTCATGAAGCACAAAAATTGGCATTAAATAATTTTCCACTATATTTGCCATTTGGGCCTAGTAATCCAGAAGTTTCTGTTCAGGCAACACGTAAAGTTTATGATACAAATCCAGAGTTGAATGGTCAATTTACCAAGTACGGTCAGCGCGTTTTATCGCTGGTACCTTTTGAGCCATACAATATTGTTGCTAGGTCCCCTATTCTAAAAGCTGGAGATGTAAAAGGGAAAAAAGTTGGTGCAGCAGGCCCTAATGCTTTTTGGGTCGAAAATGCAGGTGCATTGCCTGTTTCAGTTCCAGGACCAGATATGTATACGTCCCTACAAACGGGCTTGATTGATTCGATGATTATTTTCTTAAGCGTCATGGATTCATTAAAGTTATTTGAGGTAGCACCTAACTTTGTCGATGTTTCATTCGGAGCAATGACAGTAACTAGTTTAACTATAAATAATCGGAAGTTTTTGAGTTTACCTAAGGATGTCCAAGATATCATCCTAGCTGTTGGTCGTGAAACCGAGTTAAAAGGTGGCGTAATGACCCGTGAGCTTGGTGAGAAGATGGTTCAAACCGTCAAGTCAAAAGGTATCAATGTGTCGACTGTTTCGGAAGCGGAGCGTAAGGTATGGGCTGAATTGCTAGTTAATTCCCCGCGCGAAGTTGCAAGAAAATATGAGGCTGAGAATAAATTGCCAATGCAAAAAATCATGAAAGCCTACATTGATGCTACTGAAGCTGCTGGATATAAGTGGCCAGTAAAAGCTAAATTAGACTAAGCCATCTGATATTCAAATAAATAAAATAGCTTAGTGGAGGTGTTATGAAAAACAAGTTGTCGGCCATAGATTCTGTCACTAGAGGCATGATGGTTTTAACTGCTTTTTGCGCTTTTGCAATGGCAATATTTATTTTGGTAGAAATTTCAGCGCGCATACTTGGACTCCGATTTTATGGAACTGCCGAATATATTCGCAATACATTAATTATTATCGTGTTTTTGCAATTGCCATTTGCCGTTCGATGGAAAAGTATGCTTGCTGTAGATATTTTTATTAACTATACACCTCGTATAGTGAAAAAAAGTACAGCTATATTGGGATGCCTATTAGGCATTCTTTTTTTTGGGGCGGTTATTGTAGGTGCCTGGGAGCCAGCGGTTATATCATGGGTTGAAAACGAGTATGAGGGCGAGGGTATTGTTGATGTTGCGGCTTGGCCTGCCAAATTTTCGATTGTGATTGGTTGTGGTTTTTCAGTTTTTTATTATTTTGTAAGACTCTTCGATATCATTTTTAATGATGTGGCTGATGTCTCTGCGGGTGAAACTGCCTTATAGGAGAATTAACGAAATGGGATCTTACTTACATTTTTATATCTTAGGATTGCTTTTACTTTTAGTATTTTTAAATATTGAAGTAGCTGTTGCACTTGGTGTAGTGAGCTTTTTAGCAATATATTTATCAACAAATGATTTATCGATTTCCGTAGCTTTTTTAAGTAATACTGCTTACGAGGCATTGCGTGATTACGTTTTTGCTGTAGTTCCATTATTTTTATTAATGGGTGAATTTATTGCAAAATCTGGAATTGCTTTTGATTTATATTGGGCAATCGATAAATGGCTAAAAAGAATTCGTGGTCGATTTGCCTATGCAACCGTTTTAGGCAACGTTATATTTTCTTTTGTATCTGGCACAAGTTTGGCTTCAGCTACAACTTTTACCGCAATAGCCTACCCGCAAATGAAAAGAGGAGGTTATGAATCTCATTTTTCATTAGGCCTTATTAGCGGTAGTGCCTGCTTGGGTATGTTAATTCCACCAAGCTTATTAATGGTTGTTTGGGGTATTTTGACTAACATATCGATTGGACATCTTTTCTTGGCTGGAATTATTCCTGGCTTAATGCTAGCTGGGTTAATGATGATATATATTGCTGTAGTATCTTATATTCGACCAAGTATTGTTGGTCATGTTGGAGATGTTAAGAAAACATCTGATAAAGAAATTAAACTTGATCCAAATGAAATCGTAGTCCAAGAGCCGACAAGATTTGGTATGGCTGTTAGCTCAGTTGGTTTAATCGCAATAGTTTTTGGTGCTTTAGGTGGGATTTGGTTGGGGTTTTTTACACCAACTGAAGGGGCAGGTATAGGCGCTTTAGTTGCACTTGTAGTCGGGATTATTAAGGGAATGCGTTGGCCTGAAATCTATAACTGTATTTTAACGGTTGGTAGGACGGCAACTCCTTTGATGATTCTTGTATTTACTGCACAACTGTACGCCAGAACATTGGCAATGAGTGGTATTGGTGAGCAACTACAAAATGCGATGTTAAACAGTGGAATGTCATCTAGTATGACGCTGTTATTTATGGTGGGCGTATGGTTGGTTTTAGGATGTTTAATAGACTCAATATCAATTATGTTATTAACGGTACCTATTTTTGCACCTGTTGCAATAACATTAGGTATAGATCCAATAGCTTTTGCAATGATAGGCATTCTAATCGTGGAGGCTGGATTGTTAACACCACCATTTGGAATGGTGGTTTATGCAGTTAAATCTGTAATTCCGCATGAGAAAAATATTTCGATGGCATTAATTTTTGCAGGCTCGACCCCATTTTGCATAATGCTACTAATTATTTCTTGGTTGGTATATTTATTTCCAGGGGTTACGACGTTTTTAATAAAAGTGTTTTAATTAATTTAAATATCGCGAGTTAAATATGAAAGCAATGGTTGTTAAAGAGTGGGGACAAGCTTCTATTTTAGAGGTAGTTGCTGATCCTAAGCCAGCTCCTGGTGAAGTAATGTTAAAAGTGCGTGCTGCTGGAGTTGGATTAACCCTATTGAATATGCGTAATGGTAGCTTTGGAGGTAAAGCCCCTCGCATTATGGGGCACGAACTTGGGGGCGACATTGTTGAAGTTGGCGCCGGAGTCACTTCTTTATCTATTGGGCAACGATGCGCAGTTTATTTTTATTTAAACTGTGGACGCTGTAGATGGTGTCACGGTGGACGTGAAACTTTATGTGAAAATTTTGGTGGCTTTGTTGGCGTTCATCGCGATGGTGGTTTTGCTGAGTATGTGTGTTTACCCGCAGGAAATTTTTTACCAATTCCAGATGAATTAAGTTATGAGGCAGCTGCTATTGCAACCGATGCAGTTAATACCAATTGGCACTGCATGCGTGAGCGAGCAAAGATTAATCCCCATGACCGAGTTTTATTGATTGGTGCAGGGGGTGGAGTAGGTATTCATGGAGTGCAAGTTGCTAAACTCTTTGGGGCGCATGTAATTGCTGCTGATGTGTCTGATGAGAAACTAGCTTTGGCGAAGAAGTGGGGGGCTGATGAGGTTATCAATGTCAAAAATAATCCAAATGTTGTGGAGATTGTAAAGCAGTTGACACATGGAAAAGGTGTCAATGCGGCAGTAGATTATGTGGGTCATGGATCTACTTTTCAGATAGCTTATGATAGCTTAGCTACCTCTGGAAGAGCAGTGATTGTTGGTGTAGGTAAGGGAGATATTAGTGTTAATCCCCGAAGTTTGATGCTAACGGAAAAAATCGTGACTGGTTCACGGCACTCTACTCGAACCGAGTTAATAGAAACGATGGAAGTCATGGCTCGAGGTTTAGTCAAACCAGTCGTTGGTATGACTAAACCCTTTACAGAAATAGAATCTATATTTGATGCTATTAAAGATGAAACCTTATTGGGGCGTGGATCTTTGACCTATTAGTAAATAATCTTTGAACTGATTTATAGTATCCCAGATGAGGGCATAAAGACCAAACTGCGCCCGCCTAAGTGCGAATGTTGTAATGCATATGGTGAAGGCATAGTCCAGAGAGTGGGGAAACTCACACCAATCGGAATCTGATCTGACCTAATTTTTAGTACCACTCCCAAAGAGAGGATTTTTTGATAATCTATCTCTAAAAGGAGTAAAAAATGCCTAAAGGTCAACGTATTAAACCGGAACAAATTGTGATGTTATTGCGTCAAGTCGAAGTTTTGACTGCCAA
>CANFOL010000040.1 GCA_947448695.1 Burkholderiaceae bacterium
CAGTAGAAATCATCAATCAAATGAACCTAGCGATACAGAAAATTATTGAAGAGCCAGAAACAAAAGAAAAGCTTCAACAAGCTGGTTTAATTCCGGTTGGAGGATCTGCGCAAAAGACAAATATGTATATCAATGATGAGCTCAAGCATTGGAGCAAAGTCGTTATTGATACAAAAGCAAAAGCAGAATAATTTAATTATTAGACAGGAGCTAAGAAGCCACTTTCACAAAAAGCCAAAATCTCTGGGAGTGCCTGATCAAGGCGCTCACCAGCGCATCGATTACGTGAAATCACTTCCAAGCGACCAGTATTAGAAGCAACATAAATATATAAACCCATGACAAAAATAAGACGCCAAGAGATGGTTTCAATAGGAAGATGAGGCAAGGTTTTTTGAAATTCATCAACAAATGCGAGACTCACCACGTCGTAGTATTCGCTGCGCAATTCTTGAGCGAGTTCTTTTGGTTCATTATGCAAACGCGCTTGCAGTTTAACAAAGGAGCGACCGCCAGTACTATCACTGGCAATCCGCAAAGGCGGGTAAACGAAGGCATAAATCAAATCCTTCAATGGAATGGCTTTGCCATGAGCTACTTCACGCGCTTTATCCAGAAGACTCAGACGTTCTTCAACCAGAGTTTTAGCACGCCTCTCGAAAATTGCTTTAAACAAGCCTTGCTTGCTTTTAAAGTGATAATTAATCAATGCCTGATTGATATTCGCTTTCGCAGAAATATCTCTTACTGTAGTACCAGCAAAACCATACTCCGCAAAGAGTGTTTCCGCCACGTCGAGCAAACTGTTCACAGTTTCTTTCGACGTATTCGATAAATTATCTAAATTTTTTTTAGAAATATTTTTTTTCATCTTCACACAATAACTCAAAAATCACGGATTTCAACAGAAAGGAAAAACCATGAGTAAAACTATTATCACATGCGCCATCACCGGTAATTTAACTAAACCTGAAATGACGCCATATTTACCCATCACGCCGGAGCAAATTGCAAACTCAGCACTTGAAGCTGCAGAGGCTGGAGCGGCGGTTGCGCATATTCACGTGCGCCATCCGGATGGCAAGCCTTCTATGGAACTCGAGCATTATGCTGAGACCATCAACTTGATTAAAAAGCAGAATAAAGATTTAATTATTAATTTAACGACTGGCCCTGGCGGAAGATTTGTTCCGAGTGAAGATGATCCAAAAATCTATTCACCCGGTACAACTTTAACGCACCCATTAAATCGTGTTGCACATATTGCCGCATTAAAACCAGATATCTGCTCTTTAGATTTAAATACGATGAATTCTGGCCCAGATGTTGTAATGAATACTCCATCGAACTGCCGCAAAATGGCCAAGGTGATTCGTGATGCAGGAGTGATGCCTGAATTAGAAATCTTTGATACAGGTGATCTGAATTTAGCCAAAGACATGATTGCTGATGGTAGTCTTGAGGGACCAGGTTTATATACCTTTGTGATGGGTGTTAAATATGGCTTAAATACAGATCCAGCAACCTTATTGTTTATGCGTGATCAATTGCCTGCTGGAGCAAAATGGGCAGCGTTTGGTATTTCTCGTGCAGAGTTCCCAATTGTAGGAGCAGCTTATTTATTGGGTGGTCATGTTCGTGTAGGGATGGAAGATAACATTTATATGGAAAAAGGCGTATTAGCTAAGAGTAATGCTGAACTTGTTGCAAGAGCGAGGTTAATTGTTCAAGAACTTGGTGGACAAATTGCCTCTTCCAAAGAAGGCCGTGAAATTCTTGGCTTGAAGTAACCGCATAAAAGGGTGTGTGATACCACACACCCTGCCTGATTCTACCGATTGTATTTTTCTGTAAGTGTTTGAATTTATTGTAAATTAATATATAAAACAACAGTATTAAAAATATTTTGATGCAACGCAACAAAATGCTTGCAAATTCATGTAAAAAGGAATAAATTTATTGCAGTGCAACAATATATTTTTTTCTTTTTATGGAGCTTTATATGAACTACGAACTAATGGCATCAAAATTAAACGAATTCAACACAAAAAATATTCAAAGTATGATTGCTTTAACTGAGAAATCAGTTGAGCGTTCACACAAATTATCTGAAATCAATTTCGAAGCAACTAAGTCATTGCTCGATGAAGTGAATGGTACGGTTTCACAAGTGATGTCTGCAAAAGATCCCCAAGCATTTTTTTCAATGACACAAGACGGTTCATTAGATCAGTATGCAGGTAAATTACTTGCTCATCAACAAGCTGTTTCTAAAGTAGTTCGTGAAGCTGGTGAAGAAATTACTCAAATGACAGAAGCTGGCGTTGAGCAGATTAAAGTAAGCCTAAAGGACTGGATGGATGCATTCGCAGCAAATGCACCTGCTGGTTCAGAGTCAATGGTTAGCGCCATGAAAACATCTTTAGAGTCAACTTTACAAGGTGTAGGTCAAATGCAAGCGGCAGCTAAAGAGGTTGTAAGCAATGTAGAGCAAACGACTGAACAAGCAGTTAAGGCATTTCAAGGTCAAGTAGCAACTGCTAAAAAGACAGTAGCTGCAAAGACAACACGCACTACTGCACGTAAGTAATTTTAAGTATCATCTTAAAACCCTCTAGAGTAATCTAGAGGGTTTTTTATTCGTCCTCTAATTTTTCAATGATGGCATTAGGTAAGGATTTATTAGGTTTAACACCAAGCTCTCTTACCCGCTGCGCCGAACGAACTAAATTACCATTACCCGTCGTCAGCTTTTTATACGCTTCATCATAATTTTTCTGGGTTTGAGAAATACTCTTTCCTACACCATCTAGATCTTCAACAAAGCCAACGAACTTATCGTACATAGCACCACAAAGCCTTGCGATTTCTAGGGCATTTCGGTTTTGATGTTCCTGACGCCAGACATGCGCAATCGTTCTCACTGTTGCATGCAAGGTACTCGGGCAGACTAATACAATATTTTTGGCAAGGGCATCTTGAAACAGATTGGATTGATGACCAATTGCCGCTAAAAAAGCAGGTTCAATTGGAATAAACATCAGTACAAAATCAATCGAGCCGAGGCCATATAAACTTTGATAATTTTTTGCAGAAAGGCCATTCATATGAGCACGAATGGAGCTGACATGAGCAGAGAGTTCAACTTTTTGTAGATCAAGATCATCTGTTTGCACGAAGCGTGTATAAGCAGCAATTGATACTTTACTATCAATCACGACATGCTTACTTTCTGGTAAATGAATCACGACATCAGGATAAACAATATTACCTTCTTCGGTTCGTTGTGTATCTTGAACATCAAACTCGTGGCCTTTACGTAAACCACAGTTTTCAAGAATAGTTTCTAAAACAAGTTCACCCCAATTACCTTGGGCTTTTGAATCTCCTCGAAGCGCTTTTGTTAATGCATTGGCATCTTGGCTCATCTGTAGATTTAAAGCAGTCAGATTATGAATCTCTGCTTGTAAAGAGGCGCGTTCTTTGACTTCTTCGGAGTAGACATCATCGACGCGCTTTCGAAAATCAGAAATCTTTTCTTGAAGAGGCTTTAAGATTAAATCGAGATTTTGTTGATTTTGGGTAGCAAATCGTTGCGATTTTTCTTCCAAAATATCTTGGGCAAGATTTCTGAAATGATCCGTTAATTGTTTTTTGCTTTCGTTAAATTGCTCTAATTTTTCTTGAGAAATTCTTTTTTCGGAATCAAGTTCAGAACTGACTTTAGTGAGTTGATTCGATAAAGACTGAACCTCTGATTGGAGTTCCGATGATTTCAGTTCAAATGCGTCTAACTGAGAGAGACTTTTTCGATTTGACAGCCCAAAAAAAAGAGCCGCTGAAAAAGTAATACACGCAACAATTAATAAAACCCAAGATATATTTGTCATTTCCATAAGAAATAATAACTGACATTAAAAAAATCTATAAAACAATCCTTACTTGCCTAATATCTGGGTGGTCTTATTTAGAAAACTCCCAAGGATTGAGCAACTTCACACGGCATGACTCAAAGTCGCTGATATTTCGGGTTACTATCGTCATACCATGAACGATTGCTGTTGCAGCAATTAGCCCATCCCTAAAGGGACGAGGATTGATGACATGCAACAATGCGGATTGAATCGCAACGGCAGAATCCACAGATAAAACTCTTCCATCAAATGAAGGCTTTATATGATCTTCCAACCAAGTTCTTAGGATAAGTCCAGTAGCCTTGTCTTTATTTTCCTTCAGTAGAATCCCAATCTCCAGTTCTTGAATGGTAATCGCAGACAAATATAACTCGTAAAGAGTTGTATTACGAGCCCAGTTTGAAAAACACTCATCCGTTTTACCGCTTAGAACTTTTCTCATTTCAGAGACAACATTTGTGTCCAAAAGATACATTAAGAAAAGTCCGCAGCGATAGGAAAATCTTTCATAGTAGGAAAAGATAATTCAATATCTTCAGCTCCTGGTAAGGCTAATAACTCAACGACACTCGATTTAGTTCCAATTAAGCGTTGGTAGCTCTCATATGTTAAAAGCACATGAGCTGGACGTCCCCTATCCGTGATGAAAACTGGGCCACTTTGAGATATTTTTTTAGCTTCACTTGCAGATTGATTAAATTTGCGACTTGAAATTGTGTTGATAATCATAAACTTACTCCCCATCGTTTATATATGTAGTGATGTTACTACATTATTAGGTATAGCGCAAGTTAAGCTTTATTTTCCCCTACATTATTGAGAGGTAATAATTGCTTCATCCATCTCCAACTCGTCTTCAACAATCATGTTTGAGTTACGACCTGAACGCATAAGATCTCTTACCGCTGCTGAGTGTGCTGCAATGCGCAAAGGCCGACCTTTGAAGGAGAGCGTGCGCTCGAGGATTTCTGATCTTGGTCTCTTGGTATGGGTGAATTCGATCGTTCCATAAGGTGTCTTGTGGAGACCGCTCCGACCTGTGGTCATGACAGTCAAATGGTTAATAGGGATTTGCGAAATAGACCCATACTCCGAAAGAATGGACTCAAGGCTGACATAGGAGAGACATCCAGGTCTTAGAGACTTCGCGATTTCTTCTGCAATCGAACGATTTTTACTTGATGCTGGCGGGTTTATATAAAGACCCTTTGCAACTCTTTGTAAAAGGCCATCGCAGACCATACGCTGCAATGATTTCCCCATAGCTTTATCGCCTTCTTTGGGAAACAGTTTCTCGATATCACGTTTGGCAAGTACATAAATGCCGCGTCGATCAAGCTCTGCTAATTTGCGAATCAATTCAATTTTGGTCATAAGTACACACTAACCCTAAATATAAGTAGGCATTATGTAGACTTAATCTTACTTAAAGGTTTGCGCTGAAAAGGCCTCATAGATTTCTCTATAAGGTTTAATCTTTCAAGCCATTGAATCCATTCATTTTTGATATTCTTGAAGAGAAAGCCCGAATGGTTGGGCTTGTCTCAAGTATTGATTTATTTAAAAATTAAGCTTTAATTAAATTTTGTAATTCGCCATTTTCATACATTTCCATCATGATATCGGAGCCACCAACAAACTCACCATTCACATATAGTTGTGGAATTGTTGGCCAATTAGTAAATGTTTTAATACCTTGGCGAATTTCGTCATCTGATAAGACGTCCACTGTAAATGGCTGCTTGATACCACAAGCATTCAGAATTTGAATAGCTCTTCCAGAGAATCCACATTGAGGAAATTGTGCATTTCCTTTCATGAAAAGAACCACGGGGTTTGATGTAACGATTTCTTTAATGCGTGCTTGTGTATCCATTGAATATCTCCCAAAAAAACTAATAATGATTTATTTTAACTTGTTTCATTCTACAGGGCTAGACTAGGAACTGGCCCATGGTCATACGCTCATTACCACTCAAATCCAGTTTAGTTTCAACATGGTAATAACCCTGATCTTTAAATAGGTTTCGCACATTGTTGCCTTGCTCAAAGCCATGCTCAACGATGACAAAGCCATCAGGTTGTAAAAAATGAAGACTATCTTCCAGAATTCGACGATATGCAGTGAGCCCATCTGCACCATCGGTTAATGCACATTGCGGTTCAAATCGTAGATCGCCCTCAAGAAGATGATGATCATTGGAAGCAATATAGGGCGGATTACTCAGGATGAGATCAAAACGTTCAGATTTCAAAGACGAAAACCAATCGCTTTGGATCAACTTTACAAAAGGAAGTTCTAGATCTTGGCTATTCAGAATAGCCACATTCAATGCATCCATGCTGATATCTAAACCTGTAAATGCGATAGACCCATTATTTCCTTGGGATCTGTAGTGATTGGCTATCGATAGAATAATGGCGCCACTACCTGTACCCAAGTCGATCACTTGTAAGGGCTTGCTTTGGGAATAATTCGCTGTTTGAAGACGATGCGCAATAATTCCAATTGCAGTCTCGACCAAAATCTCTGTATCTGGTCGAGGTATTAAAACATGCTCGTTCACATACAGCTCAATTTGATGAAATTCCTTTTTATTGATGAGATAAGCAACAGGCCGACCATTTTTTCGCTCCGACTCGAGTAGCAACCAATCTGCCAATAATTTGCTAGGAAGTGGGTCTTGATCATGTGCAATCAGCATTTCCCTAGACCAACCTAAATGCTGATGACATAAATGATGCAAAAGGATTCTTGCATCTACACGATCAAGAACTGTATTTTGTAGAAGACTTTTAACAGTATCCAAGATGAAGAATCTTAAGCTTCGCCGAGTGTTGCTAAAAGCTCTGCTTGATGTTCTGAGGTAAGAGCATTGATCAGATCATGTATATCACCATCCATCATGGCATCAATTTTATAAAGTGTTAGATTGATTCGATGGTCTGAGATACGCCCTTGTGGGAAGTTATATGTCCGAATACGGTCACTTCGATCACCAGAACCAATTAAGCTTTTGCGCTCAGAAGCCTCTTTATTGTGTTGTTCGCGCATTCTGGCATCCATAATGCGCGACACTAGAACCTTCATTGCCTGATCTTTATTCCGGTGTTGGCTGCGATCATCTTGGCATTCCACCACAATACCTGTGGGCAGGTGCGTAATACGAACAGCAGAGTCAGTTTTATTAATATGTTGACCACCAGCACCAGAAGCTCTAAACGTATCAATACGTAATTCGCTTGGATTGATTTGTACAGCCTCCACCTCATCGGCCTCAGGCAAAACGGCTACTGTACAAGCCGACGTATGGATACGACCTTGGGTTTCAGTTTGTGGAACGCGTTGTACGCGGTGACCACCTGATTCGAACTTGAGTTGCGAATACACCTTATCGCCATCGAGACGAAGAATCACTTCTTTATATCCACCCAGATCAGACTCACTGGCACTAATCACTTCTGTTTTCCAGCCTTGACGTTCAGCAAACCGAGAATACATGCGAAGTAAATCGCCAGCGAACAAGGCACTTTCATCACCACCGGTTCCCGCACGAATTTCTAGAAAAACGTTTTTATCATCATTCGGATCTTTAGGAAGTAAGAGTTTTTGTAATTCACCCTCTAAGGTTTCCATCCGCAACCTTGCCGATTTAATTTCTTCTTCAGCAAAACTTCTAGAGTCAGGATCACTACGCATATCGATTGCAGCTAACTCATCTTCTTGGGCAGATTGATATTCAGAAAATTTAGTTACTACGGGATCAATTTCAGCGTGCTCGCGTGTGTATTTACGAAACTGATCCATATTTTGTGTGACGTCTTCACGCGATAAAAGAGAGTTCAACTCAAGTAGCCGGATTTGTAAATGCTCCAGCTTAGATTGCATGCTTTGTTTCATTTATTTTTCGATGTGATTAGAGCGAAAGAGCTCGGGTAATAATTTAATTAAAATTTCTCGATCTGGCCCTTGGAGATGTTGCAGTGCATGGAGCGAACCATGTAAAAATTTATTGGTAAGTCCTTGGGCTAAAGCATCAAGAACTTCTTGAGGATTTTCGCCTTTTAATAATCTTCTTTTGGCACGTTCAAGTTCAATTTGTTGTAATTGATTTCCTTTTTGGCGTAACTCTTGTATTAGAGGAACTTGATCTCTTGTCTCTAACCAGTGCATAAAGTGGGCAACCCTCGTTTCAATAATCGCTTCAGCTTGACCAATAGCTGCTTGTCGATTGCCGAGGCCTGATTTTACAATTTCTCCGAGATCATCAACTGTATAAAGGTATACGTCATTAAGCCTAGCGACTTCTGATTCGATATCTCGAGGGACTGCTAAGTCAATCATGACAATCGGTTTACGTCGTCTTTTTTTCACAGCATTTTCAACCATCCCAAGACCAATAATCGGTAATGAGCTCGCCGTGCAAGAAATGACGATATCGAATTCTGATAAGTGAATGGGTAATTCTGAAAGACGAATAGATTCCGTATCTAAACCTTGAATTGATAGAGTATCTGCTAATTCTTGACCACGCTCAAGGGATCGATTAGCCACACCCACATGTTTTGGGTGTTTAGCCGCAAAGTGGACACTACAGAGTTGAATCATTTCCCCAGCGCCAATAAAAAGAATTTTTTGGGAGCTAATATCGCCAAAAACACGCTCTGCTAAACGAACTGCAGCAGCTGCCATTGAAATAGAACTTGCACCAATTGCCGTGGTGCCTCTGACCTCTTTAGCAACTGCAAATGATTTTTGAAATAGTTGATTCAAATACGTACCCAATGCCCCCACTTCATCAGCATGACGCACTGCATCTTTCATTTGACCTAATATTTGTGTTTCGCCTAACACCATCGAATCTAAGCCACTCGCGACTCGAAAAGCGTGTCTGACAGCCTGAGATTGAGGTAAAGAGTAAATATGTGGGTGTAGATCTTCTTCTGATAGACCTTGAGTTCCTGATAGCCACTGAATTGAGGCATTTTTGAGAACATCAATATTGGGATTTTCGTTACATGCACAATAAATTTCCGTACGATTACAAGTCGACAAAATAGTCGCCTCTGTAAAGTACATAGGGGCTTGGTTGCCTATAAATGATCGAAAATCATGAAGTGCCGAGCTTAAGACTTCTGGACCAAAGGCAACACGTTCCCTTACCTCAATCGGAGCGGTATGGTGATTAATACCTAGGGTAAGTAATTGCATAAGCTAGATTATAAAGACTCACGACATTTTTCATGAATTCATCCAATATCTGATTTAATTCGCACTGCAAGCTTGTTTTAGATTGCTGACAAGTAGGGCTAGCTAAAGCACATGGCTTTAAGCTGATGTTGATCGTTGATGTCTTGACATTATAATTTCCTTACTATAAAGTAAGATTTAATAAATAAAGTAAGGAAAATGATGGCTACAGCAACCGTAACATCAAAGGGGCAAATCACCATACCTGCCACAGTTCGGATTGCGCTTGGAGTTGAAGCCGGAAGTCGTATTGAATTTGTTGAGCTGGAAAATGGACAATTTATAATTTTTCCATCCGTAAGCCCTATTCAATCTCTAAAGGGCATGTTACGAAAACCACCAGCTCCTGTTAGCATCGAACAAATGAATATGGCGATTGCAGCTCAAGGAGCTAAATTGCGATGATAGGCCTAGACACTAATGTTTTAGTACGCTATATCGCTCAAGATGATGTCAAGCAATCTGCCCTTGCGACAAATTTAATCAACTCTCTAACAAAAGAGTCACCGGGCTATATCACTCTTGTATCAATTATAGAATTGGTATGGGTAATGCAAAGCTGCTATAAATCGACAAAGATGGAAGTTGTGAGAATTCTCGAAACACTGCTTGCTACGCGAGAATTGATTATTGAAAACACTGAAACCGTCATAAAAGCTACTCGTGTTTATTCTAGTTCTGGAGCAGATTTCTCAGATTGTTTGATAGAGCGCTCTGCAAATAAGGCTGGTTGTGAATATAGCGTTACTTTTAATGTTGATGCTATTAAGCATGCAGGATTTAAGAGTCTTTGATTGAAATTTATAATTAAATTGTATGGAGCAACCTCGAGAGTAATTTCTTGAGAAGTGGTAATTGATGAAAAACAATCACGGATTACGAATACCCAAAAAAATCAATTAAATTAAAAAATACTTGAAGACCAAATAATGGGTGATTCAGAATTTTTTGTGAGCCATTGATTGGCTTGTTCAAAATGACCGCATGAGCCTAAGTCACCTTTTATAAGAAATGGTTCATTGGTTTGATAGGCGCCAAGTCCAGAGGGGTGTGACGCTTTCAGAATGAGATGTTCTTGAGTTGGAGAAATCAGCTCAGTTTTTTTTTGTGCCACTTTCCCCCAAAGCATCCAAATCATGGCCCGTTGTTTACTGAGTTCATGAATCAGCGCATTGGTCAGAATATCCCAACCCCAGTGTTGATGGCTATGAGGGTTGCCTTGACGAACAGTAAGGCAGGTATTTAACAATAAAACACCCTGTTCAGACCAGGAAAGCAAATTGCCATGAGGTAAGGTTTCAAAGCCATCTAAAAAAAGAGCTTTACTGATATTTCGTAATGAACTTGGAAAAGTTCTTGTATTAGTGGGTATGTTTTCTGGAATGGAAAATGCCAGTCCTTGAGCTAGTTTAGGGCTATGATAAGGATCTTGACCAAGCAGCACAATTTTGACATCCTTAACCGGAGTTTGATGAAGTGCTTTAAAAACAGCGTCTTTCTTCGGAAAAATTTCATCAGGAAAATGAAGCCTTGCATCAAACTCTAGTTTCGCGATGTGTTCTAGGCTTTGAAGATTTTGATCTAAGGATAAAAAATCTTGAAGTAAGGCACGATAATCATAGGGAATGCGCTCCAAAAATTCTTCTAAGGATGAACTGAGCATCGCTTACGTATTCGATTGAATCGACTGAACAGTCCATTTTGAGAAATGACGATCATTCTTTTCAATGACGCACTCATGCAAAATATCCTGACGGAATACCATCACTTGAATGGATTGATTTGCAAATCGTTCCAATAAAGAATTGAGATTCATGGGAGTGATTCGTTCTCGATTCATACTAATGAGAAGGTCTCCAGCTGCAATACCTGCTAAATGGGCGCTGCCATGATCTAAGGCATGTGTAACCTTAACCCAGGCATCTTGGTTAAGAGTTCTTATCCCGAGTCGTTGCAATGCTAACTCACTCCCAGTAAAGGGGGCTTCAACTAAAGACCATTGATTAGCCTCAAACAAGTCTTTTAACGGTAAGTCATCTTTCCCAGTAATATACCTATTTTCAAATGGATTCCATGCCGATTTGAATTCATCCCCTATCACTTCTAGGACAACATCTTTAAAACCATTTTCTGTAATTCCTGAGCCGCTACCATTTAGATTGCCGTGTTTCTTCCATAGTCTTTGCATAACATCATCAAGAGACTTTTCTTGTTTGGTATATTGGCGTATTAATAGATCCAAAGCAAGAGCAATCAAAGATCCTTTTGCGTAATAACTCACCACACTATTGGGCGTATTTTCGTCAACAATATAATATTTTGTCCAAGCATCAAAGGAGCTTTTCGCGACAGATTGTTTCAGTCTTCCAGATGTTGACAGAACTAAATTGATTGACTTGCTTAAACGTTCTAAATAAACGTCTAAAGAAATAACTCCAGAACGAATAAGCTGAAGATCATCGTAATAACTGGTGAATCCCTCGAATAACCAAAGCAATTGAGTATGGTTACGAGTTTGTAAATCATAGGGCTGAAAAGCTGCTGGTTGAATGTTTTTAACATTCCAAGCATGAAAATATTCATGACTACAAAGCCCTAAAAAATCCTCATATGATGGTTGTTGAATGACAAGATTTTTATATGGTAAATCTGAGCGCTTACATAAAAGTGCCGTGGAATTTCGATGTTCAAGTCCGCCATAACCATGAGCACTTGCATTGACATGAAAGATGTAATTTTTAAAAGGTGCTTGCACAGTATCTGGCTCAAAAAAAGCAATATGAGCTTGGGTGATTGCCTTTAAATCTTTTTCTAATCTTGCACCATCGATGGCCTCAGTTGCTCCTTGAATAACCATGTGATGATTGATTCCAAAGGATTTCCAACGGACGATTTGAAAATGTCCGAGACTCACAGGATGATCGATCAGTTCATCATAATTCTTGACATGGTAAGTGCCAAAGCCATTTTTTGAAACACGTTTTGGATTCATGGAGGTGATTAACGACCAAGTATTCATCCAATCTTGTTTTTCAATATGTACCAGAGTTGGCTTTTCCGTAAAGCCCGTTGCTTGCAAACATAAACTTGTATGGTTGAAAAAACCACGGAATTGATCCAAATATGCAGCTCTTACGGAAGAGTCAAAAGCATAAATTTTGCTACGAATCAGTATGGGTTTTTGTAAGGTGTGAATTTGCCACGTGTTGCTATCAATCGCATCTATGATAAGTGGCGCAATTAAATCAAGCTTTTTATTGATTTTATAGGCATGAATACTCACGATTTGCCTACTAAAATCGCGAATCATATAACTACCTGGGATCCATGCAGGCATTTTCACTTCTTGAACAGCATGGGGGTGCCAAATAATTAAATCAACCTCAAAATAATGTCCTAGAGGATCAAAGGGGCGAATGACATATTCAATAGAAGCCATGGGTATTATTTAACAATGTTTTTGTTGATGTACGCCAATCTTTTTTCCAGATCATCTTTCGATGCTGCTCCGGGAATACGGCTGCCATCAGCAAAGAAAATTGCAGGGGTGCCTGTTACCCCTAGTTTTTTAGCAAGTACCAGGTTTTTCTCTAAAGGGTTTGGACAATCTGTTTTGTTAGGAAGTGGCGTTTGCGCTGTCATCCAATTAACCCAAGCTTTTGAAGGATCATTCGAACACCAGACCGCTTTAGATTTGATTGTTGAATCAGCCGATAATATGGGTGTTAAGAACGTGTATACGGTAATGTTTTCCATATTTTGAAACGTTTTTTCAAGTGTTTTGCAATAACCACAATTAGGATCAGCAAAAACAGCCATTTTTCTTGAGCCATCTCCACGCACTAATTTCACAGCATCTAGAAAAGGCAGATCACTGAATTGAATACGATTAATCTCATCCTCACGAGCATCCGTTAAATTTGTGCCGGTTTTTAAATCAGTGATACTGCCTTGGATTAAAAATTTTGCTTGAGCATCGACATAGATAATGGAGGAATTCGCGATTACTTCATAGAGGCCTGGTATGGGACTTGGGTTAATACTTTTGATCTGTACTTTTGCGCCAAATTGTTTTTGTAACTCCGTTTTAATTTTGTCAGTGGATTGACCAAATGAGAGGTTACAAAGACATAAGCTAAGTAAAAAAAAGCATCGCATTAATAATTTCATTCCTCGTCCTTTTTTGATAATGATCATACTATTTAGCCCAAAGCCCTTGCAATGAGTTGTCGTTTGAAAAAGTCTTGCTGATTGAGTATTCGCAAGCCAGTATTTCTTAGCCAACGCAGCGGCATGGTTTGGTTCAGAAACAATTGATGCAAATGATGAGTTACCTTTAATAAGGTTTCAACATCTTCTGCACGCCGGCGCTCATAACGTCTTAATAGAATAGGGTCATTGATTTTTCTAAAACCTTCTTTTTCTGCAAACACAGTCCGTAAATCACTCACATCCCTGAAACCCAAGTTGAGTCCCTGTCCTGCTAATGGATGTATAACATGGGCAGCATCACCCACCAAAATGATTTTTGGATCAAGCTCTGGTCCAATTAAGCGTTTCGAGTGTAGCTTTTTTAAGGGATAAGACTTCACTTCATTGAGAAGAGTTAATTCACCTAGTTGTTCTTTCACTTTACTGTGTGCAGCTTCAGAAATCCGTAAGCAAAAATCCTCGGGATCGCTTTTTGCACATTCAATGAGTGTTTGGGCATGGTCGTGATGAGTCGACCACACCAGAGATACTCTTTTACCAGGCAGAGGTAATAAAGCAAGGACATCTCCCCCAGGTAAGAACCATTGATAAGCGGTTTCTAAATGAGGCTGAGTACAGGAAAGATTAGCAATGACCGCACTCTGAAGATAGTCTTCTTCGGCAACTTCAAAATTAAATCGATTTCTCGTTGGGGAGTTAGCCCCATCTGCAGCAATAATTAACTTTGCTTTGAAATTACCTTCCGTCGTTTTGACGATGGCATGTTCCTTATTTATCTGAATATCAGTTACTTCGGCTTGTATACGCTGCAGTGATTGTACAAAGCGAGAAGCCATATCAATCGAAGTTTCTATTTGCTGTGCTTCGATAATCCAAGCAAGTTGGGGAACAGCACCTTCGAATGCGGAAAAGTGCAAACAATCTTGATCTTGACCGCTATCTCCAGAGATACGCATTTCTCGAACCGTTTGCATACGATTGTGCGGTATTGCATCCCAGATTTGCAGTTGTTGTAGAAGTTTTTGAGAGCTTGAAGAAATCGCATAAACACGACTTGGCCATTCATTTTCATCGAGGGATGTATTTTTTTGGGTATTTTTAGGCTCTAAAAAAGGGGCAATATGAAGTGCCTTGAAGCCTTGCTGGGAAAGGGCTAGAGCAGCAGTTTTACCTACTATGCCACCACCCAAAACGATTAAATCTTGTTCACTCATCATATGAAGTTATTACAATACTAATTATGTCATTAAAATGCGGCATCGTCGGCCTGCCTAACGTCGGCAAATCTACTCTCTTTAACGCGCTTACCAAAGCAGGTATCGCTGCGGAGAACTATCCATTTTGCACGATTGAGCCTAATATCGGCGTGGTTGAAGTTCCTGACCCCCGCTTGGCACAACTTGCGCAAATTGTTTGTCCTGAACGTATTGTCTCAGCAATTGTCGAGTTTGTGGATATTGCTGGATTAGTTGCAGGGGCTTCCAAAGGCGAGGGTTTAGGAAATCAGTTTTTAGCGAACATTCGTGAAACAGATGCCATAACCCATGTCGTGCGATGCTTTGAAGACGATAATGTGATTCACGTCGCTGGAAGAGTAAACCCAATTGACGACATTAGTGTGATCGATACAGAATTAGCGCTGTCTGATTTAGCAACCGTTGATAAAGCAGTTGCGAAGTATACGAAGGCAGCCAAATCAGGTAATGATAAAGAGGCATCACAACTTTTGGCTATTCTATTGAAAGTGTCTGCTCACTTAAATGAGGCTCTGCCAGTTCGATCGCTAGGTCTTTCCAAAGAAGATTTGCTTTTATTAAAGCCATTTTGCTTGATTACAGCAAAACCCGTTATGTATGTTGCCAATGTGATTGAAGGTGGCTTTGAAAATAATCCGCATTTAGATGCTGTAAAGCAGCATGCATTAAAAGAAGGCGCTCCAGTTGTTGCAGTATGTGCGGCAATAGAAGCAGAAATCGCTGATTTAGACGATGCGGATAGAGAAGAGTTTTTAAAAGACATGGGAATGACAGAGCCCGGTCTTGATAGAGTCATTCGTGCTGGTTTTAATTTATTAGGATTACATACCTACTTTACGGCAGGTGTAAAAGAAGTGCGCGCTTGGACGATTCATCTTGGAGATACCGGGCCTCAGGCGGCAGGTGTTATTCACACCGACTTTGAAAAAGGATTTATTCGAGCGCAAACTATTGCTTTTGAGGACTTTATTCAATTTAAAGGTGAACAAGGTGCAAAAGAGGCTGGTAAGATGCGCGCTGAAGGTAAGGAGTACATTGTCAAGGATGGCGATGTGCTCAATTTCCTATTTAATGTCTAATTCTTTATTGCATGGATCACATTGATGTAGTGGTCGTAGGTGCTGGAGTAGTTGGATTAGCAACGGCTCGAGAAATTGCACTGCATGGACAGTCCGTGTTGCTGATTGAAAAAGAAAATAGTTTTGGCATGGGATGCAGTTCGCGTAATAGCGAAGTCATTCATGCCGGCATTTATTACCCGAAAGATTCTTTAAAGGCAAAATTATGTCTACTGGGTAATCGAATGTTATACAGCTATGCGAAAGAGCGCGGCGTACCGTTTAACAATTACGGCAAACTAATCGTGGCTTGTAACCCTTCCGAGCAAGAATCTTTAGAACATATTTGGCGTCGAGCTTTAGAAAATGGCGTGCGTGGACTTGAGCGTATGACGCAGTCTAGTCTGCATCTTGCAGAGCCTGAGTTAAGTGCTTTGGAAGGGATTTATTCAGGGACAACGGGCATTATTGACAGTCATTCCTATATGCTTTCTTTACTGGGTGATTTTGAAAATGCAGGGGGTATGATCAGTTATCGCACCACATTTGAACATGCTCAAATGTCGAATCAATCTGAAAGATTTGTGCTTGCCCTCAAGAGTAGAGAAAGTTCAGAAGAAATCTTTGAAATCAGTTGTGATTATTTAATCAATAGTGCAGGGCTCGGTGCAGTAGAAGTTGCCAAAAAAATGAATGGATTATTACCTCAACATGTTCCAGAGGCTTATTTTGTTAAAGGAAATTATTTCTCTTTATCGGGCAAAACACCGTTTCGGCATTTAATTTACCCAGTTCCTGAGCAAGCTGGATTGGGAGTTCATCTTACTCTGGACTTAAATGGACGCGCAAAATTTGGGCCAGATGTAGAGTACATTGACACAGTTGAAGAGCAGGCCATTAATTACGCTGTGGACCCATCGAGAGTTGGACATTTCGAAAAACAAATACGTCAATATTGGCCTGGACTCCCCGAAGAGTCTTTAACACCTGACTATTCTGGTATTCGTCCAAAAATAAAAATGAAGGGAGTCGTA
Organism: Burkholderiaceae bacterium; assembly: GCA_947448695.1. Lineage (GTDB taxonomy): Bacteria > Pseudomonadota > Gammaproteobacteria > Burkholderiales > Burkholderiaceae > Polynucleobacter. The sequence goes on from CANFOL010000040.1 coordinate 16,726, forward strand.
GAAGTTGATTTTAGAATCGACACGGATCAGCAACACGGTGTGCCAGGCTTAATCAACTTATTTGGTATTGAGTCACCAGGACTTACAGCCTCATTAGCGATTGCACAAGAAGTGCTGCAAGGTTTAAAAAAATAATTGTTCAAGCGCTTTGCCAGGAGATGGTGCTCGCATAAAAGCCTCACCTACTAAGAAAGCATGGACTTGATGTTGACGTAAAAAATCAACGTCAGATTGATGTAAAATGCCACTCTCCGTTACAACGCGTTTGTGTTTTGGAATTTGATCAAGCAGTTGCACCGTATTTTGGATTGAGACTTCGAATGTTTTTAAATTTCGATTATTAATACCTAAAAGAGGTGAGTTTAGTTTTAGGGCGCGCTCGAGTTCTTCTGCATCATGAACTTCGACTAAAACATCCATGCCAAGTTTGATTGCAATGTCTTCAAACTCTTTTAGCTGAGGATCTGACAGAGCTGCCACGATTAATAAAATGGCATCAGCTCCCATGGCCCGTGCCTCAAATATTTGATAAGGATCAATCATAAAATCTTTACGAATCACCGGCAGTGTACAAGCATTTCTTGCTTCGATTAAAAATTCTTTAGAGCCCTTGAAATAATCAACATCAGTTAAAACAGATAAGCAAGCAGCACCATGTTTCGCATAACTGACTGCAATTTCTTTAGGATGAAATGGTGTGCGCAAGATCCCTTTACTGGGACTTGCCTGTTTGATCTCGGCGATGACACCAGCATACCCTTGGGTAATTTTATTTTCTATCGCTTGATAAAACCCCCTTGGCTTTAATTGTTCATCAACAATACTATTAACGGCATTATTTTCAACTGTTGTGAAAGGAGTTTGAGTCTTTGCAAGCGCAACTTCTCGCTGTTTTGTTTCTAGAATACGGTGCAAGATGTCAGACATAAATTATTGAGAGAGTATTTGAGTGGTTTGAACAAAAGCATCTAATTTCTTTTTTGCACTTCCATCGGCAATGACCGTTCGCGCAAGTGCAATA
>CANFOL010000041.1 GCA_947448695.1 Burkholderiaceae bacterium
TCCATTACCTGAAGCAAAAATTCAAAGTGGTTTTCCTGCTTTATTTCGGAAAGAATTAAAGCGGTTCTATAAGGTGGCATTTCAAACGGTAGCCGCACCGATATTAACCGCTGTATTGTATTTACTAATTTTTGGACATGTACTAGCTAATAGTCCTAAAATTTACGGTTATGAATACGCCGCTTTTTTAATACCAGGCCTTGTGATGATGAGTATTTTGCAAAATGCGTTTGCAAATACATCTTCATCCCTGATTCAATCAAAAATTACTGGTAATTTAGTTTTTGTCCTGTTAGCCCCCCTATCTCATCTCGAATTATTTGCCGCTTATGTTGGCGCTGCTATGGTTCGTGGCCTATCTGTTGGCTTAGGTGTTTTTATGGTCACGGTCTGGTTTGCAAAAATCCCTATGGAAGCGCCAATTTGGATATTCATTTTTGCATTATTAGGCTCTGCTTTATTAGCCTCAATGGGATTAATTGCAGGTATTTGGGCGGATAAATATGATCAGTTGGCTGCCTCACAAAACTTTATCATCATGCCCGCTACCATGCTTTCAGGAGTGTTCTACTCGATCCATACACTACCTGCTTTTTGGCTAAAGGTATCTCATTTCAATCCATTCTTTTATATGATTGATGGTTTTCGTTATGGTTTTTTTGGGGATTCAGATGTTTCACCGTATCATAGCTTAGCGGTATTGCTCATTTGTATGATGCTGGTATCGTGGCTAGCCCTTAGCATGTTGAAAAAAGGTTATAAATTAAGGCACTAATGGAAGAGAGATGTAGTGATGTATCCAACACCAGAACAAATTAAATCGTATATTCTTGAGGGACTTGAATGTACCCATATTTCCCTTGAGGGAGATGGGCAGCATTTTTTTGCAACCATCGTCAGCCCTGAATTTGAAGGACTAAGACCAATTGCGCGCCATCAAAAAGTATATGCAGCATTGGGCGAGAGAATGAAAGAGGAGATACATGCACTTTCGTTTAAAACACTCACGCCAGAAGAGTTTGAGAAAAAAGCTTAGTTTGCTAGATGTGTTTATTAGCAAGATAAAAATTAGCATTAAGCAAAATCACCCGTTTTATTTTTTAGAGAATTTGTATGGATAAGTTATTAATTAGAGGTGGACATGCTCTTTATGGCGATGTAAAAATTGCAGGAGCAAAAAATGCTGCATTGCCAATCTTGTGTGCAGCACTATTAACTTCTGAAAAATTAACTTTACGTAATCTCCCAGACTTACAAGATGTAAGAACCATGTTAAAACTCTTAACGCAGATGGGTGTGGAGATTCGTTTTCCCAATCCAGAAGATCGCTCTGTCGTAGAGTTGCAGGCTCGGCATATTGAAAAAGCCGAAGCCACCTATGAGATGGTCAAAACCATGCGAGCTTCTATTTTAGTTTTGGGGCCACTCTTAGCAAGGTTCGGCAATGCAAGGGTATCTTTACCTGGAGGATGTGCTATTGGTGCAAGGCCTGTTGATCAGCATATCAAGGGTCTGCAAAAGATGGGCGCCAATATGCAGATTCAACATGGGTATATACAGGCACATGCACCTAGCCCTGGCAATCGCTTGCATGGAGCACATATCTTGACCGATATGATTACCGTTACAGGTACAGAAAATCTAATGATGGCAGCGGTACTAGCGCAAGGGGTTACTTACCTAGAAAATGCAGCTCGTGAGCCAGAGGTAACTGATTTAGCATTATTACTCAATGAAATGGGCGCCAAAATTTCAGGGATTGGTACAGATCACCTCAAGATTGAGGGTGTTCAAGAGCTTCATGGCGCAGATTACCAGATCATTGCGGACCGAATTGAGACAGGTACCTTTTTGTGTGCTGTTGCAGCTACCGGTGGTGAAATCACGATTCATGGATGCAGGCCAGACACTCTCGACGCTGTTCTGACTAAATTAACAGAAGCTGGTTTGGAAATGGATGTGGGTAGTCATACGATTAAAGCAACGATGAAAAATCGTCCTATACCAGTCAGTTTTAGAACATCAGAATATCCTGCATTTCCAACTGATATGCAAGCGCAGTTTATGGCTCTTAATACTATTGCACTAGGAAACTCTCGAGTTACTGAAACCATTTTTGAGAATCGCTTTATGCATGTTCAGGAAATGAATCGATTAGGTGCTCAGATTGGTATTGAGGGTAATACTGCCATGATTGAAGGCGTGGAATACTTATCAGGCGCTAATGTGATGGCAACAGATTTAAGAGCTTCTGCCAGTTTAGTCATTGCTGGTCTCGTTGCAAGCGGGGAAACATTGATTGAGCGAATCTATCATTTAGATCGTGGTTATGATCGGATGGAGCGCAAATTAAGTGCTCTTGGAGCAGATATTACAAGGATCAAATAAGCGATTTATCCAAAATTGCTTTGCCTGTAGGATAATAACGATATGTTGACACTAGCCCTATCAAAAGGAAGAATCTTTGAAGAAACCATGCCTATGCTTGAGCGGGCGGGTATTTCTATTGCCGAAAATCCAGACACAACACGTAAGTTAATTATCAAAACCTCGCACCCCAATTTACAAATCATTATCGTGCGGGCTTCAGATGTGCCGACATATGTTCAGTTTGGCGCTGCAGATATTGGTGTGGCGGGTAAAGATGTCTTGCTAGAAAACGGTATTGAGGGTTTGTATGTGCCGATTGATTTAGGTATAGCTAAATGCCGAATGTCAGTGGCAACCAAAGAGGGCTTTGATTACAACTCGGCTGTTAAGCAAGGTGCGCGCTTACGAATTGCATCCAAATATGTGCAATGTGCGCGCGAGCATTTTGCGAACAAAGGCGTGCATGCAGACATCATTAAGCTTTACGGCTCTATGGAATTAGCCCCTCTTGTTGGTTTGGCTGATGCGATTGTTGATTTGGTCTCAACCGGCAGCACCTTAAAAGCGAATCAACTGGTTGAAGTCGAAACGATCATGCAAATCAGTGCGCAGTTGATTGTGAACCAAGCAGCACATAAAAGACATCGTTCTGAGATGCAAGAGTTTTTAGATGCATTTGCTCTTGCCGCAGAAAATTAAACATCATGATGCGACGACTTAGTACCCTTAGTGTAGATTTTGATGCACAGTTAAAAAATCTTCTTCACATTTCTGAAGAGGACTCGGGCTCGATTGAGCAAACCGTTGTTCATATTTTGCGGGAAGTTCAGAACACCGGAGATGATGCAGTTCTTCGTTTGACCAAGCAATTTGATCGACTCAGTGCCACATCGATGGCAGATTTAGAGTTGACGTCTGCTCAAATGAGAAGTGCTTTTGATCAGCTACCTCAAGAGCAACGAAGCGCATTAGAGGCGGCAGCGCATCGAGTGAAAATTTACCATGAACGTCAAATGATTGAATCGGGTTGTCACTCTTGGGAATATACCGAAGCGGATGGAACCAAACTTGGACAGCAGGTAACACCGCTTGATCGCGTTGGTCTATATGTTCCTGGTGGAAAAGCTGCTTATCCCTCATCGGTTTTAATGAATGCTATTCCTGCCAAAGTTGCAGGAGTAAAAGAAGTGATCATGGTTGTTCCAACGCCAGATGGTATTCATAATCCGTTAGTTTTAGCGGCAGCTTATGTGGCAGGTGTTGATCGTGCTTTTACTATTGGTGGAGCTCAAGCGATTGGGGCGCTAGCGTACGGGACATCTACAATTCCTGCGGTAGATAAGATTGTTGGACCCGGAAATGCTTATGTTGCTTGTGCAAAAAAACGTGTTTTTGGCACAGTTGGCATTGATATGATTGCAGGCCCATCAGAGATTTTAGTGATTTGTGATGGTACAACAGATCCTGATTGGGTGGCAATGGATTTGTTTTCGCAAGCAGAGCATGATGAGTTGGCCCAGTCGATTCTGCTTTGTCCTGATGCAAATTACATTGAAGCAGTAGCCAAGAGTATCGAAAAATTACTGCCACAAATGCCACGTAAAGAGGTCATTAAAACTTCGTTATCAACACGCGGGATCATGATTTTAGTCAAAGATATGCAAGAAGCTTGTGAAATATCGAATTACATTGCTCCAGAGCATATGGAAATATCATCCACTAATCCACGTGAATTATTGCCATTGATTCGTCACGCGGGAGCCATTTTTCTGGGTCAATATACGAGTGAGTCTTTGGGGGATTACTGTGCTGGGCCCAATCACGTATTACCCACATCACGCACAGCGAGGTTTTCATCACCACTTGGTGTGTATGACTTTGTCAAACGATCAAGTTTGATTGAGGTCAGCGAAGAAGGTGCAAATACCTTAGGCAAAATTGCCAATACCTTAGCTATGGGCGAGGGCTTACAAGCGCATGCTATGGCGGCACAAATGCGCCTTAAAAAATAAACCAGATTTTACAAAATAAGAGTTCCTGTAATACGAGGTTGTTTTGCCTTTCCAGCTCTAGACAAATGACCAAAAAAGTATAGATTAGATATATACAATAAAGGGTATTCAATGGACAATTCAAATAAAAATATACTGGTTAAATTCTGTTCAAAGGACACTCAATTTGGTGTTACACGAGCGACGGTTAAAGCAATAGCAAAAGAGTTAGATATAAACGAAACTCAAGCGATTCACTTGGCTTTATCTAAATTTGCAGCCGATGTTTTGCCAGCTTACGAGGCTGATGATGGCCCCTTAACCACCAAGCAAATAAAAATGTTACGTGCGCATGCTGAAAAACAGTTACCAAAAGGTAAGGTATTGTCTCGTAAAGACTTATTTGCATGACCTAGGATGTACCCTCAATAGGAGACTTCGTTTGGTGTTTGTTTCCAGAGTTACCGAATTGTGACCCTGGACCTAAACCTCGCCCTGCCCTCTTGGTTGGAGTGGAGGAACGGGAAGACGGGAGTTTTGTGCGTGTGGTTTACGGGACTTCTAAAAATGTAACTTAATTAAAGATGGGTGAAGTTGCAATTACGCAAATAAATGATCCGGTAGCTTACGCTCTTGCTGGTTTAGCCTACGATACAAAATTTGATTTTAAAGTCATGATTGATCTTCCTTGGACTGAGGAGTATTTCAAAGTGCCAGCAAAAAAATTGCATGGAAATACCCCTAAACTTGGGACGCTTCATGTCAGCGTTTTTCATGGATTTCAGGTCGCACATCGTGCGGCAGCAAATAGATAAAACAACAAAGTATTTCGCCTTACCTAAAAATAACTAAGCTTTCAGAAGATGTTTTAATGCACGAATCAAGTCGGCGCACTCACGCTCCGTACCAATCGTGATACGAACATATTGATTAATCCGTGGGGCATTAAAGTGGCGCACGAGTATTTTTTGATCGCGCAGTCCTTGATAAATCTCTTGACCCGTTAAATTGGGATGGGTAGTAAATACAAAATTTGCTTCTGATGGAAGTGTATTAAAACCCAAGGCTTCTAATTCAGGAATCAAATGATTGCGACTATCAATCACTTTTTGACTGGTATTCTTTAAATGGGCTTGATCAGAAATTGCCGCTTGAGCGCCAGCTTGTGCAAGACGATCTAAGGGATAAGAATTAAAACTATTTTTCACGCGCTCAAGACCCGCAATTAATTGCGGGTGTCCCATTGCATATCCAACACGCAAACCTGCCAAGGATCGAGATTTGGATAAGCTGTGACTTACAAGCAAATTATCATATTGATTGATTAGCGAAACACAGGATTGGGCACCAAAATCGACATATGCCTCATCAATCACAACAACGCTATTGCGATTGGCTTTGAGTAAACGTTCGATTTCTTCAAGAGGAATACCTTGCCCGGTAGGAGCATTCGGGTTTGGAAAAATAATGCCACCATTTAGAGGATGAGCAATATAGTCATCGATTTGGATTTGTAATTGCTCATTAAGAGGGATCCGAACCGTCTGAATTTCATATAAGTCTGCATATACAGGATAAAAGCTATAGCTAATATCTGGAAATAATAAAGGAGCTTCATGTTTGAACAAGCCTAAAAATATATGTGCCAAAACCTCATCAGAGCCATTGCCCACAAAAATCTGATCTTGATTTAAGCCATAATTTTTGGCGATAGTCTCTTTTAAAGCACCTGAGTCTGGAGGGGGATAAAGACGTAAAGTGTCATTACAGTTATTTTGAATCGCTGCAAGTGCCTTTGGAGAAGGTCCGTACGGGTTTTCATTCGTATTTAATTTAATTAAATCAGCAATTTGTAATTGCTCACCTGGCGTGTAGGGAGTAAGCTGTTGGACGGTTTTGCTCCAAAAACGAGACATAAAAAGACTTTCTAAATAACGATAATTGATCAACGAATGATATTATGACGGAATGAGACAAGTAGAAGTAAATCGTAACACCTCTGAAACCCAGATCCAATTGAAAATCAATTTGGATGGTACCGGTCGCTCCGAATTAAATACGGGCGTGCCTTTTTTAGATCATATGCTCGATCAAATTGCTCGTCATGGCATGATCGACTTATCGGTTACGGCAAATGGCGATACCCATATTGACGATCACCATACCGTAGAAGATATTGGTATTACTCTTGGACAAGCAATTGCAAAAGCGGTTGGTGATAAAGCCGGCCTGACTCGTTATGGACATTCTTACGTTCCTTTAGATGAAACTCTATCCAGAGTCGTGATTGATTTTTCTGGCAGGCCAGAACTTGAGTTTCACGTACCCTTTACGAGAGCCCGGGTTGGCACCTTTGATGTCGACTTAAGTATTGAGTTCTTTAGGGGCTTTGTGAACAATGCCGGCGTTACTTTACATATCGATAATATTCGTGGAGTGAACGCTCACCATCAAATTGAGACAATATTTAAAGCATTTGGACGTGCTCTTCGAATGGCTGTGACCATCGATGAACGAGCGCTAGGAACTATTCCATCCACCAAGGGAAGTCTGTAAATCGACCATTCATAAGGTATGAGTTTTGTCTAATATCGCGATCGTTGATTATGGGATGGGCAATATTCGCTCAGTTGCGCAGGCGTTGATAAAAGTTGCTCCTGAGTGTCAAGTCGTCATTGCGCACCAACCTGAACAGATTCAACAAGCCGATCGAATTATTTTGCCGGGTCAGGGCGCCATGCCGGACTGTATGCAGAACTTAAAAAATTCTGGTCTTTACGAAGCCTTGATAGAGGCCATGAATAACAAACCCCTGCTTGGGGTTTGCGTTGGCGAGCAAATGCTTTTTGAACAAAGTGATGAGTCACATACAGCCAACCAAACCACAAACTGTCTTGGCGTACTTCCAGGAAAAGTCATTCGTTTCAAATCAAATCTTATGCAAGAGGATGGCACACATCTCAAAGTTCCGCATATGGGCTGGAATGAGGTTTTTCAGCAACAAATGCACCCACTTTGGGAGGGCGTGCCAAATCATGCACGTTTTTACTTTGTTCACAGTTATTATGTAGTACCTGAGAATAAAAATCATGAATTCGGAACGACCAATTATGGCGGTTTGTTTACAAGTGCGATTGCAAAAGATAATATCTTTGCTACACAATTTCATCCTGAAAAAAGCGCCAAAGATGGACTACGAATTTATCAAAACTTTACACGTTGGAATCCTTAAATGTTGCTAATACCTGCAATTGACTTAAAAGACGGTCACTGTGTTCGTTTAGAACAAGGTGATATGAATAAAGCAACCGTGTTTTCTGAAGATCCTGCCGCAATGGCACGACATTGGGTCAATCAAGGGGCGAGAAGATTACATTTAGTTGATTTAAATGGGGCATTCGCTGGAAAGCCAAAAAACGAGTCTGCCATTTTGTCGATTTTGAAAGAAGTCGGTGACGAGATTCCAGTCCAACTCGGCGGCGGTATTCGTGATCTCGAAACCATTGAGCGTTTACTCGATGACGGTTTAGAAACAATCATCATTGGCACTGCCGCGGTTAAAAACCCAGGCTTCTTACAAGAAGCATGCTTGGCTTTTGGCGGACACATTATGGTGGGCTTGGATGCGAGAGATGGGAAAGTTGCAACCGATGGATGGAGTAAGTTAACTGGCCATGAAGTCATCGACCTTGCGCAAAAATATGAAGATTATGGTGTTGAAGCAATTGTTTACACCGATATCGGACGAGATGGCATGTTGCAGGGTATTAACATTGAAGCCACTTTAAGGCTTGCGCAAGCCGTGTCCATTCCAATCATTGCAAGCGGTGGGTTGACCAATTTGAAGGATATAGATGCGTTATGTGAAATTGAGGAAGATGGCGTGATTGGGGTGATTGCAGGCCGTGCTATCTATAACGGTAATATCAACCTCACAGAAGCTCAAAAATATGCGGATGAAAAAAATCCGCCAGAATATTAAGAATCCCCATGCTTGCTAAACGCATTATTCCTTGCCTTGATGTCACAGCAGGTAGGGTTGTCAAAGGAATTAACTTTCTTGAGCTCAAAGACGCCGGCGACCCAGTTGAGATTGCTAAGCGATATGACGATCAAGGTGCTGACGAAATCACTTTTTTAGATATAACAGCGACATCAGATGGTCGAGATTTAATTCTCCACATCATTGAGGAAGTTGCTTCTCAAGTTTTTATTCCGTTAACTGTTGGCGGTGGAGTGCGTGAAGTGGCAGATGTGAGACGACTATTAAATGCGGGTGCCGATAAAGTGAGTATGAACTCTTCTGCGGTAGCAAGACCTGATTTAGTCTCAGAGGCAAGTGCTAAGTATGGATCACAATGCATTGTGGTTGCAATTGATGCAAAACAAACAGGACCAAAGCGTTGGGAAGTATTTACTCATGGCGGAAGAAATAACACGGGTATCGATGCGATTGCATGGGCAAAAGAGGTTTGTGATCGAGGTGCTGGGGAAATTTTGCTGACCAGTATGGACCGTGACGGTACCAAGAATGGTTTTGATCTAGAGCTTGTTCGTTTAGTAAGTGATACGGTATCGATTCCGGTCATTGCATCTGGCGGGGTTGGTAATCTGCAAGATTTAGCCGATGGTATCCTTCAAGGACATGCTGATGCAGTGCTTGCGGCAAGTATTTTTCATTATGGTGAATACACCGTAAAAGAAGCAAAAAGCTTTTTAGCCCAACAAGGAATCACTGTACGCTAGAGTTTCTTTAGCGCATGCAATAGAATGTTTGGATGAATCCATTAAATCCAAAAAACTGGTTGGAACAAGTTCAGTTTAATGAGCAGGGTCTAATCCCTGTCATCGCTCAAGATATCACTAGCAAAGAAGTGCTGATGATGGCTTGGATGAACGCATCCTCATTACAAGAAACTGTCGAGCTAGGTCAAGCCGTTTACTGGTCCAGATCCAGGGGTCGACGCTGGCATAAAGGTGAAGAGTCCGGACATTTTCAGAATGTGAAACAAGTGTTATTGGATTGTGATGGCGATACGATATTGTTACTCGTTGAGCAGGTTGGAGGTATCGCTTGCCATACTGGCGCACCGAACTGTTTTTTTCAGCCACTTCTTAAAGAGGGTGAGAAATTACAATGGCAAAACCGATTGGGAGAAAATTTGTGAGCAATACCCAAGAAGATTTAAGTGAAGTACTTAAACATGTTGCTGATGTCATTGCAGCACGAAAAAAACAAGTTAATGAAGGTATCCAGATAGATTCATCCTATGTTGCCAGCTTATTGACTAAAGGTGATGATGCAATATTAAAAAAAATTGGCGAAGAGGCTTCTGAGACAATCATGGCCGCAAAAGATGCGCGTTATGCCATGAAGCAAGGATCTGTAGATCAACCTCAATATTTAATTAATGAAGTGGCTGATCTATGGTTTCATTGCCTTATTCTTTTGGCACAATTCAATTTACGTCCTGAGGATGTCTTACAAGAACTTCAGCGACGTGAGGGCGTTAGTGGGATAGCTGAAAAAGCATCGCGTCCAAAGTAAAACCGAATCATTATGGAGAATTTATTGAATCACGATCCAGATTGCATCTTTTGCAAAATTATTGAAGGTAAGATACCTAGCAAGAAAGTCTATGAAGATGCAGACATTTTGGCTTTTCATGATATTAATCCCAGCGCCCCTATCCATTTTTTAATCATTCCTAAAATGCATATTCCAATGCTTGCCGATACCACTATGGAAAATCAACAAATACTAGGTAAAATGATGGTGTTAGCACCAAAAATAGCATTAGAAGCTGGCGCACGCCCTGGGCAATCAGGAGGATTTAAAGTTTTAGTAAATAACGGTGCAGATGGCGGTCAAGAGGTATACCATTTGCATATACACGTGTTAGCAGGGCCAAGACCATGGAAACACAATTTACCGGGTTAATTTAATATATTTGAGGGAGAAGTTATGGGTGGAATGAGTCCAGTGCATTGGCTAATCGTATTAGCAGTGGTGCTTTTAATTTTTGGTACCAAAAAATTAAGAAATTTAGGTTCAGATATGGGGGCTGCGGTCAAAGGCTTTAAAGATGGCATGAAAAATGAAGACGCTGCTAAAGCTGAAGCTGAACAGGCAACGCAACAAGTTGCGCAATCAACACAAACTCAAACAGCCAAAGATCCAAATACTGTTGACGTTAGTTCTAAAGAAGTACGTTAATGTTGGCTAAGTTGTACCAAAGCGTCTTGCGAGAAGTCTAATATGTTTGATATTGGCCTTTCTAAGATTGCATTAATTTCTGTAGTTGCTTTGGTCGTATTAGGTCCAGAGCGCTTGCCACGTGTTGCGAGAACTGCGGGAAATCTTTTTGGGCGAGCGCAACGATATATGTCGGAAGTTAAACAAGAGGTCAGCCGGCAAATGGAGCAAGAAGAGCTCAAAAAAATGAAGGAAGCTGCTACGGCGGCCTTTAATACTGCAAGAAATGATTTTAAAGAGCTCGATCAAGTGATTTCATCGCAAGTGGCTGAAGTCAATTCCACCGTGAATGAGATTTCCTCGTCGATTACGACGAGTACAGATAGTAACTGGTCAGAAAACGACAACAGTATATATACCCCCAGAATTGACACTTTTGAAGCTGGGCAACGCCAAGGGCGAAAGTCTTGGCGTAATAAAAAAGGTGCAGTGCCAATGTGGTTTAAACACTCGAATGGGATTAAAGTTCGAGTTCAATCTGGTGCTGCAAGAGTCAAACGATTTAGACGAGCCTCGATGAGCTCTTCCGCTACCAAATCTTTTTTTGGGTAATTCAATAAGATGAGTGATACTCCGCAGGACGCCAACCCACAAGAAGAGACCTTTTTTAGCCATCTCGTCGAATTAAGAGACCGGATCATGAAAGCCTCAATATCGGTCTTAGTTATTTTTTTAAGTATGGTGTATTGGGCGCCAGATATTTTTCATTTATTAGCTGATCCAATGTTGAAGGCTTTACCTGAGGGTTCCCACATGATCGTGACGGATGTCACGGGCTCATTTTTTGTACCCATTAAGGTTACCTTTATGGCAGCTTTTGTATTGGCTTTGCCCGTCGTCATTTATCAAATTTGGGCTTTTATTGCCCCAGGACTGTATCAACATGAAAAACAACTTGCCTTACCCATAGTAATTAGTACATATACCTTGTTCTTAATTGGTATGGCATTTGCGTATTTTTTAGTATTTCCGACTGTTTTTGGGTTTATGGTGCAATACAACGCACCTTTAGGTGCCGACATGAGTACGGATATTGATAAGTACCTTAGTTTTGCTATGACTACCTTTTTGGCATTTGGATTTACTTTTGAGGTACCGGTGGTTGTGGTCGTTCTTGTGAGAATGGGAATCGTCACATTAGCCAAATTAAAAGAAATGCGCCCCTATGTCATTGTTGGAGCATTTGTGATTGCTGCCGTAGCGACCCCTCCGGACGTTATGTCCCAGTTACTTTTAGCCATTCCCTTGTGTGTTTTATTTGAATTAGGTCTTTTGATTGCCAGGTTCTATCAACCTAGGCCCAAAGATGACGAAGAAGAGTTGTCAAAAGATCCCGTTTAAACCCCTAAGGCTTATTCTATATAAGAGTACAAGTTTTGAGTTAGAGGTATTTGCGGTGGTTTGATGGGTGTAAAAGCAACAAAAATCGTTGTCTTTTAGCAACGCAAACCATAAAGTTTGCCCAAAATCCACAAAAAACAACACTTCTACCTAAAGTTTAATGAAATAAGAACAAGTTTAGTGGATGATTAGGATATTCCTTGATGTCAGGGAAGTAGTTTTTTAAATAGTTTTCTTTTTTAATATGGAGATTTACGAATGAAAAAATCGCTATTCGCACTCGCCGCTTTAGGCGCATTTGCAAGCGCAGCACAAGCTCAATCTAGCGTTACATTGTATGGTATCATCGACGCTGGTGCGGTATACATTACAAACGGTGGTATTGCTGGCAGCACTACAATTCCTGGTTTAGACGCAACAGGAACTGCAGCAGCTAAGATAGCTACTGGTGCTCCAGCTACAGGCAATGGTTTCGCTTACTATGACAGCGCAATTGCTTCATCACAGTGGGGCATGAAGGGCACTGAAGATTTAGGTGGCGGTATGAAAGCTAACTTCACTTTGACAGGCGATGCTAATACAAACAACGGCGGCACAAACGGTGAAGGTATTTTCCGTCGTGCAGCATGGGCTGGTCTTTCAGGCAACTTCGGTGAACTACGTTTAGGTACACAAGCTAACCCAATCGTAACTGCATCAGGAGCTTTAATGCCATTGATGGGTAATACAGCAAACGGAGTACGTTCAGCAGTTGGTTACTCTATAAAAGACTATAACCGTAACGCAATTGGTTACTTGACACCTGTTATGGGTGGCCTTCAATTAGAACTTCAGTACGCAGCAAACAACACTATTGATGGTGGCTGGTCTGATGGTACAGCAACGAACTTACGCGCTTTCTACTCTGCTGGTAACTTAGATATTAATGCTGCTTATCAAAAGAGAACAAGCATGAGTGCAACAGGTAATACCGCTCAATGTGGTGCAACAGCCGCCTATGATTACACAGGCAAAAACGCAATTGCTGGTGCTGCTCCTACTGTTGGTGTTGGCTCAACTTCTGTCGTTTGCCCAGCAGCAAACTACGGTGGTGATGTAACTGGTTATTTGGCTGGCTTAAAGTATAAAATTACTCCATCAATTCAGTTGGGCGTAGGTTGGGCACACGGTGAAGGCGATAACACTAACTATATTAGTGGTGTGAACGTCATGAACGGTTATACTGCTACTACTCCAGTGACAAGAACTTCTGCTGACAAAACCACTGCAGCTGCAACTACACCTTCTATTTACAACTCTAACGTAATCATGCTTGGTGCGTCTTATCAAGCAACTCCTGCCCTTATTGTAGGTGGTAGCTATATGGTGACAACGGCTGATTCAAGCCAGTACAACTTCCAAGCACGTTACAGTTTAAGTAAGCGTACCACAGCTTATTTCCAAGTGAACATGGCTAAAAATGGCGCTGGTTCTTTGAACGGCTCAACTTCAGCGTATGGTAACTTCTTAGTAATGGGTGGACAAACTGGTACATCACCATCTGTTCAAGTTCAAGGTATGGCTGCATTACCTAACACAACCCAAACAGCATATGGCGTTGGTATGATTCACACTTTCTAATTTCTCGTAGGACTTGATCCTACTTGATTTAGAAAATGTAGAAAAAGATGTAATTTAAACCCACTGTGCAAACAGTGGGTTTTTTATAAAGTGTTGAAACAACTTAGTATTCAAATTTTAAAATATTTAGATTTAAGAAAAAAACTTAATTTCCAATAGATAAAAAATTGATAGTAATTACAAATAAGTTTTTTAACATTACTTATGGCAAGTTATTGCTTTTAGTTTGAGTGAATAAAAAGGCGGTAAATTTCATCGACTATTGTAAGAAAATCATAAAAAAGACCTACGCTCTAAATCAGGAGGCTAGTGAACACAGATTGGCGTAACTTGGAGATCACTTCATAACCATGCATAGCAGTGGCTTCTCTATTTGAAGCATGATGTATAAGCTTTTCGCAAGCTTCAACAATTTCATCGTAAGGGGCTGCACAAATAGCATTTTTGTATGTTTCATCTATAGAGGTTGTATTGTTTACCTCCCCCACTACAGGAATTGCATTTGAAAGCAAATAAAAAACTCTAACTATTTCAAATATTTCTGATGTGTAAAAATGATGATTTAAAACTACTTTTGAATTTGAAATTAATTGGTCGCGTTCCTTGCCATATAAACCCACAACGGACTTAACTTTTAAGCCTTTATTCTCTAATTGCCTGAGAATTTTCTGGCGTCTTTCATTTAGGGAGCCATAAAACAATATATCAATTTCTGGATGAGGAGATTTTGTTATTCGAGATAATTCTTTTTGAAAGCCAATCTTCAACAGCTTTACATTTTGAATACCGAGTTCTTTAAATTTAAGAATATTTTTTTCGCTGTAATCCCAAAACTCGAAATGTTTAGCCCACTCGAAAATATTATTATTCCATTGATTGTTATTCAGATAAATTTGTTCAGTATTTATAAAAATTGTTGATTTTGGAACCTTAGGTATTAATTCAGTATTCAGTAAATGGCAACCGAATACTATATTGATAGCACCCTTTTCCATTTTCTTAAATTGAAGTGAAGATTCATGACCTAATTCAATAAGGGAGAAATGAATTAATTCTGCCAATTCCCAAAAGGCAAGAACATGGATATAGTTAGGGGGACTTATAAGGCATACGTTGTATTTCATCGTTTTATTGTAGAAGAAAAAGTTACATTCTGTTAAATGTAAAAAACAATTAAGCAGTATATTTAGGTATTTGTGATTTATTTTTACCTATCTTATGAAATGAATAAGATTTGAAATTTATGCTTAAAGCGACTTAATTAGATAATGTTAAAAACTGTTTTCAAACTCTTGTCGGAATATATACAGTCTTTAGAAATATTTTCTAGATAAGGGATTTTTCCAATCATATTTACCCCGTACTTTAATTGAAGAATTTTTTCAATGCTAACGATGTTTTCATTAGAAAATTCAGTTCCAAGTTGACAAACATTTGCAATCCAACCATAGATCTCTAACCCTCTTTTTTGAATAGCTTCAATTGTTAAAAGCGAGTGGTTAATACACCCAAGCTTGATATTGACGACCAATATAACGGGTAAATTAATTGCTTGAGCAAAATCACCTAGGTTATGTTGTTCATCAATTGGAACTAAAAAGCCACCGGCACCTTCAACAATTACAGAATCAAACTTACCTTGAAGTGCATAATATTGATGGAGCATCACCTGTATATCGAGGTGAGCACCTTCGATTTGAGCGACTAAATGAGGGGCCGCTGGCTGTTTTAAAATATATGGGCAAATATCTTTGGTTTGAAGTTCTGGGGCAACTCTCTGACTTACCTTTAGGAGGTTTTCTACATCATCGTTGATCCAACTTCCATCGCATTCACGCATACCCGCAGCAACAGGTTTATAACCAACAGTTTTTAAACCGGACTCTTGAAGTTTCAGAATTAAGGCGCTAGCAATTAAAGTTTTACCAACTTCGGTATCCGTGCCTGTAATAAAAAAACTCTTGGACTTCATCCCAAATTACTTTCAATTTTAGAGAGCGCGTCAACTAGTAAATCGATATGTGCAAAAGAATGATCTGCATTTAAAGTAATTCTCAGTCTTGCCGTATGTTCTGGGACGGTAGGTGGACGAATGGCTGGGACCCATATACCTGAATGATGTAATGATTTTGAAACTTCCATTACCTTATTATTAGTACCAATAATGAGCGCTTGTATGGCAGATGAAGAAGGTAAAACATGCCACGGCGTAAAATTTGATCTTTGATTCCAATAAGAAATTAAATTAAATAAGTGCATTCTTTTATTAAGACCCTCCTCAGACTTAATGAGTTCAATACTTTTTAATGCGGTATGAGCAATTGCAGGAGAGGGAGAGGTAGAGTAAATGATGGGTCGTGATTTTTGTATTAACCACTCAATCCAAAATTTCTGAGCGGCAATAAATGCACCTGACACACCCACAGCCTTGCCTAAGGTTCCCATATAAATAATGTTTGGAGAACAAATATCAAAGTGCTCAAGACATCCATGTCCATTTTTACCAAATATCCCAAAGCCATGCGCATCATCCAGGAATAAAAGGGCTTGATGTTGCTCCGCAATTTTGACCAACTGTTGGATCGGAGCAAAATCTCCATCCATACTAAATACACTATCCGTGACGATGAGTTTATGAGGACAAGGATCTTGAGTGAGCAAAGCTTGAAGTGTTTCAACATCATTGTGCGGATAAACAAATACCTGCGCTTGAGATTGGACTTTTGCCATCCGAATGCCATCAATAATGGAAGCATGATTAAGCGTATCAGAATAGATAGAGATATTTCCAAGACTAGCAAGAGCAGTAATCATAGCCATATTAGCCATAAATCCAGTGTTGATAAAACATGTTGCTACATTTGGAATGTGCAGTGATTGTGTTTGCGCGAGTCTATTTTCAAGGAGATGATGAGCCGTGGAGTGACCGCTGATAAGGGCGCTAGCACCACTTCCAGTGCCATAAATATCAGCACCTTCCGCCATCGCTTTCTTTAATAGGGGATGATTACTCAAGCCTAAATAATCATTACTAGAAAAAGATAATAATTGCGAACCGTTTATGTCGACAAATGGACCATTCGGCGATGAGCGTAACTTTAATTGCCGGATTAAGCCTTGCTGATGCAGATGATGATTGGCTTGATCAAGAGCCTCTAACCATGGATCAATCATATTGGGCAGACATCATTCAGAGTAGATTGAACAGCAGAGGATAAAAAATCAATTTGTTCCTTAGTCAAAATATATGGAGGCATCACATATACAGTATGACCAATCGGACGGATCAGTAGCTCATGCTCTAATGCTTTGGCATAAAAGTTTTTAGAAAATTGAGGTGGAGCAATTTGTGAATTGATATCAAAAGCGAAGATCGTACCTAATTGGCGAACATCTTGAGTACGAATATCATCTGCGACCCAGGCGAAAGCATCATGAAGCTGCTGCGATAAAACTTGATTCTTTGCTAAATAGTTTTCGTCTTCAAATATCTTTAAAGAAGCTAGAGCGGCGGCACAAGCTAAAGGATTGCCGGTATAAGAGTGTGAGTGTAAAAATCCCTGTGAGGAACTATCGCCATAAAAAGCAGCATAAATTGCATCCGTAGATAAAACAACGGATAGTGGTAAATATCCACCAGAGATACCTTTGGAAAGCGTCATTAAATCCGGCCAAATGTTGGCATGCTGACAGGCAAAAAATTTGCCTGTACGGCCACAACCAACTGCAATCTCATCTGCTATCAAATGCACATCATATTGATCGCATAATAACCTGAGTCCTTTTAAATAATCAGCGCAATACATTGCCATACCCGCCGCACATTGAACCATTGGTTCAATGATGATGGCCGCAATTTGAGAGTGGCTCGATTGTAAAAGTTTCTCTAATTCCGTTAAACAGGACTTAGCATAAGACTCTGCAGATACTCCGTCTGGAGCCAAACGCGCATCTGGTGAAGAAACCATGATTGGTTGACGAGTTAAAATACTATAGGCATCTGTAAAGATTGGAATATCAGTAACAGAAAGTGCGCCTAAGGTTTCGCCGTGATAACTATTCTTTAAACAAATAAATCGATTTTTATCACTTTTGCCGAGATTGCGCCAATAATGAAAGCTCATCTTTAATGCTATTTCA
>CANFOL010000042.1 GCA_947448695.1 Burkholderiaceae bacterium
GGCAGTCAAAACTTCGACTTGACGCAATAACATCACAATTTGTTCCGGTTTAATACGTTGACCTTTAGGCATTTTTTACTCCTTTTAGAGATAGATTATCAAAAAATCCTCTCTTTGGGAGTGGTACTAAAAATTAGGTCAGATCAGTTAAAAGGCGCTGAGATCTTAGCTCCAGAATCTAACGGTGATAATCTGTGCCGCGTGATATTGCTCTCTGACGGTCAAGCCAATGCTGGAATAGTTCGTTTAGATCGTATTTGTGATCAAGTGACTGAACTTGCTCGTGTAGGGATTTCTACAACGACGGTAGGTTTTGGACTCGATTTCAATGAAGAGCTCATGACCGCGATGTCTAATGCCGGACAAGGTAATGCTTGGTATGGCGAGCGTGTGGAAGATCTTCAAGAATCCTTTGATTCAGAAATGAGTTATTTATCACAACTGGTGTTTAAAGAAGTTGAAGTGATTGCACATTATTCAGGTCGTCAATTGAAGATGAGAAATGACTATCTTTCCATCAAGAAAAATACCTGGAGAATCTCAGGCATCGCTTTAGGATCAGAAAAGTGGGTTGCATTTACCATGCCGATGCGTGAAGTGATTGATATTCAGCGCGATGGTTCGATCCTTGAAATTGAACTCGTAGTAACTGATAGCCATAATCGTCGTCACAATCTCTTTGCGAAATTACTCGATATGCCGGTGGTGAGTATTCAAGAGTATCTTGAAGCACCTGAGGATGAACTCGTGGCAAGGCGGTTTCAAGAAGTGGAGATGGCAGATATCCAACGAGAAGCAAGAAACTTGGTGCGAGATGGTGATTGGGTACGAGTTGAGCGCATGATCATTGAACTCGAAGAGCGTTCTCGTAATAATCCATGGGTACAAGAGAGTGTGAAATATCTGCGTAAACTGATGGAGGATAAAGATCGGGCACGTTTGGAAAAAGAATTAGTGTATGCGTCTCGCTCCATGAAGAATCGTTCTGCTGATATTGTGGATAACATTCAGTTTAGTATCAGTGCAGAATCAATCAAGCCAGCCTTCTTGAGGAAGAAAACTTCACAGGGTAGAAATTCAGACTCACAGTCTTAAAATAGGAAAGGCATATCCCTATGGGGGGAGGTCTTATTAATTTTTTAAGCAGGTATCAGTTTAATCTGAATTTTTTTACCTAAAACCACGGCTGCATTCGATAACGTAGATAAAGTTAAACTGGTATCTGTTTCATCCAAAAGTCGATTTAGTGAAGCACGGCTGGTATGCATCATTTTTGCCATTAATGTTTTATTAATATTTTGTTTTTCCATAGCTTGTTCGATTTGCCAAGCAATAACCCTTTTGACAGCAATAGCAGTAGCCTCTTGTAATAGAGACTCTTCATTTAAAAAATCATCAAAATCAGAACCGATATGTTTTAATTTCATTGAATTATTCCTTTCAGTTGTTTGATTCGATTACGTGCTAATTGCAGATCAGGAAGCGGTGTTTTTTGTTGTTTTTTTATAAAGCCGTGCACTAAAACCATGAAACCTTTTTCACAAATAAATAAAACTCTTGCAATACGATGACTATGTAACTTACTTCTAACTTCCCATAATCCAGATTCAATAAATCCGACAAGAGGCATTCCTAGTGGCCAACCAAATTGAACTGTTTTAATATCAGTCCCAATAACTTTTTTATCCATTACATTTAATTGTTTTAACCATTCTCTTACCGGTTCTGAACCTGACTCTGTTTTAAAAAACTTAACTTTTAATTTAATTGGTATCATGAAAATATTGTATCAAAAAAGATACGATATGGGAGAAATATTTTAAGATAAATTGTCATATAACCATGAAGTGGTTTTATGGTTATATGAAAGTTATGATTGGTTAAATTATTCTTCAATTAATGATAAAGTTAAAAAAATATCAATCTCACTTTTAACTTTCATCAGTTAGAGTGATTAGAATTCCAATAGAATTGAGTTGTTTATTTAGTTAAGAGTCCATATTTTGTATGGTGGCTATTAAAGACTATCAAAAGTTTTTTAATGCCAAATTTTGGCTAATAACTGTTAGAAATGAGGAAAAATATGGGATGTTTATTTTGTGATGTTCAAACCATTGATCGTGGACGTATCGTTGAAGAAAACGAATTAGCATTTGTTGTGCGTGATGCTTTTCCAGTCACAGAGCTTCATTCACTGTTTATACCCAAACGACATGTCCTAGACTATTTTGGAGTGTCTCAACCCGAAGTCAATGCCATCCATGCTTTGTTGCATACCCAAAAAGATCTCTTACTCAAACAAGATCCAACAATCGATGGATTTAATATCGGCATGAACTGTGGGCAAACCGCTGGACAGTCTGTATGGCACTGTCACATCCATTTAATCCCCCGCAGAAAAGGTGATGTGGAATACCCCAAAGGTGGAGTAAGGCACGTTATTCCCTACAAAGGCAACTACGAAGATTTACGATAATTGATGTGATCAAATCAATGGAGAAGTATCTGACTCTGAAGCCTTCATTTGCCTCATTCAATCACATCATTCAGACTAATTCAATTAGCCTAATAATTTTTTAATATCGCTTACGATCGCACTAGGTTTAGTGGTTGAGTCATACCTTTTGACAGGAACACCATCACGACCAATTAAAAATTTCGTGAAATTCCACTTAATGGAAGTCGTGCCTAAAAGTCCTGGAAGTGCTGTCTTCAGAAATTCATAAAAGGGATGGGTGCTGGAACCATTCACATCGATTTTTTCAAAAACAGGAAAAGTGACCGAGTAGTTCTTTTCACAAAAACTTTGGATTTGCTCAGGCGTACCAGGCTCTTGGCCGCCAAATTGATTACACGGAAAAGCGAGGATTTCTAATCCTTTAGGCTGGAGTTCTTCATAAAGGGCTTGCAGTTCTTTATATTGCCCAGTAAATCCACAATTACTTGCCACATTGACCACGAGCAAGACTTTGTCATTGTAGTTTTGTAGATTTTCTGGAGTTCCGTTAATACGCTTGATCTCTAAGTTTGGCAGCATGATTTTCTTAATTTTTAAGTGATTGTAGGATTTTGGTTAGGAAGTCATCTTTTGACCTTGATCAAGACAGCTCTTGATTGCTTTGACTCTCAAATCTCCAACAAAAGCAGGAGTTTTACTAGAACTTCTGAGCTCATTTTTTTGCGGATCAGTCGTATTCTTTTGAATATATTCCGACTCACAAGAGCAGTAGGTAGCGAAGTCTTGGGCACTCAGTGGGCGTTTATTTAAGCCCTTATACTCGCTTAATTGCTGTTGGACACAAGATTTCTGTAATTGAACAGACAATTCTTCAGCCTGAAGCTGAACAGAAGAAGTTAGAGCAATTAAGAGAAGAGTTTTTATTGATTTAGACATAGATCAAAAAGTTTTTTAAGTATTCATGCATACTTTAACTTAATTACATAAAAAGGGTATTTACATGGTTGAAATTCAAATTTGGGGAGATTTTGAGTGTCCGTTTTCCTATCTCCAAACGATTGTTCTTCTAAAATTGAAAGAAAAGTATCCTGAAAAATTAGAAATTCACTGGAAATCCTTCGAGCTTTTTACACGAGAAAACTTCTCAGCCCCGTCTCAGGAGTATTTAAAAAATCTGGATACGGCCTCACAAGAGTTGATTGCGATCGAGGAGCATCTGCACTTTTTTAGTCCTAAAGTCTTACCCAATATCAGACTTGCGCAAGAAAGTGTTTACTACGCCAGGGCAGAGAATAAGTCTCTCGAGATGGCGCATGCCATTTTTAAAGCATTCTTTAACTTAAAAACAGATATTAGTGACCAAAACGAAATCCTCGAGATCGCTAAAAGTATTGGGCTTGACACCACGGTTCTCAATGAAGCATTAGATGATGCGATTTTTACCAAACAAGTCGTTTTGGACGAAAAAGAGTTTAAAACGATGGGATTTCAGGCAGTTCCTGCCATCATGATTGGTGAGCGGGATTTTTCCCCAAGAAGTTTTATGCCCATCATGGGATTTAAAACCTATGAGGAACTTGATAAGATCATTTCTCAAATCAACCATTAACCTATTATTCGACCGCCTGACTTGCAATGCTTATGAAAAACGTTTTAATTACAGGGACCACATCGGGCATTGGCTATGAAACAGCGATTGGCTTAGCTCAACAAAACTGTCATTTATTTTTAGCGAATCGTTCAGAAGAGAAAACAAAAGAGCTCATTCAACATCTAAGTTAAGTAGCTCCCCAATGTAAAGCACGTTATATCCATCTTGAACTCGATGATCTCCAGTCTGTGAAACATGCAGCACAAGAGTTTTTATCATTTCAAGAACCCCTAGATATCCTGATCAATAATGCTGGCGTATTGGGTCAAAAAGGTTTGACGAAAGACGGCTATGAGTTGGCCTTTGGCACCAATCACTTAGGACATTTTTTAATGACCCATTTATTACAACCTGTTTTATCTAATACCCCGCATTCCAGAATTATCAATGTTGCCAGTAATGCCCATCGATCAGGTAACTTTACTAGTTGGAATGCACTACGTACGAAAACTTCCTCTTTTTCTGCATTTTCTGAATATGGGTTTTCAAAGCTAGCGAACATTTGGCACATTAAAGAATTGGTCACACTTCCTGAATATCAAAATATCACTGCTTATAGTTTGCATCCTGGTGTGATCAAGACGGGTATTTGGCGTCATATGCCTCAACCATTTAATCTGTTAACTTCGATACCCGTTCTTAAAAACCCGAAAGAGGGGTCCCAGACAACTCTATTCTGCGCACTGACGAATGAGAAATTTCCAAATGGACAATATTTTTCAGATTGCAAACCTGCAGCATTATCACCGCTCGCGCAAAACCCTAAACTACAAAAAGAACTTTGGGACTATAGTATGAAAGCGGTAAGCCCATTTTTAATCTAGTTTCTTTTTTAAAATTTGATTGAAGTAATACTCATACTGACTGAATCTATTAAAAATAACATGATGCAAAGTATTGAAGAACTTCATCGTCTTGCTTGTGAAAACGGACAAGAAACCTACATCGATCCTAAGACTGGGTATCTGGTGATGACCAGTCTTGCACACCTCAATCGAGGGACTTGCTGTGACAAGAAATGCCGCCATTGCCCTTATGAATACATCAATGTGAAACCTAAGTAATTAGGCATTTTTCTTCAGTAGCATCATGTTGCTATTATTGGTCAAAATGTAATAGCATTGAAACAATGACTGTGGTATACTTGTACAATATATTAGACATGTAGGAGTTTTTTTTATGCGAGTTATTAATTTTTCAGATGCTAGAAACCAATTGAAACAAGTAATTGATCAGGTAGTTGCTGATTGTGATGTAGCTGTTATCTCACGAAGAGATGCGGAAGACGCTGTAGTCATGTCTTTAAATACCTATAACAGCATGATGGAAACATACCACTTGTTAAAATCTCCAGCTAATCTTAAACATTTAGAGAAATCATTGGCACAATATCGTAAAGGTCAAACCAAAACCAAGGCATTAGTAGATGCTGGCTAGGTTGGTATGGACAAATGCTGCTTGGTTAGATTATCTTTATTGGCAAACGCAAGACAAGAAAACACTCAAACGAATCAATCTGTTGATTAAAGATGCGATGAGGGATCCTGAGGATGGCATCGGAAAGCCTGAGGCTCTTAAAGAAAACTTATCTGGTCTTTGGTCTAGGCGTATTGATGATGTTAATCGATTGGTTTATGCAATTGAAAAGGATCAGCTAGTGATTATTGCTTGCCGATATCACTATGAGTAGCCATCAATCTTTTTGCAAAAATGATAAATTAGAAGACTGAAAGTTTGAAAGAGACAAAGCGATTCCCCTTTGGGTCAGCCTATAAAAAGCTCTAATTTGTATTTTTACCGAATAAATCATTTACTCTTTTTGGAGTAAATACATTACACTTTTCTGATATCCCGATTCAACAGGAATGAATAATGCAAACCAAACTACCACTGCCACCATTTACAAAAGAGACCGCTATTCAAAAAATTCGGATGGCGGAAGATGCTTGGAATACGAGAGATCCAGAAAAAGTTTCATTGGTTTACACAGAAGATACGGTTTGGCGAAATCGTGCTGAGTTTCCCATCGGTCGAGAGCAAGTCAAACAATTTTTAGAGCGCAAATGGGCTAAAGAGCTTAATTACCGACTGATTAAAGAGCTATGGTCTTTTACGGAAAATCGAATTGCCGTTAGATTTGCTTATGAGTGTCATGACGACTCAGGTAATTGGCAAAGGAGTTATGGCAATGAAAACTGGGAGTTTAATGAGCAAGGATTGATGATGCGTCGTTTTGCCAGTATCAATGATTTGCCGATCAAAGAATCTGATCGTAAATTCTTATGGCCACTTGGAAGAAGACCAGATAATCACCCAAGCCTTAGCGATTTAGGCTTATAAAAAATATATTTAGCTAGGAGACAAGCTTGCAATGAGTAGGCCATGTCTGCCAAAGAAATCAAAACCTGAATAAAAAATTAAAAACTATTCCAAATTTTAAAAATGAGGAAAGTGAACGCTATTTAGGAGAGAGCCTTAATCAGGATGTAACAAAATATGTTGATATGTCCAAAATGGTAGCGGCGAATGTAATACTTTCAATATCAACTGTTACGGGAAATTTCTAACCCACTCGAATTTCTTAAAAGGCCTCTCAAAGATCGTCAAGTTTCTGTAGGTGTATTTCGGTTTAGAATGCCATGCACCAAGAAAGGTCTACATGCATTCAAATGGGGCAAGTGTCAGAAGTTAACTCGTTGTGACAATTTAAATTAAACGAAATTCTTTAATTTTTATTGCCTAGGAGACTTCAATGAAACGACGTGACTTTTTAAGCAAATCCGCAATTGGTGTAACTGCGGGCGCTGTTGCCGCACCTGCGATTGCACAATCTTTACCTGAAATTAGATGGCGTTGTGCCTCAAGCTTTCCGAAAAGCTTGGACACTATTTATGGAGGCGGTGAATTTATTTCCAAACGTGTTTCTGAATTAACCAATGGCAAATTCCAAATTCGTATTTTTGGCGCTGGAGAAATCGTACCTGCCTTTGGAACAGTAGATGCAGTTCAACAGGGAACCGTTGAGTGTACCCATACAGCGGGATACTACTTTGTTGGTAAAAATAAGACCTTTGCTTTTGACACAACTGTACCTTTTGGTATGAACCAAAGGATGCAAAATGCTTGGATGTATTGGGGTGGGGGCTTGAAACTCCAACGTGAATTCTTAAATGACTACAACATCATTTCTTTTCCAGCGGGTAATACTGGCACTCAAATGGGTGGATGGTTTAAAAAACCGGTCAAAACAGTTGCTGATTTAAAAGGTCTTAAAATGCGCATCGCTGGTTTAGGGGGTGAGGTCATGGCAAGATTAGGTGCGATCCCCCAACAAATCGCTGGTGGCGATATTTATCCTGCTCTGGAAAAAGGAGTGATCGATGCCGCTGAATGGGTTGGACCTTATGACGACGAAAAATTAGGGTTTTATAAAATTGCCCCCAACTACTATTACCCAGGTTGGTGGGAAGCATGCTCAATGTACTCCATGTACGTAAATACAAAAGAATGGGAAAAACTGCCAAAACAATACCAAGAGGCTTTTGCGTCAGCTTGTGCTGAGTGCAATATCGACATGATGTCTGAGTATGACTATAAAAATCCGATAGCTTTACAAAGTTTGGTTAAAAACGGTGTCAAGCTATTTTCCTATTCCCCTGAAATCATGAAGGCCGCCCAAAAAGCATCTTTTGATTTATATGAAGAAGAGGCAGCTAAAAATCCTTCCTTTAAGAAGATCTATGAGCCATGGAAAAAATTCCGCAATGATCAATTCTTGTGGAACAAAGTTGCAGAGCAGACCTTACTCGGTTTTATGCTCTCTAATCCAGTCAAATAAGCCACTCACTACAGTCTTTTTATGCCAAAACAATTTTTAATTTTTTCAAAATATGTTGATCAATTAAATGATCGTTTTGGCGTATTAGCCAGTTGGATGGTCTTGATTTCCGTTTTAGTTAGTGCCGGTAATGCGTTAATCCGTTATGGATTAAACATCAGTTCAAACGGGTGGTTAGAAGTTCAGTGGTATTTGTTCACTGGCATGGTGATGTTAGGAGCAGCGACTACCTTTCGCCTCAATGAACATGTACGAGTAGATGTTTTTTACGCTTTATACCCCAATAGATTTCGGCTTTGGCTGGATTTTATTGGGGGTTTTGTTTTCTTTTTGCCCATGACCATCATTATCGGCTGGTATTCATGGCAATTTTTTATTACATCCTTTCTGCAACAGGAAATCTCGAGCAACCCGGGTGGATTAATACGTTGGCCAGCAAGAGGAATGATCACCTTGGGCTTTCTCATGTTGACCTTGCAAGGCATTTCAGAAATTATTAAACGATACGCAGCGATTATTGGATTGATTGAAATCGATCCCAAGTACGAAAGACCTTTGCAATGATCAATCACGAATTATTGGCCCCATTGATGTTTGGGGGCTTAATATTGTTTCTATTAATTGGTTATCCTGCGGCATTTTCACTTGGGGCGGTGGGCTTATTTTTTTCGTTGATCGGAATTGAGCTTGGTTTTTTCCAACCGACTTTTTTACAAGCCTTGCCAGATCGCGTATTTGGGATTCTCTCGAATGATTTACTTCTCTCAATCCCTTTTTTCACCTTCATGGGAGCTATTCTAGAGAAATGTGGTTTAGCCGAGGACCTATTGGAAGGACTGGGACAACTTTTTGGACCCATTCGAGGTGGACTGGCTTATGCAGTGATCATCGTTGGCGCTGTTTTAGGAGCGATTACTGGAACAGTGGCTGCCTCCGTCATTGCGATGGGTTTAATTTCTTTACCGGTCATGTTGCGTTATGGCTATAACCCCAGAGTTGCAACTGGTGTGATTGCCGCATCCGGAACTATTACCCAGTTAATTCCCCCATCATTAGTCTTAATCATCTTAGCCGATCAATTAGGCAAGTCAGTAGGCGATATGTACGCCGGAGCCATTGGCCCATCCATCATTCAGGTACTGTTATTTTGTTTATTTATTTTCATTCTGTCGATTGTTCGTCCTCAAGATGTCCCTGCATTGCCAAAAGAAGCACGTCCCCCCATTGACTTAACCTTGATCAAACGTATTTTGTGGGGAATTATTCCCTCCCTTGCGCTCATTTTCTTAGTTCTAGGGACCATCTTGATGGGTCTAGCAACCCCTACAGAAGGCGGAGCAATGGGTTCAGTTGGAGCTCTTTTCTTAGCGGCCCTTAATAAACGTTTACAAAAAGATTTAATTTGGCAGGCCATGACCTCAACCATGCGCATTAATGCAATGGTGATTTTTATTCTGATTGGCTCAACAGTTTTTGGCTTAGCTTTTCGCGGAGTTGATGGTGATTTGTGGATTGAAAATCTTCTGTCGAACTTACCCGGTGGTCAAGTTGGATTTTTAATCGTAGTTAATTTATTTGTTTTCTTCTTAGCATTTTTTTTAGATTATTTTGAAATTGCCTTCATCATTATTCCTTTATTAGCTCCAGTTGCGCAAAAACTAGGGATTGACCTCATTTGGTTTGGAGTTTTATTAGGTGCTAATATGCAAACCTCATTTATGCATCCGCCATTTGGTTTTGCCCTTTTTTATCTTCGCGGGGTTGCCCCTAGCTCTGTCAAAAGCTCCGATATCTATTGGGGAGCGCTACCTTGGGTTGGGCTACAACTGATTTTGGTTGCTATTATTATCTTTGTTCCTGAAACCGTGACTTATTTTGTTGATAAACCAACTGCGATCATCGACATTAATGCGCCATCGGTTGATCCACTTGAGGGAGTTCAACAAAACGAAAATATAGCGGATTCAAGTTCAGAGATTGAGCGACAATTACGCGAAAATAAGTAAATTAATCAATAATAAAAAAATATTAAGGGGATTTTAATGCAAGCAAAATGGGGCATTCGGGGTATGGCAGTTGCCCCACATTCGTTGGCATCTGAATCAGCTTTAGCCGTTTTACGAGAGGGTGGTAATGCCCTTGAAGCAATGATTGCCGCTGCAGCGACCATTGCCGTGGTGTACCCGCATATGAATTCAATAGGAGGTGATTCCTTTTGGGTCATCCACGCACCAGGCAAAGCCATCGGAGGCATTGATGCTTGTGGGGCAGCGGCTGGATTGGCATCACGAGAGTGGTATGCAGATCAAGGTGTACAAAATAGTATCCCATTTAGAGGGCCGATTGCAGCCAATACGGTTGCTGGAACAATTTCTGGTTGGGGTTTAGCACACCAACTCTCCAAACAAAGTTTAGGTGGTAAGTTACCACTGAGTCGCCTCCTCGAAGATGCGATACATTATGCAAATCATGGCGTTCCTGTCACGCATAGTCAGTCAGCTTTAACGGAAAAAAAACGAGTGGAGTTAAGTTTGCAGCCGGGCTTTTCTGAAACGTTTTTGGTAAACGATCAAAGTCCCCAAACCGGAAGTATCTTTTTACAAAAAAGGTTAGCCAAAACTCTTTCTCAGATTGCCAAAAAAGGTACTGAAGATTATTACCGAGGTGAATTAGCTCAAGTCATTGCCCAGGAGTTAGAAACCATTGGTAGCCCACTGCGCTTAGATGATTTACGTCGTCATCAAGCCAAATTCATTGACCCACTAAGGTTGCAACACAGTGTTGGAAATATCTTCAATATGACGCCACCTACACAAGGTGTCGTCTCATTAATGATTCTAGGCATTTTAGATCAGCTCAATCTAAAGCGCTTTGAAGTAGATAGCGCTGAATACGTTCATCATTGTGTAGAAGCAACGAAACAAGCCTTTAAAGTACGAGATCAATTTGTGACCGATCCCTCCTACATGAAACATGCTGCTCAAGATTTTTTAAAACCTGATTTTTTAAAAAGCTTAGCTACCCAAGTTAATCCAAATCAAGCCCTACCTTGGGGTGCAGGTCGAGGCCCGGCCGATACCATTTGGATGGGGGTGATTGATGGTGAAGGTCGTTGCGTTTCTTTTATTCAAAGTATTTATCATGAGTTTGGTGCTGGTATTGTTTTACCAACAACCGGAATTAACTGGCAAAACAGAGGTTGCAGTTTTTCTCTTGATCCTAAAGCGTTAAATACCCTTGAGCCATATCGAAAACCTTTTCACACACTCAATCCAGCATTGGCAATCTTTGATGATGGGCGCTCGATGGTCTATGGCACGATGGGTGGGGATGGACAACCCCAAACGCAATGCGCTGTCTTTACCCGTACAGCAATTTACGGACTTGATCCTCAAGATGCAATTAGCCGACCTCGTTGGTTGTTGGGAAGAACATGGGGGCAAACGAATGACTCCCTTAAGCTAGAATCGCGCTTTGATTCACAAATGGTTAACCAACTAAAAATGATGGGTCATGATATTGAAATTCTTGGAGCAATGGACGAAACCATGGGACATGCAGGTTGCATCATTCGTGATTCCTCGGGAATATTGCGAGGTGGTTGGGATCCCCGAAGTGATGGCGCCGTTGCAGCGTATTGATCATTATTCAGACTAAAGAGAAATAATAACCTTGCCGCTTTTGTATGAACTACGCAGTAGATGAGTTTTTGGTAATATGACTCTTAAATAGTGAGAGCTTCCACGTTGAAAAATTCCATTTGATTTAGACATGTGTCACCCCAATAGAAAAGCAGTTAATCCCCTTAGGTGACAGAGTTCGGTGATACAAATAGCTATCTAAATTATTAATACCAGTTGAAACAATCACTTGGAGTAAAGAGAGACGAGCCTTACCCCCGGCACTACTGGGAAATGGGTTTGGCTGCTTCGTTCCCGACCTGACCAGATTACCATGCCAATATGCGGGGAGGCCCGTCAGTTACTATTGTACCCTGATGGTTGTTAGAATATAACTTATGTCTGATAACTCTTTATTTGAATCCTCTGAATTACCCACCCCTGGCTTAGCTTTAGCCAGAAAATGGCGTCCCCGCAACTTTGCATCTTTAATCGGTCAAGACCATGTGGTGCAGGCCCTGAGCCATGCACTCGATCAAAATCGATTACACCATGCCTGGTTATTTACAGGTACCAGAGGAGTTGGTAAAACTACCATCTCCCGAATCCTTGCAAAATCCCTCAACTGTACAGGGACTCTTGACAATCCCATTACACAACCTACCTCAACACCCTGTGGACAGTGTGCTGCTTGTACCGAGATTGATGCGGGCAGATTTGTGGATTATGTTGAGATGGACGCGGCGAGTAATCGCGGGATTGGTGACATGATCTCCTTACTTGAAAAAGCTGTGTATGGACCAACGAGTGGCCGATTTAAAGTCTTTATGATTGATGAAGTACACATGCTCACCAATCAAGCATTTAATTCGATGTTAAAAACACTCGAAGAGCCGCCACCGCATATGAAGTTTATTTTGGCGACAACTGATCCACAAAAAATACCAGTCACCGTTCTGTCACGATGCTTGCAATTTAATCTTAAGCAGATGCCATCCTCCTTGATCGTGAATCACCTCAAAACTGTCTTGGCGGCAGAGCAGATTCAGGTTCATGAAGGGGCACTACGCATTATTGCTAAATCGGCCCGTGGCTCGATGCGTGATGCTCTTTCCTTAACCGATCAGTCCATTGCGTATTCATCTGGCAACATGACTGAAGAATCAGTCAGAAAAATGCTCGGATCATTAGATGATCGCTATCTGATTCGCATGATTGATGCTCTTGCGAGTAAAAATGGTAAAGATTTAATTGATATCAGCTCAGAAATGGGACTGATGAGTATTTCTTTTACAACAGCTTTGCAAGATTTGGCATCTTTACTGCAAAAAATTGCGATGGCACAAGTCATTCCAGAATCCGTTCTAGAAGAGTGGCCAGAAGCACAAGACATTGTTCGCTTAGCTAACTTGATCTCTAAAGAAGAAGTGCAACTGTTTTATCAAATAGCTATTACTAGTCGCACTGATTTGCTCTTAGCACCGGAAGAAGAAACCGGTTTTATGATGACCTTACTCAGAATGCTCGCTTTTATGCCAGATGATGGTCTTAGCCAAAGTGCTTCAGCCCCATCTGCACCATCAGCGCCGCCATCGCCAACGCCACAAGGATTGAGTAAACCTAAAGTACCAGCCGCGCTATCCAAACCGTCTAATTTATCAGCTGCGCCAGCTAGAACAACTTCGATACCTTCTACAATTCCATCAGCGTCAAGGGCAGATGTAAGCTCAGCTTTAAATGTCGTTTCAAGCTCAGTGCCAAAAAATCTGTCAGCAGGTGCAGCGTCTCTTGAGGAGCTAACCCCGCAGTCATGGCGCGATACAGTCAAGAAGTTAGCACTCAAAGGATTAGAAGGGCAGTTTGCCTTACAAACGGCCTTGATTTCTTATCAAGACAAATCAGGTACCGTCTTTATCAAACTAGCAACCGATATACCGCAGTTAGCTACGCCTTCGTCGATTCAAATACTTGCAGAGGGACTACAAACGTATTTCAACATACCGTTTAAAATTACGATTGAAAAAAGTACTGAAGTGGTGACGGTAGCGCATTTAGAAGCCGAAGATCAAGCGATAGCAAAAACAGCATTAGAAAAGACGGTTTCTGTCGATCCCTTTTTAGAGCAACTCAAACAAGAGATTGGTGTTACCGTGATTGAAGGGTCGATACGACCATTATCTTAAGTCAAGAATCAAGAACATAGAGAGGAAGTTATATGATGAAGGGTCAAATTGCTGGCTTAATGAAACAAGCTCAGCAGATGCAAGAAAAAATGAAAAAAGCCCAGGAAGAATTATCTAGCCTGGAAATTGTCGGACAAGCTGCTGGCGGTATGGTTAAAGTGACTGCCAATGGGAAGCACATGATCAAACGCGTACAAATTGATGCAAGTGTCATGGATGATCGTGAAATGTTAGAAGATCTCCTCGTGACAGCTCTTGCAGATGCACATCAACAAGCTGAAGTTGCTGCAGAGAGCCGCATGTCCGGCGCGACTGCTGGTATGCCGATGCCCCCAGGATTTAAGTTGCCATTTTGAAGACACCCTACCAAGAGACATCCAGAGATGCATTAGACGCTCTGCAAAAACTCATTTTGGCGCTCAAAATAATGCCAGGCATTGGGCCTAAATCGGCGCAACGCATGGCGTACTATTTACTGCAACATGATCGGCAGGGTGCTTTGAGTTTAGGTGTGGCGCTTCAAGAAGCGGTTGAACTCATTGGTCATTGCTCGAAATGTAATTCTTTTTCAGAATTTGAGTTGTGTAAGACCTGCGATGATGATCGTCGTGATGGTCAAATCCTGTGTATTGTGGAGACCCCATCAGATCAATTGATGGTCGAACAAACGCTCGCGTATCGTGGTTTGTATTTTGTTCTGATGGGACGTTTATCTCCCATGGAAGGACAGGGCCCTAAAGAACTTAATTTTGAAAAACTCATGCAGCGGATCTTTTCGGAAGATCCACAATTTCCGAGTGTGAGAGAGGTGATTCTTGCCACCAACTTTACCAGTGAAGGTGAAGCTACTGCCCATTATTTAGGAGAAATCTTAAAGACGAAGGGGATTCAAGTATCCAGGATTGCAAGAGGTATACCTGTCGGAGGTGAGCTCGAGTATGTTGATGCCGGAACACTTGCTCGGGCCATGATGGATCGAAAACCCGTTGGTAGTTAATCCTTTAGTTTTTGCAGAGGGAGCGCATTTCTCCAAAAGCCTATTTTTAGTTGATCATATTTGTTCGAAAATTCCAAAAGGTCAAACTTAATCAGTAAAATAAGAATAAGATAAAAAGCAGTTTTCAGAACATTACATAGGTTGAACTACTTTCCATGCACTTTTTAGTATCAAATGATGATGGTTATTTGGCGCCAGGACTTTTAGCACTGGTCAATGCGTTGCGACCACTTGGGAAGATTACGGTCATTGCTCCTGAGCAAAACCATAGCGGGGCATCAAATTCCTTAACCTTATCAAGACCCTTATCGATTCATCGAGTCGCTGGCGGTGAGCGTGATGGCTTTTTATTCGTCAATGGCACACCAACAGACTGCGTTCACATTGCTTTAACGGGCTTTTTAGATGATATGCCCGACTATGTTATTTCTGGCATTAATCAAGGCGAGAATATGGGTGAAGATGTGCTGTATTCTGGAACGGTAGCAGCTGCGATTGAAGGTGTGATGTTTGGTATTCCTGGAATTGCCTTTTCGCAAGTCGATCGGGGCTGGGCAAAAATTGAAGATGCTGCACGCATTGCCCATGATGTGGTGAAAAATGCCATCGAAGGTGGCCTACCCCTAGGTGGTGGCTACCATGCACCGCTAATTAATGTTAATTTACCCAATCACTCCTATGAGTCCCTCAAAGGCTGGCGCGTTACAAGATTAGGTAATCGTCACCAATCACAACCTGTGATCATGCAAAAAAGCCCACGTGGTGATCCGATTTATTGGATTGGACCTGCTGGTGATGCTAAAGATGCATCAGATGGAACCGATTTTGATGCCATCAATCAAGGCTATCTTTCACTGACACCGTTGCAGTTAAATTTGTCTGATGAACAGCGTCGTTTAAGTATGTTATCTGGAAATTGGAATCGGGGCTAATACAAACGTGGTTAAGACAGACAAAGCACTTGATCAAGCAAGACGACAGATGGCGCAGCGCCTTGCTGCGAGCGGAGTGACACATCATGAAGTATTACAAGCGATTGCTACTGTTCCACGGCATGCTTTTATTGATCCAGGATTAGTTTCACAGGCGTATGAAGATTCTTCATTACCGATTGGGCGTGAGCAAACCATCTCCAAGCCTTCCGTTGTGGCGAAGATGATTCAGGCACTGATGCAAAGCCAAAACAAAATGGGCCGCGTATTAGAAATCGGTACGGGTTGTGGCTATCAAGCTGCGGTACTGAGTCTTTTAGCTGAAGAGGTTTACTCCGTCGAGCGCATCCGTTCCCTGCACGATAGCGCAAGGGCAAAACTTCGCCCCTTTCGGATTGCTAATTTACGCTTAATTTATGCTGACGGTATACGCGGTCTGCCTCAAGCTGCCCCATTTGATGGGATTATTCTGGCAGCTGCTGGACTTGGCATCCCCGATCCACTGTTGGATCAATTAGCCATTGGTGGTAAATTAATAGCACCTGTAGCAAAAAGTGAGACTGAGCAACAATTGTTACTGATAGAACGATTGAGTTCACAGCGATACCAAAGGACTACCATGGATGAAGTATTTTTTGTGCCACTGCAATCAGGGACGATTTAACTGATGAGCTACATGATGACATTCATCAAACGATATTTATGCATCAGTTTCACACTCCTGTGTGTTGCCTGCTCAACCCCCAAACCCGCACCGATTAAAGAGCAGTCGACACCCATCAATCAAGCCAAACCTGTGGTCGTCCCCAATTGGTCTGTTACAAATACGCCAAAACCGGCAACGAATTCGGCGACAACGACCAATCAAAAACCAAGTACCACTACTAAGGCAGAAACCAAGACAGAAACGAAGACAGAAGCTAAGGCAGAAAATAAGCAAACGAGGCCTGCTGCAGAAGCGCCACCATCCAAAACCGAAGCTTTCGTAACTGACCCAGGCTTCAGAATTGGTAAACCATCCACGGCTCCAGTCATTGATTTCTTTAACGGTAATAGTAATAAAGGCATTGATTACGGTGGAAAAATGGGTGATCCTGTGAATGCCGCCAGTGATGGAAAAGTGATTTTCTCAGGCAATAGTTTGCGTAGTTATGGCAATTTAGTGATTGTGAAACACAACAATAACTACATCACCATCTATGCCCATAACAGTAAAAACCTGGTTAAAGAAGGTGAAACTGTAAAGCGTGGTCAAAAAATTGCGGAGATGGGCAATACCGAATCG
The DNA here is from genome assembly GCA_947448695.1 of Burkholderiaceae bacterium. Lineage (GTDB taxonomy): Bacteria > Pseudomonadota > Gammaproteobacteria > Burkholderiales > Burkholderiaceae > Polynucleobacter. Next base: position 16,965 of record CANFOL010000042.1, read on the forward strand.
GATCGCATCAAATTACATTTTGAGTTGCGTCGTGATAGTAAGCCCATAGACCCGACGGGTTATTTTGATAGCTAGAAATATGAAAACGGTCTTAGTATTCGATATTGAAACGATTCCCGATGTTGTGGGATTGCGAAAGCTCAACGACTTTGCGCCAGAACTCTCCGATGCTCAGGTCGTTGAAGCCGTGATTGAGCAACGTGCTGCCAATGGACAAAATGCGTTCTTCCCACACTATCTGCAAAAAGTCGTAGCAATCTCCTGTGTGATGCGCAGAACGACCAAAGAAGGTTTGCCCCAATTTAAAGTCGGTAGTTTAGGAAACCTACAAAGTTCAGAAAAAGAGATTGTGACTGATTTTTATCAGTTGATTGATAAATACACACCGCAATTAGTTTCTTGGAATGGTGGCGGCTTTGATTTACCCGTCTTAAATTATCGCGCCTTAGTCAATCAAGTAAGTGCGTCGCGGTATTGGGAGATGGGGGAGAGTGGTGATCATGATGCGCGTGATTTTAAATATAACAACTACATCAGCCGTTATCATTTGCGTCATTTAGATCTGATGGATTTATTAGCCTTTTATCAAGGTAAAGCCAATGCGCCCTTGGATGCCTTAGCCAAACTCTGTGGCTTCCCCGGTAAGATGGGGATGGATGGCTCACAAGTTTGGCC
>CANFOL010000043.1 GCA_947448695.1 Burkholderiaceae bacterium
CAAGTTGAAAGATCAAAACTGTTTGATGAAAATGATCGGGTTATTGCTGAAGGTAAGCGTCCCGCAATATATGAAAATGTATTGTTGGGTATTACAAAAGCATCCTTATCAACGGATAGCTTTATTTCAGCGGCATCTTTCCAAGAAACTACCCGTGTTCTTACGGAAGCTGCCATTATGGGTAAAGTCGATACATTACGTGGATTAAAAGAAAACGTCATTATTGGTCGATTGATTCCTGCTGGAACAGGCTTGTCTTATCGTAAAGCACGTAAAGCAAGAGAGCAGTTTGAGCGTGATCGTGCACAAACGATCGCTGCTGAAGAGGCTTTTATTACCCCTGTAGAAGAAGCGCCGGTAGCCGACGCTGAGTAAAAAATGTACGAAATTGTCAAGAATCCCACAAGGGGTTCTTGACTGTTCGTCAAACTCAGTCTAGAATGCTAGGTTCTGTAAAACCCGTAATCAAAGGCAGTTTTTGAATACGAATCGACTAAACGAATTGATGAAAAAAGTGTATTGAGAGTAAGTTATGCCAACAATTAACCAGTTGCTCAAAAAGCCCCGCACCAACTTGGTGGTAAAGAGCAAGAGTCCAGCATTACAAAATAGTCCGCAAAGACGTGGGGTATGCACGCGTGTATACACTACAACGCCTAAAAAGCCAAACTCTGCTTTGCGTAAAGTAGCTAAGGTACGCTTGACCAATGGTTTCGAGGTCATTTCTTACATTGGCGGCGAAGGCCACAATCTTCAAGAACACTCCGTGGTTTTGATTCGTGGTGGTCGTGTAAAAGATTTGCCGGGTGTTCGTTATCACATTGTTCGTGGATCATTAGACTTGCAAGGTGTTAAAGATCGTAAACAATCTCGCTCCAAATATGGTGCGAAGAAAGCCAAGAAGGCTTAATTTCTTGGTAGGTACTGCGTGTCAAATTGATGCGCAGTAAGTAAGTGATTGCTTCGGCTTAAGGCTAGTAGAGTAATCAAGGGAATTTTCCCAACTGAAAATTAAAGGAGTAGTTGTTATGCCACGTCGCAGAGAAGTACCAAAAAGAGAAATTCTCCCGGACCCAAAATTTGGGAACGTTGAAGTTGCCAAATTCATGAACGTACTCATGTTAGATGGTAAAAAATCTGTTGCAGAACGCATTGTTTATGGTGCTTTTGAACATATTGAGAAAAAAGCAAATAAACCACCTTTAGACGTTTTCTCTGTAGCTATGGGAAATGTAAAACCTATGGTGGAGGTTAAAAGTCGTCGCGTAGGTGGCGCAAACTACCAAGTTCCAGTGGAGGTTCGCCCTTCACGTCGTTTAGCCTTAGCAATGCGTTGGTTAAGAGAGGCTGCGAAAAAGCGCAGTGAAAAATCAATGGCTCAACGCTTAGCAAATGAGTTATTAGAGGCTTCAGAAGGTCGTGGCGGTGCTATGAAAAAGCGTGATGAAGTTCACCGCATGGCAGAAGCTAACAAAGCATTCTCACATTTCCGTTTTTAAACTTTTTATTTCTTCGAGGATACAGTGGCACGAAAGACCCCCATCGAGCGTTATCGCAATATTGGAATTTCAGCACATATTGATGCTGGTAAAACGACAACAACTGAACGTATCCTGTTTTATACAGGTGTAAACCATAAAATTGGTGAGGTTCACGATGGCGCTGCCACTATGGACTGGATGGAGCAAGAGCAGGAGCGTGGAATCACTATTACCTCTGCTGCTACGACTGCTTTCTGGAAGGGCATGGGCGGTAACTACCCAGAGCATCGTATTAATATTATTGATACTCCGGGCCACGTCGACTTTACGATTGAAGTTGAACGTTCAATGCGCGTTTTGGATGGCGCATGCATGGTTTATTGTGCGGTTGGTGGCGTACAGCCTCAGTCTGAGACTGTTTGGCGTCAGGCAAATAAGTATCGAGTGCCACGCTTAGCTTTTGTCAACAAGATGGACCGTACTGGCGCAAACTTTTTCAAAGTTCACGATCAAATGCGCGCTCGTCTAAAGGCAAATCCAATTCCAATTCAAATACCAATTGGTGCAGAAGAGAACTTCCGTGGCGTTGTTGACCTTGTCAAAATGAAAGCAATTATTTGGGATGAAGAGTCACAAGGCATTAAATTTAATTATGAAGATATTCCAGCGGAGTTATTAGAAACGGCCAACGAGTGGCGTGAAAAAATGCTTGAGGCTGCAGCAGAATCCTCTGAAGAATTAATGGATAAGTATTTAAGTGGTGAGCCTCTCACTGAGGAAGAAATAAAGCTTGCGATACGTACACGTACTCTTGCGGGTGAAATTGTTCCAATGATGTGTGGTTCCGCTTTTAAGAACAAAGGTGTACAGGCGATGTTGGATGGCGTGATTGACTATATGCCTGCCCCATCGGATATTCCGCCGGTTACTGGTGAATTAGAAAACGGTGAAAAAACCGAGCGTCATGCAACTGACGAAGAAAAGTTTTCTGCACTCGCGTTTAAGATCATGACTGACCCATTTGTTGGGCAACTTATTTTCTTCCGTGTTTATTCTGGGGTAATTAATTCAGGTGATACGATTTATAACCCAATCAAGGGCAAAAAAGAGCGTATTGGGCGAATCCTACAAATGCATGCTAACCAACGCGAAGAAATCAAAGAAGTTCGCGCTGGCGATATCGCTGCTGCCGTAGGTTTAAAAGATGCTACTACTGGAGAGACATTGTGTGATCCAGCATCTATTATCATTCTTGAAAGAATGGTTTTCCCGGAGCCGGTAATTTCTCAAGCGGTTGAGCCAAAGACAAAAGTAGACCAAGAAAAAATGGGTATTGCTTTAAATCGTTTAGCTCAAGAAGATCCATCTTTTCGAGTTAAAACAGATGAAGAGTCTGGACAAACGATTATTTCTGGAATGGGTGAATTGCACTTAGAAATTCTTGTAGACCGTATGAAGCGTGAATTTGGCGTTGAAGCAACTGTTGGAAAGCCGCAAGTTGCCTACCGTGAAACTATTCGTAAAGTATGTGAAGAAATCGAAGGTAAATTTGTTAAGCAGTCTGGTGGACGCGGTCAGTATGGTCACGTTGTATTGAAGTTAGAGCCACAAGAGCCGGGCAAAGGTTATGAATTCGTAGATGCAATTAAGGGTGGTGTTGTGCCCCGCGAATACATTCCTGCGGTTGACAAAGGTATTCAAGAGACTCTGAATAATGGTGTTGTGGCAGGTTATCCAGTTGTTGATATCAAGGCAACATTATTTTTCGGTTCTTACCATGATGTTGACTCGAATGAAAACGCCTTTAAGATGGCTGGTTCAATGGCTTTCAAAGAAGGTATGCGTCGTGCAAGTCCTGTACTTTTAGAGCCGATGATGGCAGTAGAGGTTGAAACACCGGAAGATTTCATGGGCAACGTAATGGGCGACTTATCATCACGCCGTGGAATTTTGCAGGGTATGGATGATATTGCTGGTGGTGGAGGCAAGATTGTGCGTGCCGAAGTTCCGTTGGCTGAGATGTTCGGATATTCAACGGGTTTGCGTTCTTTAACTCAAGGGCGAGCAACATACACGATGGAATTCAAACATTATGCAGAGGCTCCAAAAAACGTTGCAGATGCAGTAATAGCATCTAAAGCGAAATAATTTAACTTTTTATATATCTAACTGAGTAGAGGCTAAAAATGGCAAAAGAGAAGTTTGAGCGGACGAAGCCGCACGTAAACGTAGGAACAATTGGTCACGTTGACCACGGTAAAACAACCTTAACAGCAGCGATAACAACGGTGTTGTCAAAAGCGTTTGGTGGAGAAGCCAAAGCGTATGACCAAATTGATGCAGCGCCAGAAGAGAAGGCGCGCGGTATTACGATTAATACTGCTCACGTTGAGTACGAGACACAGAATCGTCACTACGCACACGTAGATTGCCCAGGGCACGCTGACTATGTAAAGAACATGATTACTGGCGCAGCTCAAATGGACGGCGCGATTTTGGTTTGTTCAGCAGCTGATGGCCCAATGCCACAAACACGTGAGCACATTTTGCTTGCGCGTCAGGTTGGTGTTCCATACATCGTTGTGTTTTTGAACAAGTGCGACATGGTGGATGATGAAGAGTTGTTAGAACTCGTTGAGATGGAAGTGCGTGAGTTGTTGTCAAAGTATGACTTCCCGGGCGATGACACTCCAATTATCAAAGGTTCTGCAAAATTAGCTTTAGAGGGCGACGAAGGTCCACTCGGTAAGCAAGCAATTATGGCTTTAGCAGAAGCATTAGATACATATATTCCAACGCCTGAGCGTGCTGTTGATGGCGCGTTCTTGATGCCTGTAGAAGATGTGTTCTCGATCTCTGGTCGTGGAACCGTGGTAACGGGTCGTATTGAGCGCGGTATTGTGAAGGTTGGCGAAGAGATTGAGATCGTTGGTATTCGTGCCACACAGAAGACCACATGTACGGGTGTCGAGATGTTCCGTAAGTTGCTCGATCAAGGTCAAGCGGGAGATAACGTCGGTATTTTATTACGTGGTACAAAGCGTGAAGACGTTGAGCGTGGTCAAGTATTGTGTAAGCCAGGATCAATCCTGCCTCACACAGAGTTTACTGGCAGCGTTTACGTATTATCGAAAGATGAAGGCGGTCGTCATACACCATTCTTTAATAACTATCGCCCACAATTTTACTTCCGTACAACGGACGTAACAGGTGCGATTGAGTTGCCAAAAGATAAAGAAATGGTAATGCCTGGTGATAACGTTGAGATTAGTGTGAAGTTGATTGCACCGATTGCGATGGAAGAGGGCTTACGTTTTGCGATTCGTGAAGGTGGCCGTACCGTTGGTGCCGGCGTTGTTTCTAAAATTATTGCTTAAGTGAATAGGGGTGTAGCTCAATTGGCAGAGCGTTGGTCTCCAAAACCAAAGGTTGGGGGTTCGATGCCCTCCGCCCCTGCCACCAAAAGCAACGGTAACTAAAGAATGTCTGATCAAAAAAACTTAACTAAAGATGCAAGCGAGTCGAATTTAGTCGCAGGCATTTCTATAGCGCTCATATTGGGTTCGTTAATTGGGTATTACGGCTTGGCCACACAACCCTTAGTGATTCGTCTGGGCGTGCTTTTAGGTGGAATTGTAATTGCATTAGGTTTAGTTGCAGTAACTCCTACTGGCAAACGTTTTATTGCTTATGCAAAAGACAGCGTTAATGAAGTAAAGAAAGTAGTATGGCCTTCAAGAAAAGAAACAACTCAAATGACTTTGATTGTTTTTGCATTTGTGATGGTTATGGCTATATTCTTATGGAGCGCTGACAAAATTATTGAATGGTTGATTTTTGCAGTCTTCCTTGGATGGAAATAAAAATGACGAATGAAGAAATAAGTAAAAATCCCCAAGCCGCAGAAAATATGCGCTGGTATGTGATACATGCTTATTCTGGCATGGAAAAAAGCGTAAAAAAGGGTCTAGAAGAGCGTATTTCAAGATCAGATATGACGGATAAGTTTGGTCGTATTATGGTCCCCTCTGAAGAGGTTATTGAGGTTAAGTCAGGAACCAAAACAGTAACAGAGCGTAGATTTTTTCCTGGATACGTTCTTATTGAAATGGAAATGACAGATGAGTCATGGCATTTAGTCAAAAATACACCTAAAGTTACCGGCTTTGTTGGAGGAATTAGAAATCGTCCATCTCCTATATCAACAGCAGAGGTCCAAAAGATTATGGATCAAATGCAGGCTGGTGTAGATAAGCCTAAGCCAAAAACACTATTTGAAATTGGTGAAATGGTTCGAGTTAAAGAAGGTCCTTTTACTGACTTTAATGGAAATGTAGAAGAAGTAAATTATGAGAAGTCTAAACTCAGAGTTTCTGTTACAATATTCGGTCGCGGTACTCCGGTTGAATTGGAGTTCGGTCAAGTAGAAAAGATGTAAGAATTATTGATAGTGTTTTCACTATCAAGAGGAGCTGAGTTAAGGTTGCCGCCTTAACAATGCGTTTACTCAACGGCGGCCTTTAATATGAATAAGGCGCGCTTTTAAGGAGTTATAAAATGGCAAAGAAGATTATCGGCTTTATTAAGCTTCAAATACCTGCCGGCAAGGCAAACCCATCACCACCAGTTGGCCCAGCCTTGGGTCAGCGCGGTTTAAATATTATGGAATTCTGTAAAGCTTTTAATGCTCAAACGCAGGGTATGGAGCCTGGCTTGCCTGTTCCAGTTGTTATTACTGCATTTGCTGACAAGAGTTTTACTTTTGTTTTAAAAACACCACCAGCTACAGTATTAATCAAAAAGGCAGCCAAATTAGATAAGGGATCTCCAAGACCTCATACAGATAAGGTTGGAAAAATAACCTTGGCTCAGGCCGAAGATATTGCAAAGGCAAAAATGCCTGACTTAACTGCCGCTGATTTAGCAGCTGCTGTAAGAACGATTGCTGGAAGCGCCCGCTCTATGGGCATTACTGTTGAGGGACTCTAATCATGACAAATGCATCTAAAAGATTAACTGCTCTTCAATCAAAAGTAGATAGAAATAAATTTTACCCAATAGACGAAGCTCTAAATTTGGTTAAGGAATGTGCAACTGCTAAATTTGATGAATCTATTGACGTGGCGGTTCAGTTGGGTATTGACGCTAAAAAATCGGACCAGGTTGTTCGTGGAGCGGTTGTATTGCCTGCTGGAACTGGAAAATCAGTACGTGTAGCGGTATTTGCACAAGGCGATAAAGCAATTCAGGCTAAAGAGGCTGGAGCGGATATTGTTGGCATGGAAGATTTAGCTGAACAAGTTAAGGGCGGCAATATCAATTTTGATATTTTGATTGCCTCACCTGACACGATGAGAATTGTGGGTACTTTGGGACAAATATTAGGGCCTCGTGGATTAATGCCTAATCCAAAAGTTGGAACAGTAACTCCTGATGTGGCTACAGCTGTTAAAAATGCCAAAGCTGGTCAAGTTCAATTCCGTGTTGATAAGGCGGGAATTGTTCATGCAACTATTGGACGTCGTTCATTTGAGCAGAGCGCTCTGAAATCAAACCTTGTTGCATTATTAGATGCTTTACAAAAAGCAAAGCCAGCTGCAAGCAAGGGTGTTTATTTAAGAAAGATTGCACTCTCTAGCACGATGGGTGCGGGCGTACGTGTAGAGCAATCTTCAATATCGATTTAAGTATTAAAAGACTTTGGGTCGTTGATTGAAAAATCAGCGGCCATCAAAGACCGTTGGCGAACGAAAGTTCTTAATTGAATATTGGCCAACGTAGATGGCGAACCTGTAAAGAATTCGCTGATGTGCAACCCCCTCGAAAATGAGGGATAAATGGAGTAAAACATGCCTTTAAATTTGGATGACAAAAAAGCGGTAGTGGCTGACATTGGTGCTCAAGTTGCCAATGCTCAAACCATCGTACTTGCTGAGTATCGTGGCATCCCTGTGGGCGAATTGACTAAACTTCGTGCAACCGCAAGAGCGCAAGGTGTTTATTTGCGTGTATTGAAAAATACATTAGCTCGTCGTGCTGTACAAGGCACTCAATTCGAACCACTTTGTGACTCGATGGTCGGGCCGCTGATTTATGGTATTTCAGCAGATCCAATTGCTTCAGCAAAAGTTTTAAATGACTTTTCTAAAGTAAAGGACACCCTCGTCATTAAAGCAGGCTCAATTAACGGAAAGACTTTAGATGCTGCAGGTGTAAAAGCCTTAGCATCAATCCCTGGACGTAATGAACTGATTGCAATGTTGCTTGGTGTGATGCTTGCCCCAGTATCGAGTATGGCTCGAGTGCTTGGAGCAGTAGCTGCGAAAAAATCTGAAGAGACGCCAGCTGCCTAACGCAGTTTGCATATATTAATTTGATCGAATTAGGAGTATTAAAAAATGGCAATTACTAAAGAAGAAATTATTGAAGCTGTAGGCAATATGTCTGTAATGGATTTGAATGACTTAGTTAAGGCATTTGAAGAGAAGTTTGGTGTTTCAGCAGCTGCAATGGCTGTTGCAGCTCCTGGCGCTGGTGGTGGTGCGGCAGCTGCAGAAGAGCAAACTGAATTTAACGTAATTCTGGCAGAAGTTGGTGCGAATAAAGTTTCCGTTATTAAAGCCGTTCGTGAAATTACTGGTCTTGGCTTGAAAGAAGCTAAAGACTTAGTTGATGGTGCACCAAAGCCAATTAAAGAAGGCGTTGATAAAGCATCTGCAGAAGACGCGAAGAAGAAGTTAGAAGAAGCTGGTGCAAAAGTAGAAGTTAAGTAAGTTAGATGTGTTCACGAGACACTTGTTTCGTGAACAATTTAGGTTTAGCAGTAGCTAAACCAGATAACTTGATGAGTTATCTGGTTTGTCCACTGATACAACTGCAGTGAACAAATTTGGTCGGGTGCGCCGGTGTGCGCGCTGTCCGCCAGAGGTTGGTAGAGGCCAACCACCAAAAACTTTGAACAGTTGACGAAATTCGGAGATGACATGGCTTATAGCTTCACCGAACGCAAACGCATCCGTAAGAGCTTTGCTAAGCGCTTGAACAACCATCAGGTACCCTATTTATTAACGACTCAGTTAGAGTCATACACAAAATTTTTACAAGAAAGAACCGCATCTCCTTCTCGTTTAGACGAAGGTTTGCAGGCAGCTTTTTTATCTATATTTCCGATCGTGTCAAACAATGGTTTTGCGCGCATGGAATATGTGTCTTACCAGTTATCACCAGCGCCATTTGACGTCAAAGAATGTCAACAGCGTGGTTTAACTTTTCATTCTGCACTGCGTGCAAAGGTCCGTTTAATTATTAACGACCGTGAAAATCCTACCAAAGTTAAAGAGATTAAAGAACAAGAAGTTTACATGGGTGAAATTCCGCTCATGACGGATACGGGTTCTTTCGTCATTAATGGTACAGAGCGTGTGATTGTTTCTCAATTGCACCGTTCACCAGGCGTGTTTTTTGAACACGACAAAGGTAAAACACATAGCTCAGGAAAATTACTATTTTCGGCAAGGGTAATTCCATATCGTGGGTCATGGTTAGATTTTGAATTTGATCCAAAAGATATTTTATATTTCCGCGTTGACCGTCGTCGCAAGATGCCCGTAACAATTTTGCTAAAGGCATTAGGCCTCAACATAGAACAAATTCTTGCCAATTTCTTTAAGTTTGACCACATTGAAATTAACAATGATGGCGTTTCAGTGGAGTTTGTGCCCGAGCGCCTGCGAGGAGAAGTAGCACGTTTTGACATTTTGGATCGCAATGGTGTTGTGGTGATTCAAAAGGATAAACGAATTAATGCAAAACATATTCGCGAATTAGAAGCAGCAAAAACACAAATGATTCATTCACCTGATGAGTATTTGATTGGCCGCGTTTTGGCTAAGAATATTATCGATGAAGAGACAGGTGAAGTCTTATCAAATGCTAATGATGAAGTAACAGAAGGTATTTTGGCAAAGTTGCGTGAGGCAGGTGTAAAGAAAGTAGAAACTATTTACACAAATGACTTAGACCAAGGCGCATATATTTCTCAAACATTGCGAGTGGACGAAACGGCAGATCAAATGGCAGCAAGAATTGCCATTTATCGAATGATGCGCCCAGGCGAGCCACCAACAGAAGATGCAGTCGAAGCCTTATTTGCAAGATTATTCTTTAACGAAGATTCATACGACTTATCTCGCGTAGGACGAATGAAAGTTAATAGTCGTTTAAACCGTTCTGAGATGGAAGGTTCAATGGTCTTGTCTAACGAAGACATATTGGATTCCATTAAGTTGTTGGTAGACTTAAGAAACGGTAAAGGCGAAGTAGATGACATCGACCACTTAGGTAATCGTCGTGTTCGTTGTGTTGGCGAGTTAGCGGAGAATCAATTTAGAGCTGGTTTGGCAAGGGTCGAGCGCGCAGTTAAAGAGCGCCTTGGACAAGCTGAAACAGAAAATCTAATGCCGCATGATTTAATTAACAGTAAGCCAATTTCTTCAGCAATTCGTGAGTTCTTCGGATCATCACAACTATCTCAGTTTATGGATCAAACAAATCCACTTTCAGAGATTACGCATAAACGCCGTATTTCAGCTCTCGGGCCTGGCGGATTAACGCGCGAAAGAGCGGGCTTTGAGGTGCGTGACGTACATCCTACTCACTATGGTCGTGTTTGCCCAATTGAAACTCCTGAAGGACCAAACATTGGTTTGATTAACTCATTAGCGTTATTTGCACGACTGAACGAACACGGGTTTTTAGAAACCCCGTACAGAAAAGTTATAGATAGCAAGGTGACTGATCAAGTTGATTATTTGTCAGCAATCGAAGAAGCAAAATATGTGATTGCTCAGGCAAATGCAACAATCAGTGAAAAAGGTTTATTGGCAGATGAATTAGTGTCTGCACGTGAGGCTGGCGAAACTAAAATGGTCTCGCCAGAAAGAATTAATTATATTGACGTAGCTCCAAGCCAAATTGTTTCTGCGGCCGCATCTTTAGTACCATTTTTAGAGCACGATGATGCCAACCGTGCGTTGATGGGTGCTAACATGCAGCGTCAAGCCGTACCTTGCTTAAGACCTAATAAGCCTTTAGTAGGAACAGGCCTTGAAAGAACTGTTGCAGTTGACTCCGGAACTGTAGTTATGGCAACCCGTGGAGGTGTAGTTGATTATGTTGATGCAAATCGTATTGTGATTCGTGTCAATGATGAAGAAACAGCTGCCGGTGAGGTGGGCGTAGATATTTATAACTTAATTAAATACACACGATCAAACCAAAATACCAACATCAATCAGCGCCCAATCGTTAAGGTTGGTGATCGCATTGCCCGAGGCGATGTTGTGGCTGATGGCGCCTCAACTGACTTGGGTGAGTTAGCTTTGGGTCAAAATATGACTGTGGCATTTATGCCATGGAATGGTTATAACTTTGAAGATTCGATTCTTATTTCTGAAAAAGTAGTTGCTGATGACCGTTACACATCTATTCATATTGAAGAATTATCTGTTGTTGCTCGTGATACGAAGCTTGGACCTGAAGAGATTACACGCGATATTTCTAATTTAGCTGAATCACAACTAAGCCGTTTAGATGAAAGTGGTATTGTTTATATTGGTGCTGAGGTTGAAGCGGGTGACGTTCTTGTTGGTAAGGTAACTCCAAAAGGAGAAACTCAGTTAACGCCAGAAGAAAAGTTATTGCGCGCAATTTTTGGTGAGAAAGCTTCAGACGTAAAAGACACATCACTGCGTATCCCATCTGGCATGACTGGAACTGTTATTGATGTTCAAGTGTTTACTCGTGAAGGTGTTGAGCGCGATCAACGTGCTCAGTCAATTATTCAGGAAGAGTTACACCGTTATCGCCTAGACTTAAACGATCAATTGCGTATTGTTGAAGGTGATGCTTTTAGTCGTTTAGAGAAATTACTCTTAAACAAAGATGCAAATGGCGGCCCAAACAAGCTCGCTAAAGGAACTAAAGTATCTGCAGAGTATTTGCTGGGTGTTGATAAATATCATTGGTTCGATGTGCGTTTAGCGGATGAAGATTTGTCATTACAAGTTGATGCAATTAAAGAATCTATTGAAGCAAAGCGTAAGCAGTTCGATGAGGCATTTACAGAGAAACAACGTAAGTTGACTCAGGGCGATGAATTGCCGCCAGGCGTAACCAAAATGGTTAAAGTCTATTTGGCGGTTAAGCGTCGCTTGCAGCCTGGAGATAAGATGGCTGGTCGTCACGGAAATAAAGGGGTTGTTTCAAAAATAGCACCTGTGGAAGATATGCCGTATATGGCGGATGGTACACCTGTTGATATTGTTTTGAACCCACTTGGTGTTCCATCCCGTATGAACGTAGGTCAAATTTTAGAGACGCATCTAGGTTGGGCTGCACTCGGCATAGGTAAGCGTATTAATGCCATGATTCAAGCTCAGGCAAAAGTGATGGAGTTGCGTTCTTTCTTGACAAGCCTTTATAACGAGACTGGCCGTAAAGAAGAGCTAGACAAATTAACTGACAATGAAATCTTAGAGTTAGCGAAAAATTTACGCGAAGGTACACCATTTGCAACGCCGGTATTTGATGGCGCAACCGAAGCTGAAATTGCCAAGATGCTTGAGCTAGCTTACCCACCTGAAATTGCGGGACCGCTTGGAATGACTGCATCTAGACAGCAAATGACCTTATTTGATGGCCAAACTGGCGATGTCTTTGAGCGCAACGTAACTGTCGGTGTAATGCATGTACTCAAACTACATCACTTAGTTGACGACAAAATGCATGCTCGTTCTACTGGGCCTTACTCACTTGTTACACAGCAGCCACTTGGCGGTAAAGCGCAATTTGGTGGCCAAAGATTTGGTGAGATGGAAGTTTGGGCCTTGGAAGCTTATGGCGCATCTTATGTTCTTCAAGAGATGCTCACAGTTAAGTCTGACGATGTGAACGGACGTACGAAAGTATACGAAAACATTGTCAAAGGTGAGCACACTATTGAAGCTGGAATGCCTGAGTCCTTTAATGTTCTGGTAAAAGAAATCAGATCATTAGGAATTGATATCGATATGGAGCGTAATTAATATGAAAGCACTGCTGGATTTATTTAAACAAGCGCATGGTGATGAACAGTTTGATGTAATTAAAATTGGATTAGCATCACCAGAAAAAATTCGCTCATGGTCTTATGGTGAAGTTCGTAAGCCTGAAACAATTAACTATAGAACTTTCAAGCCGGAGCGTGATGGCTTGTTCTGTGCCAAGATTTTTGGCCCTATCAAAGATTATGAATGCTTGTGTGGCAAATACAAACGCTTAAAGTTCAGAGGCGTAATTTGTGAAAAGTGTGGCGTCGAAGTTACATTAGCCAAAGTTCGTCGCGAACGCATGGGTCATATTGACTTAGCTGCTCCGGTTGCGCACATTTGGTTTTTAAAGTCTTTACCATCCCGTCTTGGTATGGTGTTGGACATGACCTTGCGTGACATCGAGAGAGTTCTTTATTTTGAAGCATATGTTGTTGTTGACCCAGGCTTAACTCCTGATGGAGTTATGAAGCGTGGTCAAATTATGTCCGAGGACGAATATGCTGCAAAAGTAGAGGAGCATGGCGAAGGCGCATTTACAGCAATTATGGGCGCTGAAGGCATTAGAGATCTATTAAGAAGCATTCAAATTGATCGTGAAGTAGAAACTTTACGCGCTGATTTAAAAGCAACTGGTAGCGATGCAAAAATCAAAAAATTCGCAAAACGCTTAAAAGTTTTAGAGGCGTTTCAAACATCTGGAATCAAACCAGACTGGATGATTTTAGATGTATTGCCCGTGTTGCCACCAGAATTGCGTCCTTTAGTACCTTTGGATGGCGGACGTTTTGCAACGTCTGATTTAAATGACTTATATCGTCGGGTAATTAATCGTAACAATCGCTTAAAGAAGTTACTTGAATTACGCGCACCTGAAATTATTGTTCGTAATGAGAAGCGTATGCTTCAAGAAGCTGTTGACTCACTTCTTGATAACGGTCGTCGCGGTAAGGCAATGACAGGCGCTAATAAGCGTCCTCTCAAATCTCTTGCAGAGATGATTAAGGGTAAGGGCGGTCGTTTCCGTCAGAACTTGCTAGGTAAGCGAGTTGACTACTCCGGACGTTCAGTGATTGTAGTTGGACCAAATCTGAAATTACATCAGTGCGGTTTGCCTAAGTTGATGGCCCTTGAACTCTTTAAGCCGTTTATTTTTAATAAGCTTGAGACTCTTGGTATCGCTACAACCATTAAAGCGGCGAAAAAAGAAGTTGAAAACCAAACTCCGATTGTTTGGGATATCTTAGAAGAAGTGATTCGTCAACATCCAGTGATGTTGAACCGTGCTCCAACACTTCACCGTTTAGGTATTCAAGCATTTGAACCACTCTTAATTGAAGGCAAGGCGATTCAATTACACCCATTAGTCTGCGCGGCATTTAATGCTGACTTTGACGGTGACCAGATGGCGGTTCACGTACCTTTATCACTTGAAGCCCAAATGGAAGCGCGTTCACTCATGCTTGCATCGAACAATGTACTCTTCCCAGCAAACGGAGAGCCATCGATTGTTCCTTCACAAGACATCGTATTAGGTTTGTACTATGCGACACGCGACAAGATCAACGGCAAAGGCGAAGGCTTGTTCTTTGCGGATATCTCTGAAGTATTACGCGCTTATGATGCAGGACAAGTAGAACTTGCTTCACGAGTTGCGGTAAGAATTAATGAGTGGGATATTGTTGATAAAAATGCGGAAGGCGATGCTCGCTTTCAAAAGAAGACAACTTTGTATCACACCTCTGTAGGGCGTGCTATTTTGTCTGAGATTTTGCCAAAGGGCATGGCTTTTGAAAACATCAACAAGCCACTAAAGAAAAAAGAAATTTCTCGCTTAATTAATACATCATTCCGTAAATGCGGATTGCGTGAGACAGTTATTTTTGCAGATCGACTCTTACAATCTGGATTTAAGTTAGCCACCAAGGCAGGTATCTCTATTGCTATTGATGACATGTTAATTCCTGCACAAAAAGAGAAAATCATTAATGATGCTTCGAGCAAAGTTAAAGAGTATGAAAAGCAATTTATGTCTGGCTTAGTTACCAATCAAGAGCGTTATAACAACGTAGTTGATATTTGGGGTGCGGCTGGGGATCAAGTCGGTAAAGCGATGATGGAACAACTTTCTCAACAAACTGTTGAAGATCGTCATGGTGCGCAAGTAAAGCAAGAGTCATTCAATGCAATTTATATGATGGCTGATTCTGGCGCGCGTGGTTCTGCTGCTCAGATTCGTCAGCTTGCAGGTATGCGTGGTTTGATGGCTAAGCCTGATGGCTCTATTATTGAGACGCCAATTACTGCGAACTTCCGTGAAGGCTTGAATGTTTTGCAATACTTTATTTCAACGCACGGTGCTCGTAAGGGTCTAGCTGATACAGCCCTCAAAACCGCCAACTCAGGCTACTTAACACGCCGTCTTTGCGATGTAACGCAAGATCTCGTTGTGATTGAAGATGATTGCGGTGCAGTTGATGGCGTAACAATGAAGGCATTAGTTGAGGGTGGAGAGATTATTGAAGCACTCCGCGATCGTATTTTGGGGCGTGTGACGATTGGCGAAGTAATACATCCTGATACCCAAAAAGTTATTGTCGACCACGACACTTTGTTAGATGAAGACATGGTGGATGAAATCGTAGCTTCAGGGCTAGATGAAGTAAAAGTTAGAACTGTACTTGCATGTAAAACACGTTATGGTTTATGTGCTAAGTGCTATGGCCGTGACTTGGGTCGTGGAGGATTAGTTAACGTTGGTGAGGCAGTTGGCGTGATTGCAGCTCAGTCCATCGGTGAGCCTGGTACGCAGTTAACAATGCGTACATTCCATATCGGCGGCGCGGCATCTAGAGCTCTAGTTGCAAGTAACGTGGAAGCTAAATCAAGTGGTATTGTGCGTTTCTCCTCTTCAATGAGATACATCACGAATCCAAAAGGTGAGCAAATTGTCATCTCACGTTCTGGAGAAGCCTTAATTACTGATGATCATGGCCGTGAGCGTGAGCGTCATAAGGTTCCTTATGGAGCAACACTTTTAGTGAGTGATGGTGGCGTTGTTAAAGCAGGCGCAAGCTTAGCGTCTTGGGATCCTTTGACTCGTCCAATTATTTCTGAATTTGCTGGACAAATCCACTTCGAAAACGTTGAAGAAGGTGTAACAGTTGCGAAGCAGGTTGATGATGTGACTGGACTTTCTACATTAGTTGTTATTGATGGTAAGCGTAGAAGTGCGGCGGCTAAAGGTATTCGTCCAATCATTAAAATTCTTGATGAGGCTGGAGCTGAGGTGAAACTTGCCGGTACTGATCATCCAGTAACGATTGGACTGCAATTTGGAGCCTTGATTACTGTTAAAGATGGCCAAGCAGTTAAGACGGGTGAAGTTCTTGCTCGTATTCCAATCGAGTCACAGAAAACACGTGACATTACCGGTGGTTTGCCAAGAGTTGCCGAGTTGTTTGAAGGTCGTTCACCTAAAGATGCCGCAGTTCTTGCAAAGATTACAGGTACGGTTTCATTTGGTAAAGAAACAAAAGGCAAGCAACGCTTGGTCATTACCGACATGGATGGTGAATCACATGAGTTCTTAATTCCTAAAGAAAAGCAAGTATTGGTTCATGACGGTCAAGTGGTGAATAAAGGCGAGATGATTGTTGAAGGCCCTGCCGATCCGCATGACATCTTGAATCTTAAAGGCATCGAGGAGCTCTCTATGTACATAGTGGACGAAGTGCAAGACGTCTACCGTTTACAGGGTGTGAAAATCAATGACAAGCATATTGAGGTGATTGTGCGTCAAATGTTGCGTCGTGTTCAGGTTGTTGATGCTGGTGAAACGAACTTTATTACTGGCGAACAAGTTGAAAGATCAAAACTGTTTGATGAAAATGATCGGGTTATTGCTGAAGGTAAGCGTCCCGCAATATATGAAAATGTATTGTTGGGTATTACAAAAGCATCCTTATCAACGGATAGCTTTATTTCAGCGGCATCTTTCCAAGAAAC
>CANFOL010000044.1 GCA_947448695.1 Burkholderiaceae bacterium
AACCATGTCAGGCCTCATAGCTCCCTAGGTTATCGACCACCAGCACCACAAACCCAAGTACCAAAGCTCATCCACTATCAACCCATCATGATCCAATGATATGATATGAATACTCTCTTTAATCGTGGTACTAAATTAACATCAGTTCAGTGGTCACTTAGCCTTAGGGGATAAAGATAGATGAGATTTTTTTCTACTTTCTAACATATAACTAGTAATCACCATATTTTCACTACTTGAAACTTTACAGTAACACTATGTTGTACCTTAACAATCATCAAGGACAACTTCATTGTGTTTAAATAGCCTCAATTTATTAATCAAAAGGATCCGACTAAAGGAATTGATTATGCTCAAGTATCTTGGAATCTATTTTTTGTTTTTGATCTCCCTCATCATGGTGGATATGATTTGGCTTTTAGTGATCGCAAAAACACTGTATCAAAATGAAATGGGTGATTTAATGGCCAGCGAACCTAAACTCGCTGCTGGCATAGCCTTTTATATATTGTATGCGTTAGGTGTCTGTATTTTCGTACTCGTGCCGGCACTCTCCAAACAGTCGTGGTTCGACGCTGTTCTTTATGGCGCCCTCTTTGGCTTCTTTTGCTATATGACCTACGATCTAACAAATCTGGCAGTAGTACGCAACTTTCCAACCCAATTGGCTTTCATTGACATGGCTTGGGGTAGCTTTGTAACGGCTGTGTTATCTGGTTTTGTCTACTGGATAGGCAATAAAATATCCTAAGATTTTTTGAGGTATTTTTAATCATGATAAATAACAACTGCCCTATTTTGAAACGATATTGCTAGTTAAGGGAATCTAATAAGTGTCGTTCATCTAAATGTTCGGCATTTGCAATCGAAAGCTAGGCTTTAGACTGTAGTAGCATTATCGTAATTTGTACCAAACTCTTTCGAGAAACTAAAATCTATGAATATGCGCTTACAAATAATTAGGCTATTGCTTTTAAGCTCCATGCTGATATTGAATATCAATAGCGTGCAAGCGACTTATCCAGATAAGCCCATTAAAGTGATTATTGGCTTTTCTGCTGGCGGTCCCTTAGATGCACATATGCGACTTTTAGTGGAGAAACTTCAATCTATCTTGGGTCAGCCAGTCATTATTGATTTCAAGCCTGGGGCAGGGGGTGTACTCGGTGCCCAATTTGTCGCACAATCACCGCCTGATGGGTATACGATTTTACTGGCCAATACTGGGACCATGGTAATTAATCCGGCCGTCTATTCGAAATCATCGTATGACACCTTAAAAGATTTTCAGCCTATTGCACGCACAGCACAACAACCATTAGCCCTCATTGTAAATAAGGATCTCCCTGTCAATTCCTTAAAAGAATTTATTGCATATGCAAAAGCAAATCCAAATAGCGTGAATTATGGATCTGCGGGAAATGGCGGTATTAGTCATTTAGTCCCTGAAATGCTCAAAAGTGAAACCGGTATTTCGATGACACACATTCCCTTTAAAGGCAGTGCACCAGCCTTTACGGATTTGATAGCAGGTCATGTGCAATTTATGGCTGAATCTCTACCTCAAGCCGCAAGCTATGCTAAACAGGGCAGGTTGAAAGCTTTAGCGATTACAAGTGCAAAACGTAATCCCGTGTTGCCCAATACTCCGACCTTAATAGAAACGGGCCTGGCTAATATAGAAGTGGTAGGCTTTTATGGGATGTTAGGCCCCAAAGGAATGTCGCCAGAGGCCTTGGGCAAACTCAGTCAGGCTTTCAAGGAGACTTTAGAGTCCCCCGAAATTCAAAAGAAGATGATAGATCAAGGCGCAGACCCCGCCTATCTTAATGCGGATCAATTTACTAAATTTCTCACGGCAGAGATGCCCCGTTGGGCTAAAGCTGTAAAGGACGCTGGCGCTAAATTAGATTAACCTGATTTACGACTTTATTTACATTCTTAAAACTTGCTTTAACGATGAGTTAATTATTCTGTGGGTTTAATCTTAAAGATGGTCTTCCATCGGCAAATTTTGTAAGCCAAAACTGATGGCTTAGATTTGAATTAATGACTTGGATTGAATATTTCTTTTTGCCAATGTTTCATTACCCATTAACTCGGAAATTTCTAATAAAACTAATGTGCCTACAACATTGGCTCCAGACTTCCTCACCAAGTTTGCGGCCGCAACAAGTGTTCCTCCGGTAGCTAAGACATCATCTATTAGCAATACCTTTGCTTCATTAGGCAATATATCCTGTTGAATCTGTAAAGAGTCAACGCCGTACTCTAATCCATAACTTTCTGAATATACTTTGTTGGGTAACTTATTTGGCTTACGAGCTAAAACCAATCCTTTTTTAGATGCTTGGGCTAGGGCTGTGGCAAAAATAAACCCCCTAGACTCTATGCCCAAAATGTAATCAAAGTCATAAAAATTGCTAAGGTCATACAATTGATCTATTGCATATGTAAAAGCGCTATGATCAGCAAGCAGTGGTGAAATATCTTTGAACATGATTCCCGGTTTTGGAAAGTCGGGTACTGTTGGTAAATAATCTAATAAATTCATAACTTATGAAAAATTCTATCGTTGTAGTGGTGGCACTTGAAGATGAACTACATCCCAATAACATATCTTCTCATATCCCAGTCATCTATTCAGGAATTGGCAAAGTGAATGCTTCGATTGCTACATTCAAAGCCATAAAGGAATACAACCCTCATTTAATTATTAATTTCGGTACAGTTGGAAAAATTACTCCAAACCTTTCTGGTCTTATTCAAATTGGGTCTGTCATACAAAGAGATATGATTGCTGAGCCATTAGCGCCAAGAGGGTCAGTTCCTTTTTCTAATAAGCCGAATAAATTTGTCTCCATTTCGAATGGTCTTATTTGCGGAACTGGCGATAGCTTTGTAACCCAACAGGATGATTGGCTAATTCAAAATGGGGTTGATGTAGTCGATATGGAACTATTTGCCATAGCCTCAGTTGCTCATGAACATAAGATTGACTGGGTCTCATATAAATTTATTTCTGATGATGCTAATGAATTTTCTTACCAAGAGTGGTCAAAACAAGTTCATCAAGGTCAAAAGCTATTTGTTGAAAAATTACAAGCTCACCTATAGCGAAAAACGGTATTGCTTAAGTTATAAACTAACTCAGACTTCATTAGCGCCAAGGATTCATCATCATATTATTTTGTTGCATCATTTGATTCATCATCATCTGCTGCATACCGATAAATTGATCTGTCATGTATTGACGTTGCATTTGCTCTTTCGGCGTCAATTTTGAATAATAGCCCCCCATTCCGTTCCAACCCATCATACGACCTCTATCCATCATAAAGCTTGGCCCGCCGCAACAACTCTTAATCCCTTTAGCCCAAATACCGTCCATTAGATTGTTATTAGTCTGCATCGTAGTCCAATGTTCCTCAATCAGCTTTTTCCGAACCTCAAGATCTTTAGTGGCGCGAATTACCTCCATTTGTTCTTGCATTTTTTTGAAATTTTCTTGAACTATAGTCGATTGTTTATCGAACTCAACGACGTCAAAATATACCTGCTGGGCTTGATTGTTTCGTTGAGGTGTTGTGATCTGGGCTGGGAGTGTTGTCGAAAATAAAAGACTAAAACCTATGGAGGTAGTCAAGATAAGTGTAGGTAATTTTTTATTTAGGGTCATTTTGAGCATTCTAAAAAGATAGCTAGCTATTAATTTTTCATTACAAAACTAAAGCCCAAACTTTGGTGGCTGAAAAATCTAGTTTTTAGCTGAACATCCACAGGCTGAATTAGTGGCCATTTGTGCACTGGTACAACAGGTCATGGCACTTTTGGAATTTTCTTTTGCATCACTAAGGTTATTTTTATCATGGCATTCGGCAGCTTTCATATGGTTTTTTGCTGCTTCTTGATGATCGCTAGCCGCTTGCTTATGAAGACGACTTGCCTCTTGGTTGTTATCATTCATGGTGTTTCTCCTGGTGATTGATTCATTAAGTAGGGACTTAAATCTGAGACAATTCTTCTGTCAAAAAATAAAATGTGGGAAAAATTTAATTCCCTTATTTCATCTTAAGTGAAGTGATGTTATTTAAATGTGCGGAAGGGCACTTATCCCATTACATTAATAAAAATATGTCTCGCCTAATCAAGGATTGATTTAATTTTTGGAAATCTGCGATGGTATCTATCTTCTAATATAAGGGCTTTTAAGCCATGCGTAACCTGTATTCAATTTTTCGAACATACTATGTAGAAAAAGACTTACAGTCGCCATGATTGAAAACCTCGCTCAACAATTTCTGTAGAATCAAATGCGCTAGGTAGATCTAAAAAACACCCTCCCTCCTTAAGTTTCGAGAGTATCTCTGGATAGCTTCTAGACAAATATTCACGATGCGGTACAGCGATGATCATCGCATTAGCAACCGGTAATTCATTCCAAGGCATGAGATTAATTTTGTAGCGTTTGAAGGCATCACTAATATTAGCGATTGGATCATTTACATAAACTTCAACACCGAATGATTCCAATTCTCGGATGACATCCACAATCTTAGAGTTACTCAAATCTTGTACATTTTCTTTAAATGCCAGACCCAAAATATTGACTGTGGCCCCTTTAATTTTGATCTCTGCACTTACCATTTGTCTGATTGTCTGATCGGCAATATATTTGACCATGCCATCATTGATTTTTCGGCCTGCCAAAATTAAGTCTGGCTTATAACCAAGTGCTTCTGCTTTGGTAGCTAAAAAATACGGCACCACACCAATACAGTGGCCCCCAACTAATCCAGGATGGCCGGGTACAAAATTCCACTTTGTTGCTGCTGCCTGAATAACTTCTTGAGTATCGATTCCAGATAGATGAGAAATAATGGCAATCTCGTTCATCAGGGCGATATTTAGGTCGCGTTGAGTATTCTCTATCACCTTTGCCGCTTCAGCCACCTTGAGGCTTGAGGTGCGATGTACTCCCGCCTTAATGATCAATTCATATAATTTAGCAACACGCTCGAGAGTCTCGGGGGTATCACCAGAAACAATTTTGATCACATTGGTAAGGCTATGCTTAGTATCACCAGGATTTACCCTTTCTGGAGAATAAGCAACATAAAAATCTTTTTTCCACTTCATATGAGAAGCTGCTTCTAACTCAGGAATGCAAATTTCTTCGGTGGCACCAGGATATACAGTAGATTCATAAATCACTGTTGCGCTTGACTTCATATGCGCGCCAATCAACTTACTAGCATCCTTTAACGCCGAAAAATCTGGCTGATGTGAACTACTAACAAGGGTTGGTACTGCAACGAAAATAAAGTCCGCTTCATGAAGTGCTTCAACTTGATCAGTAAATTGAAGATGTTTAGCTAATTGCAGATCCTCGAGGGAAGCTTCGTCACTCGGAACAGTCCCACCTTTCAAAATTTCAATACGTTTGCTTGAAATATCAAACCCCATCGTCGGCAGGATCTTGCCAAACTCGACAGCAAGGGGAAGGCCAACATACCCTAGACCAACTACTACAATTTTTTTCATAAACGTTCCAATATAAAAAAGCTCAACAGAAGTTATTTCTAGGAACCGTAACCTATTCTTGGCAAGGGTGCGTGAGTTTTTTTCCCCAAAATCAAGTATTGAAATATGCCAACCAACCGACATGCCATATGAAATTGGTGATAACCAAAGTGGTCAGTTAAACTGGCGAGCAAAAGACGGAGTAGGTCAGCCGTCTTCTCTTTTCTAAGCCTAGTGTAATTTTGCAGTAGTAAGGCACTTATAGAGGTGAGCGTTCCTAGTAAGACGCCAAAGGTGAATAATAAGGCCATTTCCGTCAATGATGCTAAACCCATGAAATAAGCAATAGGCGCCAAAATTAGAACAAACGTTTCAATCACTGGCGAAAGAACTTCAAATAGGAAGAAATAGGGAAAGCCAAATAAACCTGCCATACCATAACGTGGATTCAGTGCCATATCACGATTCCAGATCAAGGATTGTAAGATAGTTCTTTGCCAAAAGTTACGTTGAATTGCGAAAGATCTAAGATCATCAGGAACTTCGGTATAACAACCCGGGTCAGGCACAAAGGCAATTTGTAAATCGCCCTCACTTTGGTGCTCATGGATATAACGTTGCACGGTGACCGTGAGCTCAAAATCATCGATGATGGCTTTTGTATTAGCGCCGCCAATCTTAACGAAAACTTCTTTTTTAATCACGGTATAGGCGCCAGGCATACATAGAAGACTCCTTAACTTAACAAGTCCTGCTCGAGACCAGTGAAACGAACGCAAATATTCAAGCTCCTGAAATAAAGCTAACCATTTCTTAGGTAATCTATGATGAACAATCCTACCCTCTTTCACTATTAAACCATTTGCAGGCTTCACAATTCCCGTGGCTGCTATGACATGAGGATTATTCAGAAATGGCCTAATCATGTAAAACAAGGAATCAGGCGTTAAAACACAATCGGCATCAATTTGACAAATGATTGGATACATCGAGTGATTGGTAGCACAATTATTCGCATCTGCTCGGCCACCATTATCTTTATCGATCACCACTAAATCGGGGTATAGAAGAGACTTGTAGATAGCGCGAACTGGCTTCGTTTCAAAATGTTTTTTGAATGCATCCTGAACTGGAAAGAGCTTAAACTGGTCAATTAATAACTTTAGAGTGTTATCGGTTGATCCATCATTGACTACTATGACCTCATATTGCGGGTAATGTAACTGCAGAACATTAAGTACTGTATTAATGATGAGTTTTTCTTCGTTGAACGCTGGAATGGTGATAGAAACGGGTAACGTCAGGGGTGAATCACTAATTCTTTTGAATTCACCAAATAAAATACCCTTGTGATGACTACGTTGACCTAAAGCTCCCAAGAAAATCAATAGTAAATAGATCGCATGCATCACAATAAAGTAAGTAAAAATCGCCTGTAATGCCCAAGTTACGATTGAGGTTAATTCAAAATTCATCTGGCACCCACTTTCTCATCCAAAATTAATTGGCTCATTTCTCGCGCGAAGCGGTCCTCACTGAGAAGATTTGTCTTAAGGGCTTCAATGCCTTGGGCGCCTATTGAATACAAAGCATTTGCAGCATTGCGTCTAACCCACCAAGCTTCATCAACAAGCCCACTATTCAAGCAAGAAATTGCTTCTTTATTTTTAATCGTACCTAAGGCACTCGCAACTGCAGCCCTTACCTCCCAAGCGCTATCCTTCATACAAAGACACAATTTACTTGTAATACTTTCATCTCCTATAAGGCCTAATGCCTTGACTGTCTGGACTCTAATTTCTAATGAGGGACTATCAAGAGATTTAGAAAGAATTGGAAGCGCCTCAGAATTTTTAAGGAGTCCTAAGACGCCAATACAAATTAATTTACTGCCATCCTTAAGCTCTGGTTTTGCCAAATAATTAATTAAGGGCTGAAGTGCGTCATCACCCATGACCGCAATAGCTTCGATTACACGCTGAGATGGCCATATTGACGGGAGAGAAACTTTCTCAATAATCGCAGGAATCGCTTTCACATAAAGTAACTTACCTAAGCCTTGGGTGGCATTTAGGCGAATATCTAGCATTGGATCATTTAAGGCATTGATTAAAGCCATGCCCGCAATCTCCCGATCTGCGATGTAAGGTAATAGACTACAAGCCTTCAGACGCAATTGTGCATTTGAGCTCTTTAATAGCAATAGTTGCTGATGAACTAGATCCTGCAATCCTAATTTATTTAATATGCCCGTTATTTGAGATTTAGCTAAACCCTCTCCCGAGTCACTCAACTGTACAATCACCCCTAAAAGGATGTTTTTATTTTTTAAAGCAATTTTTTGAATACTGACAAGATCTTCCGGATGTTTAATATAAGCGACTAACGCATCGTGAAGCATTTGGTGTTTTTTTAAATATTGCTGTTGTTGATATCTTGCGCCAATATTAGAAATGAGTAGGCTACTTGAAAGCAATATCGTTACTGTAAGTAAAAATAATACTGCATACGCAAGCACGATGAAGATACTCATGACCTCTTCCTTTCCATTTGGATTAAAAAATCTAAGGTTTCAGTCAAAGTCCATTGAGGCGTAAAGCCTGTCAATTGCTTTAATTTAGATAAAATCGGTCTACGATGAAAAATATCATCAAACTGAATCCCATAAGCGTCCTTATAAGAAATAAATTTCATTTCCGATTGACTGCCAACACGATCTTTTACTAAATAAGCTAAATCTAGAATAGAAATTTCATGGTTATTTCCAACATTGACTACCTCTCCATAAGATGCTGGGGTGGAGACAAGTAAATCAAGCGCTTGAATCATGTCACGCACGTCACAAAATGATCTGGTTTGAGACCCATCGCCATATATAGTGATTGACTCATTGCGCATAGCCTGATTGATAAAGCTAGGAACTACCCACCCATGCTTTTGGGTCTGATTTGGACCTATCGTATTAAAAAGGCGCGCTATAGCTACCTTAAGTCCTGGGTTTATGGCATATGCAAGAGCAATATACTCATCTGCTAGTTTAGTGATTGCATAACACCACCGAAGACTTTTGCTTTCTTTGAAAATAATGTCATCACTTTCAATAAAGCTTGACTTCGGGTTAAATCCATATACCTCTGATGTGGAAGCTAACAAAATTTGTACCTGTTGATTCTCCTCACTAATGATTCTAAATAATCGTTCCGTGCCAGTAATATTAGTTGCAAGGACTGCCCTAGGATCTGCTAATACGTTCTTAACTCCAACAATAGCCGCCATATGATAAATACGATCTGACCAAGCAGTGACTTCGTTTAATTTATCCCAAACCAAGATATCCGCTTTAGCAAACTGAAAATTTCTACTATTTTGTAATAAGACAATATTCTTAATTGAGCCACTAGAAAAGTCATCAACAACAAATACAGAATCACCCTGTGCGATATGATAAGCGGCTAGATTTGACCCAATAAAACCTGCGCCACCGGTAATTAAAATATTCATGTTATGCCCTATTCCGGTTCAATAAATGCGGTCGGGGATATAAATCATTCATCAAAAATTAACCCTTATGCCAATTTGAAAACCATTGCGCTGATAGTAAGCGCCCTCCATGCCATGCCATATCGCAGTGGTAATACCTACCGTTTTATTTAACCAGTACAACGAGTCAATTTGAGCGTATGAGAAATTAATAGAGACAAGCTCATTAAGTGAGGCCGCGATGGGCTCTCTGCCCCAGGCATATGTAAATCCTAAGCGATTATTTGATGAACCCACCCATTGAATTTGAATTTTTGATGCGTACGCTTCTTGCTGGCGATTGATGGTATTAATATTGCCAACATACGCCAATCGATATTCTCCAATATATTTTTCCAAACCTAAGTTATAGGCATTCGTTAAAGCATTTGAATAGAATGAAGAAAATTGCTTTTGATTGACGCCAACAATATAGCCAAAAGATTGTGGGAGTCTTCCATTCCATTCCGCTCCTACCGTTGTTTGCGGCAAGAAGTGTCCATTAGCAGAGCCACCCCCAAAGACATTCATCACGCCATAAGAAAATGGATAGGCGTAGAGCACATTGAGGTCTTGATCTACTTCACCATACCGATTTGCATTTTGAATCTGAGCATTAATAAACCCATTTTCATGCAGTGGTACAAAGATATTTAGATATTCACTATTCCAATTGGCATAGTTATTCGTCAAGCCATCATATGTATAGCCAGCTTCAACATAGGGCGATGAATCAAACACACTTGGTCTAGAAGGGCTCAATTCCTGAAAGCCCTCAGTATGACTCTCTAAATTAGTCGGTACTTGCGAATAACCAACCCTACTAAAAAGTAAATAGGTCGCAAGAAGCAAATAAATAACAAGTTTTTTTTGTAGATTCATATAATTGAACAGTTCACTAGCAGTTAGTCATCTATTAATGCATAACGCGAATTATTTAATTTATAAAAAAATAATGTTTACATCTGTACAACACCGCACATATGAGAAAAATAATTTTTTCAAATATCTCGTATTGGAAAAAAATCAGCGCCCTAATAAACGAACTATTTTGTTTTAGCCCTCTAGATTGAGTCTTAGGGCTGCCAATACTGTCTAGTGATCTGTTGGTGGCTAACTCATACTTCTTTAATGTTGCAGAAAACCCATACGCTAGACGATCTCTTCCAAGATTTAGCGAGCAATAAGGTATCTATCAGGCTTATCTCAAGGACCAGTTTAGCCTTTAGTCTGTATAGCTATTTTCAAAAGAAAATGTCCTGTAAAGAAGGGTATTATTTGAGTTTGGTAATATGGACCAGTGTCGACCAAGAGTGAGAATTTCTATTCTAGCTTTTTGCCTTTATTAGCTGTTTCCTCCATAATCAAGAATCTCAAGGAGAAAATGTGAATACCAAACGATCACTACTTTTTACAATGGGGGCCGGGCTCGTTTCTTCAGCTCTTGCCCAAACTACAACTTCAGCGTCCTCAAAGGAGAAAGGTCCCTTAGTGTGGCTAGATATGGATCAGGCTGAACTTGACGCCTCTTATGATCAAAGTGTTTATGCTCCCAATATTAGACAAATTCAAAACAGGTATGCCTCCAATAGCGATATCACTCGTAGCCGTCTAGGCAATCCAAAACGATTTGCTTATGGACCAACTCCAATAGAGGGTCTTGATATTTATCTCTGCGATCGTCCCAAAGCACCTATTAATATCTTCATACATGGTGGCGCATGGCGTTCTGGATTAGCCAAAAACTTTGGTTTTAAAGCTGAGACTTTCGTTCATGCTGGCGCACATTTTGTGGTGCCTGATTTTATTAATGCTTTTGAATCTGGTGGCGATTTAATGCCCATGATCGATCAAGTAAGACGTGCTGTAGCATGGGTTTATAAAAATGCTTCAAGCTTTAATGGTGACCCCAATAAGATCTATCTATCCGGACATTCCTCTGGAGGTCATTTAGCCGGTGTAACCCTAGTCACAAATTGGAAAAAAGATTATGACTTACCAATGAATATCATTAAAGGTGGTCTTTTATGTAGTGGCATGTATGATCTAAAGCCTGCACGCCTCTCCGCAAGAAGCTCCTATGTGAAATTTACTGATCGCATGGAAGATGCCTTAAGTACCCAAAGACATCTTGAGTTTTTAAATACTCCCATCATTGTTGCTCATGGCAGTCTTGAAACACCTGATTTCCAAAGACAGAGTAGAGACTTCGCCAAAGCAGTCAAAGACATGGGTAAACCAGTTGAATATATTGTTGGTCAAAACTACAACCATTTTGAGATGCCTGAAACGATTGCTAATCCTTATGGGATCTTAGGTCAATTGGTTTTGAAACAAATGAATCTCGCTTAATTTGTCGTTTTAAGGATATTGAATGCCAGGGGTACCTCGAGTAGGGCCCATAGAGAAATCGTGTTTTTACATATTTATTTAAGTAATATATCTATCAACAATGCTTGTGATTCAAATATATAATTTATACACTTTATTTAAACTTCTTATCAATATGAAATATCTACTATTCATCAGCCTGTTTCTTTTTAGCTCAACAAGCATGGCCAGTGGGGAAGAAACCTACAAAGCCGTTTGCTCAATCTGCCATGCCACCGGCCTTAATAAGGCTCCTATCGTTGGCGATAAAAAGCAATGGAATAAGCTGATCAAAGAGGGGCAGGCTCATATAACTTCCGATGGTTATTACGGCGTAGGAGCGATGCCGCCAAAGGGTGGAAAGCCGGATTTAACTGTAGCTGAATTTTCATCCGCAGTAGTCTATATGGCAAATCAAGCTGGGGCTAATTGGAAAGAGCCTGATGAAGCAATTCTCAAAGACATTAACAAGCGGATTGCCAAAAAACAATCGAAACCATAAATGGCGTCAAAACGACATCACAAACTTGGGACTTTATGTTACTGATCTATCAGGCTTGTTTATAGGTGTTCAATACCTATGCGACATTACAAATGGTAACAACTCAACGTAAAAGTCGAGTGATTGAGGAAGTGCCCTTTTTACAGCAACTTCACGCCCCATCTATTTAGGTGAATGAAAATCTTTTCTCTGCAAAAAGCTTGAGACAAGCATCTGCTGCCAAAGAGTCATAAAGTGTGCCGCGATGTTGCTTAACCTCATCAAGCGCAGCATCAATACCAAGCACAAAGCGATAGGGGCGATGGGTTGACATGGATTCTATGACATCAGCAATTGCAATAATTCTAGATCCAGGCAGGATCTCATCACCCTTTAATCCTCGTGGGTAACCACTACCATCCATCCGTTCATGATGCTGGTAAATCATCTCAGCGATCGGCCACGGAAATTGAATGTTTTTGATAATATCGTAGCCGGCTTCAACATGGGTCTGCACTAGCATGAACTCGATTTTACTCAGCTTGCCAGGCTTAGTTAAAATTTCAACGGGGATACTAATCTTGCCAACGTCATGAATAGTTGAGGCGAGCTCAATGCCATGAATTTGATCTGCTGACAACCCTAGCTCCCTCGCAATTGCAGAAGCCAACAAGCCAACGCGCTTCATATGCCCCGCCGTATATTCATCTCGTGATTCCACGGTATTAGCAATCGATTTAATCGACTCCTCCAAACTTTGTTCCAACTCATTGGACGCTTTCAAGGCAGCCAACGCAGTCTTCTTTTCTGCAACCATTTCTTCAATTTGTTTTTCTTCAGTCAGGTCAGTAATCACTAGACAATAGATATCAGCAACTCCACCAACATTAAGTTTATTGGCTGAAATATAAATGGGCGACTGTAGACCATCTTTCGCTAGTAAGACTAACTCTATCCGACGTTTTTCTGGAATACCTTCTTTCAAAAAAAATTGCAACCTCTCTCGATGCTCGAGAATCACCCAATCATAAATACTTCCACCGACGACACTATTTAAGGGCGATTTAACCATCTCAGCAAAGCGTTGATTTGAGAATAAGATCATGCCACCAACGTCTATCGTGAGAGCGCCTTCACTCATTTCCTCCAACAGCAATCGGTATGGCCGATCCGCATTGGCCAATGTAAATATTTTTTCACCCGACTTACCCGATACCACCAGTGCATCAACTGCTCCTTCACGGATTGCCTCTAAAGTAGCTTGAGCATCTTGCAATTGACTGCGTAAGTCCGCAATTTCAGAAACAAGTTCCTTCTGGGATTTCATTTACGATAGCTCCTTCAAATCAAGTCCCACGAGGACCTTTTCAGTATCTGATAAGTCTCCAATAATTCGACGCAAGGGCGGCGGTAACTCTTTAATCAGCGTTGGAATTGCAATAATCTGATGACCAGCAGCCAATAGCGGTTGCTGATACAAATCGATTACTTCCAGAATAAACCGCCCCACCAACTTTTCCTCACAAATTTTTTTGATATTAGAAATCGCTGCCATAGAGCGGGGCGTTGACCCTGCAACGTATAAACGTAAAATATATTTTTTCGATTGAGCATCTTTTAATTCCTGAGCATTTAACTTCTTGGAATGAACGCTTAAATCGATCGCTCGGTCTGTCATTTCGATCCTTTTTTGACATTGACTGGCAATGCCTTAAGGTCGATTTGGCGCATTTTACCCATTGCAGATTTATCAGAATTCAATTGGGTTTTTCGTAGATTTTCTTGCGAAATCAACTTCACATTAGCCGCTTCCTGAGCCGCAAACTCTGCTCGCATTGCGGCAATTTTAGAATCTAAAACATTACGTTTATTTTCAACCTCTAGATGGCGAAGTTCAGCTTCCTCCTGCATCAAGAGGTCGCTTGCTTTTTCTTGAGCCAGCATACTAAGACGAGCGCCACCCGTTAATACTCCACCTGTACCAGAGTAGACATCCACAATCGCTACTCCCTTATCTGTTATTAAAAACTCTCTCACTTGATTTGAATGTGCCATCCCGCGACTCTTAAGAATATACAAGCCTCGATTCCGCTCACCATTACTTTCAATATCTCTTAATAAAATCCAAGAGTCTACTAAAGAAGAAATCGCTACATGAGATGTCTCAACAGGCAAGCCACTTGGCGTTAAGCTTGAGAACATAGCTGTAACTCCCTTACACTTCAAAAAGTCGACCAACTTCATCAGTATTCTTTTTACATCAGCAGCATTGGTATTATCAGAAAAGCTCGTGATAGGATCTAAGATCACTATTTGAGGATTAAACAAAGTTACTAATTTTTGAATCATAATTAGATGCATGTCCAATCCAAATTGCGATGGTCTAATAGATTCAATTTTCAAAAGATCTTTTTTAACCCAATGATCTAAATCTAAGCCGATCGATTTCATATTCCGAATAATTTGACTCGACGACTCTTCAAATGCACAAAAGAGTACGCGCTCACCGCGTTTACATCCTGATTCGGCAAATTGCGCTAAGAAACTACTTTTTCCAGTCCCTGCCGTTCCAGAAACCATAATGGAACTGCCCCGATAAAACCCTTTTGAACCTAACATGGCATCTAACCTTGGGATACCGGAAGAAACTCGCCCTTGAACAGCCTGATAATTAAGTCCAGCAGAGGTGATTGGTATTAATGAAATTCCGTCTTCATCAATCAAGAAAGGGTACTCATTAGTTCCATGAAGGGTACCGCGATACTTAACAATGCGAAGCCTTCTTGATGCAATCTGTTCCACAACCCGGCTATCCAATAATATTACGCAGTCAGATACATACTCTTCTAGGCCTTGCCGAGAAATTGTGCCAACACCGCTTTCCCCTGTAATGATTGCTGTTACACCTTTTTCTTTTAACCAACGAAACAGCCTTCGTAATTCAGCACGTAATATTGCTTGGTTTGGCAAGCTGGAGAATAAGGACTCTACCGTATCTAAGACGACTCGTTTCGCTCCAATCGCATCGATTGCTGACCCTAAGCGAATAAAGAGTGCGTCTAAGTTGTAATCGCCAGCTTGTGCTAACTCATCTCGCTCTACATAGACAAAATCTACTGCGATTTTTTTGCTGGCTATCAAGCCTTTCAAATCGAATCCAAGTGATGCCACATTAGCAATCAAATCATTTGTTGACTCTTCAAAAGCCATAAATACTCCAGGCTCATTAAATTGAACAGCACCTCTTACTAGGAACTCCATGGCTAACAAAGTTTTTCCACAACCAGTATTTCCACAAACTAAAGTAGGGCGACCCTTAGGAAGTCCTCCATTTGTAATAATGTCTAAGCCTTCTATACCAGTTAATACTTTAGGTAGTTGGGTTCTATTCTTTGGGATTAACTTATTCTTTTCGCTTGATTTAGATTTTATTTTAATCATTTTTGGATTAGCCCTTTTAATATCTACAAGATTTCTTACTAGGAATTAGTCTTGATTTACTCTGGCGTACTAAATACGTTATGTATTTGTTAATCTGCGTTGATAGAAGCGCTAGCTTGGCTATCTCAGTCACTTGCTCTGCGTCATTGTGACGTGATAAAACGATGTCATATAGCTTTTGCGTATATTCACTAAACGTCCATTGAGCCATGTTGACTCCCATTTTCGACAAACTCTATATAAGTTTGCTTTCATCTCTAGTATGTTCTCTTTTCTTGGCTTAAAGTAAATTACTTTATCAATGAAAAAAAGCTCAACCAATTAGTGAGTAGCAATCTCCTAAATTGAAAATATTCTTTTAAGAATCATTAAAGGTGCCTGACACCGCAGTCTAACTTCAGAGTGATGTAGTCCTGATGAACGAATTGGAGCTATAGGATTTGACTTAAATTGCTAGACCCCAAGTCTAAGCACTAGCAACAACTTCATAGGAAAATGGCCCAACAAGTGGGCTATTCAGTTTCAGGCGGAATCGACTAAAGCCGCGGATGCCTAAATCTGATGACTCTTCAAATAATTAATTACCCAAGCTGGGTCACTATCGCTTGGGA
>CANFOL010000045.1 GCA_947448695.1 Burkholderiaceae bacterium
ATGATAAAACTGGTACCTTTAGGCCTCCGAATCGCGACCAAATTAAAATTAATCTGCGTGGTTTGGCACACATGCTTCGATCAACTTATCTTGAACAGAATTCTTATGGATACACATCAGAGTATCGGGAGCTATTAATAGAAAATTGCACCTTGCTATTCGGTAAAGTTAATCATTAAATTCTTAATTTAATGATTAATATACCCAGTGCAGCTGGTTAGTTGAGGCTTGTTATCTCAAGGGGTTTGAATGAATAAGATTGTCTTGTTAAGAGGTGCTTTATTTTATTTTTTATTTGGGGATTAAGGAACTACAAAAACAAGCCTCAGAGTGACTTTGATACCCAAAAGCTATTAATTATATTCAACTGCAAACGATGATTTATATCTCGATGAGTATCGGCGATAAAGTTCATTAAATACATTCTTTAAGCTTCAACTTCTGCCAATAATGTTCGCTTTTTAAGACCATAGCCAGTATGAATTTTCCTCAGGTTAGTTAGATGACTTCACATGCCTGTAACTATTCTAGGAACTCCTGCAACATTTTCTTAAATTACAGCACGTTGGCCAAACTATTTTTAAAAAACTGCCCGTCATCAACGCCTTCTCTTTGTAAACTGTCTTACAATTTCTCTGAAATATGATTGAATTAGTAGTGTTCTATTTAATCTACAGTTTAGGAATACTTAGTAAAGTTAAAGAATAAAATTAAAAAATTGATTCTTGAAACAAAGATCCAAACAGCTCTAGAATTAGCTCCTCTAAATAAACAATTGGTCAATCTATTCAATTTCTTATATATTAATCTAAATAAAGTATATTCAATATATTGAACTTCAATACTCTCTTATTCTTTTTAAATAATGTCCATCATGTTTTCATTAACTATTATTAACACTACAAAATTTATGGCGGAAGAGAAAAAAATTCGTACAGAACTTAAAATAGTTGAAAAACTCAGTTTTAATAGTTATCCGAAATCATCTTTAGGCGTCATCTAAAACCTACCAACTGAAACTTTAGGAGATATTAATTTTAGATAATCAATCTGATATCTCTAAGAGCAATCTAGACGATCATTCCAGCTTACCCTCTTTCAATGAGCTTGCTTCAAGCCAACTAAAGCAGTTACAAGAATTAGCCAAGGTTAAATTCAATCGCCAGTCTAATTTGATAGCGCTGGAATTTACCCCGCTAGAAATAACACCTCATCTAAATGAAAGTGAGATCTTAAGATTAATTCTTCAGGTTGATGTTTCTGAACGAGCTAACCAAATCATGTACGCTTTAGGAAATAACACTATAGAGCCTGTTATTGCGAACAATCTACTATCACTCATTAGAGTGCTTGAAAGGCTATCAACTCTTCAACGGTTAGATGAGCTAAAAAAGGCCCCCTCAACAAATGATGTGCCAAAGCCTCTCTAACCCAATGCCTAGAGTAAGTTTGTTGTATCTGGAAATACAATTGAAAACCATAATATCAGTGCGAAAATAGATCGTTACAACTTGAAAATCTTTACAATTTTAAGATTCTCTGTTGATCACATCGCACAGCACTCTCAAAGAACACTGTAAATTGCTTGGCAATCCGGTTCATGAGACGGGTGGGAAGCCCATCTTGAATCGAGAATGTGTGTTCTGCATATAAATATAATTCGCCATCCTCAGCAAGAGCACTCACAGGAAAATACGGATATCTTTCATTTGCCTTTGAAATAATTTCATTTAAACCATTTATATCACTGGTTATACAGCTCACTTTTCCAAAAAAGTAGAGCTGTTGATCTTTTTTATTGAGTTTTAAATAAATTGGCGTTTGACTACCACTAACACGGATATTTAAAATACTTTTCTCGTCTAATACAGCTTTTATGTTTGCATGGGAAAATATTTCAATTAAATTATCATAATTGATATTGTCAACTTGATAAACAGTACTGATACGATCAAATGACTCTGATTTTGACTCTTCAATAATCTCCATAATATCGGTAACTAACCTAGGAATATCCTCCTCTTCAATACTTTCTTCTTTGAGAACCTCTACTAAGTGATGGCATATTTCTTTAAATGAGGAAAAGCCAACTTGAGTTGCTGAATCTGCAGTTTGAACCGGAGAATCTGTATACGTTTTTTCTGGCCTATCTAATAAGAATTGATTAAATCGACCTACGTCACTTAACATTTTCTCTAGAGATAAAGCCATAAAAAAATGCTTTACAGTTACTTCATTACTTACTCTACTGTAGAAGGTTGATAACAACCTATTTAGTTTTTCATCGTCCTCATACTTAGCTAGCAAATGAAACATAAATTATCCCTTGATTTAATTGCAACAATTTAACTTGATATCCATACTCTTTAAGATAATAAAAATCAAGGCCATTCATAATTTGCTTAGAAAGTACTAATCGAAGTTTAGCATCACTACCCAGAGAGTATTTTGATCTTAACCTTGCTGCATGGCTCGATTAATTTATTATTAATCAAATTATAAAAAAAGCACAAACCTTAAAATATCTAATTCTCGAAAGATAAAATTCTCTATGATCACTATTGATACCTGTATGACTTGGAAAATATTTCACACTTCATATAGGGCACTTACTTTACAGTTTTGAGCAAAAGGAGAGAAGCCTGATGCCATGGAATAAAAGTATGAAGAGCCGATATTTCTAGGGTAACGGATCACTTGAATTATTGCTCCTTCGCCTCTAAAAGCTCCTTATTTAAATGTCGTAATCTATCTGACAGAGCTAAAGCAATACTTCGCAAAATACTAGCTTCCATTAGTGGGTCATCATTACTAAGTCTCTTAAAACATGCTCGACTAATTCCAATGATGATAGTGTCTTCCATTGCTGTTGCATCAGCTGAGTGAGGCCGTCCATCTACAAACGACATTTCTCCGAAAAACTGTCCTTGACCCAACGTTGATAAGTGCAGCTTTTTACCAGAATGAAAGTCTAAAGTAATTTTAACCTGGCCCATAGCAACTAACATTAGCTCATGACCGGCTGTATGTGCTTTAAAAATGTTTTGGTCTTTTTTGTAAGCAGTAAGCAAAGAGCATTTCTCTAAGGCATTAAGCTCAGCTTCATTTAACCCGGAAAATATTTCAAAATCTCGAAGAGGTTTCGCAGATAGATGGTCAATAACAACACCCGATTCAATAAGAATCTTGTCCTCTATCCATTCTAAGGCATCGTTTATATCATCAAATAACTTAGTAGATTTATTAGATAGTACCCCAATATGATCAATATAAGATTTAAGATCCCGACCACTAGGTAAATTCTCTTGTAACCTAGTAATCACTAGTGTTGAATTTTTCTCATTGATTAAATGTTGGATTCGCTCAATCATATGTCCAGCAGTAACGTCCAACGATTGCACTCGTAAAAAGTCTAATAAAATATATTTTGCTCGATCGATTTCTGGTTCAATAGCTGTATAAAGCTGATCAGTTGTACCAAAAAACAAGCTTCCTTGCAATTCAAAAATAACCGTACTAGCACCTTCCGATTCTAAAACTTGTCGCTCACTTTGCGAACGAAAACGCTTTGAAAACATTTTATTACCGTATGCTTTATTGCGAATTGTACTAGTGTGAATTTGTTCGCGAATAAACATTAAAATGGCTAGTGCCACCCCTACTCCAGATGCCGTAATTAAACTAAATACATTAGCAATTATGATCACTGTCAATATAACTAAAAAATCAAGAATGGTATCTTTGGAGCGCAATAATGAAATTGATTTCCAGTCAATCATCTTTAAACCAATAACCACCAATAACGCAGAAAGAGAAGCAATTGGTATCCACGCAATAATTGGCGTAAGTAGCAAGACGGCAAGCAATGCCCACAAACCTTGAAATACGCCCGAATAATGTGTATTTCCACCACTCGCTTTATTGACTAAAGTTGCGCCCATTGTGCCTGCTCCAGGAACACCACCTAATAAAGTAGCCATTAAATTTCCAACCCCTTGCCCAATTAATTCGCGGTTAGAGTTATGTCTAGAGCCTGTCAATGCATCAAGAACAACGCAAGTTTTTAAAGTATCAATCGAAAGTAAAACTGCTAAAGTAATGGCTGGAATAAAAACCTGCGTCCAACTCGGAAGAGCTATCCTACCGATACTTTTCCAAGGGTCTAAAATCATCTCCATCATCCCATCACTACTAGCAGTAAAATGACCGATGACTAAATGATTGTTGGTAAGAGTCAATAATTCTGGTAATAATGTAAATGCTAATAAAAAGTATGTGATCATACCAGCAAATAAACCTTGAATTACAGCCGGAACTTTATTGGATATCTTTGGACCCAAAACCATTATCACTGCAGTCACCAAACCTATAATGACACTTGGAATTTGCCATAAGCTTGGATTTCCAAGGCCCGCTAGCAATTTAACATCTTTGGGTAATGCAAGCCACTTGGGCAATTGGCTTAAAATAATAATTAAACCCACGCCACTGAGGTAGCCACTAACTACCGTAAAAGGCATATAGCGGATTAATTTACCAATCTGCAACACCCCGAAAGTAACTTGCAAGCCACTACTAAGAATCACAATCAAAAACAGTAATAATAAAATAGTTGAAAATTCTATGCCTTGGAGATTCATCTGAATCGTTAGGGCCGATAAAATTGCAGCCGCTGGGGCACAAGGCGCAGATATTAATCTTTGAGTTTTTCCAATTAAAGATGCTATGAGTCCTAAAGTTGCAACACCTAACATTCCTGCAAGGGCGCCTCGAGCGCCAAACTCAGAACCCAAAGGTGAAAAAATAGTTACTCCAAAAGCAATCGCCGAAGGAAGCGCTACAAGCATTGCAGCAAATCCGCCCCATATATCACCTGACAGATTTTGTTTATTAATTGAAATAGCCAAGTTACTATACCCCACTAAAATATGGAACTACTAACAGATCTCATTGCAGATAATTACATTTAGAGAAAATCATAAAATAGATTTTAGAACCTCCAATTACAAACTATACAAAAAACTCCCGGTGTCTTTTTCTTATCCATGCAATTAACGTAATATCCAAATTTTGGATATTACGAATAAAAATCAGGTACGAAATTTTGCACAGATATTGGGGGACGAACGTAATCAGTGGGTTTATTTTTTCTTGGCGTTAATTTAATTGGATGTTTCTTGATTTCTTCATAAGGTATCTTAGATAACATATGATTTATACAATTTAGCCTTGCTCTTTCCTTAATATCTGCATTCACAACATACCAAGGTGCATAATCAGAATCTGTTAACGAAAACATATGATCTTTTGCTTTCGAATAATCAACCCATAAATCTCTTGATTTAATATCCATAGGGCTCAGTTTCCAGCGCTTAACAGGATCTCTTGCTCGATCCTGAAATCTTGCTTCTTGAATAGTATCACTTACAGAAAACCAATACTTAATTAGTATTATTCCACTTCTAACTAAAAGTTTTTCAAAGTCTGGGCACTGGTAAAAAAATTCGTCATATTCTCTTTCACTACAAAACCCCATGACTTTTTCCACTCCAGCACGGTTGTACCACGATCGATCAAAAAGTACAATTTCCCCTCCAGAAGGTAGATGTGAAATATATCTTTGAAAATACCATTGAGATTTTTCTTTATCGCTAGGTGTTCCTAAAGCCGCAACTCTACAAATTCTAGGATTCAGCGGTTCTGTTATTCTCTTAATAGCCCCTCCTTTACCTGCTGCATCTCTACCCTCAAATATCACAACAACCTTTGATTTCGTGTAAGAAACCCAATCTTGCATTTTTACTAGCTCTACCTGCAGTCTTTTAAGCTCTTTTTCGTAAAATTTGGAGTTGAGCTCATTTAGTTTTTTGGCGTGAAAATCATCCAAATTAATTTTTTTATTTTTTTTCATTATGTTTCCTCTAATTAAAGAAATATGAATCAATAATATGCATACGGCTTGACATTTATAGTAGGTTATACCCTTAAAAAATCTACATGTATCCATTTGGCAAAGGACGTAGATAAATGTTATTTTCCTAATTAACGGATATTTCGTAAATTATTTTAGTTATTATGAAAATATTATCTAGATGAATGAATTGCAATTTTTTTAAAAGTTAAAAATAATTCAACGCCTATTCAGCTAAAAATTACAAATTTCTTTATAGAAGTGCCTCAATAGATTTTGAAGATGTAATTTTGATTCGCAGTCAACACTTCTACTTGCCGTAATAAAATCACAATTTTTTATGGTTGGATCAATTGACCTTTAAGTTTTTTATTTCGTTTAAAGATAAATTATCAAAAAGTTCTCTCTTTAAGAGTGGTGCTAAATATTAGATCAAATCATACTCTTCTGATATCTGCACACATCTTTCTCTCTTATAGGGCAATTCGCTTAACACCAAAAAACTATCGGAAGAACCAATTAAAAAACCTTAAAAATATGAGCTAAATATTCTCAAGCTTAATATTGTAAAAATATACAAAAAAATATTCGGAATATTTCATTGATTATCACTAAAATTATTGCACAAGGCCTATAAGAATCAATGCCCAACTCAAACCAAATAAAATTCCTAAAAACTCCATTTGTACACCTCAAAA
This sequence comes from Burkholderiaceae bacterium, assembly GCA_947448695.1. GTDB lineage: Bacteria > Pseudomonadota > Gammaproteobacteria > Burkholderiales > Burkholderiaceae > Polynucleobacter. The sequence goes on from CANFOL010000045.1 coordinate 6,610, forward strand.
AATAATAAATTGAAATTCATAATTGATGCAACTTTGCTCGGATAAGCATTAACTTATAGTTTAAAAATTATTATTTAGAGGTTAACAATTAGTTGCGACTACTTAATACCTCATTGCATCAAATTGAGGCATATTTCACTTTTTTAGTGCTAACTAAGGTCTAGTCACCTCAGCCTTTTCATCTTACGGACTTGAATAGAGAGTTAATTCAACGGTAGAAACTGTGCTCTAACCTCCGAGAAATAGCGGTTTAACAAATAAGCAAAGTTTTACAGGATCTGGCAAGATTAAGGCTAGCGCAGTCCCCCAATGAAAGGTCCTGATGAAGGTTATTGATCCTATCAGACTAGTTCTCTTAATGCCCCTCAGCAATACGAAAATAGAAATATCAATTTAGTTAAAAGAGAATGTGAATTAATTACTTCACTAGCAATAGTAATTTATATTTCGCCAGAAACTAAAAAGCTCTAAACCATTAGTTAATCAGAAAATTAAAGGATAATTACGGTAATGGAATATGCGTTAATTGCTTAACTTCATTGATTAACAGTAATAACTATGGCATTCCCCTATTTTAGTAGACACTTCTCATAACGCAATTTGACGCTTTTCAAACTCAAGAGGACTTAATTGGTTGAGATGCTTGTGGCGTCTCACTCGATTATAAAAGCCCTCAATATATTCAAAAATTTCTGCTTTTGCTTCTGCACGACTTGGGTAAATCTTTCTTTTAATCTGTTCACTCTTCAAATTACTAAAAAACGCCTCCGCTACCGCATTGTCCCAACAGTTTCCTCTACGACTCATACTCGGACTTAAACGATTGTCTTTGCACCAGCGATTAAATTCATCACTACCAAATTGACTACCCTGGTCCGAGTGGATAATGACTTCGCCAACGGGTTTACGACGCCACTTCGCCATCGTTAATGCATCCAAGATAATCTTCGTTTCTAAGCTTTTTTTCATACTCCAACCAACAACTGCTCGGGAGTACAAGTCAATCACCACAGCCAAATACAACCAGCCTTCGTAAGTTCTGATATACGTAATATCGGTCACCCAAGCCTGGTCTGGCTGCTCATAGGTAAACTGACGCTGCAACTGATTGGGCGCCACGAGTGACGGCCTACCAATCTTATAGCGTGGGCGTTTATAACCCCTAACAGACCTAATTTGAGCCGCCTTCATTAAACGCGCCACACGGTTCTCACCACATTCAACTCCAGCTTCTTTGAGATCCATAAAAATACGCGGACTGCCATAAATCCCGTTACTTAAATCATAAAAATGTCGGATCTGTTTACTCAAGGATTGATTCACGATCGATCGCGGGGATAACGGAGTTTTTAGCCAAGCATAATACCCACTACGATGAACCTTCAATACCCGACACATACTACTCAATCGAAACTCATCTCGGTGCGCTTGGATAAAAGCGTACTTCACTCGGACTGCTTTGCGAAGTACGCCGTGGCCTTTTTTAGGATGTCGCGCTCTTCGGTCGTGCGTCGTAGTTCAGCTCGGAGTCTGGCATTTTCCTCACGAATCAACTTTAGGTCTTCTATTACTGGCTCTTCTGGCGGCTTACTTTTCCTAACCCAGTTATACAAAAGACCTTCCCCAATACCTAAACGTTTAGCAACATCTACAACTAAATGACCTTTTTCTGTAACTTGTTTGACAGCCTCTGTTTTGAACTCTGCTGTATATTTCGTTCGTTTCATGTAATTCCCTCCGATTCATAGTTAACATTCTTACATGTCTACTAAATCGGGGGAATGCCACTACTTCCAATCAGTAGAATCCAAATTAATAAATATCTCTTGCCTATAATTTCTTCGGCTTAGAAAACTAAATTGGCACAATCTTGACTGCTGATTTACAAATTCGTAATTTTTCTGCTAACGGCAATAATGAAAAATGTTTAGCCAAAGGAGACAAAGAATCTATTGTGAACAAAGCTATCTGCTCTAATGAAAAATTTAGAATTGAAGATTCGTCAAAGACCTCATTTGAGGTTTTTAACTCCAATAATTCTATTTGTTTTTTTAATTCAGTAATTTGAGCTAAAACAACTTGTATTTGTTCATCTGTGGTCTTTGACTGCTCTTCGAACTGTTTCGGGGTATTCATTTTGACTCCTATGATGGAAAAGATGCTCAACACACCTTTTAAGGACATACAAATTTAAAACTATATTAATATGTACTTATTGTACCAATCAGAATGGATAAAAGAGATGCCCGTATGTAACAATGAAATTTACAAAAAGATGGTTTCTCTTGAAAATGATGTCAGCAATCTTAGGGAAGGTTACATTGTTGTTAATGCCCGTTACATGGGCGCCCTTCACTCACTTGGTAATTTAACGAATAACGCCTCTGAAGCAGCTAAAAAAGCATCTCTTGCGGCACAATATGCTGCCCAAGCTGCTCGTGGTGCTGCCGAAGCAGCAAGTGCAGCGGCCTTTGTGAAGATTGTTTCTATTGCAGAGCATGCTGCTGAGGCGGCTGCTTTATCAGCTGAAGCTGCAATTGCAGCTGCAGCTTCAGCTTCGTCTGCAGCTGCAGCTGCAGCTGAAGCTCTAGCCCATCAGGCTGAAGAGGCTTCAATACAAGCTTCCGCAAGGGCCGCTGAAGCAACACGGGTAGCTACAGAAGCTGCATCGGAGGCAGTCAAGATGTCTAATTTAGCCGCAGCATCCGCAAAATCAGCACGGGAATCCTCAAAAACCTAATAAATCTATATAAAAATTCATTTAGATGAATAAAAAATTTAAGTCAGAAGCTGGGATACAAACTAATTCACCATTAATAACGGTAACGATAACAGTATTGTTTTGAGTAGCCTAATCGATAGCTCGCTAGATTGCAGGCAAAAAAAATATAAGGTACGATAAATAAATAACAATTTTTGAGGCACCCCATAATGTCAGTCATTCGCAATCTACTTATTGTCTTGGTGAGTTTTCCGTTGATCGCGCTATCTGCTCCTTTTGAGCCAGTTATGTCAGCTGTAAAAAAAGAATCAGCACCTTATCTTGAAACTCTTAAATCCTTGGTATCAATTGAGTCCGGCAGTGGAGATCGTGAAGGTCTAGATAAACTCTCGAGCTTAATAGCCGAAAAACTCAAAGACTTAGGTGGTAAGGTAGAGTTCATAGAGGCAGGTCCCGACCTTTACAAAATGTTCGACACTCCCCCCAAGCCAGGTCGTATGGTACACGCCCAATTCAAAGGGGCTGGCACTAAGAAGATTTTACTGATAGCGCATATGGATACTGTCTACTTGCGAGGCATGCTGGCTGATCAGCCATTTAGGATCGACGGTAATCGTGCTTATGGCCTCGGCATTGCTGACGATAAACAAGGTATAGCTATGATTCTTCATACTCTAAAGGTTTTGAAAGCTAATAACTTCAACAATTATGGATTGGTAACCGTTCTAATAAATGGCGATGAAGAAATCAGCTCTCCAGCATCAAGATCAACATTAACAAAACTAGGTGCTGAGCATGATGTCACCTTTTCTTGCGAAGCTTCATTGGCTGCGTCTGATCGGATTTCCCTTGTGACAGCTGGTATTGGTGCAGTTACTTTAAACGTTACTGGAAAAGCATCCCATGCTGGCTCTGCGCCTGAACAAGGACGAAATGCGCTTTACGAGCTCTCACATCAAATTCTTCAAATGCGTGATTTGTCTGATTCTACAACTGGCGTGAAGTTCAATTGGACTCTTGCTCAGGCAGGTACTAATAGAAATGTGATTCCTGCTAAAGCAACTGCAAATGCTGATGTTCGTGTGCTAAAAGTAGATGATTTTAATAGTATCGAACCTAAGGTCGCTGCTCGTATCAACAACAAACTCATTCCTGAAACCAAAGTTGAATTTAACTTTGAACGTCGCCGACCACCTTTACAATCAAATCCTGCGGGGCTAGCGGTAGCAAATTATGCCAAGAAGATATACAAAGAAGACCTTGGCTTAGATTTAAGTTTTAGCACACAAGCTGAAGGAGGTGGAACAGATGCAGCCTTCGCCGGTTTAAATAATCAAAACGCAGTATTAGAGCGTTTTGGTGCTAGAGGTTTTGGCTCACACTCCAACGATGCCGAATATATATTAATTGATTCGATTGAGCCACGAATGTATTTACTGACGAAGATGATTATGGATTTCTCCATGGGAAAAGTTAAATAAATATTATTAAGCTTCTAATTCGACATAACCATCTTTGATTTCTTGAGTAATTAGCTCTATTGTTTTTGAGCCTAGAACAAAAATATCAAAACTTCTAACACGTCATACCTTGGCGCCATACCTAAAATACGTATCCTAACTAATGTACTTTTAACAAACAATGTTTTTTTCTGTCGATATCATCAGAAATTGGTATCACTCCACATAAATGAACTGTCTAAAATGTGAGTTAAAGAAAGTATCTTCCATTCATTAAATTGCTTAACTGACATACATAAGTTAAGTAAGATTCATCTAAAAAATAGCCCAATATATGCATCCGTCGATACGGTCTTGTCAGTAGCCGTTACTGAGCTAACAGAAAAATCGCCGCTATAGAACAAGCTAATCCTAAAATTTTCTGCCATAAGATTTTTTCTTTGAAAATAAAAATACCTGCAATAGCAGTTACAACAAAACTCATTTGTGAGATAGGCACAATGGTACTTGCAGGTCCATACTTTAAAGCCTCAAGCAAAAGGTAGAGTCCTAAAAATAAAAAAAGTGCTGCGAAAAAACCTAAATAAATATATTTCCATACAAAAATAATCTTTTTTTCTTTATGGTAGCAAGATGCAAATGCCAGTGTAAAGAAGATAACAGCTTGACCAGTCAAAATGGATATTGAATTACCGCCGGCGATTGCACCCAATTTATAAATAAAACCTGTAATACCAAGGAGGACTGTGGCAATCGCAAGGGTACGAATCGTCTTATTTTTTTGAGTGCTTTGCACCACATGATTCACATGAACGTTCAAATTACTCAGAAGTAAAAATGCAGAAAACGCTAATAACAAGAATGCTAAAGTTTTGTAAACAGTCAGAGGTTCATTTAAAAAAAGAATCGCAAGGGTTGCTGATAAAATAAAGCTACTCCTGAAAACCGGAGCTACAACACTCACATCGCCAGCACTCAAACTGATTGCAAAATAAAGTAATGAAAAATAAAGCGTCACTCCAGCAGACATCCCATACAAAAATGGAACCCCAAAATGAATTGATGATGATGCTATTCCCAGAACCAATGCACTTGGCAGAAAAAAGACCGTCTGCATAATTAAAAACTGGTGAGATGGCAGACCTTTGCGAGCCGCCATTTTAAAAATAACGTCACCTAACCCATAAAAACACATCGAACATAATGCAATCAGTAAGTAAGAATTTTCCATAGTTGGGTATGGTATTTTTATGATGGACTTCAAATTATGCTTATAAAAACTCAATCATAACGCTTCTGCTTTAAGAACCCGAAATTAACACAAAACCAATTGAACTAATATCAGTGGGAAATAGTTTGTACAGACCCGAAAAACATCGTCGAAAACAGTTATTTTTGATAGAAAAAACTTAGATTCACGGCCTAGATCAAGGTTGATTGTTCTTGAATGCAATTCCTCCAATAGAGATCATTGGTATTAGTCTTGAACCACATTGGTAACGTCCAGTTCTTATACTGCACAGCACAAATCTATCCGCGCCTTGTCTCGAAAACAGGCTATCTAATTGCAATGATAAGATATAGATAATCTTTGAGTTGGATAACTCAACTGATAGTGAATTATTTTGAACATGGCCAGTTTTATATCTCTGGGAAATAACATATGCATTTTGATAATTCTAGAATTGATTTAGGTTACTTTAATTTGAATAAAGGTCACCATCATGCCGCTTTTGAAATTTTTTTGGAGTTGGCTAAATATGACTTTAGTGATGAAGCGAATTACGCTTTAACTAAAATGTGCTTTGATGGTCAATTGAATGGGGAACAAATTAGCAAATACTACGAGTATCTTAATGAAAACACCCAAAGTAGATTTAAGAGTGGCTATTCTCTCTTTAATGTGGGTTTAATGCATGAGCGAGGAATGGGGCAAATAAAACAAGATTATAAAATTGCGATTAATTATTATGAACAGGCGATCAAGGATGACGTTCATGATGCCTACTGTAACTTAGGAAATATTTACATAATGGGTTCTGGCATGCACCAAGGAATACCTCGAGATGTTGATAAAGGTGTAGATCTATTAACCATTGGTGCAAATGAGGGTAGTCGTGAAGCCGCCTTTACCCTAGGTTCATTATTTGGTAAAGGTGAGTTAATTAAACAAGATCTAAAAAAATCCTTTTACTTTCTCACTCTTGCTGCATTTGCAAAGCACGAACAAGCTCATCGAGTTTTACATATTTTCCAAAATACACATCATGGTAATTTTACCCAAGAATTCGAAGCCGCTGAAGTTCAATATTGGAAGATTCAAAATTTACAGAGACTTTATAAATGTCTTTAATAAGCCTGCCTTACTATAACTATCCCTGAAACAAGTATACCTAGGTCTCATTTCCCAAACAAGAATATTGAGATGCCGGTGAATCAATCAATCTCAGTAGGGTTTGACTACTTTTTCTAATAAACCAGATAGTTGATCAAAGTGTTTAATTGCTTTTTGGGTCAGTACGACACTTTTTTTACGACCATCTTGAGCATCAACGATCAAATCAATGTATCTCTTAGAAACTAAGCTCTTAATCCTTTTATGTAAGGTAGCTGGTGATCCATAATCTTTTAAAAAAATAAGGTCATTTACCAATAGCTCTTGACCATTGGACTTGCGAACTCCAATATGATTCAGCAAGATTGTTTCAAGGCTGTCTAACTGATCTCCAGATTTGATATGACCAAGGGCATCAATCAAGTTAAGAAAACGAAGATAAGAAGATTGGTTCATAGTTAGGTTGTTCGTTTAAAAAAATTAAGCATTTCCCCTAGTTTACATCTTAAAGCTATTTGTTAATATAAAGCCATGCACCAAATTCGATCTTACATCTTTGAAATCTTCATTAGCGCCATCTGTTATGTTGGATTTTTCTATTTTAACGCTTTGATCGATCAACAGTTTGAGGTCAACCGAAGTGTCAGTTGGCTTTTTCTTCCTGCTGGGCTCAGAATTTTTTTAAGCCTAATTTTTATTTACGCAGGAACTGTTGGACTAATTTTATCCTCACTGGTTATCAATTATGTGAGCTATCCAGATTTAGATAGCGATACTGCACTAGGTATTGCTATCATTAGTGGTGTCGCCCCTTTACTGGCTAGGCTATTTGTCATCCACCATTTTCAGGTAAATAGCAATCTCCACAATCTAACCTTTCAAAAATTGTTGATTATCATTTTCGTCTTCGCTTTATTCTCTTCGGGGCTTCATCAATTGTGGTTTATAACCAGAAATCTAGACTTTGGAGGTTGGAATCTTTTTATCGCCATGTTCAGCGGGGATGTGATTGGCTCAATCGTCTTCATCGCCCTCATTAAATATGGTCTAGCCTATTTTAGGCGAAGGTTCGGTAATAACTTCCCGCCCCCCAACCCAACTTAATATCAAAAAGCTGGGTATATAGTCACTAATCATCCCAAAGAAAATGGTTTTTATGGTACTGATGGTAGGTTTGTATATTTTTCTCCCATTCCGTGAGTTATATTTACTGTATAAAATACGACTCTAACTTTTTATGACGATAAAGAAAGCCGCTGAAATTTTGGCATATCTAGAAACTCCAATTGCTAATGCTGCAATTGATAATTTTGCAAAATTTGATATTTACTTAAAAGATACTATTATTAAAAACATTTTTATATTTGAGGATTTAAGAAATTTATTTGATAAAGAGTTACAGTTGGTGATACAAAATACAGTCGATAATGATTGGCAAATTGCTCTTCGCAAGTCCTCAAACGATATTAAAAAAATGGTGTTAAAAAATATGCCCCGCAAAAGAGGGCGTGAAGTTTTAGATTCCTTAATGTCTGCCAAGATAGAACAAAATACTCGAATAGTGGAATGCCAAAACAAAATTTTAGATATTGCATTAGAGATGAATCAAAAACAACAAATTCAAATGAGTAAGGTTAAAAAAAATGAAACTTATATCTAATAAAAAATAAGATATGATATTAGCTAGATTCAACCATTAAAAAAGAAAATATTCGTGATGTTTAAAAAGGCATTGAGTCTAATCGTTATTGTAAGACTTCCATCTTCATGGGCGATTACTCAACCGGATCGCCCCTTCAATCAAGGCGCATTGGTTAAGAAAGCTATAAAGA
>CANFOL010000046.1 GCA_947448695.1 Burkholderiaceae bacterium
AACCATGTCAGGCCTCATAGCTCCCTAGGTTATCGACCACCAGCACCACAAACCCAAGTACCAAAGCTCATCCACTATCAACCCATCATGATCCAATGATATGATATGAATACTCTCTTTAATCGTGGTACTAAATTAACATCAGTTCACGGGAGGCAAAATCAAATGCCATCGTTGCCAGGCACGGTCATCACGAACAAAACTACAGTGTGGGCGACCAAGTTTAAAGGTAAGTCGAACCCACAAGTGCAAATGGCACGGGGGTTTGTCTACTGGACCGCGTACACCTGATGGATTAGGCCGCATTAAAGAAGCTCACCTGAAACATGGTAATGACACAAAAGAATCGAGAGCCGAACGCAGGGAAAAATCGCTAATGTTTCAGCGTCTCGAGGAGATAGGTTGGCACATCGGCATGTTTACAGGCACCAAAACTAGAGGAAGAAAGGTTGGCTGCAAACTTGATCTAAACAATGATTACGAATTACTGGTCGCCGTATTTGAAAGTATCAATAATAAAAATCAAACAAAATAGCTATTTAAATAGTAATTTGATCATTTACAAGCTATTGAGAGCGATACTTAATCAGCCACTCTTTAATAACTACTCCAAGCTCTCCATATTCAAGAATTGGAGAATGCTCAGATACTCCTGATATCAATCCAGACAAAGTGCCTTGCTTGGCATCGATACTTCCAAAAAATAAAACGTCACTGCCATTCAAAATGACAATCGTTGGAAATGTTTCAATGCTCAAGTGATCTGTTAGTGCCTCAAAATCATCCACATCTACCCAAACTGGTTGTAATTTTAGCTCACTCTCAATCACCCTCTTATAGTCTCGGCAAACGCCACACCAAGTTGCGCAAACAATTAACACTGTCAGAGATGGGTTGCTTGAAAAATGTGTCGGTGAGTCCATAATCAATATTTAAATTACAATCAATGCATGTCAAAAAACGCAATCATTCTTTTTAGTCACGGTGCTCGAGACCCAAGATGGAAAGAGCCCATCATCAATGTTCAAAAATTAATTCAAGCACAAAATGCCGACCTCATCGTTGAACTCGCCTTTTTAGAATTAATGACTCCCAGTCTTGAAGAGTTAATTGCTGATTTCTCCTCAAAAAATATTACCGAGGTCACTCTTGTTCCAATTTTCTTTGGTCAAGGTGGACATATCAGAGAGGATTTACCTAAGCTAATTGACGCTTGTCGTCAAAAATACCCTCTTCTAAACTTAACCATAAAGCCGGCGGTCGGAGAAAACCTCGGAGTTCTGCAAGCGATTGCCAAATACTGCACCGACCAGTAACAAGGCAGGTGACTCTGAATTGAACCAATTTATGGCTTGACCCTGAGACATTTCATGAAGAGTCAAAGCCAAGGAGCGCTCTTTTTGAGTACTGATTGATTCAATGATTTGCACAGGCGTTGATTTTGATCTGCCTTGCTTTAGCAATTGCTCAGCCAACTGAACTGAATTAGAACGCCCCATATAAATCACTAATGTGTCAGCATTTGGCAATGACGCTTCTTGTTCATTTTCAGCTTTAACTTGGGTATAAAAAGCCACACTCCTTGAAACACCTCTTAGAGTCAGAGATTGTTTTAATGATGCTGACGCTGCCAAAGCAGCTGTAATTCCAGGCACAACCTCCACTTCAACACCAATATCTTCTAATGCAGAAATTTCCTCATCAGCACGTCCAAAAATCATGGGATCACCACCCTTGAGTCTGACGATGGTTTGATACTTTCTACTTGCATCTATTAGTCGTTTATTAATGAACGATTGCGCCGCCGAGTGCTTGCCGCAACGTTTACCAACTGGCACCAAGATGGCTTGCTGACAATAATCAAGCATTGCAGGATCAACCAAAGCATCATGAAACACAATATCAGCAGCCTGCAGTAACTTCATCCCACGCACTGTGACTAAATCAGCGGCGCCAGGGCCCGCACCAACCAAATAAACCTTCCCTATTGATTGACTCATTTACAGTGCCTCCCGAATCATTCCAGCAGCCACAGTGTGATTAGTTGCCTCATCAATCAAAACGAAGGATCCTGTAGCCAAGGACTGATCAAATAAATCAGCAGCAATCGGTTTTTGCAAGGCAAGCTCTACTCGACCAATCATGTTGACACCCAATGAATTTTCCTCAACACCTTGTGACAAAGTTTCAATATCTAAAATCTGAATAATATTTTTTACTTTTGCAAATACTGTATTGGTCGTGTGTCTTAGTATGTACTTTCTTGATGTAGATAAGGCATCTTGATCTAACCAACAAATATCGGCAATCAGTTGTTTGGTCAAAAGATCTGAAGCGTTATCTTGCTCAACAATCATATCGCCGCGCGACACATCCACATCTTCGAGAAAAGTCATAGCAATTACATCTCCAGCTTTCGCCACAGCAACGCTTTGGTTTTGGCTAAAGCTATCAACACCATTGGAAATATAAATCTCTGCAACCGTGGCTGATGAGCCCGCTGGAAGAATCGTCACTGATTGACCTTGACGAATCTCACCTGATTCCACTCGACCTAAATAGCCCCTGAAATCCTCTGCAGCACTGCCATCCTGACGAGCAACATATTGAACTGGAAATCTCAATTTTGAGCCTAATTTCTCAGAAGTGACATCCAGCCCCTCCAACCACTCAAGCAACGTTGGCCCCTGATACCAATCAAAATTCTTTGACGGACTGACAATGTTGTCGCCCAGCAAGGCGGACACAGGAAAAACTTGCGGGTCTGGCAATTTCAAGGTCTTCGCCAAATTTAGAATTTCTTCTTTAATTTTTTTGAATACTTTTTCATCAAAATTCAACAAGTCAATTTTATTCACAGCCACCGCTATGTGCTTTAACCCCAACATTTTGACAATGGCTGCATGACGCTTGGTTTGTGCCAACAAACTGATACTAGTTGTGCTTGTATCTATGCGCGTGGCATCCACCAACAAAATTGCCACATCGGCCTGCGAAGCGCCTGTGACCATATTTCTTGTGTATTGCTCATGACCAGGGGCATCAGCAACGATGAATTTCCTTTTAACTGTTGAAAAATAACGGTATGCGACATCAATGGTGATGCCCTGCTCACGTTCAGCCTCAAGACCATCAGTTAATAAAGCTAGATCGATGGCCGCATCAGAAGCCGTTACTCGAGAATGCTTAGTTTTAGAGAGTGCCTTAATCTGATCAGTCAAAACCGCTTTGGTGTCGTAGAGCAGACGACCAATCAAAGTACTCTTGCCATCATCCACACTGCCACAAGTGATAAAGCGAACCACACCGTGCGTATTTATGTTGTGAAGTTGTTCCATTAGAAGTACCCCTCTTTCTTGCGACGCTCCATGGATGCCTCACTGGTTTGATCATCCATGCGTGTGGCGCCACGTTCAGTGATTTCTGAAAGCACTGTTTCAGCAATGATTTTTTCAGGTGAATTGGCCTCACTTAATACTGGGCATGTGCAACTAATGTCACCTACTGTACGGAAACGAACACTGAGGACCTCACTGATTTCATCAGCTTGCTTCGGCGTTAAAGGAGTGACGGGAACCAATAAGCCATGCTTCTTAACGACCTCTCGCTGATGCGCATAGTAAATACTTGGTAAAGCCAATTTCTCACGGGCTATGTATTGCCAAATATCTAGCTCTGTCCAATTTGAAATTGGAAAAACTCGCATGTTTTCGCCTTTGGCAATGCGTGCGTTATACAGACTCCAAAGCTCAGGTCTTTGTGCCTTTGGATCCCACTGACCAAACTCATCTCTGAATGAAAAAATTCTCTCTTTGGCTCGGGCTTTTTCTTCATCACGTCTAGCACCACCCATCAAAGCATCAAACTCATGCTTTTCGATTGCCTCTAAAAGCGTCACAGCCTGAGCAGCATTGCGAGAATCAGTACTTTTTCTTAATTTAACGCTGCCCTTTTGAATAGAGTCTTCAACATACTCAACGATCAGATCTGCTCCTGTTTGCCGAACAATTTCATCTCTAAATTGAATGACTTCAGAGTAGTTATGGCCTGTATCAATGTGCAACAAAGGAAACGGCAAACGAATTGGACGAACCCCAAAGCGAAAAGCTTTTCTGGCCAAATGAAACATGACGATTGAATCTTTTCCGCCAGAAAACAACATGGCAGGTCGGCTGGCTTGTGCAATGAGCTCACGAATAATGTAAATGGACTCAGCCTCAAGCCAATCTAAATGTTCATTGTGTAATTGTGTTTGATCTTGTGTCATGATTTTTATTTCAGATGCAATCCGCACTCTTTACTTTCTTTGTTTAACCACCACCAACGGCCTGCCCTCAAATCTTCATCGGCACGAATAGCTCTCGTACAAGGCTCACAACCTATGCTGGGATAGCCCTTTTGATGCAATGGATGCAATGGGACCTTTTGCCAAGCTAAATAGGCCCAAAGATCATCATCACTCCAGTCAAAGATTGGATTGAATTTTGGAATACCTCTAGCCTCATCCAATTCTTCAAAGCTAAGTTCATTTCGTGTGACCGCTTGCGAACGTCTCAAGCCAGTGATCCATGCTTTCGCCCCATTCAAAGCGAGTTCTAAAGGCTTTACTTTTCTGGCATAACAACAAGCTTTTTTAGCTTCTTCACTGTCATAAAAGCCATTTAATCCATGGTGAGCTATGAATTCTTGAACATCCTGGGCTTGAGGCTCTACCGCATTAATTGAGAGACCATAGTGGCTTTCTATGGTCTTTCTCATCTCAATGGTCTCTGTGTGAAGACGACCAGTAAAGAGTGTGAAAATATGAATCGACTTGGCGCTTTTTGCAATTCCATCAGTCACTGCCATATCTTCAGCTGCCAAACTGGTTGCAAAGCGAATATCACTATATTGATCACTGATATTTGTTAAGCGCTCATCTAGCTTCTTTTGCAATTCAATAAGACGCTCCTCAGGTAAAGTTATCTGAGGAATCTGCCACAATGAAGTATTAGCTGACATGACTACCTCTACCCAATTGGTCACGGCTTGCGCGCCAGTCGTTTTGTAGTCGATGATGAATAAGTTCAAATTGTTCTAAAGCGACTGACTCATTCTGATCTGCTCTTAATAAGAAACTATCAAAGCCAACTTTTGCCATTTGCAGTAGTTGATCAATCAATACGTCACCGATTGCTCGTAATTCACCTTGCCAACCCAATCTTTCTCTGAGTAAGGCTGCGTGACTAAAACCTCGGCCATCTCTAAATATAGGGAAATCAACAGCGATGATGGCCCAAAATTTCATTCCAGCCAAAATCACATCGCGATGAGTGGTCAAATCCGCATCACTGGCGAACCAAACTCCCAATTCGCCGGCCAAATACTTGGCCTGAATCTCTTTAGAGCTGGAATGATCAAGCCAATACTGAAATGGCACCAAATACGAACCTGAACCCAGAGGTTCTTGAGTATCCACAGGCAGAATCTGCCATTGGTTGTCGACTACTTGGGCAACGCCACCCCTCGGATAACGTATGAGCTTAGCCATTTGCATCTTCTCCAATTTTGTTGTTTTTATCTTTTTTCTCTTTATTGGCGTAGACCCTGGTTTTAAATGGCTCTACTCCCACGCGACGATAGGTCTGGATGAATGATTCTTCGGGCTCACGCAATTCAATGTAGACCTGAATCAGGTCACTGATCACATCAGGCATATCACTGGCAAAGAATGAAGGACCAATCACTTTACCAATCGCTGCTTGAAGCCCTTGCTCACCACCCAATGTCACCTGATACCACTCTTGACCATCTTTATCGACACCTAAAATGCCGATATTGCCAACGTGATGGTGACCGCAAGAGTTGATGCACCCTGAAATATTCAGGGTGATGTCACCAATATCAAATAGGTAATCTAAATCATCAAATCTCTTTTGAATGTCATTGGCAATCGGAATAGATTTGGCATTAGCCAAAGAACAGAAGTCACCGCCTGGGCAGGCAATGATGTCAGTCAATAAACCAATATTTGGTAAAGCTAAGCCTAAAGATTTCGCATGCTTCCATAACTCATAAAGACGAGTTTGCTCAACATCTGCCAATACCAAATTTTGTTCGTGAGTAGAGCGAATCAGGCCAAAACTATATTCATCGGCCAAATCAGCAATTTTTCTCATCTGGTCGGAGTCAATATCTCCAGGAGCCACCGTGCCATGGGGCTTCAATGAAAGTAAAACACTCGCATACCCACTGATTTGATGTTGTTTAACGTTTCTTTCCAGCCAACGTATGAAAGATTTTCTTTCTGACTCTGGGGCGTTTAAAACAATGCTGGCTTGATCCAAAGAGACCAATGTTTTGTATGTTGGCTTAACAAAATACTGAGCCACTTGATGCCACTCATCTTGGGTAAAGGCTTGATGACCACCCTGCCAAAATTGATACTCTTCATTCACTTGGCGAGTGAACTCCTCGACCCCAAGGGCCTTTAGAAGAATCTTGATTCTGGCTTTGTATAAATTATCTCGACGTCCATGCAAGTTATAGACACGCAAAACTGCAGAAATATAGTTAGGTAACTCTTGCCAAGGTAAATCATGCTGAATGATGGTACCAATGATGGGTGTGCGACCCATACCGCCGCCGACCAAAACATCAGCAACCAACTCACCCTGTTCATTATTTCTCAAAAAGAGACCTAAATCATGAGCGGCCACAATGGCTCGATCTTCTTGAGAAGCACTGACTGCAATCTTGAATTTTCTTGGAAGAAAAGCAAACTCCGGATGAAGCGTTGACCATTGACGCAATAGCTCACAAATCGGGCGAGGATCGACGATTTCATCAGCAGCCACACCAGCAAATGGATCACTCGTGATATTGCGAACACAGTTGCCTGAAGTTTGAATGGCGTGCATTTGCACGCTTGCCAAATCTGCAAGAATGGCTGGGGTATCCTCTAACTTCAGCCAATTGAACTGGATATTTTGACGAGTCGTGAAATGACCATAGCCGCGATCGTACTGATCAGCAATTTGAGCAAACATGCGCATTTGCTGACTATTGAATAGACCATAAGGAATGGCAATCCGCAGCATGTATGCATGACGCTGCAAATAAAGACCATTTTGCAAACGCAAAGGACGAAACTCTTCCTCAGGAAGAGTGTCATTCAGACGTCTTTCAACCTGATTTTTGAACTGTTTGACACGATCGTCAACAAGACTTTGATCGATGGGGCTGTATTGGTACATATTGATCTTTCCAATCAAGATTCAACGAATGCTCGTTCATAGACATAATCACCCAAGCGACCTAAGCTTGGTGACACCTTGAAGCCTTTAGCATCCAGCATTTCTGAGATTTCTTTGAGCATCGCTGGGCTGCCGCAAATCATGCCGCGATCGGTTGCCGGATCCAACGGTGGCAAACCAATGTCTTTGAACAACTGACCATTTTCAATCGCAGTGGTTAAACGACCCGTGTGCTTGAACGCTTCTCTTGTGACTGTTGGGTAATAAATCAATTTCTCACGAACCATCTCACCCAGGAACTCGTCATTGGGCAATTCATTTTTAATGTAATCTTCATAAGCCAATTCGCTAACCAAACGCACGCCATGAATCAACACCACTTTTTCAAAGCGCTCATAAGTGTCAGGATCACGAATGATACTCATGAATGGCGCTAAACCCGTGCCTGTACTGAACAAGTAAAGATTCTTACCAGGATTCAAATCATCAATCACCAAAGTACCAACAGATTTTTCACTCACCAAAATAGGATCCCCTACTTTGATATTTTGAAGACGTGATGTCAGTGGGCCGTTTTCAACTTTGATGCTCAAGAATTCAAGGTGCTCTTCGTAGTTGGCACTCGCCACACTGTAGGCTCGTACCAATGGCTTGCCCTCAACTTCTAAGCCAATCATCAAGAAATGACCATTGCGAAAGCGCAGGCTTTTATTTCTGGTGGTGGTGAAGCTAAATAATGTGTCGTTCCAATGCTTAACGCTGGTGACTGTTTCTTTTGAGTATGTGGCCATTTGATATTACTTAAAAAAATTAATTAGTTTGGAATCAGGGTTTTTCAAAATACAAACCTTAATTCCAATAGACTCCAACTTATACATAAATGTAGAAACTGGTGAAGAAGAGTTTTGAATCACAATCCTTGTCAATGGATGATCTTCATCACTTACGATATCTATGCAAATATCACTATCAATACTCTTCAGTGAATCATCAATTATTGAAGCTGAAAATCTTGCTTTTCCTAAAATTCCAAGCTCCAAACTTGAGTTATTTTTTGATGATGATTTGGTCATAGATTCCACCATCAGCAAAATGCTCTTTCTGAATTTTTTTCCATCCGCCGAGCTGACCTTCAACGGTGAATGTTTTAACTACAGGAAAATCTTTTGCATACTTTTGCGCAATCACTTTATTTCTTGGTCTGAAATTGTGTTTTGCAATGATTTCTTGAGCTGTCTCGGTATATAGAAACTCTAAGTAGCCTTGGGCTAGTTTCTGTGTACCTTTCTTATTGGCCACCTTATCAACAATCGCAACAGGAGCAGGTGCCTCGATGGTGATTGATGGATAGACAACCTCAAATTGACCCTTACCAACCTCCTGCTCAATAAGAGCTGCTTCGTTCTCAAAAGTTACAAGAACATCGCCGATACCTCGTTGAGTGAAGGTCGTGGTTGCACCGCGTCCACCACCATCTAATACTGGCACATTGGCAAACAACTTACGCACAAACTCCTTGGACTGATCCTCTGATTTTGTCTTCAAGAATGAGTATCCGTAAGCAGCAAGATAGGTATAACGACCATTACCAGAAGTCTTTGGATTTGGCACAATGACTTGAAGACCTTGGCGGGTTAAATCAGACCAATCCTTGATCTTTTTAGGATTTCCTTTTCTAACCAAAAAAATTGTTACTGATGAATATGGAGTTGCCTCGTGTGGAAAAGCTTTTCTCCAGTCTTGCTTCACCAATCCACCTCTCTCGACCAAAATATCGATGTCTGGAGATTGATTCATCGTAATAACATCAGATTCTAATCCACCAATCACTGCGCCAGCTTGCTTGCTTGAACCACCATGAGACTGATTGATAGTGACTACTTCACCAGTTTTTACTTTCCAGTAGCCAACAAAAGAAGGGTTAATCTCTTTGTATAACTCCCTTGAGACATCATACGATGCATTCAAAAGAGTATTTTGAGCTAATGCATTTGATGAAACTAAAATAAATAGAACGCTTAAAAGTTTTTTCATGATAAGTCCTTAATCGATATCGTTTTGAATAACTGGTGCAAGAGAGTTTTTCACAACCTCTTCTGATAATTTGTTAGAGCAAAGCTCTAAAAATTTGTAGGCATAACCTCTTAAAAAATGTCCTCGACGTATAGCAATACATGTTTTGTTATCTTTAAATAACTGAACGTTATTGATCATTGATAACTGATCATCTCTATCTTTTTGGTATGCTACTGAAGCAACAATCCCAATACCAAGACCGAGCTCCACGTATGTCTTGATGACATCTGCATCCAATGCAGACAAAATAATGTCTGGATTAAGATTGGCCTCTAGAAAACATTGATCAATATTTTTGCGTCCCGTAAAACCTTCGTGATAGGTGATGATTGGGTACTCAGCAACATCTTCTAGAGTGATTTTATTGACTGATTCGAGCGGATGACCCTTTGGCACAATCACAGCATGATTCCATGTGTAATATGGGAAAGTCACTAAGTCAGGAACCAGATTAATGGCTTCAGTGGCAATGCCAATATCCGCTTTTCCATCTAAAAGTAGCTGAACAATCTCCTCAGGACTCCCCTGATGCAGAGCAAGGTGAACCTTAGGAAACACCTCCTTAAATTGCTTGATAACTTGTGGTAGAGCGTAACGAGCTTGGGTATGCGTTGTTGCAATCGTTAATTGACCCTGGTCACTTTGCGAAAATTGATCTGCCAGCTGTTTAATATTCTTGGCATCTAGCAACATGCGCTCGACGATGTTCACAAGCTCTTTACCTGGCTCTGTTGTTCCAAGCAGACGCTTACCTTTTCGAACAAATATTTCTATGCCAAGCTCATCCTCAAGATCTTTGATGTGCTTACTGACGCCAGATTGAGAAGTAAATAGAGCATTTCCAACCTCTGTTAAGTTGTAATTTCTCCTAACAGTCTCTCTGATGATCTTTAATTGCTGAAAGTTCATGATTTCACACCCTCAGCTTTTTCAAACACTTTTAGTTGTGATGGCACAATTCTTACCTCCAAGCCATCTGTAAGGCCACGGCCAACCACCTCAGAACGAGGCAATTCAACTTCATAGTGCTGCGATAGGCCTTCACTATTCACCTTATCGATGGCAGATAACTCAATTCTTGAGTTAACACCAAAAGACAAGATTCGATCAATTTTTGCAAGCACCCCATCTTCACGCGAATCTTTCCCAACAATATCCAATTCATGTGGGCGCGCAAATGCTACTACCGATGTGCCATCAGCAAATTCAAGATTGGTTCCGAGATTTTGATTCCCCACCTGAATTTGTTGACCATCCATCCTGCCGTGGAACAAATTAACATTGCCCAAAAAACCATAAACAAAGGGAGTGGCTGGGTTATCGTAAACCTCATCAGGACTTCCGATCTGCTCGATATGACCCTTATTCATCAACACAACGCGATCAGCAACTTCCAACGCTTCCTCTTGATCATGTGTCACAAAAATTGATGTAATGTGCAAATCGTCATGCAATTTTCTTAACCATCGACGCAATTCTTTTCGCACTTTTGCATCTAGAGCGCCGAAAGGTTCATCCAATAACAACACCTTGGGTTCAACAGCCAAAGCTCTTGCTAAAGCAATTCGTTGACGCTGGCCACCAGATAACTGAGCAGGGAAGCGATCATGAAGCCAATCTAATTGAACTAGATTGAGTAATTCATGGACTTTTTTTGCTATTGCTGATTCACTTAAACGCTCTTTTTTATCCTTTACACGCAATCCAAAAGCAACGTTATCAAACACTGTCATATGCCTAAACAGAGCATAATGCTGGAACACAAATCCAACTTGTCGTTCACGCACATGACGACTTGAAGCATCATCACCATCCAATAAGACTTGACCACTATCAGAGGTTTCTAAGCCCGCAATGATTCGTAACAAAGTTGTCTTTCCACAGCCAGACGGTCCCAGAAGAGCTACCAATTCGCCCGTTGGAAAATCCAATGAAACATTATCCAAAGCGATAAAGTCACCGAATTTTTTATTAATATTTTTTACCTGGATACTCATTTCTGGACCTCAATTAGTGGCTCTGCGTCAGTTTCTGCACGAAGACGCCATTCAACATATGTTTTAACTAAAAGTGTTAGGAGTGCTAATAAAGCCAAAATAGAGGCAACAGCAAAGGCAGCAGCAAAGTTGTATTCGTTATAGAGAATTTCAACATGCAAAGGAATTGTGTTTGTGAATCCTCTGATATGACCTGAAACGACTGATACAGCACCAAACTCTCCCATTGCCCTCGCATTACATAAGACAACGCCATACAAAAGACCCCACTTGATATTAGGCAAGGTGACATGCCAAAAAGTCTGCCAACCGTTTGCTCCCAATACAGTTGCAGCCTCCTCTTCTTCACGCCCTTGAGCTTCCATCAATGGAATTAGTTCACGCGCCACAAATGGGAAAGTAACGAAAATCGTTGCCAACACAATCCCCGGAATTGCAAAAACAATTTTGATGTCATGCTCTTGAAGCCAAGCACCGAACCAACCTTGAGCCCCAAAAACCAAGACAAAAATTAATCCAGCAATAACCGGCGACACTGAAAAAGGTAAGTCAATTAGAGTGATTAAAAAATGCTTGCCACGAAAATCAAATTTAGTAATTGCCCATGCTGCAGCAACGCCAAAAACTAAATTAAGTGGCACAGATATGGCTGCTGCAATTAGCGTTAACTTAATGGCGGATAAGGCGTCTGGTTCGGTGACTGCGCTTAGATAGACATCAAACCCTTTTCTAAGAGCCTCTACAAATACCGCAATCAGTGGCAACAAAAGAAAAATTCCAAAAAAAAGCAGTGAAATCGTGATCAATGACCACTTTATCCACTTAGGTTCACTGGTTGCTTGGCTTTTTTCAAAGCGCGTTTGAGAAATAGCTAATGAGCTCATCAGCGACTCCTTCCAGTGCGTTTGGCAGTCCATGCCTGCAAACCATTGATAAGCAATAACAATAGGAATGAAATGACTAACATCACAGCTGCAATAGCAGTAGCACCAGCATAGTCATATTGCTCTAACTTTGTGATGATCATCAAAGGGGCAATTTCAGAAACCATAGGAATATTGCCGGCAATAAAAATAACTGAGCCATACTCTCCAACAGCTCTTGCAAAGGCAAGTGCATATCCAGTTAGTAAAGCAGGTATGAGAATTGGCAAAATAACAACTCTAAATGTTTGCCAACGGTGTGCCCCTAAGCTAGCAGCTGCCTCTTCAAGCTCAATTTCCAAATCTTCAAGAATGGGCTGAACCGTACGAACCACAAAAGGTAAACCAATGAACACCAAAGCAATCAAGATGCCCAGTGGAGTAAAAGCAACCTTGATACCCATAGGTTCAAGAAATTGGCCAATCCAACCATTTTTAGCGTACAAGGCAGTTAAAGCAATCCCAGTGACTGCTGTTGGCAGTGCAAATGGTAAATCAACCAAAGCATCAATGATTTTTTTGCCAAAAAAGCTATAGCGCACCAATACCCAAGCGAGGATCAAACCAAACACGGCGTTGATCAGGCCAGCAATCAATGCCAAACCAAAACTTAACTTATATGAGGCAATAACTCGTGGAGCTGTGATTACTTCCCAAAATCCTGCCCAACCCAACTGCGCCGACTTTAAAAACACAGCGGCCAAGGGGATCAATACGATCAAGGATAAGTAAACCAAGGTGTAACCTAAAGATAGGTTAAATCCTGGAAAAATCTGATTTTTCTTTAAAACTGTCATAGCCCCACAGTCTAGAAACGAATCTTATATGTGGGAACCAATAAAATATCATTTGCTTATGACAAAAATTGCTATAAGCAAATTTCTATGGCCATAAAACTTAAAAACGCCCATTTATGGGCGTTTGTAGAATGAAAAGATCTATTTCACAATGATTTGATCAAAAATGCCGCCATCATTGAAGTGTGTTTTTTGAGCTTTTTGCCATCCACCAAACACCTCATCAATCTTGAAAAGCTTTACTTTGGCAAATTGTGATGAATATTTAGCTGAAACTTTCGGGTCGATTGGTCGGTAATAGTGTTTACCGGCAAGATCTTGACCTTCAGGTGAGTATAAATACTCTAAATAAGCAGTTGCGACCTTGCGCGTGCCTTTTTTATCAGCATTTTTATCAACAACAGTGACCGGTGGTTCAGCCAAAATTGAAAGTGATGGGGTCACCAATTGGAATTTATCTGGGCCCAATTCTTTAACTGCTAAAAAGGCTTCGTTTTCCCAGGAGATAAATACATCCCCCACTCCACGCTCAGCGAAAGTTGTTAAAGAACCCCTAGCACCTGAATCTAAAACTTTGACATTTGCATAAAGTTTTTTAACAAATTCTTTTGCTGTTGCTTCATTTCCACCAGGTTGCTTTAAAGCATAAGCCCAAGCAGCCAAATAATTCCAGCGAGCTCCCCCAGAAGTTTTTGGATTTGGCGTAATCACATCCACACCTGACTTGACCAAGTCATTCCAATCTTTAATACCTTTTGGATTTCCTTTACGAACTAAAAATACAATTGTTGACGTATAAGGTGAAGAGTTATGTTTCAATCTTTTTTGCCAATCTTTTGGAATAAGATTTTTTTCAGACAAAATGTCCACGTCATAAGCCAAAGCCAAAGTTACTACGTCAGCATCCAAACCATCGATAACTGATCTAGCTTGCTTACCTGACCCACCATGAGACTGCTTGAATTGAACATCTTGTCCTGTTGATTTTTTCCAATGCGCAGAAAATGCTTTGTTGTAGTCTTGATAGAACTCTCGCGTTGGGTCATAAGAAACGTTTGTAATCACTGTTTGAGCTAGAGTTCCAGTAGCTAGACCAAGTGAGGCCAACAACACCACCAAAGATTTTGAAATATTTATAATTTTCATCGTGCTTCCTTTTAGTTAATGGAAACACTGTATGAGAATAATTTAGCTATGTGAAATAAGAAAAAAGTCTTTCTTTATGAAAAAGTGGAATAACAGAGTGATTTAATGTGTCTATGGTAGAGGTACCATATTGCTACAACTCTTATATGTATCTGCGTTACGTTAAGGTTAACTCTGTTTGACAAAAACTTAGTGCATAGGTGAAATTAGGTACCATCAATCCAAATCTTGGGGGGTACGGGTATGGTGGGGGCGGTCTAGCAGAAATCGTCATGGGGCACCCCCTGTCAAAACTTTGACACCATCCTTCAGTTTTTTGATTACTTGCGACGATTAGTGATGTAGTGCGCTGCACACTCATGCTGGTTATTTGGGTGGCACCCAGTGGGTGGGGTTAGTTAGATTATTTTTGCAACCAGCCCACATAAGTTACTCGCCCCTGGATTTTGCGCATGGGTAGGTTACGAACAACTGACTGATCGTGCCTTATTCGGCTCTACATCATAAACGGGGGACAAAGGTATTTATTAAACTAGTTTTTTCGACGAACTTTTTTAATAGAGGTAATACCCATGTCCCAAATAGATTCTATCCTAGGTCTGCCTGATCTTTCAA
>CANFOL010000047.1 GCA_947448695.1 Burkholderiaceae bacterium
CCGTAACCATTAAATTTCAGGGTTTTTATTTTTGGAGAAAAGATGGTTTTGTCATCGCTGATGCGTCGCTCACTTGCTTGAGACCAACGAGGGTGATCGACTTCGGGATTTACATTCGAATAAAAACCATACTCACCAGGATTGGCAATAAACCAACTTGTGTCTGGTTGTTTTTCAACTAATCGAATTTTGACGATTGATTTACCGCTTTTAAAGCCATATTTCCAAGGAATCACCATACGCACTGGAGCACCACTTTGGTTTGGTAATGTTTGTCCATAAAGACCAAGTGTGAGGAGTGTTAGAGGATGATTGGCTTCATCGAGGCGCAGACCCTCTAAGTAAGGCCACTGAATAATATCGCTACCCAAACCACGCATATGCTTTTTATCAGCCAAAGAGACAAATTCAACATATTTTGCAGAGCCCAAGGGATTGACGAGTTTCAGAAGATTGCTTAGTGAATATCCAATCCAGGGTATAACCATGGACCAACCTTCCACACAGCGCATTCTGTAGACACGCTCCTCGAGTGGGGCAAGTTTAAGTAAATCATCGATATCAAAAACGCGAGGTTTACCTACTAAGCCTTCGACACTTACTTTCCATGGGCTGGTGACCATGTTTGGAGCATAAACAGCCGGATCAGATTTGTCCGTGCCAAACTCATAAAAATTATTGTAGGTCGTAACATCATTGAAAGAAGTTTTTCTTTCCATTAAGTTATAGGCAGGATTCGTTTTAGCCGCAAGTTTTGTTTGGGCCAAAGCATCGCGCGAAAACCAAGAACTCATTTCTAAGCCTAAAGCGCCACCCGCAGCGAGCTTGATGAGCTCGCGTCGTTTTTCAAAAACATGTTGAGGGGTAATTTCAGAGCTAGAAATAAGGGGTAGATTTATTTTCATAATTCATTCTATATTGTTTCAAAAAGTATTGCATCCTTGTTTTATTTCTTCGATATACAATATGCTAATTCTATAACTTACAAAATACTATGAGCCAATTATTTTCTGCTTTTCACCTGCCAGCCCCCAACGGCGGTCTTACTTTACCCAATCGTATGGTTGTCGCTCCCATGTGTCAATATTCTTCAAACGATGGCTTAGCCAATGATTGGCATTTGACCCATTGGACTAATTTAATGAATAGTGGAGCTGCTGCCTTCATTATTGAAGCTACAGGTGTTACAGATGTTGGCAGAATTACCCCACGTTGTTTAGGTTTATGGAATGACGCATGTGAAGCAGCCCTAACAGATAACTTAAAAAGAGCTAGAGCGTTAGCACCTCGGACCTTAGTTGGTATCCAATTAGCGCATGCAGGTAGAAAGGCTTCTAGTCATATACCATCTCAAAGTGGTTCGTCCATTCCGCCATCTGAACCCCAAGGCTGGCAAACCCTAGGCCCTTCTGACGTTCCTCATCTACCCCATGAGCACCCACCAGAGGCCCTAGATAAGGCTGGTTTAGAAGCTATTAAGGCAGCATTCGCCATGGCAGCTCAAAGGGCTCAAAGGGCTGGCGTTGATTTTATTGAGTTGCACGGTGCGCATGGATACTTGTTGCATCAATTTTTGTCACCCGTTGCGAATCATCGTAAGGATGAATATGGTGGTTCCTTAGAAAATAGAATGCGTTTCCCCTTAGAGGTAACTGCTGCAGTACGAGCTGTATATGATGGGGTGATTGGTATGCGTGTATCAGCATCCGATTGGGTTGAGGGCGGTTTTACACCTGAAGAAACTGTTGTTTTCGCTGAGCATTTAAAGCAATATCAAATCTCCTATATGCATGTATCGAGTGGTGGAGTTGCTGCTGGACAAAAAATTCCAGTAGGTCCTGGCTACCAAGTGCCCTTTGCGCAGTTAGTCAAAGAAAAAACTGGTTTACCAACAATTGCAGTAGGGATGATTACTGAGCCATTGCAGGCAGAGGCAATTATTGAAAAAGGTCAGGCTGATTTAGTGGCATTTGCTCGAGCATTCTTATACAAACCACGTTGGGGTTGGGAAGCTGCAGCAGCTCTTGGCGGTCAAGTTGAAGCTGTTGAGCAATATTGGCGTTGTTTACCTCGAGAACATCAAAATGTCTTTAAGGAGCTCAAAATCGGAGGAAGGTAATTGCACGATTGCCACACTTTGAAATCTTTTCAGCAATGTCATTTAATATTGATTAATATATAAGAAGATGTTGAATTCAAAGTGTAAAAGAAACCGAGGAAAACGTGCTCCATATATTGAAGCTAGACGTTGGTGGTATCCCTCAAAGTTGGGTGAATGCTGAGGAAGCTACCAAGCACTACGCAGAAGGAAGTATAGCTTGGACTTTAGGTCAACCGATTGCCGTGATGCGTGGAGGAATTTCCCGCCAATCTGGCAAACAGTCCATTATCGAACTACACTCCATCATTGCCACTAAAGGCTCTTCAAGAATTAATTTATTTGATGTCACCCCTGCGATCACGAAGAGTAAGCTTTATCGTCGCGATCAAGGTGTCTGCGCTTATTGTGCGGAAAAAGTATCTGAACTGGAAGCTGAGGCAGAACATATTACCCCCGCGAGCCGAGGTGGGGATTACTCCTGGATGAACCTTGTGGTCTCTTGCAGAGGGTGCAATCAGAAAAAAGGTAATCGGTCCCCAGAAAATGCAGGTATGTCGTTGATTTATGCACCTTATGTGCCAAGCTTGTACGAAGATATGATCCTTAAAGGTCGCAACATCCTGGCAGACCAAATGGATTTTTTAGCTGCCAATCTGCCAAAAAATAGTCGTCTTTTTAAAAAGACTATATAAATCAAAATCTTATATCATATGAGTAGCATCTGATTGTGATTTAGGTTTGTTGCTGTGCAATATTTTTCTAATTAAGGGATAATACTTAGGTATAAACCCTTATAAGGAAAGAGCAATGAGCAAAATTATCCATCAAATTTCAAAAACTTTTGATTTCTTCGGAAGTCAAAGCAGGTGCGAGGCTTTTGTTAAGAGTCAAAACCCGAGCAATTTATACGAAGTAGAAAAGTTGATATTTGATTACGTCAACTCTAATCATCAGTAATGATTAAGATGGTTGTTTGATTGGGTGATGATCTGAGAGTTCGTCGATGTAGCGATACATCGACATGCCTTCTCTTTTTAAGAAATGTTGAACAGCGTCATAAAATCGTTCATCCACTAAATAATGCATTGAATATAAGTTGACTGGAATCAAACCTCGGTGAATTTTGTGTTCACCCTGTGCGCCACCCTCAAAAACAGCAATTTTTTCACGAATACAAAACTCGATGTTTTGATAATATGCTGTTTCAAAATGAAGATTTTTAATACCTTGGATGGCACCCCAATAACGGCCGTAAGCTCTTTCTTGAAGATTTGAATTGCGATTTCTGAAAATCATGGAGCTCGCAATAGATTTACCCTCAAGTTGTGCAAATATCAGATGAATATACTCCGGCATGGATGCACCAATGAGTGAAAAAAATTCACGATTTAAGTATGGAGAATTACCATGATTGAAGTAATTCGTAGCATAGCAATCATAAAAAAAATCCCAATCTGATGTTGTCATTTCCGCTCCGGGAATATGCTTAAAACTCACCCCGGCGTCGATGACGGATTGTCTTTCACGAATAATATTGTTTCGTCGTTTTTTATTTAAAGTGTATAGGAACTCTTCAAAATCATGAAGAGTTTCACCAGGTCGATCAAGTGACTGATTTTGCCAATGAAATTGAATTGACTCACGTCGTAAAAACCCTTTATCGGCAAATAATTGCTCATTATTTTGGGGCGGAAACAAAATATGAACACTTGATATTCCTTTAGCTTTGGCAAAATCAATAATTGCTTCGAGTAAATGGCTATTGGCTTCTTGGTCAGTTCCTAAGACTCTAGAACCACCAACTGGAGTAAACGGAATTGCGCTTAAAAGTTTGGGATAGTAGGACAGGCCATTTTCTTTATAGGCATTTGCCCATGCCCAGTCAAAAACATACTCACCATAGGAATGAGACTTTAAATAAAAGGGCATTGCCCCAATCAGTTGCTGCCCAGCATCATCCCAAATGGTAAAGTGGCAAGGTGTCCACCCAGTCAGAGTATTGACACTGCTACTTTTTTCCATCGCGCATAAATATTCATAACGAACAAAAGGCGAAGCATCTAGACAAGTGATGAGATTATTCCAAGCACTACTTGAAATTTCTTGAATGCTCGAAAAAATCTTTACTTTGTACAAGAAGTAATCAATTAGTGATTTTCAGGTGCAATGCCAGTTGCAATTAAGAACCGTGAAACCATGTTATAGGTTGCAACTACTGCCACCATTTCTACGGTCCCTTGATTCCCTAGAGACTTTGTTAATCTCTCCATAATTGCTTCAGGAACTTCGACTTCTCTTGTCATGGCTAAGGTCAGAGCAATCACATCTTGTTCAATGGCGCTAAATACAGAAGAGTTGAACGCTTCTGTGCCGATTTTGCGTAATTCATTGACTTGCTCTTGGGTACCACCAGCTTTGAGCAACTCTGGGGCGTGATGAAAAAACTCATATTCGGCGCGATTTAAAATCGCAACGCCGCACATACCAATTTCCTTATAGCGAGCATCTAAAGACAGATTTTCACGAACTTCTTTTAATAAGGCATTCCAGCCACGGGTTAAATTAGGGCTGTTAAGCAACATGCGGTCAAGGTTGAGTAATGTTCCGCCGCGTCGTGTTCGAACGGCATCAACAATTTCTTTGGGTTCTTGAAGATCAATCGGCTGATAAGGGATAATTTGTTTTGTCATCGCTCTAATTTTAATTTGGTTAATCGAACACTTATTTTATATCTTAAATGAATACAAGTTTGCCCCCATCATCAGAACCAATAGTTAGGCGTGGTCAAATGATTTGTCAGCAAAATACTTTAATCCCTGGAGGACGTGCTTTTCGTTTTCTCGTGAAGTGTGGTGAAATCGAGTCGTTTGCTGGCATGAATGCGGATACGGATGATTACCTTCCCGCTTTTGTTATTCAATATGAGAACCAATATTTTGCATATCTCAATCGTTGTGCACACGTTGCGATGGAATTAGACTGGAATCCTGGTGAAATGTTTGATGAAGAGCAAAAGTACCTGATTTGTGCAACACATTATGCGATTTATGATCCGCAAAGCGGCAAATGTTTGAGTGGACCATGCCCCAAAGGGGCCAAGTTAAATGCTTTACCTATTGTTTTAAAAGATGATGGTATTTACTTTGCACCACTATAAATTAAGCGTTTTTAATAGCTGAAATATTTCACGAAATGATTTGGGGGGTTTGTTTTGTTCTTTTTCTTTACGTGAATTGCGAATTAATGTTCTCAACGATTGGACATCGATATCGGGATGATCTTTTATAAATTGAGTCAAACGATCATCACTTTGCACGAGTTCATCGCGTAAGCGCTCAAGAAAATGAAACTTTGCAATTTCTGCTTTATTGACTCCTTGAATAGCATCTAGACGCTCCTTAATAGCTGCAATTTCTTCATCATCATACGCACGCATCAATTTCCCGAGATACAGCGTATGACGCTTGATGGCGCCAAAGGTTTTGATTTTTTCAGTTTCCAAGAGTTTTTCTTTGAGTCGATCATCAACTGGTAAGGATTTAATCGCATCAGTACTTAACTCAGATAATGTTTTCGCTAGATCCTGTCGCGCCAGCATTTGACGTTTGACCTCAGATTTACTTGGGCCAAAGTCTTCTTCGAAATCGTCTTCATCATGCATGTGCGGATTCCTTAAGAAGAGCAAGAAACTTCAAGATGCTCAGCCCATTCGGGCGGGAGTTTTGCGAAATCTTCAAATTCTGGTTGTTCGTCAAAGGGGTGTACGAGGCAGCGTTGTAAAGCTTTTGTCAACGAATGGTCGCCACTTTGAGATAGAGTAATTGCATTTTGAGCTAAGTGCTGTCGCAAAATATATTTAGGATTTACCTGATTCATCTGCAGAGTAATTTCAGATAAGGGCAGGTTAAAGGTATTTAAGAAGTTCAAGTATTTATATAGCCATTGATCGAAGGAGTCTCTATCGATAATGAGGTCTTTTAAGATGGGATCGCTAGGTTGATGAATGACTTTGGTCAGGTTTCTAAAAAAGTAGGTGTAGTCTACATGATTGTTGTCCAAGATTTTGATGAGTTCTTGAATCAGTTCGTTAGACTCTTGTCCGACGCCTTTCTGAAAACCTAATTTTTGAGACATCAACTTTCGATAATGTTGTTGATAGATCTCTGAAAACTGCGACAAAAGAGGTTTAATTTTTTCAATTGCTGCTTCCATAGCCTCATCACTATCATCATCTGCAATGACAGGCAGAAGAGCTTGAGCAAGTCGGACTAGATTCCAATAAAAGATCGAAGGTTGATTCGCATAAGAGTACCTCCCTTGGGAATCCGTGTGATTACAAATATGGTTGAGAGAGAACTTATCCATAAAGCCAAATGGTCCGTAGTCTAAAGTCAAACCAAGAATAGACATATTATCCGTGTTTAAAACTCCATGGCAAAAGCCTACGGATTGCCACTGAGCAACTAATCGTGCGGAACGCTCGAGTACCTCTTTAAATAACTCTAGGTAAGGTTGATCGCTCTTTTTAAGATGTGGGTAGTGATATTGGATGACATAGTTACAAAGAGTTTGTAATTGTTCATGAAGACCATTCGCAGCAAAATGTTCAAAATGTCCAAAGCGGATAAAGCTTGGTGCAACACGAGTTACCACAGCAGCAGTTTCTAATGTCTCACGAAGTATGGGAGTTGGCGAGGAGGTGATTGCTAGAGCTCTAGTCGTAGGGATGCCTAAATGATGCATCGCTTCAGAGCATAAAAATTCACGGATAGAAGATCTGAGAACGGCGCGGCCATCCCCCATTCTTGAATAAGGAGTAGAGCCAGCACCCTTCAGTTGAATTTCCCAAGCATTACCTTGATGGGCAATTTGGCCAAACGAAATCGCGCGGCCATCACCTAATTGTCCAGCCCAAACACCGAATTGGTGGCCAGAGTAGACGCTTGCAAAAGGTCGGATATGTGTTGGAACTTGATTTCCCGAAAGAATATCTAAAGACTCTTGATCCTCGATAAATCTTGCATCAAGACCAATTTCTGACGCTAATTGTGGGGAGGTAACGACCCAACTTGGTTCGGTAAGTGAAGTCGGTTGTAATTCAGTAGAAAACTCAGATCCGAGCTCTAAAAAACCTTTTTCAAAAGCAAGAGCACCAATTTTAGAAAGCATTAAATTTATTCAACTTTACCAATAGATTTAACAATATCAGCCATTTTTTTAGCATCGGTATTCCAATAGCTTTGAAACGCAGGCGCATCTAAATATTGAATCGGAGAACCAGCACCATCGAGAACGGATTTAACTTTTTCATCATTTGCTGCCAATTTGGCTACTTCTCGGAGCCGATCCGTAATTTCTGGGGAAACGCCTGCTGGAACAAACAGTCCAGACCACTGCGCAAACTCGATTGGCTTACCAAAGTCTTTAAAACTTTTTACGTCCGGTAAGCTATTGAGTTTGGTATTACCCCAATGGGCAAGTGCGCGAACTTTTCCGGCTTTAATTTGTTGCACAATCGATGCGGGACCAGTTGCAAGAGCATCGACTTGGCTACCTAATAAACCAATAATCGCAGGTCCAGCCCCAGTGTAAGGTATATGTTTCATTTCAAACTGATCACTTAACTTAATCATTTCCATGGGGATGTGCATAGTTCCATAGTTCCCTGATGAACCAAAATTGTATTTACCCGGATTTTTCTTCATCTCAGCCAAAAATTGATCGTATGTCATCCATGGGCTATCGGCACGCACGACTAAAACGGTTGGGTCGGCCGTAAACCGAGCAATAGGCTTAAATTGATTAATTTGATAAGAAATATCTTTTCCTAAAATTTTATCCGCTTCTGGAATAATGGAAATGGAGGAGAGGGTCATCAGGATGGTATAGCCATCGGGTTTGGCTTTTGACACGTAAGCCATACCGACACCACCACCTGCACCAGCTTTGTTTTCAATAATCACTGGTTGACCAAGTTGGCGACTCATTGCCTCAGCAACTGGTCTTGCTACGGTGTCGGCAACTCCACCAGGAGGAAAAGGTACGATCATCGTAATAGTTTTCGAAGGCCATTTTTCTTGAGCAAACGAAGGAGACTGGATAAGGGCACCAAAAGATAACAAGTTAATTAGGAGGATTGAGCTCTTTATAATTTTTAATAGATGATGTTGCATGAATTGCGCCTTTTTCTAAAAACTGTATAGAATGATTGTAATACCATCTTGACTCCTTAACTTGTACCTCCAGGGAAATATATGTCAAATCGAATTCCTCATATTTTGTCAATCGCTGGTTCCGATAGCGGTGGTGGAGCAGGCATCCAAGCTGACTTAAAAACGATGTCTGCATTTGGTGCTTTTGGTATGACTGCCGTAACAGCCGTTACCTCTCAAAACTCCTTAGGTGTGCACTGGATTGAATATCTCAGCTGTAAGTCGGTTGATACCCAAATTCATGCTGTAACTGCAGATTTTGGGGTTGCTGCAGTTAAGATAGGGATGCTTGGTAGCGTCGAGATGGTTCACTGCGTTGCTCAAGCAATTACAAAATATCAATTAAGTAATATTATTTTGGATCCGGTGCTTGTTGCTACATCAGGAGCAGCTCTTGGAGATAAAGCGACTGCCAGGGCGATGCTCGAGCAATTAT
Source organism: Burkholderiaceae bacterium (assembly GCA_947448695.1). Taxonomy (GTDB): domain Bacteria; phylum Pseudomonadota; class Gammaproteobacteria; order Burkholderiales; family Burkholderiaceae; genus Polynucleobacter. The sequence goes on from CANFOL010000047.1 coordinate 8,750, forward strand.
TTCCGATTGTTTATTTGATTACTCCTAATTTATATGAAGCTAGTATTTTTTTAGGTCGTGAAATCAAAACAGTTTCACAGATGCAACAAGCTGCCGCAGATCTCCTCCTGCTCGGACCACAAGCAGTACTATTGAAAGGTGGTCATTTAGAGGGTACAAATGCTCTTATAGATGTCTTGGTATATAAACAAGGAGAAGATAACAAGACGGTTAACTTTTCCCACCCTAAAATAATCACAAAAAACAGTCACGGGACAGGCTGTAGTTTATCTACTGCAATTGCTTGTGGCTTAGGGAGCGGTCTTTCTTTAGAAGAAACAGTTGACGTTGCAATTGAATTTGTGCAACAAGCTTTAATGCACGGATCGCAACTCACGATGACCTTAGGGGCAGGGCCCATTTGGCATGCTTATGAGCAATATCCTCAATTAGTAACGAAGTAAGACTGCAGATGTGCAATCGCTGATACGTAGTCTTTTGATTGAATGACCGCACGAACAACTGCCACTGAGCCGACTTCACAGTCAAGGACTTTACTAATGCTACTGGCATCTACGCCCCCAATACCGACTAAAGAATACGCCTTCAGTAATTTTGCATACTGATGCAATCTACCAATTCCTTGAGGTGCGGTTTCCATTGCCTTTAATGTGGTCGGAAAAATAGCACCTAAGGCAATATAGCTAGGCTGATAGGCAATGGCGCGAAGCATTTCTGAGTAACCATGGGTACTAATACCAAGACGAAGTCCAGCTGCCTGTATTGCATCAAAATTAGCACTACCTAGATCTTCTTGGCCTAGGTGAACACCATAGGCATTGCAATTGATGGCTGCTTGCCAATGATCGTTGATAAAAAGATGGCAAGGGTGATCACGCACACTTCGAACTGCTTCTTGAACTTCTTGGTGGATAAGTTCACCCTGTTCGGATTTAAAACGTAGTTGAATCGTTTTTACCCCAGCTTGAGCCAATTTGGAGACCCACTCTGCCGTTGGTGCAACTACATACAATCCAAGATGTTGAGGGCAGCTAGCAAATTTTGACACTCTAGCAGGGTGGCTATCAAAATCATTTAGATCACATGGCCAATCATGGGGATCGAAGGATGATCTTGACGATTGCTTTGACCAAGCCCGTGCAATCAGTTCGGAGTCTTGATGAATAAACCCGAGATCGAAGCATGCGACTTTAACGCATCGATAAATAGTGTCTTGGCTGGTAAACGAAAAATCTTGAGCAGAGTCTCTTTGCTCAATGCTTAAAGCATGATGCAACTGAGTGAGTTTCGCAGAGACAATACGTTCTTCTGGACTTAAAAGAGAAATTAACTTTGATGCCAAAATGGAGTTCCTAAAGTAGGAGTGCTAGGTTGTGCTACGTGATTAGCTGGCATAGCGCCTGCATGATAGGCTTGTCTACCCGCGGTAACTGCTAAAGAAAATGCATGAGCCATTTGCGTGGGGTTTTGCGCCAAGGCAACTGCTGTATTGAGTAAAACTCCGTCGTATCCCCATTCCATGACTTGTGTAGCGTGAGATGGGAGGCCTAAACCAGCATCAACAATCATGGGTACTTGAATGCGCTCACGTAAAATTTGTAACGCATAAGGATTACTTGGACCTTTTCCCGTTCCAATCGGTGCAGCCCATGGCATGATTGCTTTACAACCAACATCGACAAGTCGTTGGCAAACCACTAAATCCTCTGTACAGTAAGGAAGAACTTTAAAACCATCTTTTAATAAAATCTTGGCTGTTTCAACCAAATTTAAGGTATCGGGTTGAAGAGTGTAATCGTCACCAATTAATTCTAATTTAATCCAGTCGGTGTTAAATACCTCACGCGCCATATGTGCGATTTGAATCACTTCTTCTGGTCGATGACAACCTGCCGTATTCGGCAATACCGGAATGTCTAGTTTTTTCAGTAAGTCCCAAAAGCCACTAGAAATATCAGTTGGGTTTGCACCTTGGCGCCGCAGTGAAGCTGTAACCATGGCCGGTTGCGCAATCTTTATGGCATCTTCTAAAATTTGTGGTGAAGGATATCGTGAAGTCCCTAACAATAGTCGACTTGAAAAAGACTGGCCATACAGAGTAAAACCTACATCATTCATATTGGACATGATTAGCCTCCTGTGACTGGTGAGATGATTTCGATCGAATCATTTTCGTGCACCATGGTTGCCGAATAATGTGCTTTTGCAATAAATTGCGAATTAATCGAAATCGCAAAAGGTTTCTTTGGTTGTAACTGATCAAGTAATTCATCAAGATGCATAGATCTAGATAACTCTTTTTGGAGTTGGTTAATAAATATGTTCATAAGATGCGTCTTCAATTTCAATATCTAAATCATTGGCTAATGGGCTTCTATTTTCGAAGAGAAGATTTAAAAGACGATCCACAATGGCTGGTGCAATTAAAAATCCGTGACGGTATAAGCCATTGACGTGGATGAAACGAAGGTCTTTATGATGCAGTATTTTAGGTAAGTTATTTTTAAAGCTAGGCCGACACTGGGCACTCAATTCTAGAATGCGCGCTTCCGCAAATCCTGAATGAATTGTATAAGCCGCACTTAATAACTCTAAAGCAGAACGAACACTCATGGGTGAGTCATCCTCAGATTCAATTTCTGTAGCACCAATGACATAGACATGATTTCTTTTTGGGGCAATATAAATTGGGTATTTAGGGTGAATTAATCGAATTGGTCGAGAAAGCTCAACTTCAGGTGCATGAATACGAATAACTTCGCCACGAACACCTCTTAATTGATTGTCATCAGACTTACTTCCAAGTCCTCTACAGTCAATCACATGAGCAAATTCATTTCCTGGAAATTGATCTAGCTCAACCACGTGTTGCCAATGATATTGCACGCCTAATTGAGTACCTTTATGCAATAGGGCATCCAATAGCTCCCGATTATCTAACTGACCTTCCTTGGGTAAAAAAATACCTTCCTCAAATTGACGGCTTAACTGAGGCTCTAATTGCAATAACTCATCCTTGTTGATGTTTTGAGAAAGATGCGTAGGAGGAAGAAATGCGGTTGCTTTTTTTAATTGGTTTTTAAAGTGTAATGCGCTAGAGTTATCTTGATGGTGCCAGACGATGATGGAGCCATTTTGTTGGAAGAGGACATCCTCTTCAAGACATTTTAGAATTTGAGGCCAACGCTTTAAACTGTAGTAACCCATTCTGACAACACTAGCTTCGGTGCTGATAGACTCAGCAAGAGGCGCAAGCATCGCCGCTGCAACAAAGGCCGCAGACTGCGGACTTTGAGGTGTGCTTTTATCATAGACGCTGACTCGGCATCCTGCATTTGCTAGCTCAACAGCAAGCAGTCTACCTAATAATCCAGCGCCAAGAATTGCGATGTTTTTGCGAGAAGGGGTCACTTGGATACTTATTGATAAATTTGTGAACCTTTTTTACGAAATTCAATCGATTTCTCTTGCATGCCTTCTTGAGGATTGTTGCCTTGGTTTGCAGCGTAATCACGCACCTCTTGAGTTATTTTCATCGAGCAGAACTTAGGACCACACATCGAGCAAAAGTGAGCAATTTTGGCGCCATCGGCGGGTAAAGTTGCATCATGATACTCACGTGCACGTTCAGGGTCGAGGCCAAGATTAAATTGATCTTCCCAGCGGAACTCGAAGCGCGATTTAGAAAGGGCATTATCCCGTAACTGTGTACCGGGCATACCTTTCGCTAGGTCTGCACCATGAGCGGCGATTTTGTAGGTAATGATTCCTACGCGAACATCCTCTTTGTTTGGTAAACCGAGATGCTCTTTAGGAGTGACGTAACATAACATCGCTGTTCCGTACCAACCAATTTGCGCAGCGCCAATCCCACTAGTGATGTGATCATAGCCAGGAGCGATATCGGTGATTAGTGGTCCAAGCGTATAAAAAGGAGCCTCTAGACAATGCTTTAGTTCTTCGTGCATGTTTTCCTCAATCCGTTGCATCGGCACATGACCTGGACCTTCAATCATGACTTGAACATCATGTTGCCAAGCGATTTGCGTAAGTTCGCCTAAGGTGCGTAGTTCACCAAATTGAGCTGCGTCATTAGAGTCAGCAATACAACCAGGACGAAGTCCATCGCCTAGACTAAATGAAACATCATAGGCCTTCATGATTTCGCAGATTTCATTAAAGTGCGTGTAGAGGAAATTTTCTTTGTGATGTGCAAGGCACCATTTAGCCATAATGGATCCACCACGAGAAACAATACCGGTAATACGATCAGCAGTTAAAGGAACATAGCGCAATAAAACACCAGCATGAATGGTGAAGTAATCAACTCCTTGCTCCGCTTGTTCAATCAGAGTGTCTTTAAATATTTCCCAAGTTAAATCTTCTGCCTTACCGCCCACCTTATCAAGTGCTTGATAAATAGGAACGGTGCCAATTGGTACTGGGGAGTTACGAATAATCCACTCACGCGTTTCATGAATATTATCGCCAGTGGATAAATCCATGATCGTATCTGCACCCCAGCGGATTGACCAAATCATCTTTTCTACCTCTTCATTGATGGAGGAGGTAACAGCCGAGTTTCCTAAATTACCATTAATTTTGACACGGAAGTTTCTGCCAATAATCATCGGTTCTAATTCTGGGTGATTAATATTTGCCGGAATAATGGCACGTCCAGCAGCAATTTCTTGACGCACAAATTCTGCCGTAACTTCTTCAGGAAGGTTTGCCCCATAGGAATGACCAGGATGTTGTTTGAGGATTTGTTGATAGCGCGGATCTTTACGTAAACTGGCCAGATTTAAAGATTCACGTAACGCAACATACTCCATTTCTGGGGTAATGATGCCTTTTTTTGCATAATGCATTTGACTCACATTATGACCTTCCTTCGCAACACGAGGAGGGGCTATATGAGAAAAGCGTAAGTGTTTAGTTTTAGCATCTTGAGCACGAGCAATTCCATATAAAGAGGTTGGACCTGAAAGTTCAACCGTATCATTTCGATCAATAATCCAAGATTTTCTTGGCACTGGTAGACCTTCTTCTAAATTAATGACTACCTCGGGATCGCTATAAGGGCCAGAAGTGTCATAGACGGGGATTGGAGGATTTTCTAATAATTCACCCGTAGTTGTTTTAGTAGCTGTCTGTTGAATCAATCGATAAGGGGCCAAAATATCTGGACGAGATCCAGTAAGGTATTGTTTTGTAGATGCTGGATAGGCAAATTTTTGACCGAGGTCGTGTTCTAAGCTGCCTAAGGTAAGTTCTTGTGGTTTGTTCATGTTATCTCCATAGCGATGCATTGGGATGAACACAGACCAGTTTTTGAAACTCCTCACGCCAGCATTATCTGGTTCGAGTGAAGGGTATTTCTCAGCCAATAGACATCTATTAGCACCCCTGTTTCATCCAAG
>CANFOL010000048.1 GCA_947448695.1 Burkholderiaceae bacterium
AGCCTTATTTGGTTGCGGGGATAGGATTTGAACCTATGACCTTCGGGTTATGAGCCCGACGAGCTGCCAGACTGCTCCACCCCGCGTCTGTTCTGTACTAAGAGGGTAACTATAGCATGCCTAAGCTTTAATTGCAAGTTACGTGTTTGTGGATGGCGGTTTATTTAAGACCAAATGGGGGTAGGGAATTGAAATATTTTCACGCTCAAAAGCGACTTTAATCCTTGCCTGAAAGGCTCTACGGATGGGGCCTTGGTACTTAGCTACGACCATGATCCGTGAGCGAATTGTAATCGAGGAATCGGCAAAGTTCTCAATTCCCGCGATTTCGAGATCCTCTAAGATTTGATCTTTAAGTTCGGGGTCTTGGCGCATCTCTGTGGCGACTTGTTTTAAGACCTGATTGACGTGATCCATATTTTCTTTATAAGAGACGTTAATGTCGATGACCGAGTACGCATAGCTTCTAGTGCGATTTGTCACAACCGTAATGACGCTATTAGGGACAAAGTGAACGACGCCTTCGTAATCCCTTAGACGTATGTAGCGTAATGTTACTTCTTCAACTGTGCCAATTTTTCCAGCAATTTCTACGATATCACCTTGACGGATTTGATCTTCAATCAACATCACAAATCCCGTAAAGTAGTCTTTTACAAGACTTTGAGCACCAAAGCCTACCGCTAATCCGGCTACACCAGCAGTCGCAAGAAATGGCGCAACTGATACTCCAAATCCGGCTAGCACAGACATGGTTGTGAGGACAACGATGATCACGGTTGTAATGTAACGTAAAACCCGTGACATAGTTTGAATTCTTTTAACATCATCGCCAGTGGCGCGACTAGCCATTCGATTTTCAATACCGCTGATGATTCTTCGTATAATACGAATAAATAACCAAGCAACTAAGATAACTACCGTGATTTCGATGGCCGCAAAAATAAAGTCAACCCAATCAATTAAATAATCAAGATTATGTTTTTGTAATAGTAAGGTAGCAGATTTCTTCATCATCAAAGTATAGAGTTTTTTATCATTCACTTAGTTAATTGTTTTGATTAAAATCATTTTTTATTTATAAGTAAATAGATGTCAAATTATTCATTTCGTTACGCTAGTGATTTAGGTGGCGGTGTTTACGCCGTTGATACTGGCTTTGTAAGGGCTCAATTTGACGCAAGTTACATTGTGACCCAACGCGCTCCATCTAGTGAGCGCATAGCAGTAATTGATACGGGTACAAATTATTCTGTGCCTAGAATTTTAGCGACTTTATTTGATTTAGACTGTTCTCCTGAACAAGTTGATTTCATTATTCTCACACATGTTCACTTGGATCACGCTGGTGGAGCTGGCATGCTAATGCAGGCCTGTCCGAATGCCAAACTAGTGGTTCATCCAAGAGGTGCTAAGCATATGATTGATCCTACCCAATTACGCGCTGGAGCTGTAGGAGTTTATGGTGAGCAAACCGTTGAGAAAGATTATGGGACCTTATTACCTATCCAGAAAAGTCGTGTGATTGAAGCTAGCGACGGAATGATGATCAACTTAGCAGGTCGGATGTTGACTTGTATCGATACACCAGGACATGCTAAGCATCACATCACGATTTGGGATCAAATGACTTACGGGGCATTTACTGGTGATACTTTTGGATTGTCGTATCGAGAGTTTGATACTGAAAAGGGTGCATTTATTATTCCAACAACAACGCCGATTCAATTTGATCCTCATGCTCTTAGGATCTCATTAAAGCGCATTATGGCCTTAAAACCGGATTGTATTTATCCCACTCATTTCAGTAAAGTTACCGGTGTTCCCCGTTTATATCAAAAATTAACCGATATGCTCACCCAAGTAGAAGATTTAGGTAAGTCATTAGCTACCGCAGAGCAGCGTCATAAATTACTCAAGAATGGTTTGTTAAATCTATATATTCAAGAGCTTAGGGATCATGGATGTATGTTGAGTGACAGCAAGATTGAACAATTATTAAGCACAGATATCGAATTAAATGCTCAGGGGATGGGAGTTTGGCTTGGATAAATCATCTTTTGTGCATTTTTTAGGATTACAATTTGCTTACTTTCAATTGATATGGTGATTTATGTCCCTTAGTAATCCTGAGTATTCTGAGTCAAAGATTTTAAGACCTATCAATCTGAATCATGGTGATCATGCTCATAAAGGTAGTTTAAGAACTTTAATGTTAGGCGCCATAGGAGTTGTCTTTGGGGACATTGCGACTAGTCCTTTATATGCCTTGAAAGAATGTTTTAACCCACAGCATGGCGTCCCTTTTTCGAGTGAGGCTGTATTTGGCGTAATTTCCATGGTATTTTGGGCTTTTATGGTGGTGGTCTCTTTTAAGTATGTAATGTTTATCATGCGTGCTAGTAATAATGGCGAGGGTGGTATTTTGGCCTTAATGGCATTAGCCCTTAGAACTGTCCCGGTAGGATCCAAATCTGCCATTGCAATTATGATGCTTGGTGTATTTGGCGCCTCCATGTTTTATGGTGACGCGGTAATTACACCGGCTATTTCTATTCTATCCGCGGTTGAGGGTTTAGAGGTGGTTTCACCCGAACTAAAGCGTTATGTTATTCCGATTACCTTGATTATTTTAATTGGTCTATTTTTAATTCAGAAACGGGGAACATCGGTCGTTGGGATACTATTTGGACCGATTATGGTTGTCTGGTTTTTGGTATTAGGTCTTATGGGCTTAGTTAATATTGTTGATTACCCACAAATCCTGACGGCTGTTAATCCTTATTTTGCTTATATATTCCTATACGAGCATTCTCTAGAGGCGTTTATTGTTTTAGGGGCGGTTTTTTTAGTGCTAACTGGTGCAGAAGCTTTATATACGGACATGGGGCATTTTGGAATCAAGCCAATTCGATATGTTTGGTTCTTTATTACTTTACCTTGTTTACTGCTCAATTATTTTGGACAAGGTGCTTTGTTGATTTCTCATCCAGAGGCGATATCGAACCCATTCTTTTTAATGGTTCCTGAGACTGTTGTATTTGCTCTTGTTTTATTGGCAACTGTCGCGACTGTAATTGCTTCGCAAGCGGTAATTTCAGGCACCTATTCAATGACTAGCCAAGCTATTTTGCTAGGATTTATCCCAAAAATGAAAATTTCCTACACATCGGATAACGAAATTGGGCAGATTTATATGCCAACGATTAATTGGCTTTTATTATTTATGGTGGTGGTGGTGGTTGTAACTTTCAAAAGCTCTGAAAATTTAGCTGCCGCATATGGAATTGCAGTAACCACGACGATGATTATTGACACTATATTAGCGACTGTTGTTATGAGTGTTGTTTGGAAATGGAATCCAATCTTTATTGCCCTGGTGATTGGCGCATTCCTCGTTGTTGATTTATCTTTTTTCTCAGCCAATTTGTTAAAGATTGCTGAGGGTGGATGGTTCCCTATTTTAGTGGGCAGTATTTGTTTTCTATTTTTAATGACTTGGTATCAAGGTCGTAAACTCTTACGAGAAAAGGCCATTCAGAGTGGTATTCCTTTAGAGAGTTTTGTACACTCACTTCAAGCGCATCCTCCGCATCGGGTTGAAGGTACCGCTGTCTTCTTAACCGCTCACGTCGATTATGTGCCGGTTGCGATGTTGCACAACTTAAAACATAATCGTATTTTGCATGAGCGTGTGATCTTCTTAAAAATTAGTGTATGGGATGTACCTTATGTCGGAGATCATGAGCGCTTAACCTTTAAAGATATGGGTTCAGGGATGTATTTGGTTAGAGCGATATATGGCTTTAAAGAAACACCAGATGTCATTAAAATCTTAGAATTGATTGGCAAAGAGTTCGGGGTGGAATGTGATTTGATGGATACATCGTTCTTTTTGGCAAGAGATACGGTGATTCCATCGGCAATTCCTGGAATGGCCTTATGGCGCGAAAAGTTATTTGCTTGGATGTTTCAAAATTCTGCAAAACCTGCAGACTTCTTTCAGATTCCGACCAATCGAGTTGTCGAGCTTGGCGCCAAAATCGAAATTTAACTCAAGATGGTTGAGTTGAAAATAATGAGTCAAGATCTGTGACAACACCTAGATTATTAAGTCCTGATGATACGCCGCGCATATTGATTTTGGGTGCTGGAGCGATTGGTGGTTTTTACGGAAACGCACTATCAAAGGCTCAGGCGCATGTAACGTTGGTGGCGCGATCAGAATATGCAGTCTTAAAAACCCAAGGTTATAAAATTATTAGTGAAACCTTAGGGGAGCAATTATTTTCCCCTCACGATGTTTTACCTTCTTGCCATTATTACCAAGCTAAATATCCCGACTATCTCATTGTGTCTTTAAAAGTTATACAAGGAATTAATCGAGTTGAATTAATGGCACCAGTAGTCGGACCAAAAACCGTGATAGTGTTGATTGAAAATGGTGTGGAGATTGAACAAGAAATCCAAGAAGCCTATCCAGATAATCAAATCATCAGTTGCTTGGCTTTTATTCAAGTCAGTAGAGTTGCTCCTGGATTGATTGAGCATTATGCTTATGGTGAATTAACGATGGGGAACTTTCCTTATGAAGTCAGTAAAGAGTGTCGAGACTTAGCTGAGTTATTTGAGATAGGTGGTGTACCTGTTGTTCTCCATGAAAATATTACTCAGGGTCGTTGGCAAAAATTAGTCTGGAATGCCGCCTTTAATCCAGTATCTGTTCTGGGTGGTGGGATCGATACACTAGCCATTCTTCATGCTCCAGGTGGTGAGTCGTTGATTCGACAAATCATGTCGGAGATCATGGTAATTGCAAAAGCAACCGGCAATGAAGTTCCTGAAGGTGTGCCAAATCATTACATTCAACTAACCTATCAGGCTCCACCTTATAAGACTAGTATGGCCATTGATTGGGAGAAAAAGCAAGACCTCGAAATTGAAGCGATTTTAGATCATGCAATCACAGCCGCCAAAAGAGAAGGAGTGCCAGTACCTATGTTACAAAGCACGCGAGCACTTCTTGTGATGATGCAAAATCAGCGTCAAAAAGGATTGATTTAAAAAGCTGAGATTCCGGTAATGGCTCTACCTAAAATGAGGGCGTGGATGTCATGTGTACCTTCATAGGTGTTGACCACTTCTAAATTCAGAAGATGTCGTATCACACCATATTCATCAGAAATGCCATTACCGCCATGCATGTCTCTTGACATCCTTGCTATATCTAAAGCTTTACCACAGGAGTTGCGCTTTAAGATAGAGGTAATTTCAGGGCTTGCAGTTCCCTCATCCTTCATCCGTCCAAGTCGCAAACAAGACTGAAGAGCTAATGCAATTTCGGTTTGCATATCCGCCAGCTTTTTTTGGACCAGTTGATTGGCAGCAATTGGCTTATCAAATTGTTTTCGATCCAAGGTGTATTGCCTAGCCGCATGAAAGCAAAATTCTGCAGCTCCCATTGCCCCCCAGGCGATGCCATAACGAGCTGAGTTTAAGCAGGTAAAGGGACCTTTAAGACCTTGAACATTGGGTAATTCATTTTCTGTAGGAACAAAAACCTCATCCATCACAACTTCACCAGTAGTCGAAGCGCGTAAGCCCATCTTGCCATGTATTTTTGGAGCTGAGAGGCCTTTCATACCTTTTTCAAGGATGTAACCACGAATGATGCCATCATCATTTTTTGCCCAAACAACAAATACATCAGCAAAGGGGGAGTTGGAAATCCAAGTCTTTGCACCACTTAAGCTAAAGCCGCCTGGTACTGATTTTGCACGGGTAATCATGTTGCCTGGATCTGAGCCATAATTGGGTTCAGTTAAACCAAAGCAGCCAATGAGTTTTCCACTTGCAAGACCAGGTAAGTATTTTTGTTTTTGTTCTTCACTGCCAAATTCAAAAATAGGGAGCATCACAAGAGAAGATTGGACGCTCATCATTGAACGATATCCAGAATCTACGCGTTCGATTTCTCGGGCAACGAGACCATAGCTGACATAGTTCATATCTGAGCCACCATATTGGGCAGGCAAAGTCAAACCTAAAAGGCCCAGTTCACCCATCTCTTGAAAGATTCCAATATCTGTTTTTTCTTCACGAAAGGCTTGTAGAACCCGAGGCGCTAACCGATCTTGAGCATATTGACGAGCTGCTTCTTGAACCATGCGCTCTTCAGTACTTAATTGTGAACTTAGTAAAAGAGGGTCATCCCATTGAAACTGTATTTTTGTGCCCATATTAGATAGTATTTGTGGTATATGTTAGAAATAATTTTATAATTCATTTTAGACTAATTTGCTTATTTATAAATATAAAACCTACTTTGAATATAAAACAAACCTCGCCAAGCGACAAAAAAAACTATAAATATTATGATTTTTTGCTCGCAGGTTTCGTCACTGTTCTGCTATGTTCCAACCTGATTGGTGCTGGTAAAGCTGCGCAAGTTGAATTGCCATTTTTTGGCACAGTTGTATTTGGCGCTGGCGTTTTATTTTTCCCCATCTCGTATGCTTTTGGTAATATTTTCACTGAAGTGTATGGGTATGCTTATGATCGTCGGGCAGTTTGGTGTGGTTTTGGTGCTTTAATATTCGCAGCAATCATGTCACAAATTGTGATTCATCTCCAACCAGCACCAGGTGCTTATAACGAACATTTGCAAGAAGGTTTAGAGTCCGTTTTTGGCAATACTTGGCGAATCATTTTTGGCTCGATGGTTGCATTTTGGTGTGGCAGTTTGGTCAATGCTTTTGTACTTGCCAAAATGAAAATTCGCTCATCCGGAAAGTTTTTGTGGATGAGAGTGATTGCTTCAACTGCCGTTGGTCAAGGCGTCGACTCTATCTTGTTTTATATGCTTGCCTTTTATGGGATTTGGCCAACAGAACAAATTATGGAAGTCGCATTTGTGCAATATATCCTTAAAACATTATGGGAAATCCTTGCTGTTCCTTTGACCTATAAAATCGTCGGCTTTTTAAAACAAAAAGAACACGAAGATTATTACGATAATCAGACTGACTTTAATCCTTTTAAATATAAAGTTTGATTACTCCTGATTGGTAATTGAGTGTTGTCCCATCCCGGCGATTTCTAAAATTGACTGTAGAACGGGTAAATCAAGTTCTAAACTTTCTTTGAGTTTCCAGGGCGGATTAATCACCCAAACACCACTTGCTGATAATCCCAATTCTTGATGGCCTTTGATCCGAAGTTCAGCCTTTAGCCAAGGTAATTGACATTCATTACACAGCTTCTTTAAACGTTCCGGAAACTCTGTAGCATCCAGTCGACTAAGAACGGGATACCAGATGACATACACCCCTGTAGAAAATCTTTTAATGGATTCTTGCAGGGTTTGAATCACATGATGGTAATCTGCCTTATCTTCATATGAAGGATCAATCAGCACCAATGCGCGACGTGACAGCGGAGGAAGATACGCTTTGAGATGGGTAAAGCCATTGGTCAGGTCGATTTTAATATCTTGGCGTTTGCGTTGAATGGATTCAATATTACTTTTGAGCACGGGAAAATCAGTGGGATGAAGTTCCATTAACCTTAATTTATCAAGGCTACGCATACTTTGCCAGAAAAGATAGGGTGATCCAGGGTAAATCTCGAGTTGATTACTCTGAGTTTGAAGACCTTCAATGATCTGTAGATAATGACGAATACTATTTGTCAATAAAGCCGACGATCTCATTTGGAAGAGTTTCAGAATACCTTCTTCAGATTCTTGACTCGTAGTTGCGAAGCGATCTTGAAGATTATAGATACCCGCACCAGCATGGGTATCTATTAACATCAAAGGTGTTTCTTTCTTATGAAGTAATTCAAGGCAAGTAAGAAGTGTCAAATGTTTAAGTACATCTGCATGATTACCCGCATGAAATCCATGTCGATAGCTAAACATGAGGCTTATCGCTCTTGATCGATGATTCTCGGAATTGCCTGAATCCAAGTAATGACTATGAGCCCTGCCAAGACAATTTGAAGATTTGCATTGAGTACAAAATCAATCTTATCAGTGATTAAAAAGTAAAGGCTAATCAGACTGGCGAGTAAAATCACCTTAACTGGCCAAGCTTTCATTTCAAAAAGATGAGTAGGAACATATTGAACTAAGACAGCACCAATCAGCCCTGAGATAAATCCTAGTGCACATCCTACAAAAACATCTTCTGGCCAATGAGCGCCTACGGCTATGCGTGAAAGACCGGTACTAGCCGCAAAAAAAAATAGAATCAGCCCAATCTTTCTATTTTTGGGATTAAGGCTAAAGTAAATAGCAGTCGCGATACTAAAAGCAGTCATAGTGTGACCAGAAGGCATTGCCGAATGAAGCAAAGGATGTTCAATAATGTGGATGAGACCTTGATCAATGACTCCTGCGGGACGTTTGGTATCAAAAAATGCCTTCGCAAGATTTGAAAATAGACCTGCAAAGACGCCTGAGATAATCGCCGCATACAGAGGCTTTCTAGCGAACAGAATCATGGGCAGAGCCAAAGCAAATACTGACCAACCATTGCCTAGCATCGAAAGGGTAGTCCAGAGAGCGTCTGGCAGGCGGGCGGTTTGTTGATTAATACTAATAAACCAAGCTTGATTTTGTGAGGAAGTAATATCGGATAAATAAAGCGCAAATGGAAGAAGGGGGATGGCGTAAATCCACCAAGAGATGGTTGTTTTATCTTTGAACATGATTTATTTCGTTAACCAATGTTTCATCGTATCAATTACCTGTGGAACAGTAATTGCTTGCATGCAAAGATTGTTCGTACAGGGAGTTTTGCGATGATTGGCCGCAGAAACACATGGAGAGCAGGCAAGTCCTGCAAAAATTGGAATCGATTTACCCAATGATCCATAGAGTGCGGGAGTTTCGGGACCAAACAAAACAACCGTTGGTAATGGAGTTACGGAGGAGAAGTGGCCAGGACCAGAGTCATTCGTAACCATGATGTGGGATACGTGATACAAGGCAGGTAATTCATTAAACTTCACCATGCCTGCAAAATTATAGGCATTGGGAGTATCCGCCATTTGAAGTACATGTTGAGCATATTGCTTTTCTTCTGGAGAACCTGTCACTAAAAAAACGGCCTCAGGCCACTCGATTGCTGCTGCTTGAATTAGTTGGGCAAAGCGTTCAGGAGCCCAGCGTCTTTGTGGCAATAAGTCACTCGCGTTAGGATTAATTAAGATGATAGTTAAAGGTAGAGTTGGAAATCGATCTTGGATCAATGCCTGGATACGGGAAGCGATTTGAGATTTTTGTTCTTCTGAAACTTGAGCTTGTGCCAGTTCAATTGTTTGATTGAAAGGTACTTTACTAAAAGGTAATTCTTTTTCGATTGAAAAAGCAGCATGAACTAATGACAGAAAATTTTTCGCGATATGGATATGGGGGTTGTAGTGTACCTTGTGCGTTAACAGGTCTCCACGCCATAATCCTTCGCCATGAAAAATATGATAACCAACGCGACGTTTAGCACCAGAGCAACCAGTCAGCAGGGCAGTAAATCTAGAAAATAACTCGAGATCAATGACCGTATCTATACCTAAGCGATGAATCTGAATAAGTGTCGTAAGTGTGGTTCGGATTAAGGCAAATAAGCCACTAGAATCAATCGTTAGAATTCGATTAGAGGGAACTGTTTGGAGAAGTTCAAGACTGGCTCGATTACTTTTAAAGATTAAAAAATAAACGTCTGCGCCACGAGAGATGGTCTCGCGTAGTGCAGGGTCAACCAAAATAGCGCTGCCCATTTCTGACAGTTCTATGAAGAGAACTTTTTTTGGAGTGCTTGGCGAAGAATCAAAAAGTTGCCTGATCAAGTCGTACAAATAGACAAATGGCGTCAAAATTGCACATAAAGGTACACCAGCAAGATGATCGATGCGACGCATCGTGTCTACACGTATAGTCATGTCCTCCATTATGACAGGTCAATCAGCTCTTTTGTATGATTCGCGGTAAGCCAGGTAAAAAAGTAACGAGGATGGTCAGGCCATAGATGAGTGAGCTTAATATAACCAAGCTTGGATCTACACCCCATAGAGCTAACATGCTAGCAAGAGAGGTTTCTCGAAGGCCCCAACCAGAGATACTAATAGGGACAAGCATTAAAAGCCCAATCGCAGGAATGCCGATGAGTAAAGACTCGATAGGAGCATCTACCTGACAGGCTTTTAGACATGCCCAAAAGGCAGCTAAAGTTAAAAAATGAATAGCTGTTGCTAAAACAATTTGCCACCAAACATTAGGAAATCCCCAGGCAGTTTGAGTGGGCTTCAAAGCATGATTCATTTTCAATCCTGCCATCAACTTAAGATATATTTCTTGAGTTTTTGTAATCCGCAATAAGGTTGCAATGAGGAGTGCACCTAAGAGCATCGCTATCAGTAATAGAAGACCAAGAGTGGGAACCCAAGCTCCTAATACAGCTCCGCCAAAAGTTAGTCCGATGGCACCTAAAATACTGTTACCAGCAAAGCCTAGAGATCGGTCTAATAAGACACCTAAAAAACTCATAGGCAGTGGTTGAGGTTTGTTCTTTGAAGCTTGTAATTGCTGAAAAGATGAAAATGCTCTGTAACTATCACCTCCTATAGTAGTTGGTAAACCTTGATTAATCAGACCACCAGCAAAATAAAGACGAATATATGCGACTGGCTTTTTCTGAAAACCTGCGTGACCCATAATGTGACCCCAGCGCGTTCCCGAGATTGCATTACTGAGCCATAACATTACTAGCGAAAGCAATATCCAACTAAAATCAATTGATGGCAGTGCAGTTTCAATTTTGACCCAATCAATGGATTGAAAGGCTCGAGTGAGCAAGATCACGGAAATCAACAAGCGAATAACCAAGCCATAACGAGACCAAAAACTGTTTTTTACTTTTTCTGTTGGTAAGGCTTTTAGCATAGTTTGACTTTAGGGCAGGCGCTGTGGGGAGTGCTTGCCTCGCCAATTTTTACATAAAAGAAAGTCAAATTGAGCAATATCTCTACCAAGACGATGAACAGCTTGAGTATCAAGCAACTCACAGGACTCAAAGCTGGTATTAGATACAGGGTCAGCAAATGCCATTTGCGACCAATTCAGGAGAAGTACATCACTTTCCATAGGAAGCGGTCCTGACCAAAGGTCAAATTGGTCGTTACGCTCATCCAAGACGAAAACTTGAAGAGGTTTTGCATACCAAGCTAAGCGACTTGCCAAAGTCCAATTCTGCACAGCTAGATGAGGTATTCCATACTGTTTAGAAAATTCTTTCAGGTGTATTCCAGCCTCTTGCCAGCCATACAAATCTGCTATGGGATTTTTTTTGCCCCAAGCATGATCCTTGGACACTTGTGGAATCCCACCGAAGAAAAGAAGAGTAAAACCGAGGATACAAATTAACAGCTGGAGAGCCACAACACATCCAATCCAAAAGCGACGACCAGAATTCCAAGCCTGTGCAAGTCCAATACCAGCGATTGGCGCAAGCGTTAACCAAGCGGGAGCTGTCCAATGGGGTAAGCTGCCACCACCACCTGAAAAAAAGCCAAATAAAACAAAAGGAATTAAGAAAAAGCTGAGTAATGCCTTAGGAGCTAAGGATCTTTTTCGGAGCCGCCAGGCAATGCCTAAAATAATTAAAAAGCCATAAGAGGCAAATTGATTAAGTATGAAAACCAATACTTTTTTTAATTGCCACTCGCCACCAGTTCCATGACTGAATTGATAAACAAATGAAATCCACTCATGTTGATAATTCCAGTAAATGACTGGAGCAATTAAAGTCGCGGCAATAATGAAGCAAAGATATAAGCCAAGCCTACGAAAAATCTTGGAGCCATGCCAACTAATCAAACAAAACGGTATAGCAAGAGCAAAAAATAGGGCGGTATATTTCGATAGGCCAGATAATCCAAGGACGATACCAAGTAATACCCATTGCAATAGATCATGTGGTTTTCGTTGGCTCAGTTTCTCATTCAGATGGAGAGTGAGGAGCATCATGGCTGGGACTAAAACCATCAGGAGCGTATCTGGTAAAAGACCAACCCCTAAAACATGCATGATGGGTGCTAAGATAACAATGAGCCCCGTCCAGAACAGGACAGCTTTGGAAGTGGTGTAGTCAAAAGAAGATCGTTGTTGCTCAAAAAGAATATGAGCGATTTGAAGGCACATGAGTAGGCCAATAAGCCATAATACTTCTGGTATTAATCGTAGCCAACCTACAGACCAATGCCACTGAACTGGCAATGTTTGGATCCAGCCAACTAAAGGTGGATGATCAAAGTAACTCAAATCAAGATTTAGCCCATACAGAGCATAGTGTGCTTCATCGACGGATAAACCCAAGATGAAGCCAAATACGAAGTGGATGATGATTGCTAGAAGAATCAATGTGATGGTATATCGGTACCATGGAGTAGAGTTGTAAAACATATTTACAACGAGGCTTCTAAAAAGTTATCTTGACGATAGGTAAGTACAAGAGTATCACGCCAAGTATTTTCAGGATGATTTCGATCTTGGGGTTGTATTGGCGTGGTTTCGTGAAGAACTTTGGTGTCATCTAATAAAAGCAATGTCCAAGGTTGATCTAAGGTAAAGCGTTGGCCTTGAGGACCATTAGCATCGAACACTCTAGACTCTCCACCGACCACACAATGCCTGTCAACTAAAAGTACAGCAACAAAATTGACGCCATCACGATGAGCACCCTCAGGTGTAGGTCTACCAATACCATGAGAAGTATCAATCCGAAATTGATGTACCTCTACAAACCAAGGACTAAGATTCTTTTTCTCTTTGATGACTACTTGTGAAAATAAATCACCCAATTGAAGCAAAAAATCATACATTGCAGGATGTTTTAAAAAGGCATCATCACAAGGAGTGAATGTTCGATTCATACCACCATGAAGAGCGTTATAAGAAATAGGTTGGAAATGGGGGCGGTAAGGAGGAGTATCAATGGATTTGTCCGTCACGATAACACTAGCATGTTTGCGTTTTCGATATTTACCACCATCCTTTAAATACTGATCTTCTGCAAGATCATTCCATGAAAGGGAAAGGTTTTGCCAATCCTTTAAAGAATGCTCACTGAGAGAAAAAAACTCTTCACTGCGAATTAGCGCAAAACCTTTTTCTTGAAGGTAAATGACACTTCTAGAAAATGGAGAATAAGGAGGAGAAAATGAATTCATAAATTTTTGTTTATTTTAATCCTGAAACTAACTTTTGCCTTAAAAAAGACATAAAAGCATCAGGTTTTAAGGCAATATTTCTTTAATAACCAGCGAGATAATCGCCAAGCGAGTAGAGCTCCAAGAATGGCGATATAAATACGCACCTCACCAAAATTATTTTTGCCGGCTTTATGGAGATAATAATGAAGAACAACGAAGATAGAAATTGGATAAATCAATTGATGAAGTCTTGCCCATCGCCGTCCGAGACGTTTTTGCATTCCTTTGGTGGAAGTTAAGGCTAGAGGAATTAACCCAATAAAAGCAATCAGGCCTAGAGTAATAAAGGTACGCTTAAGAAAATCTTGGTAAATGGCTTGAAGATCTAGCTGTTGATCGATAACCGACCAAGTTAAAAAATGTAATAAAGCGTAAAAAAAACAAAATAGGCCCAACATTCGGCGGTATTGTAAAAGCATATTCCAGCCAAAGGTGATGCGCAAAGGTGTGATTGACAAAGTGATGCATAGCATCACAATGGCCCATGTGCCAGTGAATCGAGTGATGAACTCAATGGGGTTCGCTGTTAATTCGTTATAAAAGCCAAACCAAATGAGTCTTAGGAATGGGGATAGTGCTAGAAAAAAAACAATGGTTTTAGCAAAGTTTTTAATAGAATTTTTTGAGGTCCATACCGGCATATAAAGAGGCAACTTGATCGCCGTAACCATTAAATTTCAGGGTTTTTATTTTTGGAGAAAAGATGGTTTTGTCATCGCTGATGCGTCGCTCACTTGCTTGAGACCAACGAGGGTGATCGACTTCGGGATTTACATTCGAATAAAAACCATACTCACCAGGATTGGCAAT
>CANFOL010000049.1 GCA_947448695.1 Burkholderiaceae bacterium
ATAATGCCATTGTATCGAGATTTAATAGAGACAACACGTCAAACTGGGTCAGTTGATCTCAGTTTATTGAATAAGTGTTCCCTTAATACTAGAGAGAAATTTTTATCTGAGATAAGTTTTTGGTGTACCTATTCAAAGGGTAATCTAGAGAATTTAGGTAAAAAAAATAAAGAAATCAAAGAGTCTAATTAGTTTTCATTAGAATCACAGAAGATGCTACACCACTTTTCGAAGTTTTTTATCACCCAAACCCCAAATAGAACTTAAACTACAAGCTTCCAGTAAATAGACGCTTGTACGTAAATAATTTAAAGTTTCTTTTTCAAACCAATACCCCCAAACGCACGAACCCCTTACGATTCTCGATAATAGAATCACTCTTTTCAAGAGGCCCAATAGCAATCAAATGGCAATGTAGATTGAAATTAGACTCAGGTGCTTGGCATACCGCCAGTACCCATATTGACCACAAACTTCTGAAGCTACGACTAAGGCTATTGAGAATTATGAGCTGGTCAGATAACGAGTGGCTAATGACTTAGCTATCAAGAGTAGAAACTTCAGATCAGTACCCCTCGAGAAATTGGAATCATTGCGTGGTGTCCACAGCGACCTTAGATGACTACAGACCATCAATGACCCCATCTTTGTTCTTAAATAAATATCTAATCCCAACCTTCGGCCGATATCTAGTTCGGAAATAACCAATAGTTAATCAATGATTTTGATTCGTGGCGCATCAGTGATATGGGGCGTGTAGTCAAGCATTCCAAACAGGATCATCGCTCAAGTGCTTTATATGTAATCTAAAGCGGGCTAGAAGTTTGGTATTACTTAACACATCCAAAGAGCACATATCGCTGAGTGTTGATTGCTATAGAGGCGAAAATAGAAGCGCTTAGCAAAGTGTGATTAATTTAGATGGGAGGGATTTATCTTAACTAGAAATAGCATTTAATTACTTTCTTTAACACATGAGCTTTTCCCATTTTTTGAGGAAATTAAACAACTGAAAATTTTTTGACCATCGACATTAAATTCTGTAAATAACCACTGTAAACCGTTTTTATCCATCCGATCAAGAGTTGCAAATCCAAAGTTAAGAAAGGTTTGAATATTCTCGATTTGCATTATTTTTTTTTGCTCAGAGCTTAATGAGATATCCTTTAACCCATTAAATTCTAGCGCTGATCCTGAATTGCCTGAGATTAAAGATACTGGCCTTTGAAATTGATAGTCAATAGCTTCAACAACGTGAATATGGCCATGAAGCGTAGCATTAAAAGAAGGGCTTAATAAAGCATTTGCATTGATTTTTTCCATGAGAGGAGTCAAGGAATTGCCATTCAACACAAATTTACCGTTGTCTGATTTGATCTTGGATGGAGTTACAATTGAGATCGGATGATGATTTGAAAAAATATTGAATAATTTATTTTTAGCAAGTTCCT
Organism: Burkholderiaceae bacterium; assembly: GCA_947448695.1. Classification (GTDB taxonomy): domain Bacteria; phylum Pseudomonadota; class Gammaproteobacteria; order Burkholderiales; family Burkholderiaceae; genus Polynucleobacter. Next base: position 1,452 of record CANFOL010000049.1, read on the forward strand.
CAGCAAGCTCGATTTGCTTGTAATACAGATTGTAGGCAACATCTTCTTTTTTTAATTCATTTGAAGGGATATTTGCCGAATCAAATACAATGATTTGTGACGATTTTCCAAGACTAACAGCGTATGGTGATCTGTGATTGCCATGCTGATCATACATAGGGTCATTGCAACTTTTTTTATCATCCCAAGACTGCTCATCAATAAATCTATGCCATCCCTGTCCAGCGCGCTGACAAGATTCATGATTGCCCCGCACAAATACCCAAGGAGATCTATCCAATAAAGGTTTTGCTGGAATAAAAAAATCAGCTTTCCAAGTATCAAAGCCATAGCCCCATGGAGAATTCTTACAACCCCGATGTTCGGTAGGGCAAGGGCTTTCTCGATAATGAATATCCCCAACATGAACTACTAAATCAGGATTCATTTTGGCAGCATTCAGAACGATTTTTTTGAAAGGCCATTTATCAAGATCATTACAATCCTGAAAAGCATTATCAGATTTTTTCAAACGACATCCAGTATCTGCGATGATCAAAATTCGTTGAACTTCTGATTTCAAAGCATTTAAAGTTTGCCCATTAATTGTCGCTTGTTGAACTCCTTTTGGCCAAGTGATCTCACAAGTTGTAATTGGAAAATTTGAAGCGACTTCGTCTGATTTCTTACGTAGAGGAACATTTGCTGCTGTAGCTCTAGTCATCAATTGTTCAGCTGGTAATTGATCCCAGATAACATTTGGGCACTCTATATTTGTTGTGATTGCTCTAATCATTACTTTCCCATCCCCAACTAATTGAAAGATTTGTGTTTCTCCATTTTTTGATTGGTCAATTAATACATCGGAAACAGAGCATCCAATCAAATTAAATAGGAGAGTTATGAGAAGGAGCATTTTTTTCATGTTCATTTTGGAATACTTTTTATGTACTATTAGTTTAAAAAATACATTTACTCGACATCGTAACGGTAATTTAAATTGTAAAAATGAAATCTTAATGATGTTTTTATTTATTTTATTTAAGTTAAAAAATAATTAAAAAAATAAACGATTTCTTAATATCTTCATATTTTTGTAACGTTAAATTCATTTAGTTAAGTTAAAAATTTCTGAGTACAAATTAATTTGCTTATTTTTTTTAAAAAAATAAGCTCTTCAGTCTTTTTTTTTGAGAAGGGGAAGGTCTAGCGTGACTTTTCTCACTATATAAAAAATTTATATGTCAAAAGTGTCATTAATTTGTATTGTTCTTGTAATAAAAAAATTTAAAAATCTAACTAGCTACAAACCCTAATATTTTTTTACTTTTACTTATATTTGAATACGATGAATCCCAAAAATTTTAAATTACTCCCGATTGCATTTATAGTTATTACCTCATTTGAGGCTATTGCCCAATCATCCAATGAGACCGCTATTGAGGTTACAGCTGATAAAGTACCTGAGGTTATGAGAGTAGTTCCTGGGGATGCAAAGCTTGAGTCAAGAATGCCACAGACCTATGTCTCTAAAGAATATCTTGAAAATTTTGTCGCACCTACAGCAAGTTTTGTTGAAGCGGTTGCGTATGCCCCAAGTGTTTTAGGAGTTAGCACAAACGGGCCGGGTTTAAACGACAACAAGGTTTCCTTAAGAGGTTTTAATAACGGTCAATTTACAATGGCATTTGATGGGATTCCTATCAATGATACCAATGGAGTTTCTTATCATTCGACTATTTGGGCACCTTCACAGTTTCTTGGTGGTGCAGGAGTTGATCGTAGTCCTGGTTTAGCAAGTTCCTTTGGACCTGCCAATTATGGGGGAACTTTTAATTTTTACTCTAAGGAAACATTAGCTGAAAAAGGCGCAACTCTTTATGGATCTCTTGGTTCGTACGGCACTAAATTATTAGGCGCTGATTTACAAACGGGTGCGCTTGGTTCAGAAGGTAAAACGCAAGTCGCTGCTGGTGTTCATCAAATGTTTTCAGACGGTTATCAGACAGCTAATTCTCCTAGAAGATATGGAGGTTATTTTAAATTAGATAGTGAACTTACTAAAGATGTCAAACTTACACTTTTTGGTTCGTTTATTGATTATTTTACTAGTGGACCAGATGGTTTAAAAGTTTATGCCCAAGATACCAACCCCGCTTTAGCTGGCATTAATCCAAACTTTAAAGGCCAGAATTATTTTGCAAGTTACGACTCTAAGAGAGTAGATTTTAATGGTTATCCTACCGTGCCAAATGGAGTCGCCTCAACTGAAGTGCGCACCTATTTAAATTACATAGGCTTAAATGCAAATATCAACGATTCATGGAAGATGGAAAATAAGTTGTACAACATGTCTTACAACAATCATGATACTTTTAATAGTGTTTCATCTCCTAATCAATTGATGTCATCAATTAGTGCATCATCAATGAATTCCTTAGCGACTGATAAACACAATACCTATCAAAAATTTGGTGATATTTTACGATTCTCTAACGATAATTCTTTAGGTCAATTTAGAACTGGTTTATGGTATGAGTATGCAGTTTCAAGTCGTTTTCAGAGTTACTTTAATCCCTTAACTGGTGCTGCACTTACCCCAGTTAACACAAAATTCGCTGAAAATTACACGACAAACACATTTCAGCCTTTTGTCGAGTTTGAGTTTAAAGTAACAGATAAACTTAAAGTTACACCAGGATTTAAATATAGTTTGTATACGATGAGTTTGTCTCAAAATCCAGATATTGGTAGCTCAGGTCCTGCAGGTGGTTTCGTTGGTTCTGCTCCTGGTCCAGTATTAAATAATGCAACCTACAGATCACCTAATCCATTTTTTGATATTCACTATATGGTTCAGCCAAATTGGTCAGTGTATGCCCAATTTGCTAGTGGAGATGTCATCCCAAGTACAACAGTGTTTGATAATAAATCTGGTACATATCAACCAGGCACTACCGCGCCATCTTTACTTCCTCCTCCAATTCAAACCAAATCTTACCAAATTGGTAGCGTATTTAAAGGAAAAAATTATAGTGTCGACGGTGATGTCTATTTGACTCGTGCCGATGGTTCTTTAACACCGATTTATGATGCTGCAACATATAACACTTACTATCTTGCAACAGGTTCAGGAACATATAGTGGAATTGAGGCTCAGGGTACATATGCTTTTGCAAATGGCATATCGGTTTACGCCAATGCTTCAAAGATGAATGCTAAATACGACACTAATGGTTTAAATATGCCTTCTGTTCCAACGGATATGGAAACATTGGGATTATTTTATAAAAGTAATGGATGGACAACTGGAGCTTTTGTAAAGCGTGTTGGTCCTCAGTGGGTTGACAGTAAGTCTACTCAAAATGAATGGGGTCAAATTTCAGAGATTTACTTAACTGGTTTGTATGCGAATTATCAATTTAATAATTTAGGTGCTTTAGCTAAATCTGCCAGATTAAGATTTGGTGTTGATAATGTGTTCGATAAGATTTATTTGGCATCATTAACTCCCGCAGGAGCCTCCTCTGATCCAAATCGTCCAGGAACAAATATTGGTGGAAATACTTTGAATAGTGATACGGTAACTTGGACATCAGGAAGATTTTTCTCCCTATCTTTATTTGTTGATTTCTAAATCGGTATAAAAAAGGTGAGGGCATAAAGCTTTCACCTATTTTATTAGAAAAATTAATGAGCTTTATAAATCCTATTAAGCGAAACAAAAAGTCATTTGTAGTCGTTGGTTTAGCCCTTCTTGTTCACGTTCTTATTATTTGGTTTCTTATATCTGGTTTAGTTCAGAAGGCTAAAGCGTTTCTGATAGAACCAATGAGTGCAACCTTAATTGAAGAAGTGAAGCATATTCCCAAACCAGAGACTCCTAAGCCTAAAGTTGTTCCAAAGGTTTATGTAGCTATAGCTGAGGTCCCACCTCCGCCAGTATCAAATTCGAATATTCAAGCTACAGTAACGCCACCGCCAGTAAGTTTACCGCCAGCGCCTCCAGCTCCAATTGCACCAGTGGTGCAATCGGCAAAGATGGATATGAGCGTCGGGTGTCAGAAACCACAATATCCAGAAACATCTCGCTTAGCGAATGAGCAGGGTGCCGTTACGGTTGGCTATTTAATTGGTGCTGATGGAAGTATTAAAGATAGCAAAATAATGAGCTCGAGTGGCTTTAAACGTCTCGATTCTGCTGCTAGAGATGCACTCTCTTTGTGTAAATTTCAAGCCGGAACAGAGAATGGTCAATTTGTAGATTCATGGGCAAGAATTAAATATGTATGGCGATTAAATTAAAAAAGGAATCAACCAATGAAATGTAAATTAATTTTCAGTTCTGTTTTAGCGAGTATATTTCCGATGCTGTTTTGGAGAGGGGCTTACGCTCAGGCGCCGAGCAATACTTCTTCCGAGGCATTAAGTAATCCATATGGATTAATGTCGATTATTGATCAAGGTGATGCGATTGCTAAAGCCGTATTGGTCATCCTTTTAATCATGTCCTTAGGAACATGGATTATTCTTATATATAAGTATATGGAACAAAGTAGTCTATTTAGTAATGCTAAAAAAGTACGTCATCAGTTTTGGGAAAAAGATAATCTAGAAGAAGCTGTAATTAGTATAGATCAAGAGAGTGCCTTTTATTACATCGCTCAAAATGCGATTGCTGCAAAGAAAGAGCACCATACTGCATTAGCTTCACAAGTGTCTTTAAACACATGGATTGAAATGTCATTCAATCGCTCCATCGAAGAGATTCAGTCGAAACTATCTGTAGGCTTGGCATTTTTGGCAACAGTTGGATCAACAGCACCTTTTATTGGTTTGTTTGGTACTGTTTGGGGAATTTACCATGCGCTCACAGCAATTGGCGTTGCTGGACAAGCTTCTATTGATAAAGTTGCTGGACCGGTAGGCGAGTCGCTGATTATGACCGCTTTAGGGTTAGCGGTCGCAGTTCCAGCTGTTCTTAGCTATAACTGGTTAGTCAGAAGAAACAAATCAGCAATGGCTCAAGTAGGATCCTTTTCAGCAGATTTAGAAAAGGTCTTGCTCGGTGGTGTTAAACCTCTATAACCAAAGAGCTCTTGATGATAAAAATCCCCTCAGACGACCATGACATTATGTCGGCGATTAACACCACGCCATTAGTGGACGTAATGTTGGTATTACTGATTATTTTCTTAATGACAATACCTGTTGCTGTCCAGACCCATTCAGTAGTTTTACCCAAAGAAACTAATCTGCCCAGAGTCACCAAGCCGGAAGATATCAATATTTCTGTGAATCAAAAAGGGAATGTTTTTTGGAATGACTATTTAATTAAAAACGATAGAGAACTAGTCGATCGATTAAAGACTGTTTCTCAACAAAGTCCTCAGCCTGAAGTTCATATTCGTGGTGATCAAGAGGTTGAGTATGAATCAATTGCAAAAATTTTATTAGATTGTCAACGAGCGGGAATCACGAAGGTTGGTTTTCTAACAGAACCTCCTCCAAAAGGATAAGATATGGCATTTAATTTGCATTCTAATGAAGACGACGTCATTATGGAAATCAATACTACGCCATTGATTGATGTAATGCTGGTCTTGTTAGTCATGTTAATTATTACGATTCCACCGCAGATGCACTCTGTGAATATGAATATGCCAACTACAACACCAACGATTGTTAAAACAACCACTGTGATCTATTTGGATATTGATAAACAAGGGCACTATATTTGGAATGGAAAACTCGCTAGTAGAGAAGAAATCAATGAAAAACTCACCGCTTTAAAATCGAATCAAGAGAATCAACCAGAGTTTCACATTAAACCGGATAAGAAAACTCACTATAAATACTTATCAGGGATTATGTCAGATCTTCAGAGGCAGGGTTTTACTAAAGTTGGTATTGTTGGCAACGAGAGATTTGTTCAAGATTAACTTCCATTATTATCGAATGACTTTGATAGAAAAACTTTTGGGTTGGGCTAAAAATCTTAAGCAAGAATTGATAGTACTTTGGTTTGCTAGCAAGAATCCAAAAACTCCAATGGCACCAAAGGCAATTTGTATTTTCATCGTTGCTTATGCCTTTAGTCCAATTGATCTAATTCCTGACTTTATTCCCATACTTGGTTTTGTTGATGACATACTTTTGTTGCCAATTTTGATTTGGGTGACGATCAGGCTAATACCAAATTTTATCCTTCAAGCGTCTAGGATTCGAGCCGATCAATGGCTAATTCAAAATCAATCCAAGCCAAAGAGTAACTTAGGCTTTTTAATCGTTGCTGTCATTTGGCTTTCAATGTTATTGCTAGCTTATCTGCTCATTAAGAGCTATATATCATAGACTCTAATCGATTCCACCCTGTGCTAACAAAACCAATCTTCGCAGAAATTTATAGAAGTGTCCTATTCAGCGAGGTTCATACTCTTTAAACCCCCTGCTGATAGCAAGTCCTTTCCATTTAAAGCCACTTGAACCCAGACCTCAAACCGCATCAGCCAAACCAAAGATATGGAACTGTAAAAACTTGATAAGTTATTATTTCAACGAGTTTTTAACGCCTTCTAAGCCGTGGTTCGCAGTAGTTTAGCCAATTAGTGCCATTTAACACTCTGCTGATGCCAATCCCCAACCATTCAACTCCAACCTACGCCAAACTTCAAACCGCATAAGCTAAACCACAAATGCGAAACTGTAAAACATTGTTAAGCTATTGTTTTATATAGATTTTTACTCCTTCTAAGCCGTGGTTCGCAGTAGTTTAGCCAATTAGTGCCATTTAACACTCTGTAGATACCATGAGCCACCCAACCAAAGCCATTCAACTCCACACTTCAAACCTACTATCTCGAACCTAAAGTGCGGAACTGTAAAACATTGTTAAGTCGTTGTTTCAAATAGATTTTTACTCCTTCTAAGCCGTAGGTCGCACGTTCGAATCGTGCTGGGCAGGCCAAGTGCCTTCGGGCAGTGCGGACATTTAATTAGCATATTTACCTTAATATGAGACTCATACAATGAGTGTAATAAATTGGTTAGAGTTTCACTTTGATATAAATCAACAAATATGGGCTTAAATAGATTAAATTTAAAGCAAGGAATTTAGTCTTAGAAGTGTGACTTGTTTTTGGAAATCTTTTCACCATCTAGAAACCTAGATACAAATTTAGGCTTTTCATTCCATGACATAAGTTTGGCCCTCCATATGCTCAAAACTGTAAAGTATGTGTCCGGTATAAACTGTAAAGTATGTTTCAGGTCATACAAACTCCAGTTGGTGTAGGGGTGTCAATTTCAAGAAATAATTAAATACCCTACGGTCTAAGAAGCCCAAGATTGCACGTTCGATTCATGCTGGGCAAGCCAAATTAGGATTTTAAAGACCACAAAACTACAATTGTCAATTGAATGGGTTTAAAATCAACAGCATAGATTCATAACTCTTCTAGGAAATGCAATGGCAAGTTTAATCACAATTGATCCTGCAGTTTGTCATGGAAAGCCTTGTATTCGAGGCATGAGATATCCTGTCGAAGGTATTCTCGAATGGTTAGCAAGTGGCATGACTATTGAAGATATCTTAGGCGACTATGAGGATCTTCATCGTGAAGATATTTTGGCTGCCTTAGCCTATGCTGCTCGCTTAACTCATATTAAAAGAGTCGAACGCATCGCTGCATGAAGTTTATCGTTGATGCCCAATTACCAAGAAAGTTTGTCATTTGGTTAAATGAAGCAGGGCATGATGCGTTTCATACCTTAGATTTGCCAAAAAAAATCTCACGTCAGACATGGAGTTAACTGAATTTGCAGTCTCCCAAGGTCAAATCTTATCAGTAAAGACGATGACTTTGTGCAGGCTTACTTGATCAACGGAGAGCCATCTTTGTTACTCATTTCAACGGGAAATATTAGCAACCTCGCACTTGAAGTCTTGATTAAATCAAATCTACAGTTAATATCAGATGCTTTTTTACAAAGTCGTTTCGTAGAACTAACTTTCAACTCGATAGTTATCCACGAATAGAGTTTAGATTTACGGTCTAAGAAGCCCAAGTTCGCAAGTTTGAATCGTGCTGTGCAGACCAAAAATACCCCTAAGTTGCTCTTTTATGAATTTATTAGCATAATTGAACTATGAAGCCATCTGAAGCCCTCAATAAAAATAGAGTTCAAATACGACAAATTGTTGCCTCTCATCACGCCAGTAATGCACGTGTTTTTGGTTCAGTGGCTAAAGGTGAGGACACTGATCAAAGTGACTTAGATCTTTTGATTGACCCCACAAATGAGACTACTTTGTTTGATATTGGAGCAATTCGAAGAAAGTTAAAAAGCCTTCTAGGAGTGACAGTGGATGTCCTTACCCCGAATGCTTTACCTGATCACTTTCGTGATGAAGTGATATCCTCTTCGATACCAGTATGACTAAACATCCACTAAGGTTGGATGACTTTCTAAAGCATATTAATCAAGCCATCGACAGAATTGAGTCTTATATGAAAGATTGTGATCAATTAGCTTTCATCACTAATACAATGATTCAAGATGCAGTGATTCGAAACTTTGAAATTATTGGAGAAGCATCAAGAAATATTGAACGTCTATTTCCTGAATTTATAGAAGAACACTCTGATATTCCATTTATTGATGCCTATGAAATGCGAAATGCTTTATCGCATGGATATTTCAAAGTTGACTTAGATATTTTGTGGAAAACCATCCAAGTTAATTTGCCAGATTTGAAGATACAAATTAATCAATTGGTAAATCGGTAACTCATATTTTCAACGGTCTAAGAAGCCCAAAGTCGCACGTTCGAATCGTGCTAGGCAGGCCAAAATCTCTAAAAATTAGACCACAGTGGTGATTAAGACTACTATTGTTCGATAGATTAATTAACTTTTTCAACAAAGATGGGTGTCTCTGGCCTCCCCGTTTGAGGGCGACTAGCCTGAAAGATCTTATAGAAAATACTTTTAGAGAAATTCCTATGAGTTATAGTTGAAGGATGAACTTTAATCCTAATATTCTTCATTCTTGGGAAGGATATAGCCAAAGGCTGTTAATTAAAGATATTTTTGCAGGCATCACAGTAGGTGTGATTGCTCTCCCTCTTTCCATTGCTTTTGCAATCGCTAGCGGATTAAAGCCCGAGGTAGGAATCTATACAGCCATCATTGCAGGTTTTTTAATTTCATTATTAGGTGGCTGTAGGGTTCAGATTGGAGGGCCAGCAGGCGCTTTTATTATTATTGTTTATGGAATTCTGCATGACTATGGGTTAGCTAATTTATTCATAGCCACAAGTCTCTCAGGTTTGGTTTTATTATTAATGGGTTTTTTAAAGTTGGGGACTTTGGTTAAACATATTCCAAAAACTATAATTTATGGTTTTACCAATGGTATAGCTATATTGATTGGCTTGACTCAAATCAAAGACTTTTTAGGATTAAGTAATGAACTTCCATCTGATTTTTTTGGAATTGTGTATGAAATTTCGAAGCATCTTGTAGAGTTTAATCCCTTCGCTTTAGGCACATCATTGACTTGTCTAGCGTTTATAGTTACTTGGCGAAGGATTAAGGTAAAGATGGGTTTTTTAGCTAATGTTCCCGAAACATTTTTAGTCTTATTTTTTGCGACTTGGGCAGTCAATTTCTGGAATTTGCCTATAGAAACAATTGGTAGTAGGTTTGGAGGAATTCCAGAGCACCTGCCAACTTGGACTATTCCGCAGTTTGATGGTGTAAATATCTTCAATTTGTGGCTACCGGTTTTAACTTTGGCAATATTGGGTGCAATTGAGTCTTTATTGTGTGCAAAAGTTGCAGACGATATAACAAAGACTTCACATAATTCAAACCAAGAATTATTGGCTCAAGGCATAACCAATTTCTTATTACCATTTTTTGGTGGTATGCCAGCTACAGGAACAATAGCAAGGACTGTAACTAGTATTCATAGTGGAGCAAATTCCCCAATTGCTGGTATGGTCCATTCATTAACTTTGTTATTGATCGTGTGTTTTTTGAGTCACCTTGCAAAGTTTATTCCGTTAGCATGCCTTTCGGCAATTCTAATTTATGTGGCTTTTCATATGGGCGATTGGGATAAATTATTGAGACCAAGGCAGTTTATGCTTGTTGAGCGGATTTCAATATATAGCGTCTTTGTATTAACGGTAATATGCAATCTTGTGATAGCTATCTTAGTTGGTATAGCTTTGGCATGGTTTACAAATTGGTGCCAAAAGAAAAGATAATAAGCTCTTTCCTAATGTAATTAATTATATAATCTTTACCAAGATTCTTAACCTTTATCAAGGCCGTGGGTCGCAGTAGTTTAGCCAATTAGTGCCATCTAACACTCTGCTGATGCCAATCCCCATCCATTCAAATCCAACAAACTCCATACTTCAAACCGCATAAGCCAAACCAAATTTAAGAAACTGTAAAACATTGTTAAGTCGTTGTTTCAAATAGATTTTCACGCCTTCTAAGCCGTAGGTCGCACGTTCGAATCGTGCTGGGCAGGCCAAAAGTTATCCTTTTGCTTTGTACTGTAGAGGAAAGGCTGAAGGGTCTCTAATAGAATCAATAGATAAATCGATATCTAAGTTTGGCCAGTAGATATGTTTTTCAGATGGCCATTCCACTTCACAAAGTTCCTTAATGGTTACGTCCTTAAACCAAGGAAAATTCTCAAAAGAAAGAAATAGTTCTTCAGTTGGCAATAATAGCCAAAAACCTTGCGATGAAACCTGTGTGATTTCAATCAGAGAAGTGAGTGTTCCAAGCATTTGTAATTTCCTCATAATGAAGAATAACTAATTTTTTAACGGCATTAATTTGCTGATCAGATAACCCATAATTTACAGCAATTATGACCTCAGGTGTTAGCCAAAACTTGGCTTCCCCATCAGCATGGCTAACGTGAACATGAATCCGAGGCTCTTCTCTTGAAAAGAAGAAAAACCTGAAGCCATTTTCTTTAAAGATTGTTGGAGACATTACTTATTATAAGCTTCAAATATACTCATTAAATCAATGTGGCCATTCATTATAAAAGAGTAACCAATTCTTAAGTTATTATTGTTTCAACGAGTTTTTCACGCATTCTAAGCCTAAGGTCGCAGGTTCGAATCGTGCTGGGCAGGTCATACACAGTGCGGACATTTAATTAGCATATTTACCTTAATATGAGACCATGCAATTATTTTAATCAATTGGTTAGAGTTTCACTTTGATATAAATCAACAAATATGGGCTTAAATAGATTAAATTTAAAGCAAGGAATTTAGTCTTAGATTAGATAATAAAATTTAGAAACAGATTCTAAATAACTAAATTTTAATAAGCTTAGTTATTAAATAAATTTATAATTTTGGAGATTGATAAAGTGTGACTTATTTTAGGAAACCTTTTCACTATCTAGAAACCTAGACACAAATTAAAGCTTTTCATCCATCTTCGTAGTTTCATTCCAAGGCATAAGTTGGCCCTCCATATGCTCAAAACTGTAAAGTGATTCGTCTCGCTAGTACCTACGGTCGCTATGGTTATCGAACGATTACTGGACTAATGAGGAACGCTGGTTGGCTCAGTGCAACATCGGCTAAAGTTGCTCGTATTTGGCGAGAGGAAGGACTGAAGGTTCCACAAAAGCAGCCGCCAAGAGGTCGGCTATGGTTAAACGATGGAAGTTGCATGCGACTCAGAGCTACACATCCCAATCATGTTTGGAGTTATGACTTTGTGTTTATTCGAGATGCCTATGGCGGTAAGATACGGATGCTCACGATGATTGATGAATTTAGTAGAAGATGTTTGACGATCCACTGTGCCCGAAGGATAGGCTCGATCCAAGTGATTGAGCAATTAGCCAATGCGATGGTAGTTCATGGCATCCCTGAATATATTCGATCGGATAATGGCCCAGAGTTTATTGCCAAAGACCTTCGTAAGTGGCTGAGTGGTATTGGTGTCAAGACTGCCTATATTGAACCAGGTAGTCCTTGGGAAAATGGCTTTTGTGAAAGCTTTAACGGAACCTTCAGAGATAACCTACTTGATGGTGAACTCTTTTATAGCCTGAAAGAAGCAAGAGTTGTCGTTGGCGAGTGGGTCAAGCATTACAACCATGTCAGGCCTCATAGCTCCCTAGGTTATCGACCACCAGCACCACAAACCCAAGTACCAAAGCTCATCCACTATCAACCCATCATGATCCAATGATATGATATGAATACTCTCTTTAATCGTGGTACTAAATTAACATCAGTTCA
>CANFOL010000050.1 GCA_947448695.1 Burkholderiaceae bacterium
ACCGTAACGCAGCAGTGTTGCAAGTCTTGCTTGAGCATGATCAACAATAGGAAGTGGATAGTCACTTCCTAAGCGGATATTCGCTGCCTCTAGTTCAATTGCCCCTACTTGCCATGGTGCATGAATCGATTTATTCGAAAGGCCAACAAGTTCTGGACAGTAGCGACGAATAAATTTCCCTTCAGTATCAAATTTTTGCGATTGAGTAATCGGATTAAAAATCCGGAAATAAGGTTGTGCATCACAACCACTTGAAGCTGCCCATTGCCAGCCACCATTATTCGCAGAAAAATCAAAGTCATTGAGTTGATCTGCAAAATAAGCCTCACCCTTGCGCCAGTCAATACCCAAATCTTTGATTAAAAAACAGGCAGCTACCATACGCAAGCGATTATGCATATAACCCGTTGTATTGAGTTGGCGCATGGCTGCGTCCACAATGGGATATCCTGTTTTACCAGCGCACCAAGCTTGAAAGTGTTTTTCAGCAGTGGCATCTTTATCCCAAACAATTTTGTCATAATCTGGTTTAAAAGAAGCGCCACTCGCAAGTCTTGGATGGTTAGCCAGAATCATAAAATAAAAATCACGCCAAATGAGTTCAGATAACCAAATCGTTGCCCCCATACTTCCGGCTAGCATTTGAAGATGGGCGTCTCTGACTAAAGCTCGAATCGAGATCGTGCCAAAGCGCAGATGCGTTGAGAGATAACTAGGCCCTTTGATAGAGGGAAAATCACGACTGATGTGATATTGATGCATCCGCTCGACGAAGTTTTCAAACGCAACAGATGCGCCAGTCATACCAGGCTGAATAAAGGATTCAATACCAGAAGGACTAAAGCCCATTTGCGAAAGAGTAACTTCAGCTTGGAATTGTTTTGGAACAGGCGCTAATTGATCAAACTCTTTTTGATCTAAAAGGCAGGGGAAGGGAGCAAGATCAGAGTCGCTAAGTTTTTTGAGCCACGCATTTTTGTAGGGGGTAAAGACAGAATAGACATTCCCCTCTTTAGAGAGAACTTCATGTTTTTCAAAAATCACTTGATCTTTGAACGAGGAAAATTCAATTCCAATTTTTTGAAGAGAAGCAGCGACTGTATGATCTCTCACCTGCGCATTGGGTTCATAGTCGTGGTTGGAGTAAACCTCACTAACTTGTAATGTCTTGGCAAGTTCTGGAATAAGTACTTGAGGGTCGCCATGAAGCTGAATCATTCCAGCACTTGGATTCATTTTCTGGAGCTCAGCTTGCAGTTCTTGAACAGATTGCCAAATGAAGTCGACCCGACGATCATTGATAAAGCCCTTCTTCAGAAGGGGTGTCAGAATGGTCGTATCGTAAACGAAACATAGAAATACTTGGTCGCATTCTTGAAGTGCCTTAAAGATTGCTTGTGAGTCAAATAGACGCAAATCGCGACGCAGCCATACCAAACCTAGTTTCATAAAGATTTCCGAAAAAGTTGAGTTATATATTGTGCTACGAAAAATAACCCTATGGAAAATTAAGATTTCGATGCATCAAAACAATAACTAAAAAAGGTTGCATTTTGCAACCCAAAGTTTTAAATATGAGAGTGGATTTTTCAGATTGTGGTTCGGTCAATGACCGTGACCTCAATGTGATCAGAAAAATTCTTCAGCTCTGACATGAGCTTTTAGAGGCAGGAATCTACGTCCCTTAGCGCGGGGAGGATGTCAATACACTTTGTCGTGATCGCCGATATTAATCAGAATAATTTCTTTAGGTGTAACAATCATTTCTAAAGTAATACGATATTTCATGTTGATGGAAATGCTCGATAAGCCTTCAAACTTCCCTTTTAATTCATGGAGTCTTAGGGAGGGGTGATGAGGATTAAGGCTCAAAAGCTCTAGAGTTTTTTGGTATTGCGATAAAACATCAGGATGCCTTTTAATGAATTTGGCAGCTTTCTTATTATATTGCTCGGTATAAATGATTTCCCAGGTCATCAAGTGCTAATTAGTCTAATTTAGCTAATTTACTGATTCTCAGAATATGTTTGGCAACGGTTTCTTTAACGAAACGCCCCGCATCTATATCCGAACGTGATTGTGCAAGAGCAGCGTCGAGTTCGCATTCACGTAAGTGAAGATATTGTTCATTACTCATAACAACAAACTTGACTTGCCCCCGAACGGATACGGAGGCTTCCGGCTGTATTAATAGAGCTTCCTCAATAGCCTTCACGCCTTTCGTTTTTAAATCGTTTGCAGAAATAACGCTCATGGCTTACCCTATTATTAACCGTATGATTTATAGTGCTGTTAAAAGTATTATAAGCAAATCATTTCATTTGGTCAACTGAAGGATATAAACCCCTAAAGGATCAAGTGTTTTTTAGACAAACCATTTATTTCTGGATGGCTTTCAAATAGAGCCGTATAAGAGATAGAATAACGATATGGACTTTTTTACAGAAGATGTATCGCACCTTGCGAATCAATTATTGATCGCAATGCCCGGCATGATGGACGACCAATTTGCTGGAACGGTGGTGTACGTTTGTGAACACAATCCTCAAGGGGCTATGGGACTGGTTATTAATCGTCCCACCAATCTTGAGCTCAAAGATCTGTTTGATCGGATTGAGCTCAAACTGGAAATCGCTCCCCTCGAAAAGCAGCCTGTTTATTTAGGTGGGCCTGTACAAACAGAGCGAGGATTTGTGCTCCATCCTCAAGCAGATGATATTCGTTATAGTTCTTCACTGACTGTTCCAGGAGGGCTTGCGATGACAACCTCTAAAGATGTCTTAGAAGCTGTCTCAACAGGGCAGGGCCCAGAGCAATTTCTGATGACACTTGGATATGCTGGCTGGTCTGCTGGACAGCTTGAGGATGAGATCTCTAAAAATGGCTGGTTAAACGTCTCAACCAACTTAGACGATATCAAAAAGATCATCTTTGAAACACCTTATGAGCAGCGCTATGAAAAGGTTATGAACATTATCGGCATCGACCTCAGTCACCTCAGTGGTGATGTAGGCCACGCGTAAATCCATCGGATTTATCGATTTATAGCAATATTAGGCAAGTTTATGTAAAATGAATAAACTTACCTAATATTGCTATAAATCATGGACCCAAGAACAAATCCCTTTGCGCCCGGTGCCGGATCTAATCCACCCGAACTAGCAGGTCGAGCAAAAATTATTGAAGATGTCTCCATTGCCCTCCATAGAATTCGGGGTGGATTAGCGGCTAAAAGTGTCTTGATGATTGGGCTTCGAGGTGTAGGAAAGACAGTTTTATTAAATCGGCTTAAAAACGATGCCGAGTATGAGGGACTTATTTGTGTTCAATTTGAATCCCCAGAAAACCGAAATCTTCCATCGATCTTAGTGCCTAGTTTACGAACAGCTTTATTTAAGCTTGATCGGCTATCTGGAGCAAAGGATAAAGTTGCTAGAGCCGTTAATGTGTTGGGTAGTTTTATTGGAGCTGCTAAATTGCACTATGAAGGGTTGGAGTTTGGCT
This sequence comes from Burkholderiaceae bacterium, assembly GCA_947448695.1. GTDB lineage: Bacteria > Pseudomonadota > Gammaproteobacteria > Burkholderiales > Burkholderiaceae > Polynucleobacter. Next base: position 3,505 of record CANFOL010000050.1, read on the forward strand.
TTGATCTTGGTAAAGAAGATGGAATGGCCGATAGTGGTGATTTGGATTACGATTTAATAGACTTGTTCACCTCGCTGGGAGAAGCTGCTAAAGATAAAAAAACAGCTGTAGTTTTATTTATCGACGAATTACAGTACGTCTCAAGTAATGAGCTTGCAGCCCTAATCTGTGCATTACATGCATGTGCACAAAAACAGCTACCCATCGCGCTTGTTGGAGCGGGATTGCCCCAGTTAGTCGGTAATGTCGGCAAAGCCAAATCCTATGCGGAAAGGCTATTTGATTTTCCGATGATTGGAGCACTCTCTGAGGAGGCTGCAATTGATGCTTTACAAAGACCCGTCACGCCTCATGAGATTCATTTCGAGGAAGGGGCATTACAAGAAATTTTGCTACAAACGCAAGGTTATCCTTATTTTTTGCAAGAGTGGGGGAGTATTTGTTGGAATGTTGCCAAGACAAATCAGATTTCTAGAGATGATGCAATCGCAGCAACGGAGTTAGCCATTGTGCAACTGGATGCAGGATTTTTTAGAGTAAGGTTTGATCGTTGCACGCCAATGGAGAAAAATTATTTACGCGCAATGGCAGATATTGGCCATCCTTCACCAAGATCAGGTGATATCGCCACGATGATGAAAAAAGAAGTTAATCAAGTTGGGCCACTTCGACAATCATTAATTAATAAAGGCATGATTTATAGTCCATCTCATGGAGATACGGCATTTACAGTACCGTTATTTGCCGACTACATGAAAAGAATTATGCGAGCAAACTAAAAGAGGAAAATTTGCAAACCTTCTTAGCCTTTGATTTTGGAATAAAAAGAATTGGAGTAGCCATAGGCAACTCGGAGATACGGCAAGCGCAGTCCTTAAAAACCATTCAAAACAAAAGCCTTGGTGATACTTTTCAGACCATTCAAAAGTTAGTGAAAGAGTGGGAAGTAACTAACTTTGTCGTTGGTTTGCCAACACATCCAGACGGAGCAGAACATGAAATGACCAAACGCGCAAAGCGCTTTGGTAATCAATTACACGGCAGACTAAACCTACCAGTGCAATGGGTTGATGAGAGGTATACATCAGCGGTAGCGGAGAATCAAACGGGAGATATTGATTGTCAGGCAGCGGTGTTGATCCTTGAGCAGTATTTTCAAGAAAATCCTGATTAATCGATTAAGCTTCCTAATTTTTTATCAATTAACCTTGTAAATTAGTATTGCTAATACTAATTTACAAGGAACCACTTACCTATCATTTAATTAGCCCATGGATGGAGCCTCCAAGAAAAATGATATCAAGCAACAACTCTAAGCTGGGTTAAAGCCGTTACTCGATAGATATCAAAAATGAGCTCGAAGTCGGCATCAGAAAAAATGCTATGTTATTGTAATTACATCTTAAACAAAGATTTGTCGACAAATGACTGCCAATATTCCTGACGAAATCCCCTCATCACTGCCCGATGCCGAAAAACTCTACACCCATCTCTTAGAGCAGGTGCGCTTAGCCAAAGTGAGAAAACCTAGTCTACAAGTTGTTGGACTAGCCAGTGGAGGAGCCTGGATTACCAAACGTATCGCCAAAGACCTGGGACTAGAGACGTATGGGGTCATTAATGTGAGCTTTCATCGAGATGATTATGCCGATAAAGGCACTAAGGCTTTAAATACAGAAGAAGGATTATCCACAAGCCTACCATTTGAGGTTGATGGCGCACATATTATTCTGATCGATGATGTATTAGATACTGGTAGAACAGTTCGAGCAGCACTCAATGAGATCTTTGATTACGGCAGACCCGCAAAAGTAGAGCTTGCCGTGCTTGCTGATAGGTATCGTAGAGAACTGCCAGTTGAAGCTTCTTTTAGAGGTGCAAGGGTAGATCTAGCACCTAATCAAATTTTGGTATTAGAGCAACTGCCCGATGGAAGATTTGATTTCAACACAGAGAACAAAAATCATCCAAGTAGTGTTGTTTAAAAAAAACGAGCTTGAATGAAGAGGTGATTGGGCTAATCGCTATCTAATTATTTTAAATAGCTTGAAATGCCAACGAATGAGTTATGCGGTGATTAAACTAATTTAATCCGCAAAAAATGCGGAGAATAGAAGATATTTATAACTATATAAGGGAAAGTTCCCAACGATTACTTAGAAAATTGACGCTATTTTCTATTGAATCATATGAAAAATTAATCCCATTAAAGTATGAAATTAATAGATTTAATGGTCAAAAATGAAATAAATCCTATTAAAATAGAAAATGTGAAAGTAAAACACTGTCTAATTGATCAAGAAATACTGCAATTCTCCTAAGAGATAGGCACGAAAGTTCGTTAAGAAAGAAAGCTCGCTGGCTTACCTTAGTTGAAACTGCACAAGCCTTGGGGATTGCAAAACTAACTTTGTCTGATCTTGAAACAGCCCGAAAACCAGTTGGGTATTTGATTACTCTGATGGATTGTCGACAATTAGGCATTGCATTATTGCCTATCTCTATTGGGCAAGTGCAAAGGGTAAGAAAATATCTTACACACCTTCAGTCCATGAGTGAGGAAGAAGATACTTAATTTACATGACTATTTAAAAAAATAATTGTCATACCCAGTATTCTCAATCGAATTTCTTTATAAGAAAATCAAACAGCCCATGTTGTTTAAAAAAAACGAGTTTGAATCAAATAAGTCGTAAAATATCTCAAAATCTATCGAGATCAACATCTACTCAAGGTAAAACGTTTCAATGCCCACATTCTCCGGTGAACTGCAACTTAACTCAGACCAAGAACTTCGGCATTTACTCTCTTTAGAAGGTTTACCCAAAAATACCCTCCTCCAGATTTTAGATACCGCACAGCAGTTTGTCAGTGTCACTAATCCTGACCGAGAAGTAAAAAAAGTACCACTGCTCAGGGGTAAAAGTGTTTTTAATCTTTTTTTCGAGAACTCGACCAGAACAAGAACAACCTTTGAGATTGCCGCGAAAAGGCTCTCAGCAGACGTTATTAATTTAGATATCCAAACATCCTCCACTTCAAAAGGAGAGAGTCTTTTAGATACGATTGATAACTTAGTCGCTATGCAAGCAGATATCTTTGTGGTCAGACATAAAACAACAGGCGCACCTATTGAAATCGCCAAGCATTTACCAGCGCATGTGCATGTGATTAATGCAGGCGACGGTACCAACCAACACCCCACGCAAGGGTTACTCGATCTCTTTACCATGCGCCATTTTAAGAAAGACTTTGAAAACCTCAAAGTCGCCATCATTGGTGACGTCATTCATAGTCGAGTAGCTAAATCCAACATTTATGGACTTGCTACTTTAGGCTGTAAAGATATTCGCGTCATTGGTCCACAAAGTCTTTTACCCAGCGATCTTGATATGCAAGGTGTTAGAGTCTTTCATAACATTGAAAAAGGGATTGAGGGTGCAGACGTTGTCATGACCCTGCGCATCCAAAAGGAGCGCATGGAAGAAGGCCAAGTTCCTGAGGGTGAAGCCTTTTTCAAAGAGTGGGGACTTACACCAGAGCGATTAGCACTCGCCGATAAAAAAGCGATTGTGATGCATCCTGGACCCATGAACCGAGGCATTGAGATTGCCAGTGAAGTAGCCGATGGACCTCAGTCTGTAATCCTTAAGCAAGTCACCTTCGGTATTGCAGTACGAATGGCCGTAATGTCCATCGTTGCTGGTAATTAGTTACCCATTTAACAAGCTGATGCTTATTTGATGCGTGTGGATTACTAGAAATCAAAGAGGCTAATTTAAAACTGTTGAGAATAGGCAACCATCATTCCCCCAGGTTGCGGGAAAATGGCCAGTTGACGATCTTTACGACTCGTCCACAGTTCGCTTGTGACAAAGCCGATTGCACTACCAGCAAGGACATCTCCCCAGGTATGTTTATTCGCTTGAACACGAGCGAGACCCGTTATTCCAGCCGCCGCATACCAATAGTAAGGATTGGCATCATATCTTTTGGTCATATAACGGGCAGAGGAAAAGGCAATAGCCGCATGATCGGAGGGAAAGCTGTCGTTGCCAGATTCATCAGGACGATCTCTTGGGAAGGCTTTTTTAAGTATGGTGGCAGTCCCATAAGCAGTGCCTAAAGAAGCGCCGAGCTGTAACGCGCCACTCTGATCTTCTTGATCGACGCTATAGCCTAAAGCAACGAGTGGCATGCCATATCCTAGAATATTAGAAATGGTGTTCCATGTATTTGCTGAGTCTGCATAAACGGAAGAACAGAAGAATACCGAAAAGACAAGACAAAGACGTTGCATCATGATGAGTCACTCCAGAAAAAACTAAAGACTCTTTATACCAAAAATTGTCGACAAGAAGAACAAAATTAAAATAAAAGCCATCAGAGTCAAAAAAGATTATCAAAAGAGGGGGCTTTTCGATCATTGAGGGATGAAGAGAATCAAAACAGCCATCTTCTTCCAGTAGAATGGCTATGAACTCTTATACAGAATCATTCAATTAGAAAGCCTGATCTTTCCAAAAGCATGAAAAAAACCATTTTTCTCATTGTTTATTCGATTTTTTTCTCTTTAATCGGAGTTTTTTCTAGCCATGCATTTGACATGATAAAAGTCAACAGTCGCACCTCAAACCAAAACCAATCAAACAGAGTACTAAAAGCACAAGAATCATTTCAGCCCATTTTTCCGTTAACTCAAAAAATGAGGATTTCTAGTAATTTTGGTAGTCGAATAGATCCTTTTACGGGTCAATGGGGAGACCACCATGGCCTAGATTTTCCTGCGAGTATTGGCACAGCGATTATGTCTACTGAAGATGGCGTAGTGAAACAAGCAGGTTTAATTGGTGGTTACGGCAATTTAGTCGAAATCGATCATGGTCAAGGATACACCTCAAAATATGGCCATACCAGTGAGATTCTCGTTACACCTGGACAAAGTGTCAAAAAAGGACAAACTATTGCAAGAGTAGGTAGTACAGGATATTCCACTGGACCCCATTTACATTTTGAGATAGCCCATTTTGGTCAGGTATTTAATCCGCTTTCCTACTTAACGGAGGGATTTGCCTTAGCCCAAAAAAGTATGGATACGCTGAACTCACCTATCAGGAAGCCTCAGATCTTCACCCTAAGTTCAGTATCCAGAGTCGAAAAACCTTTTTATTCTTCAGGAGACCTAGTTGCCTCTGTGCGCGTTCGATCTGGCAAGCCAGTGAAGTGGTAAATAGTCGTTAATCGATCGAATGTGGCAGACAATGGATCACCTTGGGTGATTCATTACGCGTAACTTCCATCAGGTAAACTCACTTGAAGAAGATTTATCTCGGAAAACCCTATGACTTTCATGCTTCCTTTCATTATTTCAGTACTGTTAATTGCCTCAGTTTTAACTGCGGTGCATCAAGCTGAAAAAATTGCCCATCACTTAGGTGAACCCTTTGGTGCGTTTGTACTAGCTGTTAGCGTCACAGTAATTGAAGTCGCTTTAATTATTTCTATGATGCTTGCTGGTAAAGAAGGAAGTGATCTGATTGCCAGGGATACCGTTTTTTCTGCCATTATGATTGTGATGAATGGTGTGGTGGGTATTTCTATTTTGATGGGGTGTTTAAAACATCATGAACTATCTTTTCGGGTGGAAGGAACCAACCCTGCTTTAGCCGTCATTAGTGCCTTAGCTACACTCACCTTGGTTTTGCCAGTCTACACAACGACTACAACTGGGATAGACTACTCCCAAAGTCAACTCATTTTTGTCGGGATTGCCTCACTTGTTCTTTATGGAGCTTTTGTCTTTATCCAGACCGTTCGTCATACCGAGTACTTTCTGCCAGTAGAGCCCTTAAAAAAAGAAGCGATGGAAGTTCAAGATTTTCATGATGGACAAGAAAACATCAACATTTGGGTAACAGGATTATTTCTTGTGATTGCTCTTGTTTCTGTTGTCATTTTAGCCAAATTACTAAGCCCAAGTCTAGAAGCAGGGCTGAGTCAAGTGGGTGCTCCAAAAGCAGTACTTGGCGTCATTATTGCAGCACTCGTACTTCTTCCAGAAAGTATTACGGCCGTCAAACTCGCACTCCAAAACAAACTACAAATCAGTCTGAACCTGGCTTTAGGATCCGCTATAGCAAGTATTGGACTCACGATTCCATCGGTAGCCGTGATTTCGATTCTATTTGACTTGCCACTTAGCCTTGGTATAAATTCAGTGGGTATTGTGCTTTTACTTCTCTCACTTATGGTTGGTCTGATGAATCTTGCAACAGGAAGAGCAACCCTTTTATCAGGCATTGTGCAACTTGTTATATTCTGTAGTTACTTATTCTTAACACTCGTACCTTAACTAATATGATTACTGTCGTTCCAGTTATTTTGTGTGGTGGCTCAGGCTCACGCCTGTGGCCCTTATCCAGAAATGGATTTCCGAAACAATTTTTAGCCTTAGCTGGTAATGAAAGCTTGTTTCAGCAGACGGTAATGAGAGCATCAAAAATTGGTCATCTTGATATCACAACCACAAAGCCTGTCATCGTGACAAATGAAGAACATCGATTCTTGGCAGTTGAACAGTTAAGAGAGCTTGATACCCAAGCGAGTTTCTTATTGGAGCCTATCGGGAAAAATACGGCGCCAGCCCTCACCATGGCAAGTTTATTTGTTCAAGAAAACTATTCTGATCAAGCCATTATGGTCGTCATGCCAAGTGATCAGACCATTACTCATGAAGCAGAGTGGCTTGCAGCCATCAGAAAAAGTATTGCCCAAGCACAAGAGGGTGGGATTGTTACTTTAGGCGTAACACCAACCCATCCTGAGACAGGTTATGGGTATATTCAAAAGCAAGGACAAGAAAATAGTCACCATGCTTTTGAAGTCAAACAATTTACTGAAAAACCAAAACAAGAAATTGCCCAGCAATATCTCGATTCTAAAAACTATTTTTGGAACAGTGGCATTTTTATTTTGCAAGCAGGCGCATGGTTGCAATCGATGCAGCAATTTAGCCCGCAGATTCTGAATCAAACCAAAGCATCATGGGAAACTAAAACTACTGATTCCGGTGGTTATGTAGAATTTATCCGCCCCAATAAAGAAGCTTTTAACCAGATTCCGAGTGATTCCATTGACTATGCCGTGATTGAAAAATGTCCAGGACAAACACCGATCCATGTGGTACCACTCGATGCTGGTTGGAGTGATTTAGGAGCTTGGGATGCTGTTTGGAATGTGGGTCAAAAAGATCAACATAATAATGTTACCCATGGTGACGTAATCATGCATGAAACCACCAACTCCTACATCCATGCAACCGGAAAACTTGTCGGTGCAGTAGGGCTTAAAGACATTGTTGTGATTGAAACAGCTGATGCAATTCTGGTGGCAGATAAAAACAATAGTCAGTCGGTAAAGAAGATTGTTGAACAATTAGAACAACTTAAAAGAGAAGAAAAA
>CANFOL010000051.1 GCA_947448695.1 Burkholderiaceae bacterium
AGGAAAAAATTCAGCGCTGAGTTCAATATTGTCGAGTAGGCTCATTGTTTAATAACGATAATGATTTGGTTTAAATGGTCCAGATTTATCTACCCCGATGTAATTCGCTTGTTGATCGGTAAGAACTGTTAATTCTGCATTTAAGTTCTTTAACTGCAATATCGCCACTTTTTCATCCAAGTGTTTTGGTAATGTATAAACACCAATCGGGTATTCATTCGTGTTGGCTTTTGTCCAAAGTTCTATTTGTGCAATTGTTTGATTGGCAAATGATGAACTCATCACGAATGATGGGTGACCTGTTCCACAACCTAAATTCACTAATCGACCTTTTGCTAACAAAATAATTCTTTTTTCTGGCTGGCCGTTTTGCGCCGGGAAAATAATGTGGTCTACTTGCGGCTTAATTTCATCCCATTGATATTTTTCAACACTTGCAACATCAATTTCGTTATCGAAATGACCAATATTACATACAATGGCTTGGTTTTTCATCTTGAGCATGATGTCATGAGTAATCACATGATAGTTACCTGTTGCAGTCACGAATATATCGGCCTTATCAGCAGCATAACCCATTGTTACAACACGATAACCTTCCATCGCTGCTTGCAGAGCACAAATCGGATCAACTTCGGTTACCCAAACTTGAGCGGATAGTGCTCTTAAAGCTTGAGCAGAACCTTTACCAACATCACCATAACCTGCAACAACGGCTACTTTACCCGCAATCATTACATCAGTCGCACGCTTAATCGCATCGACTAAAGATTCTCGGCAGCCATATAAGTTATCAAATTTACTCTTTGTTACAGAATCATTCACGTTAATTGCTGGGAACTTGAGTTCACCTTTAGCAAACATTTGATATAAACGGTGAACGCCAGTTGTAGTTTCTTCAGTAACTCCTTTAACTTCTGCAAGTCGTACTGAATACCAGGTTGGATCTATCGCAAGTTTTGCTTTGATGGATGCATAAAGAATCGTTTCTTCTTCACTCGTTGGATTATTTAAAACAGAAAGATCTTTTTCAGCTCTTGCACCAAGATGCAATAACAAAGTGGCATCTCCACCATCATCCAAAATCATGTTGGAGAAGGAGCCATCAGCCCATTCAAAGATACGATGGGTAAAGTCCCAATATTGCTCTAAGGTTTCACCTTTAATTGCAAATACGGGCGTACCGTTTGCTGCAATGGCTGCTGCTGCATGATCTTGTGTAGAGTAAATATTGCATGAGGCCCAACGAACTTTGGCGCCCAAAGCTTCTAATGTTTCAATTAACACTGCAGTTTGAATTGTCATGTGTAAGGACCCCGTAATGCGAGCTCCTTTTAATGGTTGTGTAGCTTGATATTCTTTACGAATTGCCATGAGTCCTGGCATTTCTGTTTCGGCAATGGCAATTTCTTTACGGCCAAAATCAGCTAATGTGATGTCAGCAATCACATAATCATTTTTAATATTTGATACGGAATTCATTCTGCTCTCCAAGTTTTACAACGTTCTTGGGGGGGCTTAATAGAATGCCCACCAACCAAGAAATTTAAAGGTTAGTGAGCGCCGTTGCCTAGACTCTTTTGAGCCCCTCCAAGCCTGGGGTAACTTAGATGGGTTTCGTCTAAGTTAACCTCGCAACGCTCCTTGGAGAATTTAAATCTATTATAAACCTGCCGCAGATTTCAATGCGATGACACGATCACGAGCTTCCCAAGTAAACTCAGGCTCTTCACGACCAAAGTGGCCATAAGCAGCTGTTTTACGGTAAATTGGGCGAAGAAGATCAAGCATTTTAACGATACCTTTTGGTCTTAAGTCAAAGTGCTCACTTACTAACTTTGAGATTGCCTCATCAGAGATTTTTCCAGTTCCATAGGTGCTCACCATCACTGAAGTAGGTTTAGCTACGCCAATTGCATAAGAAACTTGAACCAAACACCTTGTGGCTAAGCCAGCTGCAACGACATTTTTTGCAACATAACGAGCAGCATATGCTGCAGATCGGTCTACTTTGGATGGGTCTTTTCCAGAGAAAGCTCCACCACCGTGAGGGGCTGCCCCGCCATATGTATCAACAATGATTTTGCGACCTGTTAGACCGCAATCACCTTGAGGTCCACCAATGACAAATCGTCCTGTAGGATTAACCAAATACTTGATTTCACCCTTAATCAATTCTTTCGGTAAGACCGGCTTAATAATCTCCTCAATCACCGCTTCACGTAACTGATCAAGTTCTATTTCAGGGGAGTGTTGGGTTGACAATACAACAGTATCAATCGAGTCAGGACGACCATTCACATAACGTAATGTAACCTGTGATTTCGCATCAGGGCGTAACCAGTCTAGACGACCATCACGGCGAAGCTGAGATTGACGCTCAACCAATCTGTGTGAAAGATAGATTGGCATTGGCATGAGTTCTGGTGTTTCATCTACTGCGTAACCAAACATCAAACCTTGATCGCCAGCACCTTGATCTAATGGATCATCTTCCGCTTTATTAACGCCTTGAGCAATGTCTGGGCTCTGTTTGTCATACGCAACTAAAACTGCGCAACCACGATGATCAATACCAAAATCTGTATTGTCGTAACCAATTTCTCGTAGGGTTTCGCGAGCTACTTTAATGTAGTCAACGTTCGCTGTAGTGGTGATCTCACCTGCGAGCACAACTAGACCAGTATTACAAAGCGTTTCTGCTGCAACCCTTGCTGTTGGATCTTGAGCAAGAATCGCATCAAGAATAGAGTCAGAAATTTGATCTGCGACTTTGTCAGGGTGACCTTCAGATACAGACTCAGAAGTGAAAAAATAATCATTTGCCATATAAGTTCCTATATTTTAGAAATTCGACAACACGTGCCGAACTACCTATACGGCGACGCTTTAGCAGAATTTATAGTCGCCCTGCAAGTTGTCTTAACTCGGCGATGTTAATAAGTATAACGATTCTTTTTATTTTTTTCAAACTTTGTGGTTTTTTGCATATCATAGAGGGAATGCATTGGTTAATTCATCTTATTGGTCGTCTTCCCCTTAAGTATCTACAATCGGTAGGTGCTTTTTTAGGTCTTTTAACTTATTGGTTCTCGCCAAAAGATAAAGCATTGATCCTAGAAAACTTGTCATATGCTCAAGCACTATACAGCTTTAAAGCCAGCCCTAAAGAAGTTGCTAAATCTGCAGGAAAAATGTTAACGGACAGTCTGTGGATTTGGCAACACCCCCAAGAAGCTCTTAAAAAAACGGAATTGATTCACTGGGATGTTGTCGAAAATGCAATGGCCGAGGGCAAGGGGCTATTAATGCTGACTCCTCATTTGGGTGCCTTTGAAATGATTCCTCGTGTCTTGGCAGAACACTTTCCTGCAACGATTATTTATAAGCCCGCTAAACAAGCTTGGTTAAATGATTTGATTGAAGAAGGTAGAGCCCATCCTCGCATGAACTTTGTACCAGCAAATATGCAAGGGGTTCGTCAAATTGCTCGCGCTCTTGTCCGAGGCGAAGCCGTTGGAATCCTCCCTGATCAAGTTCCTGGCAATGGCGAAGGAGTATGGGCGCCATTTTTTGGAAAACCCGCTTATACCGCTGTGCTACCTGCCAAAATTGCACTAAAAAATAATATTCCTACCATTGTTTTTTCTGCTATCAGAAAATCTCACGGTGCTGGGTGGTCTGTGATTGCCCAAAGAATGTCTGAGCCATTTGCAAGTGATCCCCTCACGGCAGCTTCGCAACTCAATCACTTTCTTGAACAAGTAATTATTAAAAATGCTGAACAATATCTTTGGATGTACAAAAGATATAAGCACCCTGCCGGTGCGCCACTGCCTCCTTCAGAATGAACATCTTGCATCAAATTTTAAATTTTTTAGGATTAGGTTTTCTATATTTCCTAAGTGCCTTACCAATCTCGGTGAACCATGCTATTGGTGATACTTTAGGTTGGATCGCCTATCATTTACCAATAGAGCGCAAAAAAGTAGTGGATATCAACTTAAAACTTTGCTTTCCTCATTTGTCTGAAGAAAAGCTAAAGGAGTTGGCTCTCAAGCATTGGCAATTATTTGGTAGATCCATTACGGAGCGTGGATACTTATGGTTAGGCTCGGAATCCCAAATTGAGAAACTGGTACAAGTCAAATCTGACATTGATCTGACGGATGGTAAATCTCGCTTATTTTTTAGTATGCATATGCTGGGTATCGAAGCTGGATTAATTGGCATTTCTCTTTATTTATCTAAAAGAGGTCTTCAAAGCCCAATCACTCTTTATATCAAAATGAAAAATAATTTTTTTGACCAAAAAATTAAATTTTGGCGCGAGCGCTTTGGTGGGAAAATGATTCTTCGTCAACAAAATGCTCGGGAACTGATTCGTGCAATCAGATCTTATCAAGCTGTAGCAATTTCTCCAGACATGGATCTTGGTAAGCAAGATTCTGTGTTTGTGCCCTTCTTTGGCGTACCAACCTGTACCGTTACTTCCATTTCTAGATTTGCAAAAATTGCGAATACCGAAGTATGTCCTGTCATTACGACTTTAAATCCAGATGGGAAATCCTATACCGTTCATATAGGTAAACCACTTGAAAATTTTCCAACGAGCGATGAAGTTGCTGATACCCTTCGGTTGAACCAGTTTTTTGAGGCGCAAATCATTCCTCGTCCACAAGAGTATTATTGGGTGCATAAACGTTTTAAAAATCGCCCAGAAGGTCAAGCCAGGTTTTATTAATGAAACTTCACTTTACAAAAATGCATGGTGCTGGAAATGACTTTATTGTCATTGACTGCATTTCACAAGATATTAGTTCGTTGACCAAAGACGCTTGGATTTTCCTAGCAAATCGTCAACTCGGTATCGGTGCCGACCAAATATTACTAGTTGAGTCTCCAAAATCCTCTGGTGCTGATTTTCGGTATCGTATTATCAATCACGATGGTTCTGAAGTAGAGCAGTGCGGTAATGGATCAAGATGTTTTGTCCGTTTTGTGCGTGAAAAAGGCTTAACTTCCAAAAAAGAAATTAGAGTAGAAGTTGCGCATACAACTATCACACTGACTGAGCAGGAGGACATGCGTGTTCGGGTCAACATGGGACCCCCGATTTTCGAGCATGACTTAATTCCTTTTATTCCTAGCCATCTAGACTCACAAATGATTGGGCCTATTAAGGAATTTTTATTACCCTTAATGCAATCAAATGTTTGGATTACCCCTCTTTCGATGGGCAATCCTCACGCAGTACAAATAGTAGACTGCGTTAAAACTGCTCTAGTCAGCCAAATTGGCCCAGAAATGGAGAGCCATCCTAGCTTCCCTAAGCGAGTCAATGTTGGATTTGTCGAAGTGGTTGATCGAAGCCATATCAACATCAGAGTCTTTGAACGCGGTTCTGGAGAGACGCTCTCCTGTGGAACTGGAGCTTGTGCGGCAGCAGTAACTGCCATTCTAAAAAACCTTACTGACTCACCAGTCACTGTTCAAACCCGTGGCGGACTTCTTGAGATAGATTGGCAGTATGCACAACATGGTCTTCAGGCCGAAGTCATCATGACCGGTCCTGCAACGACTGTTTATGAAGGCGTAATTGAGATTTAGCTAGTGGTTAAATTGAAACTTCATACAGGGGGGCTAAAACAATGTTTTATTTACCCTCATCGTTACTGGCATACAAAGGCGCTTAATTAAGCTCCTTTTTCATTAATCCCATATTGTTGGCGATAATTTTGCACTTTGGGAAGATGTTCTTTAAGAACCGTATCGTTCGTTTTCTCTAAAAATTGTAATAGATCCGCGAGATTAGCGATCGCAATAACCGGAATACCAAAATCTTTTTGCACCGCCTGAACTGCAGAAAACTCTCCAATATCAACGGCATTTCCAGACTTTTCCATACGATCTAAAGCAATCAACACAGCACACGGAGTTGCTCCTGCTTTTTTAATTAACTCAACCGACTCACGCACTGAAGTTCCTGCGGAAATCACATCATCAACAATAACAACTCGTCCTTGCAAAGGGGCGCCAACCAAAATACCACCTTCGCCGTGATCCTTAGCCTCTTTACGGTTATAAGCAAATGACACGTTCTTATCTAAATTGGCTAGAGCAATGGCAGTACTCGCAGACAAAGTAATGCCTTTGTATGCGGGTCCAAATAACATGTCAAATTCAATTTGAGCAGACAATAAAGTGCGGGCGTAAAATTCACCTAAAGCACCTAATTTAGCGCCGTCATTAAAATCACCGGCATTAAAAAAATAGGGTGAAAGACGACCTGCTTTAGTTTTAAATTCGCCAAACGAAAGTACTTTGGCCCGAAGTGCAAATTCAATAAATTCAGAGGAATGAGGTTTCATGTTAAGAATAATAACTGCAAATGTGAATGGTATAAGGTCCGCAGCAAAAAAAGGCTTTTTTGAGTGGATGAAAAACACCCAAGCAGACTTTATTTGCTTACAAGAAATTAAAGCACAATTAGAGGATTTATCAACAGATTTAACTGCACAATTAAATTACTCGTCGTATTTTCATTGTGCACAAAAAAAGGGCTATAGCGGTACTGGAATCTATTCTAAACACCAGCCCGATGAAATGGTTAGTGGCTTTGGTATTCCAGAGTTTGATGATGAGGGTCGTTATACAGCTCTGCGCTTTGGTAAGTTATGGATTATCTCAGTCTACTTTCCATCCGGTTCTAGCTCTGAGGATCGTCAAGCGGCCAAATTTCGTTTTTTAAAGGTTTTTTTACCTCATCTTCAAACCTTAAAACAGCAAGGTTATGAAATTGCTTTATGTGGCGATATTAATATCGCTCACCAAGAAATTGACTTAAAAAATTGGAAAGGCAATCTCAAAAACTCGGGTTTTCTTCCTGAGGAAAGAGCCTGGATGACCCATTTATTAGAAGTCGAAGGATTTGTGGATGTATATCGAAAAATTGAGCCCAGTACTACTGAAAGTTGCTACACATGGTGGAGTCAACGCGGTCAAGCTTATAACAATAATGTGGGTTGGCGGATTGATTACCACATCACTACTCCTGGTTTAGGGTCGTTCGCCAAGTCGCAACAGATTTATAAAGAGGCGCGTTTCTCAGATCATGCCCCCTTGATCATTGATTATGATTGTGACTTAACTGCGTTTTCTGCTTGATTGCTATTCTGAATAAGATCTAATTTGCCAACGAACCAAACTAAAATCAGGACTGGTAATCCAATCACTGCTGTCGATATGAAGAATGTTGAATACCCAAAATGATCCACAAATACCCCAGAAAAACCAGCCATCCATTTTGGTATCAATAACATCATTGAGCTTAATAAAGCATATTGAGTCGCACTGTAAGAAACATTCGTGAGAGAAGATAAATAGGCAATAAAGGCTGCAGATGCAATGCCAGAGCTTAAGTTATCTGCTGATATCACAAACACTAACCCTGTTAAATCATGACCCTGCGTTGCTAACCAAGCAAAGAGCAAATTACTTGCCGCAGATAAAATAGCCCCCAACATCAAAATCCGAAAGATACCAAACCGAACGGTTAATCCTCCGCCAATAAATGCCCCGAGCAAAGTCATTATTACTCCGTAGATTTTGGTTACACTGGCAACTTCATCTTTGGTATAGCCCATATCCACATAAAAGGGATTCGCCATAATCCCCATCACCACATCACTAATCCGATAAACGGCAATTAATGAAAGAATTAAAACGGCATGCCATTGATATCTCTTTAAAAAATCAGCAAACGGCTCTAAAAATGCCGTTTGAATCCATTGCCTCAACGAGTGCGCGTGCATCTGTGGCACATAAGGCTTCTCTTTCGACAATAAAACTGTTATTACGCCAATTAACATCGAAGCTGCCATACATAAATAAGCAATTTGCCAACCATGATGATCATAGACATTGTCGGGGGTATTTTGTGCGCGTGCTGCAATCCACAGAACACCTGCACCAGCCCAAATCATTGCGAATCGATATCCTGCCTGATAGGCTGCCGCCAACACTCCTTGTATTTTGGTATCCGCTGATTCAATCCGAAATGCATCTAAAGCGATGTCTTGAGTTGCCGATCCAAAAGCGACTAAAAGTGCAAACCACGCAACAACTTTTACTTTTTGAGATGGGTCTGACATCGACATACCCACAAGCCCAATCATGACTAGAACTTGCGCACTCAGTAACCAAGCTTTTCGCCGTCCAAGCCAATTGGATAAGAGGGGCAATGTCAACCGATCAACTAATGGTGCCCACACCCATTTCAGACCATAGATAAGACCTATCCAAGATAAGTAACCAATCGTACTTCGATCAATACCAGCTTCTCTTAACCAAAAGCCTAATGTTCCTAGAACAAGCAATAAAGGCAATCCTGCGGAGAATCCTAAAAAGAACATTCTCAGTGTAATTTTTTGGGTATATGCGCTTAGAATTTCCGAAAATGACTGCTTTGATTCTGGCGTTAAACTTGACATTCTTTAGGCGCTTTGAACGCGATAGATCGCAAGACTTCCTAACAAGTTTGCGCAAAACTTAATTTCTTTACCCTCATGCAATATAACGCGGTCAAGGATTTTGATACCAATCTTACTGGCTAAAGCTTCAAAATCAGCAATGGTTAAGACGCGCACATTGGGTGTGTTGTACCAATCAAATGGTAGTGATTTGGATACGGGCATTCTGCCCAAAAGAATATCAATTCGATGAGACCAATGCGCGAAATTTGGAAAAGAAATGATACATTCTTTACCCACGCGGACTATCTCATTTAGAATCGATTCTGTTTCGTGAATAGTTTGCAATGTCTGGGAAAGAACCACCATATCAAAGCTTTGATTTTCGAATAGAGCCAAGCCAGCTTCTAAATCTTGCTGAATGACATCTAAGCCCTTTTCCACACAAGCTAAAACACTTAAATCTGATATCTCAACTCCATAGGTTTGCACATTTTTTTGTGCCCTGATGTACTCTAAAAAATCACCATCCCCACAACCAAGATCTAATAAACTCGAATCAGGTTGTATCCAATTTGCAATGGCAGAAAAATCCGCACGAATTTTTGTACTCATGCCAAGTCCTTTTGCATTTTAGAAAAATAGGCGCGAAGAATACCATGATATCTTTCATCGTCGAGTAAGAAGGCATCATGCCCATGAGGGGCATCAATCTCAGCATATGTCACTGAATGTTTGTTATCTAACAAAGCTTTTACAATCTCCCGACTTCGATCTGGAGCAAACCGCCAGTCAGTCGTAAAGCTAATGACTAGGAATTTAGATTGCATCGCCGTTAATGCTTTTGATAAATTTCCACCAAAATTTTTCGAAGGATCAAAATAATCAAGGGCTCGCGTGATAAGGAGGTACGTATTGGCATCAAAATAATCTGCAAATTTATCACCTTGATAGCGCAAATAGCTTTCTACCTCAAACTCCGTATCAAAACTAAATCGATAATCTTGCGGATCTCCTTGGATCCGCTTTAAATCTCTACCAAATTTTTCTGCCATATCATCATTCGATAAATAGGTAATATGGCCAATCATTCTTGCAACACGTAAGCCTCTTCTAGGCGTGACTTGATGGGCATAGTAATTGCCTTCATAAAAGTCTGGGTCACTCATAATGGCGCTTCGAGCAATTTCATTAAACGCAATATTTTGTGCAGATAAACTAGCAGCAGATGCAATGATGAGGCAATGTCCTACACGCTCTGGATATTGAATGCCCCAAGAAAGCGCCTGCATACCACCCAAACTCCCGCCCATGACCGCAGCAAATTTTTGTATGCCAAAATAATCAGCAAGTCGGGCTTGAGATATTACCCAGTCTTCAACAGTTACCAAAGGAAAAGTGCTGCCATAAGGCGCATTGGTTTCGGGGTTGATGCTCATCGGTCCAGTAGAACCAAAGCAAGATCCCAAATTATTGACCCCAATGACAAAATAATGATTAGTGTCTAGGGGCTTTCCGGGGCCAATCATGTTATCCCACCACCCCAATTTTCCAGTTGCAGGATCAACGCCTGCAACATGATGAGAGGCATTGAGTGCATGGCAGATTAAAACGGCATTCGTTTTATTTGCGTTTAATTGTCCATAAGTCTGAACTTCTAAAGAGTAAGAAGCTAACTGAGCGCCACTCTTTAGTGCTAGGGGCTCATTAAATTGAATTGAATATGACTGAGTATTTAGACCAGTCATACGAACAGAAGTACGCCCATCGATGCTGCTGCATTATCTAGTGGAGATTTTGTAAAACCACTCCTTGCAAAACGATGCCAACGCCCAACTACATAAGACATGACTAAACCAGAACGATGACTGACATCATCCGCTGACCAATTAATATTTTGTTGCGTTTGCATAATCCGAAAGGATTGCTTCATTGAGGCTTCAACACGTTCTAATACTTGATTAATACGCTCTTGCAGGCGAGCATCCTCTTGAAATAATGAATCCCCAAGCAAAACTCTTGTCATGCCAGGGTTTTTTTCAGAAAAAGCAAGCAACATCATCGCGATTTCTTGTATCTGAGTTCTGCCGCTTTCTTCTTTGGCGATGATTTGATTGATGAGTCCAAAAATGGTCTGTTCAATAAAAGCAATTAAACCATCAAACATTTGTGCTTTACTTGCAAAATGTCGGTAAAGTGCCGC
>CANFOL010000052.1 GCA_947448695.1 Burkholderiaceae bacterium
ATGAAGGATGGCTCTCCCTGGGTTCGACTAAAAATAGCGTCGAGTCTTGATGGTGTTACAGCTTTACCAAATGGTCAAAGTAAGTGGATTACAAGTGAAGAGGCAAGAGCAGATGGTCATCAATGGCGCGCTCAAGCCAACGTCTTATTGACAGGTATTGGTACCGTCCTAGCTGATCATCCACAGCTCAATGTTAGAGGAGTTCCGATAACCCAACAACCGATAAGGGCCATTATTGATTCAAAACTAGAAGTGCCTCTTGACGCACAGATATTACACAATGGCCCAACGATTATTTATTGTGCCTTTATTGAATCTAGTCAAGCTAAAGAAAAAATGGCGGCTCTAATCGACATCAATGTCCAAGTAATTGAACTACCAAATCCAAGAGGTAAGGTTGATCTTCCAGCAGTTCTGAAAAGTTTAGCGACAGACTATGAAGCAAATGAGGTACATGTTGAAGCTGGTTTCAAATTAAATGGCTCCCTCATCCGGGAACATTGTGTTGATGAACTTTTGATTTACTTGGCTCCTCAACTTCTTGGAGCTGGATCGGGACTAGCCAATATTGGCCCCCTTGAGTCTTTACCGAATAAAAATGCATGGCATTTTATTGATCAACAACTAATTGGCCATGATCTTCGCCTTAGACTCATGAAGCTGAAATAGCTTCCTAGATCTGCAAATTTGAGTCCCTTCGTGGATAATAGAAGGATGTTTACAGGAATTATTGCGTCCGTCGGTAGAATTACTCAAGTTCATCCTTTTGGGGACGGTTATCGCTTAAATATCGACGCTGGAAAGCTTGATTTATCCGATGTGATTCTTGGGGATAGTATTGCCATCCAGGGTGCTTGTATGACAGTTGTAGAACTGATGCCCCAAGCCAACTCCTTTGCCATTGATATTTCTGCTGAGTCCATCTCCAAAACTTGTGGCTTGTTTGCCCAAGGTCCTGTTAATCTAGAAAAAGCGCTGCGTTTTAATGATCGTCTTGGCGGACATTTAGTAAGTGGTCATGTGGATGGCATCGCAACAGTCGCAGAATTTACTGCCGTTCAAAGCGATCCCACGGCTTCTCAAAACACGAGTTCTTGGCACTTAGCCATTGATGCCCCTTTTTCATTGGCCAAGTACTTGGCTTACAAGGGTTCCGTGGTAATCAATGGCACATCACTCACGGTCAACCAAGTAGAAGATATGAACCTTGATGGTAAACAAATTTGCCGTATTCATATTAATTTAATTCCTCACACTCTTGAAAATACAACCCTTCAATTTTTAAAGACCAGTGATCAAGTCAATATCGAAGTTGATTTAATTGCACGCTATCTTGAAAGAATGTTAACCGTAGATCCCAGCATGGGCAACACAAAATGACGAATGAACTGTCTCAATATTTAAGTCCTACCACTGACATCATTGCCGATATGCGCGCAGGCAAAATGGTAATTTTGATTGATGAAGAAGATCGTGAAAACGAAGGTGATCTGGTGATCGCAGCTGAACATGTTACTGCTGAAGCAATCAATTTTATGGCGCGTTTTGGACGAGGATTAATTTGCTTAACTTTGACAAGAGAACACTGTGAGCAGTTGAAGTTACCTCTTATGGTGCGTGATAATGGCGCTTCAATGGGGACTAATTTTACGGTTTCAATTGAGGCAGCTCAAGGTGTTACAACTGGAATCTCCGCGGCTGATCGCGCTCATACCATTTTGACTGCCGTTGCTCAAGGTGCAGGGCCGCAAAGTATTGTGCAACCCGGTCATATCTTTCCATTGATGGCCCAACCTGGCGGGGTCTTAGTTCGTTCTGGTCATACCGAAGCAGGATGTGACTTTGCTGCATTAGCGGGTTGCAAACCCGCTTCTGTGATTTGTGAAATCATGAACGATGATGGCACAATGGCGCGCTTACCTGATTTAATTGAATTCGCGAAAGAACATCAAATGAAGATTGGCACGATTGTCGATCTCATTAAGTATCGTAGTCAAAACGAAAGTATGGTCAAAGCCATTGGCAAGAAAACTTTTAAAACTGCTTGGGGAGAGTTTTTAGGAACACTCTACCAAGATGTTCCAAATCAACATCTGCACTTAGCTCTCTCCGTAGGAACTCCTAGACCAGACGTGGTGTCTTTAGTGCGTGTTCATGAACCCACCATTATCTTGGACTTTTTAGACCAAGGAGCACACTTTCATTCATGGCCCTTAGATAAAGCTTTAGAAAAAATTGCGAATTCACCCTGCGGTGTTGCTGTTTTATTAAATGTGGACTCTGACAAATCTCAATCGCACCATTGGTTTAAAGAATTCGAATCAAAGACGGATGCAACATTAAACTCTCCTGCAATTCGTAAACATGACTTTCGGACTTACGGAATTGGTGCACAAATTTTAAAAGATCAAGGTGTTGGCAAAATGCAGCTCATGAATAAGCCTGGTCCACTTTCTGGAATGGCAGCTTATCAACTAGAAGTTGTTGGATATGTAGAACTTCAGTAGTACTTGTTATATAGTCATATTTTGTCGCCCACTTCAACTCAAGGAAATTTGATCATGAATGAAATTCAGCCCAATGAAGAAATAGGACAAATCGACTTTTTAGAGCCAAATCTAGAAGGTGCTCAGATCAGTATTGCGATTGTGCAAGCAAGATTTAATGAAGAGCATTGTCATGCTCTTACGCAAAGTTGCATCGAAGAACTCCT
Source organism: Burkholderiaceae bacterium (assembly GCA_947448695.1). Taxonomy (GTDB): domain Bacteria; phylum Pseudomonadota; class Gammaproteobacteria; order Burkholderiales; family Burkholderiaceae; genus Polynucleobacter. Next base: position 2,714 of record CANFOL010000052.1, read on the forward strand.
TCGTTTAGGAGTTTCTAAGGATGACATTTTGCTCACAACCGTTCCAGGCGCATTAGAAATTCCTCTAGCATTACAAAAGTTAGCTGAATCTGGTGAGTTTGATGCTTTGGTTGCCTTAGGCGCAGTTGTGCGTGGGGAAACGTATCATTTTGAACTCGTCTCCAATGAGTCTGGGGCTGGCATTACCCGCGTCAGTCTTGACCTTGGTATTCCAATTGCGAATGGTATATTAACTGTCGATACGGATGAGCAGGCTCGTGCTCGAGTGATTCAAAAAGGTAAAGACTGTGCCATGGCTGCCGTTGAAATGGCAAATTTTTGTATCACCATTCAGGAAGGCGAAGATGCCTCCTAGTCCTTACCTCACGGAACAGCATAAATTAGTTTCTTCAACTCAAATTAAACGTTCGCTTACGCCCCGCAGGAGAGCGCGGGAATATGCTCTTCAAGGTATTTATCAGTGGTTGATGATGACCAAATCCGGTGGGCTTCCGACCACGCATCATATTTCTAAACAGTTAAGTGAAGATCCAGCTTTTGCAAAAGCGCAGCATGCTTTATTTGAATCGGTGTTTGAAGGAGTTTGCCAACATGTAGAACAGCTTCAGGCAGAGATTGTTGAATTTCTTGATAGGCCTATTGCAGAACTATCCCCCATCGAACTTGGCTGTATGATGATTGGTGCATTTGAACTTAAGTATGATTTAGCCACGCCCTATAAAGTCGCTATTAATGAGGCCGTTGAACTCACCAAAACTTTTGGTGGTACTGATGGTCATAAGTATGTCAACGGCGTATTAGATCAAATTGCTCAGAAAGTTCGCGCTCAAGAAATTGCTGCAGATCGATAATCTGATTTTGAGCTCTATAGCTTGCTAGACGTAACTTATGCTGTAGATTGAAAAAATCCCCGCAAGACATCATCTTTAGGGGATTTTTAGTTAAAAATATCCTACTTTTAAGACTCTTGCTCTTTGGACTCAGCCACTTCCATCTTAAAAGGAATTGGCATCATCACTTCCGGTTTACCCTCGGGTTTTAACACTCCACTGACGGGCGGGGGTAATACTTTATTAAATTGCGCTGAAGCTACTTCCAAAGGAACCTCTTGGATTTGAGTATTTTTAAGGAGGGCAATGATCACTTCTCGCTCACGCAACACTTTACCAGCATAACCACCATCTCCTACAGTTGCACCGCCGACGTAATGACGCAAACCACCTTGCAATGAACCCGATAGGGCAATAAAGTACTTCAAAATATAAGCCCCTACACGTATATTCGCCTCTGGCTTAAAAGCCGCGGCAGATCCGCCATAGGGAACGAATTTGTCTGCGTGTACACGTGTCAAAACTTGCATCAAACCCTGAGCACCCATATTACTTTGGATATTCGGGTTAAAGTTTGACTCAATCGCCATCACCGCAACCAGCAATACTGGATCAAGATCTACTTCCTTTGCCACCACCATTGCATGTGATACATATTGATTAATAGCTTTAGGGTCAACACGGTATTTGTTGGCCATCAAATTAGCCACCTTTTGTTGATCTGATAAAGACCTCATCAAACCAATATCTTGCGCGGCTGGGTCAATTTTTCCAGGGACCTGCTTTGCTAAAGGAGCAATTGAAGGCACTGACTTATACAAAACATCAGGACTAATCAAAACATCTCCCATTTTGTATGTTGCAATGCCAACTTTACCCATCGAAACCGGTTGCATGTTGAATGCAGAATCCATACTTTCAACATTGACATATGCAAGGTCAATATTTGATGAAATCGATTTTGCAAGTTCTGCACGTAATGGCTCATTCACAGCGATTGCAACCCCCATGAACACACCAATAATAGCGGCAGAGTTACCAACTCTTGCCATTGTCGCTTTCCAACCAGTTTGTGATTGGGCTTTATCAAATCTATAATCTGACCTCTGAGCATAAGTGCTTAGCTTTTTACGAGCATCGCACAAGAGGTCCAAAGACTTCTTTTGCATCTGTTCATAAAAGTTAATCAACTTTGTTTTCATCCATCTATACCTGCTACTTTGTTAACCAGCGCTAATCTTAGGTGACTCTTTATATTCAGTCAAGCATATAAAACATGATATCTAGATCCATAAGTTATCAAATCTCACCTATTATCCTTATGTTGATACTCACTTACTAAAATATGCATTGAATTCAAGCTCAAAAAATGTTAGTGAATACTAATTTTATTATGTGAAAAAAGGCTATTTTTAGAGATGTTTTGATTAATTTTTATAGTGTGAAACACTTAAATGAGTTTTTTGTTGGTTGTTTTACGCGATTGGCTAGCGGCTAACTGAACGAATTTTAACCATCATTGAACTTAGGGGGAGTTTTTACAATCCCTTGCGCTTGAAAGATGATGCTAAGTTTCGCTAATTCTAACCAATTATCCTTGCAATTCATCCATTGAGATGGATGAATTGCAAGGATAATTCAATAAAGTCTTTTATAAAATTACTTTAACCAACTGAGTTAGCATAAATGCAAATGATCTTTTAAGTCAAAAGCGTTGTTTTAATTAGCATCAAACTTTCAGGTTATGATTATTGGCAAAATATGAGCATTCCTCTTGTAACAGTCTCACACCACTCATGTTAAATTAGTGGTTCTAATTTATAAATAAATGCCTTATTGAAGGCCCTTTTTGGAGATCGTTTCATGAATGCACCTGAGCGTATGGCTTCACCGTCTATTCCTTCGCAATTAAAAAACCCAGCCCTGTTTCAAGAACAAAGCTTTATTAATGGCGCGTGGAAATCATCCAATAGTGGTGAAACTTTTTCAGTTAATAATCCTGCAACCGGTGAAATTATTGCCAAAGTTGCGAATATGCAAACACAAGATGCGTTAGCTGCCATCGATGCAGCTCATGTTGCATTTGCTTCTTGGAAAAACAAGTTAGCTAAAGAACGCTCAGCCATTATGCGCAAATGGTTCAATCTCATTGAAGCAAATGCTGATGATTTAGCAAAACTGATGACGATTGAACAAGGTAAACCTTTAGCTGAAGCAAAAGGTGAGATTACTTACGGAAACTCATTTATTGAATGGTTTGCTGAAGAAGCAAAACGTGTTGCTGGTACTGTTCCTTCTACAACATGGTCAGATAAAAGGCTTGTAGTACTCAAGCAACCCATTGGTGTTTGCGTAGCTATTACTCCTTGGAATTTTCCGACGGCAATGATTACTCGGAAAGTAGCTCCTGCGATTGCTGCTGGCTGCACCATTGTAATCAAGCCAGCTGAACAAACACCGCTGTCAGCATTAGCCTTAGCTGTCCTAGCTAAAGAAGCTGGGATGCCAGATGGCGTTTTTAATATTATTACTGCAGATGCAGATCGCTCCATTGAGATTGGCAAAACCTTGTGCGCATCGAAATCTGTAGCTCATCTATCCTTTACCGGCTCAACGCCTGTAGGTCGTATATTGATGGCGCAGTGTGCTCCAACAGTGAAAAAAGTTGCTTTAGAGCTTGGCGGTCATGCACCCTTTATCGTTTTTGAAGATGCGGACATTGACGCAGCTGTAGCTGGTGCAGTTGCTTCAAAATATCGTAATGCAGGTCAAACTTGTGTCTGTACGAATCGTTTTTATGTGCATGAAAGTTTGCATGATGAGTTTGTAACAAAACTTGCTAAAGCATCTGCAGCCCTTCCCGTCGGAAATGGTCTAGATGCGGGTATTAATCAAGGCCCACTCATCGATGAGCAAGCCATCGAAAAAGTAGAGCGTCATATTGCTGATGCGGTTAGTAAGGGCGCTTCATTAAAAACAGGTGGTAAAAAGCACGCTCTTGGTGGTCTCTTTTTTGAACCTACAGTTCTTGCTAACGTCACACAAGATATGCAGATTATGACCGAGGAAACTTTTGGTCCTGTCTCAGCTGTTGTGCCATTTAAAGATGAAGCTGATGTGATCGCTGCTGCAAATAATACGGAATTTGGCTTGGCGTCTTATTTCTATAGCCGTGATATTGGTCGTATCTGGAGAGTGGCAGAACAACTCGAATACGGCATGGTGGGTATTAATACGGGCTTATTCTCAAATGAGGTTGCGCCATTTGGTGGCGTCAAACAATCCGGCCTAGGTCGTGAGGGTAGCATTTGGGGAATGGACGAATATATGGAAATGAAATACCTCTGTATTGGCCTGTAAACTCCAAGCTAAAAATGTTAACCAAGGTTAACATTTTTAGCTAAAATTAAGTATAATGTTAACTATGAGTAACTTTATACTGAGTTTTGATGATTTAGCAAAAGAATTTAAGGCTGAAAGAAAAGCTTTGGGATTCACGCAAGCACAAATTGCAAAAAATGCTGGGTTGCGCAGAGAAACTATTATTCAAATTGAGGCCGGGGAAAATGTTCAAGTCTATTCCCTACTCAAAGCAATCTCCGCTTTGGGCAAAGCGATTGAAATCGTCGATCGAAGAATAGATTATGATCGTTTAAAGGAAATGTTTGATGAGTCCTGAACGCGTCAAACAACTTCAAGTGATCTCTCCTCAAGGTTTGTCGGGCTCGATTACTAAGGATGCGCGCTTTGTTTTTAACTACTTAACAACGAATCGTGATGCGGAGGTTTCTCTTAGTCTCCCTATCAGGGCAGAAAGTTACGCAAGCGGAGGCTTATTTTCTGTTTTCCAAATGAATAAGCCAGAAGGCTATTTACTAGAATTCTTAAAAAATAGATTTTCTAAGTCTATGTACTTAGATGACATGATGCTACTCAAGTTAACTGGTCAAAATCAAATTGGTAGACTCACTTATATAGATCCTCTTCAAGAAGAAATGACTCCCTTGAAAAGTCAAGTGAGTGCTGAAGAACTCATCCAGTCTAATACATCGGAAGATCTCTTCGAATTCCTTGTTGATACCTACTTTAGTTCAGGCATATCTGGCTTTCAGCCTAAGGTGATCGTTCCTGTGGTTGATAAAAAAACAATCTTAACCACTGAGTACATAGTAAAAGCCTCTGGGGAGGATTACCCTCTTCTTGCTCAAAATGAATTCTTATGTATGGAAGTAGCACGCGTTGCCGGTATTAGCGTCCCTGATTTTTGGCTATCTAATAATGGTGGTCTTTTTATTATGAAAAGATTTGATAGAACTAATAGTGGAGAAAAACTTGGTCTTGAGGATATGCTGACATTAATGGGCAAAGGGATCGATGAAAAATATCATGGAAGCTACGAAAGCATTGCCAAACTGATTGATACCTTTTGCGGCATTCATGCTAATGAAAGTAAAGCGCGATTATTCGAGTATCTAGCCGTCTCTGTTTTACTTCGCAATGGCGATGCTCACCTTAAAAATTTCTCATTACTCTACGATTTACCAAGAGGAAATATTCAACTTTCTCCACTCTATGACGTTGTGACAACATCTATTTATACCATCAAAAATCCTAAAACTGGTGCTACCAAAGTTGATAATACGATGGCTCTGAATTTAAATAAAAGTAAATCTTACCCTCTCCAAGATGCACTTATAGCATTTGGTGAAAATGTCTGTATGGTTCAAAATGCAAAAGAAATGATTGATAAAATTGAAGATGCCAAACGGACGGTTCTTCATGATTGTGCCCACCGCGCAGATGATGCTCTTGTTAAAAAACTAAAGCTTGCCTGGTTGGTAGATTAATTTGTATGGTTGCTTTCTTTAAATGTACATAAATCTAAAAATTTTGACAAGCAACTAAACTAATAACCGGCAAAATAACCGGCATTATTTATCCATAAGTTAGGCCTTGCATTTACATTAAGTAATTGTTATTATTAACTTTATTAATAATTATTAACCGGCAAAATAACCGGCAAAAATGACAAAAAAAAACAGCCCACAATATGATAGTATTCGTCAATTTGAGCCTTTGCTCCCAAAACAAAGGATGGGTGAATTACAGTCTCAAGCTCTAGAAATTGAGGAAAAGTCTTCTCTTCTTGGTAATGGTATTCATTTAACAACACTCACCTCCATTCAAGAGTTGGTGCGCTCCATGAACTCCTACTACTCTAATCGTATAGAGGGGCAAAGTACCCATCCAGCCAACATTGAACGAGCTTTAGCTCGTGACTTCTCAGATAAACCTGATATCGCCAAACTTCAAAGGGTAGCAATTGCCTATATTAATGCCGAGAAGGAACTTGAACTCATTGACGGGAGAGGTCTCGAAAACACCTTGCGTTCAAGCATCCTCATTCAGGCCCATCGTGCTTTATATCAAAAATTAGACTCTCTGGACAGAAAAATACCTGAGGGTCGTGTCATTGAACCCGGTCAGATTCGACAAGAGCAAGTAACCGTTGGGAATCATGTACCACCTATTTGGAGCAGCATTCCTAATTTTTTAATCCGTATGGATGAAGTATATGCAAAGCAGGCTCCAAGTCATCAGAGACTTATTTACATAGCAAGTGCCCATCAACGAGCAATGTGGGTGCATCCATTTTTAGATGGCAATGGTAGGGCGGTACGTTTACAAACTCATCTGGCCATGATGGATTTAACGAAAGGTTTATGGTCAATGAATCGAGGGCTTGCCCGTAATCGAGAAGCCTATTATGCGTATCTTTCAGGTGCAGATGATCCAAGACATGGCGACTTGGATGGCAGAGGGAATTTAAGTGAAAAAATGTTGTGGGAATGGTGTCAATGGTTTATTAGCATTGCGAATGATCAAGTGAGCTTTATGGAAAAAATGCTTAACCTTTTTGAAATGAGGAAAAATCTAGAAGCACTAATTTTTTTTCGCTCAAGTCAAGATAAAGAAATTCGTAGGGAAGCGATTGCCCCCCTTTACCATCTTTACCTCGCCGGCCCTACAAAGCGGGGAGATTTTTTACAAATGACAGGTTTGGGCGAGCGAACAGCTAGATCTTTGCTTTCCCGGTTATTAAAGACTGGGGTCGTAACTAGCGCAAATCATAAAGCGCCTATTCAGCTTGCATTTTCTTTAGACAATCTGCAATTTTTATTGCCCAATTTATACCCAGAGGCAGCAACTTTGAATTTTTAATTAAAAAGCCACGAATTACGAATACGCTTTTTTCAAAAACACCAAATCCCATACCCCATGACCGAGCTTTAATCCTCGGTTTTCAAACTTGGTGATTGGACGATAACTCGGTCTTTGTGCGTATCCTAAGGCGACTGTTCCATCTAATAGGATTTCCTGACTTATTGCAGTATTTTGTAATTGGGACTCGCGACTTAATACCGCCAACATTTGCTGAGCATATTCCTCCCAATCAGTAGCTAAATGAATATATGCCCCTGGTTTTAATTTTTTGCATAGCTTAGAAATAAACTCCGGTTGAATGAGTCTGCGTTTATTGTGCTTTTTTTTATGCCATGGATCAGGGAAAAAAATATGTACGCCATCTAAAGCCTCGTCAGCAATCATCGTCTCTAGAACCTCAACAGCATCATGCCGAATGATACG
>CANFOL010000053.1 GCA_947448695.1 Burkholderiaceae bacterium
GCGGCTCTGCAGATCACTTTTATAAGCATGGTTTAACTGAAGAAGAAGACTTGCAAAAAATTCGTGCAAGAGCAGATCATTACAGCAGTTTAGTACCTCAAGTTCCGTTACGCTTTCGACGAGTGATGGATGGCGAGGAGGTTTTAATTGGCAATCGTCTGTGGCGTGCGATTAGTGGTTATGGACACTCTCCAGAGCATTTGTCATTTGCCTGCATTCAAGATCAAATCATGATTTCTGGAGATATGATGTTACCCAGAATTTCTACTAACATTAGCGTTTATGATGCTGAGCCCGATGCAGATCCTTTGGGTTTGTTTTTAGACTCAATTGCAAAATTTGAGTTTTTAGACCCCAAAACATTAGTATTGCCATCTCATGGCAAGCCTTTTCAGGGGTTACATTACCGGATCGGGCAATTAAGGGAGCACCACGAAGCTCGGCTAAAAGAAACATTTGATGCATGCCAAGAGCCTATTACCGCCAAAAGGCTACTCCCTGTTTTATTCCATCGCAAGTTAGATACGCATCAAATGACTTTCGCCATGGGTGAAGCCATTGCTCATTTAAATTATTTGTGGCGCAGAGGCACCATTAAACGCCAGTCCGACGAGCACGGGGTCTTGTGGTTTTCGCAGAAGTAGACTTAGATGAGGTTTTTTTTGCCGCAGGTTTTTTAACGCCCTTGGATTTTGGTTCAACTCCTGTTGGAAAGGCAGCCATCATACTCGTCATCGATTTAGACATTTGATCCATGATGTCTTGGGCTAGTTTGCCACCAGCACCTGTAAAGTCCGTAGGATTTTTTGGACTAGTACTCTCTTGAGTTTCAGAAGTCTCTGTTGCAGTTCGCATCGTCTCAGCAATGCCTTGTAGTGCAGACAAGGTGGCTTTTTGTACTTCTAAACCTTGTATGGTGGTTTGCAAAACGTTTAAGTTTAGGCTTAACCAGGCCTCAACGCTTTTTAGATCTTTAATCCGTTTATCAAGCTCCTCAATGTCAACCATCGGGATGCCAAAAGGGTTGAGAGTACTCATTCCTGGCAATCCAAAGCTAGAAGAAGCATCTGAGCCACCTTTAGCGGCAGAAGACCACATATTTTTCATCATCTCAACGCTTTGATGAAAGTCCGGCATTCCAGTAAACATATCACTCCCCTATATAAATGTTGATTAAATGTAAAATAAAGGACTTTAGACGGTAAATCAATCTTTAAGTATTTTTATGACCCAAAAAACAGGTAATTCTTTCATTAGTTCTTATACCAAGGGGCAACTTCTTCCTGAGTTGTTAAAAACACGCATTCTGATTTTAGATGGCGCTATGGGAACTATGATTCAACAATATAAATTATCTGAAAAAGATTTCCGCGGAGAATTATCTGAGCTCTCGAATCACCCTATTGATTTAAAAGGGAATAATGAACTTTTATCGATTACAAAGCCAGAGGTGATTTCAGAAATTCATGAGCAATACCTGGCTGCAGGCGCTGATATTATTGAGACGAATACTTTTGGAGCAACTACGATTGCTCAAGAGGATTATCGCTTGGCGCACATGGCTCGCGCAATGAATCTAGCCTCAGCTAAATTAGCGCGTGCAGCTTGTGACCGATATAGCACGCCAGAAAAGCCTCGATTTGTTGCTGGAGCTGTAGGACCAACTCCTAAAACAGCAAGCATCTCCCCAGATGTGAACGACCCAGGTGCTAGAAACATTGATTTTGAATCATTGCGTCAAGCATATTATGAGCAAGTTGAAGCATTGGTTGAGGGTGGGGCTGATTTATTACTTGTTGAAACCATTTTCGATACCTTAAACGCAAAGGCTGCAATCTTTGCTATTGATGAATATTTTGAAAATACAAAACAACGCTTACCACTCATGATTTCTGGAACTGTTACGGATGCATCTGGAAGAATATTATCTGGTCAAACGGTTGAAGCTTTTTGGAATAGTTTGCGACATGCCAAACCACTCATGTTTGGACTTAACTGCGCATTAGGGGCAACCTTAATGAAGCCATATATTGCTGAGCTTTCAAGAATTTGTGATGTGGCCGTATCTTGCTATCCAAATGCAGGTTTACCCAATCCGATGAGTGATACTGGCTTTGATGAAACTCCAGAAATTACATCACATCTTTTAGAGGACTTTTCCAAAGATGGTCTTGTTAATTTAGTGGGGGGATGTTGTGGTACGACACCAGCTCATATCGCTGCGATTGCAAAAGCAGTACAAAAATATCAGCCACGTGAGTGGGCATCAAAATGGAATGCTTACAAGGAGCCAGTGAGTGAATAAAGATGTAGTTATACCCTTATTAAAACTCTCTGGACTGGAGGCGTTTAATTTAGGTTCTTATATCCGATTTGTGAATATTGGTGAGAGAACCAATGTTACTGGTTCAAAAGCTTTTTCACGTTTGATATTAAATAATTTATTTGATGAGGCTTTACAAGTGGCTCGTCAACAAGTAGAAAACGGCGCACAAATTATTGATATCAACATGGATGAAGCCATGTTAGATTCTCAGGCTGCGATGGTGAGGTTTTTAAATCTTATCGCTTCCGAACCAGATATTGCTCGCGTTCCAATCATGATTGATTCCTCCAAATGGTCAGTGATTGAGGCTGGTCTCAGATGCGTTCAAGGTAAAGCAATTGTTAATTCTATCTCGTTAAAAGAAGGTATTGAGCCATTTATTCATCAAGCGAAGTTAATCAAGCGTTATGGTGCAGCCACAGTTGTGATGGCATTTGATGAAAAGGGTCAAGCAGATACTTTTGAGAGAAAAAAAGAAATCTGTAAACGCTCTTACGATTTGCTCCTCAATGAGATTGACTTCTCACCGGAGGACATTATTTTTGACCCCAATATCTTCGCTATTGCAACGGGAATTGAAGAGCATGATAACTATGCAGTAGATTTTATTAATGCAACCCATTGGATCAAAAATAATTTACCCGGTGCCAAAGTAAGTGGCGGGGTATCCAACGTCAGTTTTTCCTTCCGCGGCAATGACGTCGTTCGTGAAGCTATTCATACGGTATTTTTGTATCACGCCATTGAGGCTGGTATGGATATGGGCATTGTGAATGCTGGTCAATTAGGTGTTTATGCAGATTTAGATCCAGAACTTCGTGAGCGGGTCGAGGATGTTGTTCTCAACCGATTTAAAGAAAAAGATGGTAAGACCGCAACTGAGCGTTTGTTAGAGATTGCAGATAACTATAAAGGTGGTGGGATCAAACAAGCTGAAACTCTTGCATGGCGTGAGTTGCCTGTTAAAGAGCGCCTCTCTCATGCACTAGTTCAAGGAATTACCAATTTCATTGTAGAAGACACCGAAGAAGTGCGACAAGAGATTAGCAATCGGGGTGGGCGACCAATTGAGGTGATTGAAGGACCTCTCATGGATGGCATGAATGTTGTTGGTGAACTATTTGGTGCTGGAAAAATGTTCCTACCTCAAGTAGTAAAAAGTGCACGGGTGATGAAACAAGCGGTTGCTCATTTAATTCCATATATTGAAGAAGAAAAAAGACAATACGAAGCCGCGGGTAAGGACGTCCGGTCAAAGGGAAAAATTATCATGGCTACCGTTAAAGGTGATGTCCATGACATTGGTAAAAATATTGTTACTGTCGTTTTGCAATGTAACAACTTTGACGTTGTCAATATGGGGGTCATGGTTCCTTGTAGTCAAATTCTGGAAAAGGCCAAAGAGGAAAAAGCTGACATTATTGGTTTATCAGGCTTAATTACACCTTCTCTTGAGGAAATGACTTATGTGGCTCAAGAGATGCAAAAAGATGAATATTTTAGAAGTAGAAAAATTCCATTGATGATCGGTGGGGCAACAACCTCAAGGGTTCATACAGCAGTGAAAATTGCTCCTCATTATGAGGGGCCGGTTATTTATGTACCTGATGCTTCGCGATCGGTATCAGTCGCCTCGAATTTGTTATCAGATGATTCGGCTATTAAGTATTTAAGTTCTATAAAAGAAGAGTATGAGCGAGTTCGTCAACAACATGCCAATAAAAAGGCAACGCCTTTAATTACTCTTGAAGAAGCACAAAAGAATGCTGAAGTTATTGATTGGGAGCATATGGATATTGCAGCTCCGAAGTTCATTGGCCGTAGAGTTTTTAAGAATTATGATTTAGCTGAAATTGCAAAATATATCGACTGGACACCATTTTTTCAAACTTGGGATTTAGCTGGAAAATTCCCACAAATATTGACGGATGAGGTTGTTGGAGATTCTGCATCAAAAGTGTATGCGGATGCCCTGAAAATGTTAGAAAAGGTGATACAAGGACGTTGGCTTCAAGCGAATGCAGTCATTGGCTTATATCCAGCAAATCAAGTTGGTGATGATATTGTTGTATATGCTGATGAAAACAGAAGCAAGCCTCTTTTGATATGGAATTGTGTCAGACAACAAACGGATCGTCCAATAGTGGATGGCGTTAAAAGGCCAAATCGTTGCCTATCCGATTATGTTGCTCCTTTAAGCTCTAATAAAAAAGATTATGTTGGTTTGTTCGCTGTCACGACTGGTCATGGAGTTGACAAAAAAGTTGACGAGTTTCAGGCAAAAAATGATGACTATGACGCTATTTTGTTAAAGGCGATTGCTGATCGCCTTGCAGAGGCTTTTGCGGAGTGCTTACATCATCGAGTGCGGACAGATTTATGGGGTTATGCCTCTTCAGAAAAGCTGACTAATGAAGAGTTAATCTCAGAAAAGTATCAGGGGATTCGCCCAGCTCCAGGTTATCCTGCTTGTCCAGAACATACTGTAAAACATGCCATGTTTGAAGTATTGCAAGCACATGAAATCAATATGGAACTGACAGAGTCTTTGGCAATGAACCCAGCTTCTAGCGTATCAGGCTTTTATTTAGGCAATCCACAGGCTCAATATTTCAATGTTGGACCAATTGGCTTAGATCAAGTGAATTCAATTGCACAGCGCTCAGGAAGAACTTCGGAAGAGACGGCTAAAGCATTACAAAGCAACTTTGAAAGTAATTAGTAACCCCAAACAATTGCCTCTTCTTTTTTTAAGGAGGCTTTAAGAAGTTCTAAAAAAGGAAATGCGCGTTGACCAAGTCGATCAGTCTTGACTTTGTTATCAGCAAGCGACTGTCGCTCTTTTGCATCTTGCGCTATGGCATCTTCCAATTTAGTTATTAGACTAGGTAGTTGTTCTACGAGTAAAATACCTTCTTTACCTAATTCGCGGTCGAGAGTTTTAAAAATTCGAACAGTTAAGTCCTCAAGCATGAGGCATTCGGGAGAATTTTTTGAATGGAATCGATAGAGCATTTTTTTAGCATACACCACTGGATACTCTTTTGTCATGCTTCCTGATATAGCAATACAATTAAAAACCTTATTTAGCCAAGCACTTAGTGCTATAGGGCAACGCCTAGGCAAGAATATTGCAAGCCTTCCTGAGCCAAGATTAGAGCGCCCAAAAGTACCAGAACATGGGGATTTAGCTACAAATATTGCCATGCAAATTGCGAAATCATGGAATATGAATCCAAGGGATTTGGCGCTTGAGCTGGTTGCCGAATTAAATAACGCACCAAACGTCAAAGATTGGATTATTAGTTTAGAAATTGCTGGACCTGGTTTTATCAATATGCGTTTGAGCCAAACCACTAAAACCATGGTGATCCATCAAGTTTTAACTAGCAAAGATACGTTTGGCTATATTGCCAACGAAGGTCAATCACCTGTGTTAATTGAGTTTGTATCTGCCAACCCAACAGGACCTTTACATGTAGGTCATGGAAGACAAGCTGTATTGGGTGATATTTTGTCTAATTTATTAGCATCTCAAGGTAAAAAGATTTACAAAGAGTTTTATTACAACGATGCTGGTGTTCAGATTCAAAATCTGGGTATTTCGACGAAAGCACGGATTGATGGTCTAGAACCACAAAAACCCCATTGGCCAGAAAATGCTTACAACGGCGATTACATCGCGGATATTGCACAGGCTTATTTAGTAGGAGAAACGATTCAGGCAGCTGATATTCAAGTTACATCTCACAAAGATATTCAAGATTTAAAAAGTATTGAGCGATTTGCAGTAGCTTATTTACGGAATGAGCAAGATATTGATTTAAAAACCTTAGGCGTGCATTTTGACAATTATTATTTAGAGTCGTCTTTGTATACGGATGGTCTAGTAGAACAAGCTGTACAAGACTTAAGCTTGATTGGTAAAACATATAAGCAAGATGGTGCTTTGTGGCTAAGGTCCACGGATGATGGTGACGACAAAGATCGTGTCATGAAAAAATCAGACGGTACGTACACTTACTTCGTTCCAGATGTTGCTTATCATGGCAGTAAATGGTCACGTGGATTTCAGGAAGTCATCAATATTCAGGGAAGTGATCATCACGGCACTATTGCGCGCGTAAGGTCAGGTATTCAGGGAATAGCTCAAGCTAGAAATTGGGAAATTCCTAAAAATTACCCAACCTATATTTTGCATAAGATGGTGACTGTGATGAAAAATGGTCAAGAGGTGAAGATTTCTAAGCGAGCAGGATCCTATGTAACCGTCCGCGATTTGATTGAATGGTGCGGTGGATTTCAAGATGGAATGTCTGACCAAGAGCAGCAAACCGCCCTCGTTCGAGGTCGTGATGCAGTTCGTTTTTTCTTAATTTCGAGAAAAGCTGATACAGAGTTTGTTTTTGATATCGATTTAGCCCTTACTCAAACAGATGAAAATCCTGTGTTTTATGTGCAATATGCCCACGCCAGAATTTGTTCAATTTTGCGTTCATGGGGTGGTGATGAGGTGCAGTTATTACAAGCACAGGTTAACCTATTAGAAAGCAAGGCTTCCCACGCATTAATGCAGCGCTTAGGTGAGTTTCCACAGGTACTTGCAGATGCTGCCAAAGATCTTGGACCTCATGCGATTGCATTTTATTTAAGAGATTTAGCCAGTGACTTTCACTCTTTTTATAACTCAGATCGGGTATTAGTTGATGATGCGGAATTGCGTTTGGCTAGAGTTGCACTATTAGTCGCATGCAAACAGGTGCTTAAAAACGGGTTAACTTTACTTGGAGTTAGCTCACCTGAACAAATGTAATTAGTTCACTATTTTCGAGGTATTATTTAATGATGACTAAAAAATCACATTTTCAACAAGAATCACACCAACTGCAATCTGAGAAAGGAAATATTCTTCTTGGGATGGTCATTGGTCTCGTGATTGGACTAGGAATAGCATTAGCTGCCGCTTACTTCATACAAAAAAATCCTCCAACAGAGAAGCTTAATGTAAGGTTACCCGAATTAACCATGGTTCCAAAAGTGAATGCTGATGGCTCAACTACAAACGAATTAAGAGACCCAAATACACCGCTCCAAGGTAAACCGAAAACATCAGATAATGCAGCTGATAACGTTAATACACCTTCCACTTCAGTAGAGCCAACATCCCCAACTTCTGAAGCAAAAACTTCTGTAATATATTGGCTTCAAGTAGGGGCATATTCAGATAAAGCATATGCAGATAGTCAAAAAGCTCAATTAGCAATGCGGGGTATGCAAGCTAAAGTTACTGAAAATAAAATCGAAGACCAATCTACTTGGCGTGTCCGGATTGGCCCATATGCAGAGTTACCAGACTTAAATGACGATAAAAATAAATTAGACAATGCAGGTATTTCTTATAGTGTTATTAAGGCGAATAAACCATGAAACAATCTAGAAAAATTGTAATGAGTATATTGATTCTTATAGGATCAATTTTGAGTGTTCAAGCACAGCTATTGCCACCTGGAGCCGCGGGTAAAAATATAGCTCCGAACAGTGCAAGTAATGCAGCTTTTATGGAGGGCTTGGATTACAAATTATTAGGCTCACCTCAACCGACTGAATCAAAAGGCAAGATTGAAGTCACGGAATTTTTTTGGTATGCCTGCCCACACTGCTATGATCTTGAGCCGGAGATTCAGGCTTGGGTAAAACGTCAAAAAAATGATGTGGTTTTTAAACGTGTTCCCATTGCATTTAGAGATGATTTTTTACCGCATAGTCAAATTTTTTACGCACTTGAGGCAATGGGTAAAGAAACAGAATATTCCCCAAAGGTAATGAAAGCGATTCATGTTGATCGTAAGCAAATGCTAAAAGAAGATGAAATTTTTAACTGGGCAACTAGCGTAGGTTTAGATACAGTTGCCTTTACTACCGCTTATAAATCTTTCACCGTTCAGACAAAAGCAAAGACCGCTAATGCAACTGGTTCTGCACATCGAGTCAATGGCGTGCCAACGATTTTTGTGCAGGGAAAGTATGAAACATCACCTTCTATTGCCGGGACAAAATCAAGATCAATTGAAACTCTGGATTTTTTAGTTGGTAAGGCTAGAGTAGAAAAAAAATAATTTAGGCCAAGGATTTTAATCCGCGCATGACTGGACCTATAAGGGGTAGGTGTTCATAGATACCTGCCGCAGGATCCCAATAATCATGGTGTTTAGTTACTAAAAAAGCATCATTAAAGTAAAGCCAGCTAACCCCTGAAAAAGATTTTGGTGAGGTGTTCCAGCGGCGCATCGAAAATTGAAAATCCCATAAAAAAGCGACTTGTTGATTTCCAAGTAACTGTTCGCGAATAATAAATTCTGGTTGATTTAATTGCTCGTACATCTTTACAAAAATATGTTTAATTGCGGGGTGCCCTTGAATCTCTTGAAAAGGATCTTTAAAAATAGCATCTGCACTATAGCAATTTAATAAGCCATCTACAGTGGTAGGAGATAGCTGATCATATTGCAATTTTAATATTTTCACTGCTTCTAGAAGATCAACTGGCATTAGAAACTCTTAGATTTTGACAAATGTTTTTAGTAACCAAAAATAGATGGGATAGGGCAAAATTCTCAAAAATTTTAAAAAATAAGAAAATTTCTTTGGAAAGTGTATTTCAAAGTCACCCCTTTGAAGACCAGCTCCAATTTCAATTGCGGCTTGGTCTGCAGATATGAGAGCTGGCATTTGAAAATCGTTGATAGCAGTTGCAGGAGTTTCTACAAAGCCTGGACAAATAATATGTACATTAATTCCTTTGGGCTTTAAGTCATAGTATAAAGATTCGGCAAAATTAAGGAGTGCTGCTTTGGTAGGACCATAGACGAGTGACTTAGGTAAGCCACTATATCCGGCAACACTACCGACTAAGGCGATGTGACCAAAGCCCTGCTTTAATAACGAAGGCATGACCGCAGAGACGATTCTCATCGGCCCCATTAAGTTGGTATCAATCATTTTCGAAGTAACATCCATATCAAAATCATCTGCTCTGACAGGCGTGTAAATACCAGAAACAAACAGCACGATATCAACCTTGTTCCAGATAGATTGAACCTGAGATAAGGCTTGGCCAACTTGTTCTGAACTAGTTACATCCAGAGCAACCGAGTGAATGTGTTGATTGGTGGATTTGAGTTGGATGGAGTGTTTGAGTTCCTCTAAGTTTTCAAGCCGGCGTGCTGACAAGATTAAGTTAGCACCTTGACCAGCAAACCAACTTGCACAAGCTTTTCCAATACCAGATGAAGCACCGATAATCCAAACATTTAATTGTTCGAAATTAGTAATCGGTTGATTAAGACTCATATAAAGGTTTTTCTAAAGTGAATTGGACAACTTCTAAATTCTTGCCAGCAA
>CANFOL010000054.1 GCA_947448695.1 Burkholderiaceae bacterium
GCCGTAACTTTGTGCGGTTGGAATGGAGTAATTAATCGTGTTTGATAAATGCTCATCCCCCGATTATGGTGAAGAGCCGAAATTTGCGGCACAGTAATTAATTTAAGAGCTTGAATCAAAGGGATTTAATCAAGAATCTGTGGCGGAAGCTGTGAGATTCGAACTCACGGAGGGCGTTAACCCTCGACAGTTTTCAAGACTGTTGCATTCAACCGCTCTGCCAAGCTTCCTATTCGGGTGTCTTTTGCTAATGAAAAGTTACCCAAGACTTCAATTATAACTTTGAATTCAATTCAAAGACAAATTTATGTTAAATCTCCATCAAATAAGCCACAATTGGTTAAATTCTGACATTTTCATGAAATGACGTAATTGATGGTTAAAATGAAAGAATTAAGACATGATCTACCTCATTCTCACTATATGGATTCTCCTCTTTTTCTAGATACTCACTTTTCCCAAATCACAGACTCTCAATGGGAAAACCTATTTCAATTCGCCAAAGATAAAGCCATTTTTCAAAAGAGAGAAAATCTTTTTACAGGTAAAAAAATTAACCTGAGTGAAAATCGTCCTGCACTTCACACCGCACTGCGAAATATCTCTAGAAAACCTATTTATGTAAATAATGTCGATGTCATGCCAATGATTGAAGACGTATGGCGACAAATCGATAGTAGTTGCAATCAATTCGTGGGTGTTACAGATATTATTCATATTGGTATTGGCGGCTCTGATTTTGGTCCTCGCTTAGTTTGCGACGCTCTTAATAACTTAAACCACTCTAAAAAAAATCATACTAGGGTACATTTTTTATCGAATGTGGATAGCGCAGATCTTGCGTCCATTCTAGAAAAAACAGAATCTGAAAGTACGCGCATTATTATCGTTTCCAAAGCATTCACAACGGTTGAAACGCTTCTTAATGCTAAAGCAGTAATGGCTTGGCTTGACTCCAAAGGAATAAAACCGTCGCAAGTATCAAAGATGATTTACGCCATTACGGCTAATCCTAAATTAGCGATGCATTTTGGTGTTTTAGAAGAAAATATTTTTCCATTTTGGGACTGGGTAGGTGGTCGATTTTCCGTATGGTCCGCTGTCGGCTTACCAATTGCCCTGAAATTTGGCTTCGATACTTATATGGAGTTTTTGGCAGGTGCTCAAGCCATGGATCAACATTTTTTACATAGCCCTGATGTAACAAATCAACCTTTACGTTTAGCACTTGCTTTATATCATCAGCAAAAAACCTTGAACGTGAAGTCGCAAGCTATTATTCCCTATGCTCAATCTTTAAATTTATTTCCCCATTGGTTACAACAATTAGAAATGGAAAGTAATGGTAAGACTGCTGGCATAGATGGCAATGCAGTGCCCTTTAGTTCTCCCGTGATTTTTGGTATTCCCGGGACCAATGCACAACATTCTTTTTTCCAAATGTTGCATCAAGGTCCTGAGATTATTCCAGTCGACTTCATTGCCGTTCATGAGTCTATGAGCGATCTTTTTCATCACCAAAATCAGCATCAACAACTTTGGGCAAATTGTCTGGCACAATCTGAAGCCTTTGCCATGGGTCAAGGTGATCCATCAAATCTGAATCACTATTATTCAGGTAAGCGCCCTAACAATCTAATAGTTTTACCTCGCCTAGACGCATTCCATGTAGGCGCTTTAATGGCTTTATATGAACATCGCACCTTTTGCTTAGGGCTACTCTATGGTCTTAATTCTTTTGACCAACCTGGCGTTGAACTTGGAAAAAAGTTGGCGATTCCCATCGAGGAAGCATTACGGTCAGACTCGAAAGATGTATCGAATCTTCATCCAGTTACAGCCCAGCGTATTCAATGGTTTAAAAACCCTAACTTTTAATCAAATTCTATGACGATTGCTCTTTCAACATCTATTTTTAAAGCTTACGATATTCGTGGAATTATTGACCAAACTTTGGATTCTTCAATCGCCACTTTGATTGGTAAATCATTTGGTTCTTGTATGAAGGAAATCGGTGAGCACACAATCGTTGTTGGTCGTGATGGACGTCTATCAGGTCCATCTCTCATGCAGGGTTTAACGGAGGGTCTCTTAAGCGTCGGTATTCATGTGATTGATCTTGGTGTTGTAGCCACACCAATGGTTTATTTTGCAACGAATGTACCCATTCATGGTCAACAAGCACATTCTGGAATTATGATTACTGGCAGTCATAACCCCCCTAATTACAATGGCTTTAAGATGGTTCTAGGTGGAAAAGCTATTTATGGTGATCAAATCAAGGCCTTATATGAGCGCATTGTGGCAAAAAATTTCGCGCCAACTGCGACAACAGCATCCCGCTCCGAATACGATATCTTCTCTACTTATTTAGAGCGGATCACAAGTGATATTCATCTCGCTCGACCAATGAAAATTGCCGTGGATTGCGGCAATGGCGTGGGTGGCGCATTTGCTGGCAAATTATTTAGGGCTCTTGGCTGTGAAGTCGAAGAAATGTTTTGTGAAGTAGATGGCACCTTCCCGAATCATCACCCAGATCCAGCACATTTAGAAAATTTACAAGATTTAATTGTTAATCTTCAGTCGTCTGATAATGAACTTGGCCTTGCCTTTGATGGTGATGCCGATCGTCTCGGGGTCGTTACCAAAGACGGTAGTGTCATATTCCCGGATCGTCAAATGATGCTCTACGCCAAAGATGTTTTATCACGCAATCCTGGCGCGCAAATTATTTTTGACGTGAAGTGCACCAGAAATTTAGGTACTTGGATTAAGGATCATGGTGGCCTACCCCTCATGTGGAAAACAGGACACTCCTTGGTCAAAGCTAAACTCAAGGAAACAGGGGCTCCTCTTGCAGGGGAAATGAGCGGGCATATCTTCTTTAAAGACCGTTGGTATGGTTTTGATGATGGTCTCTATACAGCCGCGCGATTGTTGGAAATCTTATCCAAAGAAGTAGACCCTAATCAAACCTTAGTCAATTTACCAAATGCTATTTGTACGCCCGAGCTTCAATTAGCTTGCGCTGAAGGCGAGCCATTTACAATTCTCGAGCAAATGAAAGCTAATGCCAATTTTATTGGTGCTCAGACGGTCAATACGATAGATGGTATTAGAGTTGAATACGCTGACGGCTTTGGATTGGCAAGACCTTCCAATACCACACCAGTAGTGGTGATGCGTTTTGAAGCCGATTCGCAAGAAGCTATCGAACGAATCCAAATGGCTTTCAAAAACGCAATTTTAGAAGTAAAGCCTGAGGCTAAACTACCTTTTTAATCGATTTAATTTGATTACTCTCATTCACCAACACAATCTTTGGTTGGTGGTGATGTAATTCTTTTTCATCAATTAAGCCATAAGTGCAGATGATTAAAGGATCACCGACATGTGCTTTTCTGGCCGCCGCCCCATTAAGGGAGATCGCACATGAGCCCCTTTTTGCTTTAATAATATAGGTCGAGAAACGCTCTCCATTATTAATGTTATAAAGCTCAATCTGCTCAAACTCCCGCATATCTGCAGCTTCCAATAAGTCCTCGTCAATTCCACAAGAACCTTCATAATTTAAATCAGCCTCAGTCACCGTCACTCGGTGTAACTTGGCTAGTAGCATCATTCGTTGCATGTCACATCCTCCGCTCGTCATTCTAACAGGCTACAAGCTCAGAATTAACATATTTTTTATGATGCTAATAAATTCTTCGATAATGTATCTCTATCGTTAATTACCAAAATGATGAATAGCCCAATCAAATCTTATGAATTCTCTCTTCCCGTGCTTGATGGTCCAACCTGTATTGCAAGCGCATGGGCAAAAAACCCTGTTACTCTTTCAGCTTCTGAAAAAGAAGAAACTAAATCCAAAATACGGACTTTATTAACAGCTCGTAATGCTGTTATTGTTGCCCATTATTACGTTGATGGTGATATTCAAGATTTAGCCATGGAAACAGGAGGGTTCGTAGCTGATTCATTAGAAATGGCACGCTTTGGTCGTGACCACAAGGCTCAAGAACTGATTGTTGCAGGTGTGCGCTTTATGGGCGAGACATCAAAGATTCTCTCTCCTCAAAAAAGAGTTTTTATGCCAGACTTGGACGCAACCTGCTCTCTTGATTTGGGCTGTCCAATAGAATCGTTTAATCAATTTTGTGATGCTCATCCAAATCGAACAGTGGTGGTATATGCCAATACCAGCGCTGCCGTGAAAGCTCGAGCCGATTGGATGGTAACGAGCTCTTGTGCACTTGCCATCGTGCATCAATTAAAAGAACGAGGTAAAAAGATTTTATGGGCTCCAGATCGCCATCTTGGACGATATATTCAAGATCAAACCGGCGCTGATATAGTACTTTGGGATGGGGCTTGTATCGTCCATGACGAATTTAAAGCCGTTGAGTTGGATGTGCTTCGCAAGTTTCATCCAAAAGCTCAAATCTTGGTCCATCCAGAGTCTCCTGCAGCAGTCGTCGAAATGGCTGATGTGGTAGGCTCAACGTCCGCTATGATTAAAGCTGTCGTTGAAGGAAGTGCGCAAGAATACATTGTCGCAACAGATCAAGGTATTTTGCATCGTATGCGACAACTAGCTCCTAATAAAATCTTAATTGAAGCTCCAACAGCGGGTCAAAGTGCTACTTGTAAGAGCTGTGCTAATTGCCCCTGGATGGCGATGAATGGTTTAGTCAATATTCTTTCTTGTCTTGAAAATCAAACTGGTGAAATTCAAGTGGAAGAAACCATTCGAGCAAAAGCGCAAACCTGTATTGAGCAGATGCTTGATTTCACAAATAATAATCCCAAATTTCTTGCAAAAACACAATATGGCTTTGTAAAAAATATTGGTGTGGCTTGATTTATAAATAGGAAAAATATCTCTTAGTTTAATACCTACTTTAAGTAGGCTGTCGCCGAAAATGAATAGAGTGCCTTAATGGAGGATATCCGCATTGTGGACTGGACTGCGCAATTGGTTCAAGTACATGGAGTAATTAAACAAGGTAATGCGATCTTATTACAGAAAGGATAATTTGAATTTTGGATAAAATCTTTAGACCCGAATTCAGAAGCGACCTTGATGTATGGGGAAGGTAACCTAAGGCACAAGTCTGCGAAATTACATGTAATGTACGCGCACTTTTATCCTCAGACCACTCTACCATTCATTTTTTACAGGCTTTATCTCAGATCGCTTCATCTACAAGAATCGATGTTGATGCAATATCTAGCGGTATCGAAATGACTAAATTTCGCGAGATCACAATGATAGATATGGATCGTATCTCTTTCGGCACTCTTACCAAGATTGTAATCGCCAATAATTACTAAATGCACGTTTAATAAAGAATGTCGTCTTTATCTTTTCGGAGTAATAATAGTCGGATCAGACATTGCAAAGGTTTGTGGGTAATCAAGACAGTAATGAAGCCCACGACTTTCTTTGCGCTCAAGAGCAGAACGCACGATCAGCTCTGCGCAAACAATCAAATTACGCAATTCAATCAAGTCACGGTTAACGCGGAAGTTGGGAAAGTAATTCTGGACCTCTTGCTTCAAAAGCTCTATTCGGTGCAAGGCTCTTTCAAGTCTTTTCGTTGTGCGAACAATCCCGACATAATTCCACATCAAAGAACGCAACTCGTCCCAATTAAGCGCAATCAACTCTTGCTCATCGTCACCCTCAAACTGACTATCATCCCAAGGATGCACCTCTGGGATAGGCATAATATCTTGTTCTAGGATTTTATCTGCAGCAGCTGTTCCAGTGACAACGCACTCTAGTAAAGAATTACTCGCCAAACGATTAGCGCCATGTAAGCCTGTATAGGTTGCCTCACCTGCAGAATATAAATGTGGTAAGTCTGTTTGCCCATGCAAATCTGTAATCACACCGCCACAGGTATAGTGCGCAGCAGGAACCACAGGAATACCCTGTTTTGTAATATCAATCCCAACGGCTAAACATCTTGCATAAATAGTCGGAAAATGTTTTTTTAGAAAATCTACACCTAAATGAGTCCCATCTAAAAGAACATAATCAATACCATGCTTTTTAATCTCATAATCAATGGATCTAGCAACAATATCTCGGGGAGCGAGCTCCAATCGTTCATCATGATCAGTCATAAAGCGATAACCATTGGGTAGTTTTAAATGAGCCCCCTCACCTCGTAAAGCTTCCGTAATCAAAAAACTTCTTTCTTTTGGGTGATATAAACACGTTGGATGAAATTGAATAAACTCCATATTGCCAACACGACACCCTGCACGATACGCCATTGCAATACCATCTCCGGTAGAAGTAGCAGGATTGGATGTGTACCTATAAACTTGACCAACGCCGCCTGTTGATACAACCACGTCATTACCTGTGATTGCAAGAACTTCATCACGAACAATATTCAGTGCATAAACACCGTAACATCGATCTTTCCTGACACTTTTTTGGTAATCTTTATTAAGGTTATCTTTTAAGTTGTGAGTAGTGATCAAATCAATTGCAACCCAGTTTTCTAATAATTGAATATTGGGATGCGCTTTTGCTTTTTCTAATAGAGCAGTGTGAATTACTTTTCCAGTGGCGTCTGCAGCGTGGGCGATACGTCGATGGGTGTGTCCACCCTCCCGGGTTAAGTGCAGTCCTAAAGGCCCCTCAGGATCTTGGGTAAACTCTACATCTTGATCCACTAACCACTGGATAGCTTGTTGAGAATTTTCGGTAATATACCGCGCAGTTGCTTCAGAGACAAGTCCTGCTCCAGCTTCTAATGTGTCTGCAACATGTGATTCATAACTATCTTTTTCATCTAGAACACCAACAATTCCACCTTGAGCCCATGCTGTAGCAGCTTCAGTCAGCTCCCGCTTAGCAAGAACAATCACTTTCCGATTTTCTGCGACTTTTAAAGCAACGGTTAAGCCAGCTAAACCAGCACCAATCACTAAAAGATCAGTTTGAATAGTCGGTAAATATTTAGGCGGATACCCTATAGAGCATGGCTTCTTTATTCTAGTACTGAAGAACATCATGTTTTACTTATAAAAAGTTTTAAAGGTGTTAACTAATTGTAAATTTGACTTCGTTTTTATATAACCCTATTGTTGACCCTATATAAGTGTCATTTAACTTATCTATGCTGATGGAAGAAGTAATCACTTCTATCTCTTCATAATAAATTGGGGAGTTGATGGATTTTGATTGTGCTTGAAACGCTTATTTATCTTAGGTTTGCCTATAGGGCATTTTTTACCATAAGGCCAATGAAGACACTCGCGGTATTCTTTGTCATCACGGTTTACAAGACGGCAGATATTGTTTAAGGTTTTTGAGCAACAAATCCAACGAGAGCAGACATGCCTGCATGTCCATCTCCTTCTTCAATCTCCTGCTCATATGTTCGGCTGTCGATAATTTGATATCCAGCAAACGCTGACCTAAGTAAATCCTCTGTATATAAATTCTCTAAAACTCCTGGACCACCTGTGTTGTACTCAAGCTGTTTTTCACTATAACCTTGAATAATAACAAGCCCGCCAGACTTAAGACTTTGATCCATCCTGGCAAATATTTCGGCACGATCCTGAGGATCCGCAAATTGGAAAAATATGCCGACAACATAATCATATGTGCTTTTGGGCCATACAAATGATTGCCAATCACTACAGCTAAAATGTACGGATACCCTATTTTCGCGAGCTAACTGATTGGCTTTTTCAACCGCTACTGGTGAAAAATCAAAAGCGTCAACTGCTATACCCTGTTGTGCTAACCATACACTATTCCGCCCCTCACCATCTGCAATAGCTAAGGCTTTTCCAATATCTAAGCGATCTTTTTGAGAGCTTAAATAATGGTTAACTTTAGTGCCAAATAAATAATTAGGGGTTGAAAAGCGACTGTTCCATCTGTCTAATGATTGACTAAACTTTGCCATTTCAATCTTCCTCTATATTAATCTTAGAAGGATATTTATAAGATGCATAACGCACGACAAGATTTGCAAAAGCTAAAATCAAGATAGCCCCACCTAAAAACATAACTTCCATACTCGCCTCATGTTTCACATTCACCACATCGATAATTAATCTTGTTACAGCCGTAATAGCCAGATAAATCAAAAACCGAACGGGCATATGATTAGTTTTAAAGTAAATACCAACCATTGCACCAATTTCTAGGTAAATAAATAGGAGTAATAAATCTTCTACTGTGGCATGCGTTTTCTGGAACATCTCCATCACAGCGTAACCAGCAGACCAGACAGTTGCAACTCCGATGACAAACAAAGCGACATGATGAAAAACTGACACCATAAAATTACCTGATGGTATTAAAAATTTGACAAGTCGATCTTCTAAATGACTTGGTTTTTGTTGTTTGTTATCCATAAAAATCCTTATTTTTTTAATTAATTATTTTTTATAATCCATTCATCGTAAATTGAATCTTTTCTAAATCGGCTAGAAGTGATGTTTGTTGCTCAAGCTTCAAATCAATGAGAGGGGGAACAACTGGAACCCACGCAGCATCTTTTGAGAAATGCGCCACAGCAGTTTTCATGGCTGGGATCATGGGGTATTTGGCAAATGTGGATCGCACAATATCTAATTGCGCTTGTTGATCATCTGCATCAGCATCTTGCCAGTGTCCGGCTAAATCTGAAATCGCTTTAGGATTGACATTTGCAGTGGCTGAAATACAACCCATGCCGCCAGCCCGCAATGTTCTCATCAGGAAAGTTTCACTACCAGCATATACCTGGAAACCTGAACCAGCTAAGGCTTTAATAACAGATTCTGTATAACTCCAATCGCTAGAACTATCTTTTATTCCCACCACTGTATTCGGAAAGTCTTTTACTAATCTTTGCAAAAGAGGAACACTCAAAGATATTTTGGTTACTGGTGGTATGTTATAAACATAAATTTTTAATTGGGCATCTGCAATCTTCTCAATAACCTTGGCATAAAAACCATATAGACCATCATCACTAACATCCTTATAATAAAAGGGCGAAAGCATAAGTACTCCAGCACAGCCTGTATGAATAGCGGCTTTAGTCATCGCTACAGTTTCATCAATTGAACAAGCTCCAGTTCCAGGCATCATATGCTTAGGATTTAATCCACCATGAATAAGATACTCTAAGGTTTTGATTTTTTGCATTGCTGAAAAAGAATTTGCTTCGGAATTTGTCCCAAAAATCGCTTGCCCTACTCCATTCGCATTTAACCATTTACATTGTCTGAGAAGCTTGGCATGATCTGGCTCAAACTCCTTACTAACAGGAGTTAACACTGGAGAAAAAACGGCTGGGAGGTTATATTTGGTGTAGTTCATAAGATCTCATTTGTATAAATAATATTTCTTCAATTAGGATAGCAGAATCATGCTAACTTTATCAAAAAAGAGTAAGATTTGTTGAATCGGAGAAGTGGCAGAGTGGTCGAATGTACCTGACTCGAAATCAGGCGTACCGCAAGGTACCGAGGGTTCGAATCCCTCCTTCTCCGCCAATGTGTCAACAAGTTATTAGTATAAACAACTAACCTAGTTGTTTTTCCCACATTTGTTCCCACACTTGGTTTAGACAGAGACGTTAAAAACTGTATTTGAGTTGATTTAGGTAAGTTTTAACTGATGTCATAAA
>CANFOL010000055.1 GCA_947448695.1 Burkholderiaceae bacterium
AAAAAGCAGTCAAGGTCAGCCACCAAGTAAAGAAGTACAAGAAATGTATGAAAAGGCACCTGTAAAAGGAGTAGAAACTATTCCATGGACGAAGAAAAACGGCGCGCCTCCCTTGGAAATAAAATGGGCGATTTTGCCCTACAACCCGTCATGAAAAAGTTAAAAATTATTTTTGCTGGAACACCAGAGTTTGCAGCAATTATTTTAGAGGCATTAGAAAAATCAAATCACCAAGTGATTGCTGTGATGACACAACCCGATAGGGCTTCCGGACGTGGATTAAAAGTAATGCCAAGTTATGTAAAGCAAAAAGCTTTAAAAATGGCAATCCCAATATTACAACCTAGCTCACTCAAGTTAGATGGAGCTTTTGCAAGTGAAGCACTCCATGCAAAAAAACAAATCGAGACATTAGATTTTGATGTGATGATTGTGGCCGCTTATGGACTTATACTGCCAAGTTGGTTGTTAAGCTTAGTTGAATCCAAAAATGAGTTAGGTTGTATTAATGTGCATGCTTCCATGTTGCCTCGATGGCGTGGCGCCGCACCAATACATCGCGCCATCTGGGCAGGGGATGAGCAAACTGGTACCTGTATTATGAAAATGGCACAAGGTTTAGATACTGGTCCAATCATTGCGAAAGAGACAATACAAATACAAAGTCTTGATACGACAGCTACATTACATGACCGCTTAGCATCTCAAGGCGCTAGAGTTTTGATTGAGGTTTTAAATAAATTAGCGCGTCATGAGAAGTTTGTTTTATTGGAGCAAGATCAAGCAGGAATAACCTATGCTGAAAAGATAAAAAAAGAAGAAGCTAGAATTGTTTGGAGTCAAGAGGCATATCAAATTGATCGGCAAATAAGAGCTTTGAACCCATCCCCAGGAGCATTTACAACTTTTAACCAAGAAATCATCAAAATATGGCTGTCTGAAAACATCTCACATCGATGGAAAAAAGATAAACCATATCAACCAGGAGAAATATTGGAGGTGGATGAATTTGGGATTAGTGTTGCTGGCAATGAAGGAGCGATCAGACTATTAGAGGTTCAAAAGGCGGGATCAAAAAGAATGAATGCAGGCCAATTTGTAAAAAATATGCAATTAAAGCCAGGGCAAGTTTTCCAATGAATAAAACTTTTACACTTGGGATCTATGATAAAAATATGATTATTGATATGGAGAGTTTTCATGTTTAATTTAACCAAGACAGCCATTCTCATGGCGGTAATAACGGCTTTATTTGTGTATATTGGTGGTGCTTTGGGCGGGCCACAGGGAATGCTTTTAGCACTCATTATGGCTATTGGAATGAATTTCTTCAGTTATTGGAATTCAGACAAAATGGTCTTAAAAATGTTTGGTGCAAGACAAGTGGATGAACAAAGCTTTCCTGCCTATTACAAGTTAATCAAAGAATTATCTCAAAAGGCAGACTTACCAATGCCTCAGGTATATCTAATTGATGAAAATGCACCGAATGCTTTTGCTACCGGCCGAAACCCTGAAAATGCAGCAGTTGCGGCCACTTCCGGCATTATGAATATTTTGAATGAAAGAGAACTTCGGGGTGTAATGGCCCATGAATTAGCGCACATTAAAAATAGAGATATTTTGATATCAACCATTGCCGCGACGATGGCTGGTGCGATTTCAAGCATTGCTAATTTTGCCATGTTCGCAGGTGGTCGAGATCGAGAAGGCGGCAGTCACCCTTTAAATTTCCTATTAGTTTTTTTAGCGCCATTGGCTGCTAGTTTGATTCAAATGACAATCTCAAGAGCAAGAGAATATGAGGCAGATCGAGTAGGGGCGCAAATTTCAGAGGACCCATTAGCACTTGCTTCAGCGCTAAAGAAAATTGAAAGTGCGGTTCAAGGAATTCCATTTGATCGTGTAGAAACCCATCCAGCAGTGGCACAAATGATGATTATGAATCCATTGTCAAGTGGTGGATTGCGGAGTTTGTTTTCAACGCATCCGGCAACAGAGGTAAGAGTAAATAATTTAGTAGAAATGTCGAAGACAGGAACATACCCAATATAGTGCAAATCAAATCAACAGATTCTAATATCAACTTAACTAAAAAGGCCGCAGGAAGTAACCTGAGTGAAACTATACTTCTTGCAGCCCATTTACTTGACCAAGTTCGACAAGGAATATCATTAACACAAGCACTAGCATCAGCGCCGAGCGAAAATAGATCGGCAGCTCAAAGCTTAACCTTTGACGCGCTTCGCAATAAACCAAAAATTCTACAAGCACTAAAACAATTTCTCCGTAAAGAAATAGATCCTGAAGTAGAAGACCTTTTTCTGATTGCCATTAGCACATTGCTAAAAGATACCCAAAACCAATATACGGCTTACACATTAGTCAACGAAACCGTCAATGCCGCACAAAAATCATTAAAAACGAGACACGCAAAAGGATTAATCAATGCTGTTTTAAGACGGGTAATAGAAAACCCCGAAGCTTTAGAAATTCATGTTTTAGATGCTCAATATCCTTCTTGGTGGGTAAAAAACCTAAAACGAGCTTACCCATCAGATTTAGTACCTATATTGGAGGCAAATTTAAAACCGGCAAAAATGTTCTTGCGGGTAAACTCTAAAAAAATATCTAAACAAGAGTATGTTTTACGATTGATGGATGCTGAAATTGCTCTATTAGAAATTCCACAAGAGTGGCAAAAAGTAGCCCCCAATGCCATTGCTTTACAAAGCTCAATGCCTGTGCAATTAATTCCTGGATTTAAAGAAGGATTATTTAGTGTGCAAGATTTAGGGGCACAAATCGCTGCACATTTAATTTCCCCAGTAACAGGTGAATATATACTAGATGCGTGCAGTGCTCCTGGAGGAAAAGCGTCACACTTATTAGAGCTGGCTGAAATAAATTTAGATGTGCTTGAAATAGATGAAGAACGAATGCAACGTGTCCAAGAAAACCTGTCCCGACTGGATCTTCAAGCTAACTTACTCATTGGTGATGCCACGCAAGCTTCTGCATGGTGGGGAGGTAAAAACTATGATGCAATACTGGCGGATGTGCCTTGCTCAGCTACAGGTATTATTCGTCGTCATCCAGATATTTTGTATTTGCGACGTAGTGCAGATATTTCACTTCTTCAAGACTTACAACGTAGAATTATTTTGGAATTATGGAGTTTATTAAAGCCAGGCGGGAGACTGTTATTTGTGACTTGCTCAATATTTCCCCAAGAGGGTGAAATTCAGCTAGAGTGGTTTACTGAAAACCTCAAGGATGCGCTACGATTAGAGTGTCTAGGACAAATCTTACCAAATGAATGGCATGATGGTTTTTATTATGGAATGTTACAAAAGAAAAGATGAAGCAATGTAAAAAATTCTTCGTCCTTTGCCTGTTAATCTTGGCTTCAATTTGCTCAGGTATAGCTTATGCTGAGGGCATTAAGCTTAGGCAACTTCAAGTGGAGCCAGTGGATCAGTCATGGGTGATTAACGCTTCCTATCAAATTGAGCTACCTCCAGACTTAAGTGATGCGGTTAAAAAGGGTATTACTTTTCAATTTCTTACGGAGTTTAATCTCACTAGGGGTCGTTGGTATTGGCTTGAAGAAAAAGCCGTAATAGCCAATAAAATTATTAAGCTTTCATATCAACCATTAACGCAGCAATACCGGGTTAATGTTGGGGCATTGACCCTTTCTGCAAACACACTAGAGGAGGCATTAATTCAAGTTGGAGCAATTGCAGGTTGGCAAGTAGCTGAATTATCAGCTTTAGATAATGGTCGTCAATACGATGGGGCAATTCGTATGCGATTAGATTTGAGCCAGCTACCAAAACCATTTCAAATTAATGCATTAAATGCTCGCGAATGGAATTTGACAAGTGATTGGCATAGATTCTCATTTATTCCAAAATATAAATCAACGGGTAAATAATGAATGAACCGTTGATTACCTATTCAGAGAATATGAGCGTTGGAAAGTATGGAATAAAAAAAGAGTTAACAGCTTTTTTGATTTTGGTATTTATACTTGCAATCTTATTATTGGGATTACTTACCGGCATTAGTGCTGACGCAAAGTTTTTAAGCCAATATTTTGTCTGGTTGTATTCAATTAATATTATTGTTGGAATAGGTCTTTTACTGGTAATCACTGGACTGATCATCACATTAACTATCCGTTGGCGCCAAGGTTTTTTTGGAACTAAATTAATAGCAAAGCTGGCCATGATCTTTGGGTTAGTGGGGGTATTACCAGGGGCAATTTTATATTCAGTTTCCTTGCAGTTTGTGGGGCGAAGTATTGAAAGTTGGTTTGATGTCAATGTGGAGTCTGCATTAGAGTCTGGCCTGCAGCTTGGCCGTAACTCCTTTGAGATATCTCAGCATGAATTTTTGATGGTAGGTAATCAACTTGTAACCAATCAACAATTGACAAAAATTAAATCAAATAATGAGTTAAAAGATTTTTGTTACACAATTAAAACAGATCAAATTTCAATTATTGATGCATCTAGTCGAGAATTTTTTAGCGTGAATTGTGGTTATCAGGAGATACAAGATACGGTATTGTCCCAAGATTTATTATTTGAACTTAAGAAAAATAATCAAGTTTCTTCAATTGAAGAGGTGGGCAGCAACCCAGAAGCCGAGGCATATCAGATAAACGCTTTTTATCTTTTAACTAATCAACGTATTTTAAAAATTACCAAAAAATTAGATCCATCTCTTGTTGAAAGTGCGAAGGTAGTTCAAAAAGCATACCGCGATTATCAAGAAAAGTCTTTAAGTAGGTTAGGCTTAAAGAAAATGTATATTGGCTCTTTAACATTAACGATGTTTTTAGCGCTCTTTATTGCAATTGTATTAGCCTTGATTTTAGGTAGACAACTTGCGCGGCCGTTGCTAATGCTGCTTAGAGGCACACAGGCAGTCGCTCAAGGGGATTTGTCACCCAAGCCTCAAATGAACACCCCTGATGAGTTGGGTATGTTAACCCGCCAATTCAACAACATGACTAAACAGTTGTCTGATGCAAGAATGTCGTTACAACAGTCTAAAGATTTTTCTGAATCAGTTTTAGCTAATTTGACTGCAGGTGTTTGTGTTCTAGATGCTAGTTTTCGATTGTTAGTTGCAAATGAAGGTGCTAAAAGAATTTTAGAAAAAGATTTAAACCAATTGATTGGAAAGCCTTTAAGTTATTATCCTGAGCTACTACATTTTGAATCAACCATTAAGGATTCATTTAAAACAAATCAAGTTTCAGTAGGATCCGATGAGCAAGCACCGCTAGAGTCAAAAGACACCACAACAAGTGAAAAATCTTGGCAGCGTCAAATTTATTTATATGACAACGCCACAGATCAAGACAATGTTTCCCCCATTTTGTTGGCTAGGGGAACGGAGTTAACGGGTAAACAATACATTATTGTTTTTGATGATATAACAGAAGTTATTGCAGCTCAACGTTCGATCGCTTGGGGAGAGGTTGCTCAGCGCTTAGCTCATGAAATTAAAAATCCATTAACCCCAATTCAATTATCTGCGGAGCGCATTTTTCAAAAACTTACCGGGAAAATGACTGAAGAGCAAGAGGAAATTATCGCGAAGGGAACGACAACCATTATTACTCAAGTTCAAGCGATGAAAACCATGGTTAATAACTTTAGAGATTTTGGTAAAAAACCCTCCCCTAATATGTTGCCAGTAGATTTAAATAATTTGATTCAAGATATTTTGGGTTTATACGAAGGTACTCATATTGAATTAAAACTAGACACTAATGCCCCAGAAATTTTAGGTGATTCAACCCAGCTTCGACAGGTGATTCATAATATTTTGCAAAATT
This sequence comes from Burkholderiaceae bacterium, assembly GCA_947448695.1. GTDB lineage: Bacteria > Pseudomonadota > Gammaproteobacteria > Burkholderiales > Burkholderiaceae > Polynucleobacter. Next base: position 5,858 of record CANFOL010000055.1, read on the forward strand.
CCATAGATGCTGCAACAGAAATTCATTCAGAGCCAGAAATCCAGATTCGCACTGAAACCGTGAATTATGTGGGTTTGGTAAATCAAACTGAAAAATTAGTAAGACTCTCTATTGCAGATAATGGCCCAGGATTTTCACCAAGAATTTTGTCAAGAGCATTTGAACCATATGTAACATCGAAGACAAAGGGAACGGGCCTTGGATTAGCCGTTGTCAAAAAGATAATTGATGAACATGGTGCAAGAATTGAGCTTAAAAATCGGATGAGAGAGACAGTAATTCGAGGGGCAAGAATATCAATCCTTTTTGAGCGTTTGGCATAAAAATTAAAAAATAGATATTAAAATTAGTTTATAGGACAATTAAGAATGGCTAATATATTAGTAGTAGATGATGAAATGGGAATTAGAGAGTTACTCAATGAGATATTGAGTGATGAAGGCCACGTTGTTTATTCAGCGGAGAATGCTCAACAAGCACGTACTGTGCGCGATCAATTATTGCCTGATTTGGTCCTTCTCGATATTTGGATGCCAGACACTGATGGGGTTACCCTATTAAAGGAGTGGGCAAAGGATGACAAGTTAACTATGCCGGTAATTATGATGTCTGGACACGCCACGATTGATACAGCGGTTGAGGCAACCCGAATTGGAGCATGCAACTTTTTAGAAAAGCCGATTGCTTTACAAAAATTATTAAAAACGGTTAGCCAAGCATTAGAAAGAGTAGCGCCAAAGGAATCATCTGATAGCTTTGGTCAAGGGGTAAAAGACTTTGGATCAACTCCAGGTTCGCTCGCATCAGGATTGAATAAGCCATTAGATATTCAGAATAATAGCAGCGTTGATAATACGCGCCAAACCAGTCTTGTTGTTTCATCAGAGGTTAAGGAGTTAGTTCAAGGGCATTTTGACCTACCGCTTAGAGAGGCTAGAGATATTTTTGAAAAAGCGTACTTTGAATATCACTTGAAGCTCACCGGCGGAAGTATGACACGGGTTTCTGAGCAGACCGGTCTAGAACGAACACATCTGTATAGAAAATTAAAAGCATTAGGAATTGATGTTCGAAAAATAGGCAGTAGTAGCACTTAGATTATTAAATAACTTTTATTATGCCATCCTCAATTATTACTATTGAATCACCAAATTGGGTTATTGATAAACCTAATCTTGATTGGATTCATGCCTTGTGTAGTGGAAAGGTTTTGCACTTTTCAAATTTAGAGTTTGAAGTGTCGGATCAAGAAAAATCTTTATTTGTTCCAGAAATACAAAATCCCAAAGCTAGGAATATCAGTGTTGGTGCTGATAATGTATTAAAAGGTGCTCAGGGAAATGAAAAATCCCTCAAACTATTAAGAGAACTTATTTTCCGATACAGAAATTCTGCGAATAGCTTAATCAACTCTTTAGCCCCTAAATATTCACCATCTTTAAAAGTTGCACCCACTAGTTTTAGACCTTTTAATATTGAAGAACGAAAACAGTCTTGGAGAGCGGATGATAAGCGCTTACATGTTGATGCTTTTGCTACAAGGCCTAATTACGGTGAGCGCATTTTAAGGGTGTTTATGAACATCAATCCAAATGGCGTTCCTAGAGTTTGGAGGGTTGGCGATAGTTTTGAAAATATTGCGCAACAATTTATACCTTTGATTAAGCCTTACTCACCATTTCAAGCAAATATCTTAAAAAGTTTTGGGCTGACAAAAACACTTCGAAGTGAATATGATCATATGATGTTACAAATACATGATGCGATGAAGTCCGATTTGAGTTATCAACAGAATTCCCATCAAAGTGAGTTTAAATTTTTACCAGGGGATGTATGGGTATGTTTTTCAGATCAAACATCACATGCTGCCATGAGTGGGCAATTTATGATGGAGCAAACGTATAATCTTCCTATCGATGCTTTGTATGATCCAATGAGTAGTCCATTGGCCATACTAAGTAGACTAACGAAACGAAAACTAGTTTAGAAAAGTCGATTAGAGTATAATAATTTTTCTTGGCCTGGTAGCTCAGTCGGTAGAGCAGAGGATTGAAAATCCTTGTGTCGGTGGTTCGATTCCGCCCCGGGCCACCAAGAAACACTAAAACCACCTTCGGGTGGTTTTTTATTTGAGTTAGCCTAAAAGTAGTTGATGGTGAGCTCACCTTAGTCCCAGCGCCGCAATCTTTCCAAGAGTTCAAAATCTAGATTTCAAGATGCCAAATCCTGTTTGACCGTTCCTGCTATTCAAGTGGTCTTGTTTGGGATACCCCAGTTATGGATTGTCCTTTTAAAGGACAAAATTAAATTAGGGTCACATTACACCTCTGTCATTTATTGGCAATTAATACCAATTGCTATAAGAAATTGACTATGTTAATGTTGTGAAACTAATATATTGATTATTAGCAAGGGGTAAAAATGTCCAAGAAATTTTTAATACCAGTAGGTTTGGCGGATGACAAGGATTACTGATTTAGAAGACCAGCCGACTGTATGGGAGCCCATGGAAATTATTGATCCTGATGGTGAGATTGGAATAACCCCAAAAACTCTTCTTGAGCGCCATCCACTAATTAAGAAAAAATAAATGATTAAGTATTGGTGGATTCTTGTTCCACTTGCCGCATTACTTGGTTATGCGTTAAAAAGCTATCGCACATATCAGTTTCAGAATATTGGTGAAGTATTGGTTCGCAAGGCGCTTACCAATAATCTTCCCAAAGAGTCATGGCATTTGTTGAACAATGTCACGCTAAAACTTGGAAATGGAACAACTCAGATTGACCATATTCTAGTTTCGCGATTTGGAGTTTTTGTTATAGAAACCAAGCATTACAAAGGCTGGATATTTGGAGACGAAAAGTCTAGGGAGTGGACTCAAGTTATTTGGGGGCGTAAGTATCGCTTCCAAAATCCACTTCATCAAAACTATAAGCATTCAAAGGCTGTGCAGGATCTACTGGATTTCTTGCCGGCAGAGCAAGTATTGGGAATGGTTGTATTTACAGGTGATGCTGAATTCAAAACGAATCAGCCTAAAAACGTGCACTCCTTAAGTTCGCTTTTGTCTCACCTTAGAAACCTTGACCAAGAATTGCTTACTGAAAATAGAATGCAATTTTGCGTTGGTAGATTAGAGTGTCTTCGATTGGCATTAACTCGTGAGACTGATGTAGAGCACAGAACTAATCTTGCAAAAAGATAAGGTAAGGTTGCCCAAGCATTTTTTAGAAAATAAAATAGCTGTATGACAACAGCACGCCAACCAAAAAGTGACTAAGGTAATCAAAGTACCCGAAAGTCACCTAGAAGTAATCTCCTCACCCCAGCAAGAATCTCAACCCACAGCATTAAGCCAGCTCAAATACGCCGAGCCCACAGAGCTCTATTTGCGTGATGGCGAAGTGGTTATCCACCGCAGACCCGGAAGTCCACTTTGGCATTGCCGCTTTAGAC
>CANFOL010000056.1 GCA_947448695.1 Burkholderiaceae bacterium
AAAAAACGGTATATTACCAATACTGACTGATGCGTCGCTATTTGAACTCATAATGATGACTGACTAACCGATGCAATAGAATCTTTCAGAATTTGAGGGATACCCAACACTTTGGCATGTTGAGATAAAAATTGCACGTAATTTAAAAAACCCTTACGACCTTCATTACTGGCAATCAAATCAGCTTTAGTTGGGTTACTAATCTGCCACTCTTTAGATAAGCGCTGACCTAATTCTTTACCGTAATTAGGCATGATACTCGCCATTAAGTCCGCTTCTATCAGTAACATACTCATTAAATCGAGTCGGTCTATAAAAGAATCCTGAGATTGCTGTATCTTTTTGGTCAGGGTTGGCAAATACTGTGGGTCGGTGGCTAAAATAATGACTTTAATCTGTTCAAGAAAGTCGTCCATTTGTTGACCATTGAGTAATGCCATCTTATGGTCTTCTGGTAATTCAAGCAAGGATTTCTTGACCAACTCAAAAGATCCCGACTCAATTTCAAAAGGAAATTGATTCACATTACCTAAATGCCCAAAATCATGCCCCACAGCGCAAAGAAGCAGTAACCACTTTTGCTGCCCACTTAATATCCAATGCACGGTATGAGAATAATCTTCCGTAAATTTACTTTCACTTTTAAGTAAAAGACTTAAGCTAATACACACATCTATAAAATGACTTCGATTATGGTAGCTAGGCTCATGGTCTAATTGATTATTGTGGTCATCAATCTTTTGGCACAACTCCAGCAAAACCCTTTTATAAGGATTATGGGGAAAGTCAAGATTTCGCCAAAACTGAGTCTCTAACAAATGACTCATAAAATCTTCAAATGAATGACAAAATCGATGGTATTGCTTAAAAATACCTTCAATCGCTTGTGGTTCAGGTGTAATTTGATCTAAATCCATCTTTTTTTCTTAACAATTGATTTAACGAATTGTTTGGGATACTTCCCGCACAATCACCCACTGGTCTGACTTACTACCTATTTGTTGACTACCCTCTTCTGCCCACTCTAAAGTTTTAGTAGATTTTTCTTTTAGTTGGCCAGATGTGTAATTTTGCACAAAACTCACAATGTACTTTTGACCTTGTTTCTGGATTTTAATATCCTCAAGAAGAATCTCAATGCGAGTAGCTTTGTTAATCCTGAGTGTTCGCTGATCTAACCACTCTTGATGTGCTTTCCCCTCAGGGGCATAAGTTGCTGAATACATCTTAATATATAGCTGAATATTTTTTTCGGCCCAAGCAGATTTCCAAGTATTTAATAAACCTCGAATTTTATCCAAATCAGTCTCACTATTCGTTTCATTTTGAGGTTTTGTCACCACAACATCTTTAACCATATTACTGGTATCATCCAAAGCTTTTAAGGGTTCAGACTTCTTTTCTGTCACTTCAAAATTAATATTGTTAGGCTGCTCAAGCTTTGCTTGCAGGCTTGACTTTGACTCTGATGCTGAGGTTAATGGTTGAACCTTTTGCTCAACCGGTTCTACTGCACTCACCACCTGACTTGAATTGGATGGTATTGAGGTAGTACCCGCAATCACAGGACTGGCCTTTTCTTTTGCAACAACAGGTAAATTTTCACAAGCTGTTCGCAAAATAAACGTATTGATATTTTCTGACTTAAAGGGTTTGAAGTCATTCGGAGAACCCTCTTTCTTAGATAATGAAACAATCGTTTTTCCTGTCCCAAATAAATCTTCTTTGTACTCTTTTCGAGTGATCATAATCGTTTGATTCACGCAATCATATTGAGAACTCATAATCAAAGATGAGTATTTTTGTTGGTCTTCGTATAATTTAGGTTTGTTCAGTGACAAAACACTCTCAAACTTCACCACCTGGGAACTGCCTTCAACTTTTTGAATACTAGAGGATTTAATTAATATTTGCTCGCGACCAATATCGAGAAGCTTGTCAAAGCCAACCTTAAAAGCCCCAAAAAGCTTGGGTTGATCCGCTTTAGGTAATACTCCTAACAAGACGCGGATATTCTCATCAATATTGACTTTTTTATCAGTATTCGGTGCACTTTTGTCTCTCACCAAGACCATAAACAAACTTGCTTCAGATTCAGCATAAACAACTTGTGATGGTTTGACCACGTTAGGATTAAATGCTTTAGAAGTAAAGTCTATATTTGCTGTCGTTAAAAATTCTTCAATGATTTTTGTTTGAATCGCTAAATTGACATTTTGCAAATTGCTGCTATTGCGAACTGAACTATCAAATTTTCCTTGAATGACACCAATCACATTAAGGTCTGAGCTAACGACAGGTCCACCAGAATTGCCAATTTGTATGGGCGCACTAAACTGAAATAAACCAGGTCGTTTATCAATTCCCTCTAGTGCATTAATCAGGCCAGAAGTGATTTTTAGGTCTCGACCTAAAATATCAGGCGTGGGATAACCAAGAGAAAAAATGACCAGTCCATTCGGTACTGTCGACCACTTAGCAATACTTAATGGCTTGGTAATCTCATTCACTTTTAGGATTGCAAGATCTAAGGTCCGATCTATTTTAATTACCTTAGCACTAAGCCCCTTAGGGTAAGCGCTTGAATAAACCGTAATTTCACCCTTATCCGGGATCACATGACCAGCTGTCAAAATATAACCATTTTTATTGACAGCAAAACCTGATCCAGCCTTAACAATCACTGAGGTACCTACGGACTCACTTTCTGCACCAATGGCATGGGAAACGAATGCCCATTGAAATAGGACCAACACAAAGGCAAGATATCTCATCTTCGAGGGGCTGTGAGGTTTATTAAATTGCATGATTTATAGATTAAATAAAAATGCCTGAGTTTTTACAATAGCTTCTTGGGTATCGTAGCCTTCAAGCAAATAAAAATTGAGGATGTTTTCTGCAACTCCTGTTACTGCCTGAGAGTAATCATTCATCGCCTGAAACTGAGTCTGAATGCTATTTAAGACATCAGTTAATGTCCTAACGCCAGCTTCATAACTGATTTGATTGGCCTTCACACTTTTTTCCGCAGCAATAATTGCCTGTTTTTTAATCTTAATTGATTCCTGGCCAGCTTCAATCAGTGAGTATAGTTTTTCTAATTCGACTTTCGCCTTAATCTCTGCATCAACTCGCTGATTCATTAATTGTCCTGCTTTAGCATTCGAACTGTAAGTTCCAGCAAAAGCACTCGTATCAATTGGAATACTCACGGTCAAACCATTGTAATTAATCGTATTGCCTAAATATTGACTTTGCATATTGGTAAAAGATACTGTTGGCAATATGCTAGCTGAGGTCTTTAAGATATCAAATTTAGCCAGTCGCTCATTGGTTCTGGCTACAATTAAATTGGGATTTTTTTCTTGGCCTTTAGAAAATGCAAGCTCTAAATCATCAACGACAACTTCTTTATGAACGGCAGGTAATTGAAAATCGGTATCAATGATTTTTTGACCAACAATGGATGAGAGTTGAATTTGCGCAATTTTATAATTAGCTTTGAGCGTTAGCATATCTGCTTTCGCTTGTTCAAATTTCACTTGAATATCAAGTTCATCCGAAATAGTCCCCTGGCCTAATGCGTATTTTCTCTTCGCTGCTTGATATTGGGTGCTCAATGCTTTAATTCGACTTTCGTTCGCCCGAACTGCTTCATATGAGGAAATAATTGCATTTACCCCCTTCAACATGCGCTGCGCTAATTCTTGCTCTTTTGCCAAAAAAGTTGCTTCACCAAATGATTCCCGGATTGGGGCCTGGGCCAGAGAAGCTGCCTTATCTGCATCAAATATCGGCTGATTAATACTTCGAGAAATTCGAGTATCTACGTCCGTAGATAACTGTTGTTGATTGTAAGAAAATTTGGGTAAATACCCTAAATATCCTTGATATGCTTGCCCCTTTGTCACATCCTTTTCATTTTTAGCGGCCTGGAACTGAGAATCATAATCAAGGGCAAGATTAAAGGCTTCTGATAAAGTAATGGCGCTTGCAGAAAAACTGCAAGCCGTTAAAAAAATAACTAAGTATTTGACATAAATAGGGTCTTTTATATTCATCATTGCTCAATCATGGTTATTTTTGTGAAAATTCTAATTAATAAAAGCTGTTGCAACTTTATCACTTAGAGGTTTAATTAGGTAACTCATAAAGGTTCTCTCGCCTGTCTTGAAAATCACATCGACTTGCATGCCTGGTTGAATTTGTAAATTACCTAAGATGCTCAAGTTTTCTTTGCTCACTTTAATTTGTACTAGGTAAAATTCCTCCTTTTGGATAGCCTGGCCAGGGGGCGCAGGTAATTTATCTGCGCCAATTAAACTCACATGCCCTACCACCACAGGAGTAATATTTTGATTAAAGCCGGTAAATCTTAAGTCCGCTTCCTGCCCCATTTTGACACGATCAATAATCGAAGGTGAAACTTGAGCATCAATGGTTAACGTAGCATCTTTTGGCACAATTTCAGCAACGGTTTGATTTGGATTAATCGTGCCACCAACTGTATTTACTTTAAGGCCAATAAGTGTTCCTGAAGATGGCGCTTTAATATTGGTGGACTCAAGTTCAAAATTAAGGGATTGCAAACGATCTTTTAGGGCATCTCGTGTCTTTTGAATTTCAGAAAGTTGGGAATCAATTTCTTTAAAGTAAGTACCTCTTAATTGATTCATGGCGATCTCTGTATCTAAACGACTTCGAACCACTTGGTTCGCCTGTGCTTGAGAGACATAGCCCTCTTTGGCAAGAATTTGATTATTAAGTGCCTCTTCAGTTAGACTCTTGATCTGAATCGCTCTTGAACGCATGGTAGAACTGTATTCATTGCGGCGCGTTTTGAAGAGTTTTTGTTGTATCTTTTTTGCCTCTTCGACTTGATCATTTCCATCCCATTGCTTTAACTCTTTGGGCCAATGAATCTTGACCTCTTCATCCCGCTCTGCAATGAGTCGCGCTTCTGTGACGAGAGCATTAATATATTGCAGTTGGGTTGCGGCAAGCTCTGCCTCGGCCTTCAGTGGGTTGAGTTTAAAAAGTACATCACCTTCAGTCACTATGTCGCCTTCTTTGACATTGATCTGATCAATCACACCGCCGGTTGGGTGTTGTACGGATTTTCGATAACCTTCAACCATGACGGTTCCCATTGAGCTTACACCGGCATCAATCGGGGCCGTAAATGCCCAAATCATAAAGATAAAAAATCCAATTAAGAAAATTTTGGAAGCACTTTTACGAATTTTGGACTCTTCAATCGCAATGGGCTCAAGGGGGCGATCTTTGATTAAATCTGGATGATAGGGATTCCAGGACTTAATCCAAGAGTCTGCTTTTTCGGAGATGTCCTTAAAGGGCACAATGGTGGCGTTTTCTTTTGCCAGCTTGATGCTTTCAGGATTAATCGATGAATTGATTTTCTCTTCTTCACTCATATTGGAGCTCCTTGCGGCGCTGTAGGTTCGGAAGGATTTCGTGCTGCATTGAGCAGTTCATCGGCAGGTCCAAAGGCAACTTGTTGACCACTTTGTAAAACGAGTAAATTATCCACGACACTGATGAGTTTTGGGCGATGGGTAGTCATCACCACAGCGCACCCAGCTTGTTTTAACTGCACAATCGCATCCACCAAAGCTTGCTCTCCAGGATCATCTAAATTAGCGTTAGGTTCATCCATGACAATATATTTTGGCATACCATAGAGTGCTCTTGCAATCGCTAAACGTTGACGCTGTCCACCTGAAAGAACAAATCCTGTTTCTCCAAGTTCAGTCTCGTAACCTTTGGGAAATCCTAATATCACTTCATGCATACCAATGAGTTGTGTCGCAGCAAGTACTTTATCGGAATCAATTTCCGACAACCGAGCAATATTTTCAGCAATGGTGCCTTCAAAAAAGTCGATGTCTTGGGGAACATAGCCAATTTGGGGGCCAAAATCATCATGGTTCCAATCAGCAATTTCTACGCCATCCAACCTGACAGAACCTTGGGTTGGCTTCCAAATGCCAACAATCAAGCGGGATAGGCAAGTTTTACCAGAAGCACTTGGTCCCACAATCGCCAAAGCCTGACCAGGCTTGACCTCAAAACGAATATTGGAAAGAACCGGATTTTTAGAACCCGGTGGTACCGAAGTGAGTTGCGAAACGACTAAATGGCCAATAACAGGAGGTAACTTCATACCTGACTCTACCCGAGTATCACTCATTAAAAGGGCATTGATCCGATCATACGACTGCCGAAACGAAATGATTTCTTTCCAACCGGTTAAGAGCTTTTGTAATGGTCCAATCGATTTGGATATCATCATCGTTGAGGCAATAATCATCCCCCCAGTAATGAAGCCTTCAATCGCTAAATATGCGCCAAGTGCCATTTGTAAAGAAGGCATCGCTTTCGTCAAGAAGCCAGAAAATCCTCCCATGAGTCCAGAAGCTTCACTTGCATTGACTTGATTTTGTAAAAAGAATCGGTGTTGATGGTACCAGCGATGGCGTACTGCCCCCAACATGCCAAGTGCTAGCGTAGTTTCTGCCTGTTTTAAACTATTCGATGCTACTCGAGATGCTTCCGCGTTAGCGTCATTAGCAACTTTAAGAATAGGGCTAGTTACTTTTTGAGTAAAGTAAGTTGCAATTCCCATTAAGACGGTCGCAATAATGGCAAAAATGGCTAAATATGGATGAAATAAAGCCGCCACAATAATGAAGACAATTCCAAATGGTGCATCCATTAGTGTCAATATGCCAGGCCCCGTCAGAAATTGTCGAATGACATTGAGGTCATTCAGTAATTGATGAACATTGACGTTTTTACGGGTAACAAAACGCCTAAAAGCGGCATCAAAAATATCTGGTCCCAAATCCCAATCGATTCGAAGTGACAAACGGACCATCAATCGATTACGGATCCACTCAAGCGCTGACCAAAATAGGTACATCGCTAAAACCAGCAAGGTTAAAGAGACTAAAGTGACCCAACTCCTAGAGGTAATAACACGGTCATAAACACTCATCATGTATAGCATCGGAACAATTCCCATGATATCGACGATGGCCGTAATCATAAAAGCAAAATAAAAGGATTTTCGACACTGATGAAGGACATGACCTAAAGGCATTAGTACGCCATCAGGAAGCACTTCTTTCTTTTTAGATGAATTCGCTTTTTGCGCTGGAACGGCTTTGTTCTCTAGGGAAGCCTCCATCAGCTCTTGCGTTGGTAAAGTCATGTCTTAATTAATATAGTGTGGATTTAGGTAACTTACTTGCACGATTCTAGCCGATATGATGTGTCAGGTGATCAAATGCTGTTGCGTCTGTATCCGCACCAATCGTTTTGATTTCGATAGTGGATACTGGTGTCTGAGCTACAACTGCATCCTGACTGAGTATTTGATGATGGGTCGCATCACCAGCGCTGGCGAGGATATCAATTTCATTAATACCCAAATGGGTCATTTGCTCAATCATACTGGCATTAATACCGCCTAATTGTTCAATCTGGTTAGCTACATCATTACTAATTAAGAGAGTTAAATGAGGATTATTTTGTCCATTTAATTTGAGCATTGGATGAACAGAATCAGGAATTAACTCATTGAGAATCGACTTAAGATTAGTCAGTGCTAATGGATCATTGCTTGGTAGGCCTAAATCAACATAAGCCTCAGTCTTTTGACCGAGATTTAAATGACTAATATGTAAATCAGCCATTTCTTTAAGAGTTGTATAAATATGGTCATCATTCGGGTTCACAATGATGCTTACCTGAGAACGGAGGGATCCTTGCAAAATACCAGCCTGAGTTAAATTCGCGGCAAGCACATCACTCATATCAATTGCGCCAGCATCAAGGGTTAAATTAGCAATACCTGAATGCACTAAAGCTTGTGAAAGGTCATAAGCAAGTTGCTGATCTGTGTAATTAGCGCTGTGAGCTTGACCTTGCAATAATGCTTCAACAGCACTACCTTCATCAGCACTCAATTGACCTAGAGTTTGCAGACTAGGTATTTCTTGAGCAAGGGCTTGATCTAAATGAGTCGGTGTTGCAGGGTTTGAACTTCCTGTTAATTCATAAGAATAGTCAATTCCAGATTGATGCATCTCACTGACAGCGGCGATATTCATCCACTCAGCACCACTAGCAATAACTTGATCAAGAGCAACGGGAGGATCAATATGTGTGACCCCCAAAGCTGTTGCAGCAGTTGTGGCCTGAGCCATTAGTGCTGCATCATTACAGTTAGAAATATCTATCCAAATGTAATTTGCGATAGCGGGAGCAAACTTGATGTTTTTGACGGCCAAAGCTTGCGCCACCGCAAGAGAAATATGAGCTTGGTTAGCCGCTGTTGCGTCACTAACTGATAAATAGATTTGCTTATTATATTTACTCGTTAAGATTCCTAATACCGCAGCGTCATTAGTTAATTGAGTTGACGTTGTTGAGAGCCTTATATCTGTTGTCGAATCAGTCAAAATAATATTACTTAAAACATTAGGGATTGGTAAAGCCAGCAGCTTATCTAAATAAGACTGAACATTTCTTACTGAGTCAGTGATTGTTACTTTGTAAGTGCCGTTATTGATAATACTTAATATCGAAGCATTATTGAGAATATTCGCTGTTGTGAATGTAGTACTTGAAGATGAGTTAGAAATAGAGATAGCTTTTAAGTTGCCTAAAGAATAAGCGGCTTTTAAAATAGCTAATTCAGAAAGATTAGTTATATTACTTGCTGTATCAGTTACCTGGTAACCATTACTTAGGATACTTAAGAAACTGTCAGAGTACAAATTAAAGTTAGAAACGTTTAAATTAAGAGTACTTAAATCAGTACTCCGAATAGACACTAACTGACTATTTAAATAAGCATTATTTAATGCATCTAATGCAGATAGTATATTTATATTAGAATCGG
>CANFOL010000057.1 GCA_947448695.1 Burkholderiaceae bacterium
AATTTGACCGCGTTTTACCTGTTCGATTGAAAGATCGGGCAGACCTAAGATAGAATCTAAATGGGACATTGGTATTACCTCTATTAAAAAAGTTCGTCGAAAAAACTAGTTTAATAAATACCTTTGTCCCCCGTTTATGATGTAGAGCCAAAATGTCTTTGTTAGACAATTCTTGTAATGTCTTAACCTTTTTTCATAATCAGATAATGTAAATACAAAATTAATTTGAGAGAATGTTGATGAGAGAGTAATTAAAGCTAAGTAAATATGTAGAGATTAAAAACTATTCTTGAAGATCTGATTGATTAGCGTTTGGATTGAAATTGAGGTGGACTTAAATCAAGTTGATAGGATTTAAATTCTTTAGGTTCGATTGTCATCGGAAGATAGTTACCCTTACCCCAAAGTGGGGAGTATTCTTGGTAGCGTTTACTTTGTACCCAGCCAGATTGGCCGCCAAAACCGATAAAAATCGATTGATTTAAATTCGATAAATCATACACAGCTCGCATTCCTGCAGCAACGTCAGAGCTATAAGACTCTTTAGTATTGCCAAAGCTCATTTTGCCTACATTGACCGTTTGTCCATCACCTGCTGATGGAATACTAATGTTAAAGAATTGACTCAGAAACGGTATTTGGCCAAGTGGTTTGTGTACACCAATAGCGGGATGAGCTTCTCCCCATTGCCATTTTTTTGGGTCTTTGCCATAACGTTGACTCAAGTAGTTCAGTGCACGATCCATCGCTAGATGACTGAGCTCCGCACAGTTTTTAATTTCAGGCAGATTACTAGGGCGACACCAAACATCAGGATTATTTTTTAAGACATTCAGTAAGCCATCGCGAAGACCTTTGTTGGCATATAAACGATCAAAGGAAGTCCCTAATTTTTCGTTAAAAACAGCTCTTGTGAATTGATCCACCCAAGCATTAAAAATCAGGGCACCAGAACTATTGATGCGCATATCCCCTTGAAAATTTTGAATCTCATTTTTAGCTGAATCCGCCAGAGGATGAGAAGAATTATTTTCATGGAAAAGTTTCAAAAGAGGTAGGGCAGCCAAAGATACCGTGTCATTCTGGATGGCGATCATAGAGTCTTGATTATGTTGTTTATTTTTACCTAGTAGTTCTTGAATACGATTCGCGCGGTAAGGCATGGTCCAATCAGTAGTTAAAGTATAGGGACTTGAAGCCTCTTCTACTTTTTGATTCGCCGTGACGAGCCACGCTTTATCAGTTGCATAGTTGTGAGGCAGTTCTTGAGTTTTAAGATATTCCTTCCAGTCATTATGAGCATCCCATCCAAAGACAGGAGCAACACCAACCATCCCTTGATCTTTCATGCGCTTCGGGGCAACACCTGCAGCGACAAAGGCAATTGTTCCATCCGTATCAGCCATGACAACATTTTGCATCGGGGCATAAAAATTTCCTAAACTATTTCTAAGCTCTTCTAATGAAGCGGCCTTATTGATATCGATTAATGCGCGAATGGATTGATTTTGTGGATCAAGTGCCGTCCACTTTAAAGCTAAAACAAAGCGATCGGTATCAATAACTTTTGCGGCTTGCGGATATGCATCTGAAATCACAGGACCATGTCGCGTTTCCCTCACCACAAAATTTATGGCGTCTTTATCTTTTACGAGAATACTTTCACGCCTTACTTTAAAAGACTCAAATCCAGTAGGTGTTTTATATTCAATGGTGTTTTTAGGGTTAATGGCTTCAATGAATAAATCTTGGACATCTGGAGCTGTGTTTGTAAAACCCCAGGCAATTTGAGGCGTATAACCAAGTACAACACCGGGTAGACCAGGAATTGTTCCGCCGATGACATTTAGATCTTTGGCTTGAAGATGAGCAAAATACCAGGTGGAAGGACTAGAAAGGCCTAGGTGAGGGTCATTTGCAAGAAGTGGCTTTTTACTTTGCGTATGAGTTCCTGCGATGACCCAATTGTTCGAACCTTTTCCTTCTGATCCAAATGGAATCCAAGCTTGAATCTGATGATTAGATAATGAACCTTGTTTGGATTCAATCGCCGTATTCAAGAAAATATTAGCATCGTGATACATCTTGGCAAAGTCCAGTGAGCTAGCTGCTGATTCGCCATCATAGGGGGGCATAATTTCCCAAATTTGTTGAGTAGTGAGATTTTTGGCTAATTGCAGCCTTGAAAATTCTCGTCCCCAGTTGTCACCTAAATCGAGAGCCATCATCAAAGACCAGCTCACACTATCAATCGGTGTCCAAGGAGCGGGTTTTGATCCTGTTAAAAAGAATTCCACAGGCAGAGCCCAGCCAAGATCTGCAAAGCCTGCATTAATCCCATTGCAATATCCTTCAAGGGCTAATTTTGTTGCGCTGGGTAAATTTTCATATTGAACTCTCGCTGCACGCCTGATACCAATGGTTTTGATAAAGCGATCAATACCAATGGTTTTCTCACCTAGAATTTCAGAGAGTGTGCCCGAGGCTAAACGGCGATTAAATTCCATTTGCCAGGTTCTCTCTCGAGCGTGCAGATATCCTAGAGCGAAGTAAGCATCATTCGGATATTTGGCTTGAATATGCGCTACATCACTTTGGTCAAATTGGATGGTTAATTTATCACGTAAATCATTGTGTAGAAAAGCCCCATTTGGAATCGACTTCGCATGAAAAGAATAAAAAAGAACCACAACACCCAAAACCAAAACAATAAATAACGTGAGCCATAACAAATATTTAAATAGCCTAAAAATGAGCGAAGTGAAGGGGTTTATTTTCATTAAGATTTTTACAATTGAAACTTTATTTTAGCCCTACTTCGAAAAAAATAAAAAAGGGGCAAAAGCCCCTTATGGATTAAGATATTTAAGGATTAGTGACTACCACCCAAGTAGGCAGCAATCACCGCTGGATCGTTCTTCAGTTTATCCGCTGGACCATGAACTTTGATGTGACCATTTTCCATAACATAGCCGTAGTCTGCAACATTCAATGCTGCAGCCGCAAATTGTTCAACGAGTAACATTGTTACACCTTCGGATTTGAGACGTTGAATTGTTTTGAACACCTCATCCACCAAAATTGGAGCTAGACCCATGGAGGGCTCATCTAATAAAAACACATCAGGATTGAGCATCACAGCACGGGCCATCGCTAACATCTGTTGTTCGCCACCAGATAAAGTTCCCGCTAATTGCGTACGTCTTTCTTTTAAGCGCGGAAACAGTTCCATCGCTTTTTCGAGGTCATGTTTCACATCACCTTTTGGACGACTACCTGTTAGCCGAGGAAATGCCCCTAAAAGAAGATTATCTGTCACCGACATCGTCGAAAACACACGACGACCTTCAGGTGAGTGTGCTAAGCCAAGACGTGCCACACGATGAGATTCAACGCCAGTAATATTTTCACTACCTAAAGTGATTTCTCCGGCGGTAGGTTTAATCATGCCAGTAATCGCGCGCATAGTGGTTGTTTTGCCAGCACCATTCGAACCAATTAAAGTAATAATTTGGCTTTTAGGCACTTCGATGCTAATGCCATGAAGCACTTCAACTTTGCCGTAGCCTGCTTTTAGATTTTTAATGGATAACATAGTATTCCTTTATTCTCACGCTTAAGCCGACTGACCGCCTAAATAGGCCTCAATCACTTTTTCATTCGTTTGGATTTCCTGAGCAACACCTTCTGCGATTTTTTGACCAAAGTCTAGAACTGAGATCTTATCGCTCACGCTCATCACCACATCCATATGATGCTCGATCAAAATAATCGTAATACCATGATCACGAATCTTCCTAATGACAGCTAAGAGCTCTTTAATATCTGGAGCGGTTAATCCTGCAGCTGGCTCATCTAACAAGAGGAGGTTTGGATCGAGAGCAAGTGCACGGGCAATTTCTAACATCCGTTGTTTACCATAGGGTAAGTTACGCGCTTCTTCATTTGCTAACTTATCTAGACCCACAAAGTGTAATAAGCCTAACGCACGTTCACGAGCCGAGCTTTCTTCATTTGTAAAGCGAGGTAAATGCAGAGCGACGTCTAAAAGATTCGAATTAAAGCTATGATGAAGACCGACCAGGATATTTTCAAGCGCGGTCATTTCGCCAAACAATTGCACGTTTTGGAAAGTTCTAGCGATTCCAGAAAGGGCGATTTCAGAAGAAGTTTTACCTACAACCGTTTCATTTTCAAACTTCACATCACCAGCGGTTGGTACATAAATCCCCGTTAAAACATTCATCATAGTACTTTTACCAGAGCCATTCGGGCCAATTAAGCCATGAATCGTGCCACGTTTGATGGTGATATCGACATCATTTAGGGCTTTTAGACCACCGAATTGCATCAAGATGGATTCAATCGTGAGGATTGGCGCTGTCGTATCTTTCACAGCCGCTTGATGAATCACATTGGCATAAGCTTCACCAGCGCTTGCAGAAAGATCTTGCGCTTGAACCACTTTAGTTTTGAGGGCACCCACAAAGTTGCGGAAGAAACCAACAATACCTTCTTGAAGGTAGTAGACCACCAATAAAATCATTGCACCAAAAATACTTAGACGCCAATCAGTAATATTTTCCAACCATAAAGAGAAGATAGCTAAAGCGACCGTACCAATAACAGGTGCAAGCACTTTTTTACGCGTAGTAATACCTTTTGATAGAGCGATAGCAGAGCCAAGGGCAACCAAAATCGCAAGCGCAATCGCTACCATTCGGAACAAATTAATATCATCTAAAAGTTTAGGTAAAAGCACAATGATGACAGCACCTAAAATAGCGCCGAGGCGTGATTTACGACCACCCATGATGATACCCAGCAAGAAAAGAACGGTGAGTTCATTGTTGTAGGTGTTGGGTGAAATATATTTTTCAGAGTATGCGTACATAGAACCTGCAAAGCCTGCAAAACCAGCACTAATCACGAACGCGTAGACCTTATAACGGTATACAGAAACACCCATACAGTCACAAGCAACTGGACTGTCACGTAATGCTTCAAATGCTCTACCTAATTGAGATTTTAGGATTCTGTGAACGACTACTAAAGATAACAACATAGCAACAGCACTTAACCAGTAAAACTCTCGCTCACCCATTTCAGGACCAAACAATGAGGGCTTCAAGAGTTTGATACCCATTGGACCTTCAGTTAAAAAGCTCATCTCATTAATCAGAATTTGCAAAATAGTACCAAAGGCGAGGGTCACCATGGCCAAATATGGACCAATCACTTTGAGTGCGGGTAGGGCTAGTAAACCGCCAAAAAATGCGGTTACGACAATACTCGCCGGTACTGTGACATAAAAAGGCATACCTAAGTGGAAGAAGAGCACGCCAGTGGTATAGGCACCAACGCCAAACAAGCCAGCGTGGCCTAAAGATACTTGACCTGTATAGCCAACAACAATATCAAGGCCAAACAACAAAATAATATAAATGAGAATCGTTGTACCTAAATGGATGTAGTAATCATTATTTAAGAAAATTGGAAATGCAAAAAGAGCAACGATAGCTAAAGCGATAGCGGTAATTTTTGATGAATTCATATACTTATACTTTCTTGATCGCAGTTTTACCGAACAGACCCGATGGCTTTAATGCCAGCACGAGCAGGAGGAGTAAAAGACCTGGAACATCTTTATAACCAGTCGAGATATAAAAGCCCGTTGTAGTTTCTGCAATGCCTAAAATAAGACCGCCGATAATAATACCGAAACCGCTGGAAAGACCACCGATAATAGCTACAGCAAATGCTTTTAAACCTAGAGAAGCACCCATTGTTGCGCCGGTTAGTGTCAGTGGGGAAATTAATACACCAGCAAACGCTGCTGTGATAGATGAGAGAGCATAAGAGAACATAATCACAACGCCAGTGTTAATCCCCATGAGACTAGCCGCGTCACGATCGTTAGAGGTTGCAACGACAGCTTTACCATAAATTGTTTTACGGTTAAACCATTCAACCAACAGCATCATCAATAAAGCTCCAACAACCACCAGGATTTCCATTGGGAGGATGTTTGCGCCCAAAAATTGAAAAGGCTCCTCAGGAAGAGGGGAAGGGAAGCGTAAATCATCACGTCCCCAGACGTTTTCTGCAACGTTTTTGAAAATAATACCCAGAGCAATGGTAGACATAATCCAACCGAATTCTGATTTAATCTTGATAGCAGGACGAACTCCAACCACTTCGACTAAGCTACCTTGCAAGGCGCCAAAAATACAGACGAGTGGAATCATGAGCCAATAATTGATACCTAGAGTATCCACGCAAGTCAGCCCCACTAAAGCGCCAAGCATCAGTGCTTCGCCTTGACCAAAGTTTAGAGTGCCAGAAGTGGCAAAGGTGAGTTGATAGCCAAAAGCAACCACAGCATAAATCATGCCGAGTGCGATTCCGCTAAAGATTAATTGAATCAGAATTTCCATGGATTTTTCCGAGAATTTAAGATACTAAAAAAGTGACAAAAAAATTAACAACGTGCAATTATAATAAAAAAAGTAGCATAAAAACAAAAAGCGCTACAAAAAGTAGCGCTTTTTTGAAAAGTTAAAAATCACTTCTTCTTTTTCAAACGGATATCAGAACCCTTATCCGCATCTTCTTGATAAGCATAAACAACCTTACCATTTTTAACCTCACCCATGACTGGGATATTGTCGGTAATCGCTTCGTGGTCAGTTTTGCTAAATGGCTTGTCGTAGACGGTTACGATACCGGCTACTTTTTCATTCAGGTTTTCTAAAGCTTCACGAATCCGCTCACCATCAGTTGAACCGGCTTGTCTGATTGCTGAGGCTAACAAGTAGACAGAGTCATAGCCTTGGGCAGCTGATACTGGTGAATCGATACGATTATTCTTTGGCTTGAACTCTTTGAGATAAGCCTCAATAAAAGCTTTACGTTTTTGCGTATTTGCTTCTTGAATAAAGGTTTGTGGCATACGAGCGCCTTCACCATTTTTACCTGCAGTATCAATAAAGTTGGCCATCGACAATGTCCAAGATCCAATCAATGGTTTTTTCCAGCCGAGTTTAGCCATGCCATTAGCGATTTGAGCAAGTTCAGGTCCAATAGCGTAGGTCAAGATGACTTCAGCACCAGCTTCTTTTGCTTTGAGAAGCTGAGAAGTCATGTCAGTATCTTTAACGTTGAATTTTTCAATCGCAACTGGAGTAACACCCTTTGCAGTCAAAGCCTTCATTAAGTCAGTTTTGCCGAGTTCGCCATAGTTAGTCGAATCATGCAAAATCGCGACTTTTTTGAAGCCACGCTTTTCAATCGCTTCTTGCACAATCATTGGTGCTTGGATTTCATCACGAGCTGCATTCCGGAAAACATAGTTAGCTGGTTCTTTGTCAAATTGACGAGTCACCACAGTTCCTGTTGCTACATTATTAAAGACTGGAATCTTTGCTTCTTGGTAAATACGCTGCGCGGCTAAAGCAACACCAGTATTAATAAAGCCAACGTCTGCAACAATCTTTTCTTTATTGACGAGTTCTTGTGCAATCGTGATTCCGCGAGCGTTATCAGCTTGGTCATCACGTTCAATCAGTTCAATTTGACGACCTAAAACGCCACCACTGTTATTAATTTCTTTTGCAGCAAGACGCACACCATCACGCATACTCACACCCATGGATGAGGAACCTCCGGTAAATGGTCCGGTGACACCGATTTTGATGGTTTGGGCAAATGCTGGTGCGCTTAATAAAGACGCCGCAACTGCGATTGCTGATAATTGGATTTTAAATTTCATACATTCTCCACAAAATTGATAAAACGTATATCAAGTTCATATAACAACTTGATTACAAGATAACCACAAATTACTGAAATTACATTGTAACCACAAGAATTTATTAAAACACTAAGGGTTTGCCCCTTAATGTATGTTAAGATATGCGCTTCGCGTGCCCGAGTGGTGAAATCGGTAGACACAGCAGACTTAAAATCTGCCGCATATAAAACATGCATGCCGGTTCGATTCCGGCCTCGGGCACCAATTCTTCGCGACTTCTTGCACTCTTTTCCTTTATTTCATAAGTAAACATGAATTATTGATATATTAGTTATCTCATTTATATTCTGGAAAATACATGTCAAAGACTCGATTGAAAAGATTTTTAGGGTTAATTCTTGCTAGTTTTCTAGTTTTAAAATTCATCTCGCCATCATTTGGACAAACTACAAATGATTTAAGTAACATCATTAATCATCCCTTCCGATCTGATCAAGACCGAAATCTTGACTCAAAGAGAATGCCCCTCCAGATGCTTCAGTTTATTGAACCAAAGCCAGGGATGAAAGTTTTGGATATTTTTTCTGGGGGTGGTCACACGGCGCAATTACTGGCACTCTCCGTTGCACCGAACGGCAAAGTTTTTGCGTTCAATTTAAAACCCAATGAGAGGTTAATGGAGCGCATTCAACGTCAACCACAATCTAATATTGTGCCCATTGTTTTAGCAATTGAAGATTTAAGCAATGAGCCTAATGGATCATTTGATCTCATTACGATTATTAATTCTTATCACGATATGGTGAACGCCAAACCTGAAATAGAAGTTGT
>CANFOL010000058.1 GCA_947448695.1 Burkholderiaceae bacterium
CGCATTCAACGTCAACCACAATCTAATATTGTGCCCATTGTTTTAGCAATTGAAGATTTAAGCAATGAGCCTAATGGATCATTTGATCTCATTACGATTATTAATTCTTATCACGATATGGTGAACGCCAAACCTGAAATAGAAGTTGTGAATCGACGTATCTATGATTTGTTAAAACCTGGTGGAATTTTAGTCGTTAGGGATCATGCTGCAAAAGATGGTGCTGGAAAGTCTGCAACTAGAACATTGCACCGGATAGATCCAACTGCAGTTGATGAGGATTTTCAAAGGATTGGCTTTAAAAAAGTTGCTCAAGGAGATTTTTTAAAGAGTCCCCAGGATACAAAAGAAAAGCATTCAAATCAAATGGGTGACTCTTTTGCAGAGGACTTTATTTTTAAATGGTTGAAGTAATTTAATCCATTATGCAAAGTTTATTAATTTGGATTCTTCCACTTAGAGCATCATGAAAAAACTATTAAAAAATCTTTTATATTTATTTTTTTTAATTTTTATTAATTTTTCGCATAGTGCTACCTATCCACAAAAGCCTATCACGATGATAGTGCCGTTTGCCCCTGGTGGTGGAACCGATAGTATTGCAAGAGATCTTGCTAAAGCATTAGCAGAAAGTTTAAAACAACCAGTAGTTGTAGATAATCGAGGCGGTGGTGGCGGAGCAATTGGCGCACAAATGGTCGCCAAAGCAGATCCAGATGGTTACACCTTGTTGTTCATCACCTCTACCTTTGTTACGCACGCAGCAACTGAAACAACCCCTTCTTATGATGTTGAAAAAGATTATGCACCGATAGCCATGCTTGGAAGAGGCCCATTAATGGTGGTTGCAAATAAAGAGCTCGGATTGAAAACCATTGCAGATGCCATTGCTTATGCCAAAAAATCTCCTGATGGGATTAATTACTGTTCAGCTGGTTTAGGGAGCATTAACCATTTGTCGGGTGAGTTATTTAAGCAAAAAACGAATATACCGATGACGCATATTCCTTATAAAGGAAGTGGTCCAGCAACCCTAGATTTATTGGCTGGTAGAGTCCAAATCTTTTTTGCGACGATGCCGACGATGTTGCAATATGTGGAGACCAATCGTGTCACCTTATTGGCGATGACGAGTGAGAAAAGGTCACCTTTATTTCCGAATACACCTACGGTTATTGAATCAGGTATTCCCGGTTTTGAGATATCTACTTGGTGGGGTGTGGTGGCACCAGCAGGTACACCAGCTTCGATCGTACAAAGTCTCAATCAAGAAATCCAAAAGGCTGCCAGTAAAGACCCATTAAAGGGACGACTTCTGAAAGAGGGAGCCCAACTCTATCAAACGACCCCTGCACAAATGCAAAAGTTACTCAGCAATGAATTACAGCAGTGGCGCAGTGTTGTTAAATCTGCGGATATGAAACTGCAGTAAAGCTTAAGGAGTTTCAGTCACAAAGCCTAGTTTTGTCAGACCATTTCTCTTACTTGCACTAAGTACTTGAGCTACCGCATCATACATGACCCGTTTATCTGCACGAAGATTGACTTCTGGAGGAGGTTCTTGGGCGGCAGCTTGTTTTGCTTTAGCGATATATTCGTCTAGTGTGACTGGCGTTGTATTCCAAAATATTTGACCTTTGGCATCAATGGAAACTTGAATCGTTTCCGGTTTGCTATTACTCGCAGAGCTAGCAGCTTTAGGAAGTTCAATTTTGACCGAGTGTTGGATCACCGGGAGAGTAACAATAAAAATAATCAATAAAACTAACATGACATCGACAAATGGAGTCATATTGATTTCAGCCATGAGACCTGAATCATCGTCGCCTTGATGTGAGGAAAATGCCATATTTAGGGTCTTTCGTTTTGAATTAAATACGTATGTAAATCATCACTAAAACGACGTAGATTAAGGAGTAAATCTTTATTGGATTTAGATAAAGCGTTATAGCCTAAAACTGCAGGGATAGCGACAGCAAGTCCAAGACCTGTCATAACCAAAGCTTCACCAATTGGGCCTGCAACTTGATCAATGGATGCTGATCCAGAGGAACCAATCGTCATGAGCGCGTGATAGATCCCCCAGACCGTTCCAAAAAGTCCAATAAAAGGCGCGGTAGCACCTGTCGATGCCAAGAACGCAAGACCTTTTTGCAAAGAGGCAATGATTAAATCGAGTTCAGACTTGAGATTACTGGATAACCAATCTTCGGTTTCGATTTGATTGGCTAGTGGGATTGATTGTGATTGATTGGCACCTAATTGACGTTCTTGCATAATCATGTGTGCTCGCGCTGCTAGTTGATGAAACGGATTATTGTTTTGTTGTGTAAAGCTATTTAAGCCATCTTGCCAAGACGTTTTTTTCCAAAATACAGCAATTTCTTTCACAAGTGGTTTGACCTGGTAAAGACTAATGACTCTAGTAATGATGATGAACCATGAACCAATCGACATCAAAAGTAAGATGATCGCGACGATATGGGTTACCGTGTCACCTTGATACCATAAGTGAGCCATGCCAAAGTTGGTTTCATTAGTTGTTTTGTCCATAGGTATATTTTCTCAAATTATCGATTCAGTTGGAATTTTATAGAAATACCAGCATTGACTCTGCTAGGTACTCCATTGACGAGGTAAGGTTTAAAGCGAATACGTGAAGCTAATTGTGTCGCTGCATTATCTAGGCGAGAAAAGCCACTTGATCTGATAACACTTACAGATCGGACCTCTCCAACTTCATTAATAAATAATTGCACTCCAACGACCCCTTGTTCACCAATATCTTTGGAGAGGCGCGGATAAAAAACTTCTGTATCTGGTCTATAAACCATGATCAGTTGATTAAGTTCAACGGCACCGGCATCAATGCCTACTGTTGATGAAGACTTTGCCGAGTTCAAAGGAGCTGCAGGTTCTGGTGTTTTTGCACTCTCACTAGATGCCATTGCTTCTGTTTTAGAAGGAGTTGGAACATCAGATTTTTCTTGAGGACGTTCCTTCGTTTGTTCTTGTGGTTTACTACTTGCCGTTTTTTGTGTTGGCGCAACACTTAAAAGCTTTGGCGGTTCAGATTTCGGTGGAGGTGTTGCTTTCATTGGTGCAGGAGGTGGGGGCGGGCTAATTAACTCTGCTTGCAACACATCAATTTCTTTCTTGTCAGGATTAGGAGAGTGAAGTAATCCTAAAATAAAGATCAATGCATGAATACCAAGGACTGCTGCAAGAATTAGAAGATCTTTGATAGAAATGTACATTTAGATGGACACTGTCTGCGCTTTGGCATTCAGTAGATAAGGGTGTGGTAGAAGTTTTTGTGCAAGTTCTAAAAGAATGCCACCATCTTGCGAAGAGAATACATCTACCTTACCGCTTTTCTTGGACTCGGAACCTTTGATTAAGCGAAAGAGTTGACGAACAACTGCTTGACTTGTATCGATAATCTGTAATCGATCACCATACACTTTTTCAATTACATCTTGTAAAAAAGGATAATGCGTACACCCAAGAACTAGAGTATCTGCACCTTGATCGAGCATTGGGTCGAGATATTGATGCAATAGGCTTTCAATCTCTGGACCGTTTAAGATTCCATGTTCAATCAAAGGTACTAAGCCATGACCGGCTTGTTGAATAAACTCACAGTTGTCATTGAGACTTGCAAGCAGTAATTTAAACTTGTCGCTATTTAAGGTGTTTTGTGTCGCTAGAACTCCGACAATTTTTTTCTGACTAGTTGCTGATGCAGGTTTGATTCCAGGTTCTACTCCGATAATCGGAACTTCCGGAAATTTTTCACGAATGAGGGCGATGGCTTGAGTGGTAGCTGTATTACAAGCCACTACTACTGCATCACAACCTTGTTTGATTAACCAGGAGCAAAGTAATAGGCTTCGATCAGTGACCCACTGGGTTGACTTCTCACCATAGGGTGCATGAGCTGAATCAGCAAGGTAAAGATAATGGTGACCTGGCGATTGTAGAAGGGCCTCATTTAAGATGGAGAGGCCACCGATACCTGAGTCAAAAACACCGATAGTTGACAATGGAAAAAATCCCCAGGTGAGAGTCGCGGATTAAGCCACTGTGACTGGGATTTTACCAATCTTCATTTGCCATTCGCGGGGGCCGGTTTGGTGAGCAGATATACCATGAGAGTCGACCGCAACCGTGACAGGCATATCCTTCACTTCAAACTCATAAATTGCTTCCATCCCAAGGTCTGCAAAGCCGACCACTTTGGCTTTTTCAATTGCCTTCGCTACCAGGTAAGCAGCACCACCGACTGCCATTAAATAGGCAGAGCGATGTTTTTTAATTGCTTCGATTGCTGTTGGTCCTCTTTCTGCCTTACCGATCATCGAAATTAAGCTCGTTTGACCAAGCATCATTTCCGTAAATTTATCCATTCTTGTGGATGTTGTTGGACCAGCAGGACCGACGACCTCACCTTCAATAGGATCTACTGGGCCGACGTAATAAATGACCTTATTAGTAAAGTCTACAGGAAGTTTTTCGCCTTTGGCGAGCATTTCTTGAATACGTTTATGTGCGGCATCACGACCGGTAAACATTTTGCCGTTCAGTAATAAAGTTTGGCCTACTTTCCAAGTGGCTACTTCAGCAGGGGTGAGAGTATCGAGATTGACACGTAGTGATTTTTCAGTATCAGGTTTCCAAGCGACGTCAGGCCAATCCTCTAGTTTTGGAACTGGGAGAATCGCTGGGCCGCTACCATCGAGATGAAAATGAATATGGCGCGTTGCCGCACAGTTCGGAATCATTGCAACAGGTAAAGAGGCAGCGTGTGTTGGATAGTCTTTGATTTTGACATCTACCACCGTGGTTAAACCACCTAGACCTTGTGCACCGATGCCGAGAGAGTTCACTTTATCAAACAGCTCTAAACGCATTTCTTCGAGTTTATTTTGTGGTCCTTTTTCCATCAAGTCATAAATATCAACAGGGTCCATCAAAGATTCTTTGGCCATGAGCATGGCTTTTTCTGGAGTACCACCAATTCCGATACCTAAAATACCTGGAGGGCACCATCCAGCGCCCATCGTTGGAACTGTCTTTAACACCCAATCCACAATCGAATCTGACGGATTAAGCATGACTAACTTACTTTTATTTTCGGAGCCGCCACCCTTAGCAGCACAGATAATATCGACACTGTCACCAGGCACGATTTCATAATGGATGACTGCGGGAGTATTGTCTTTCGAGTTACTTCGCTTACCACCTGGGTCGCGCAGAATCGAAGCGCGTAGCGGATTATGATGATCACCATAAGCACGTCGGACTCCCTCATTGATCATATCTTCAAGGCTCATCGAGGCTTCC
Source organism: Burkholderiaceae bacterium (assembly GCA_947448695.1). GTDB lineage: Bacteria > Pseudomonadota > Gammaproteobacteria > Burkholderiales > Burkholderiaceae > Polynucleobacter. The sequence continues at coordinate 5,347 of CANFOL010000058.1, forward strand.
CACTTGACGTTCATACCGACCTTAACAAAGACTACGGCAATCCCAGTATCTTGACAAAGAGGGCGTTTACCTTCTGCGCACATTCTGCTGTTGGTTAATATTTGCGCAATGGCATCTTTAGCGGCTGGACTTTCTTCGCGATCATAGGCTTTACCTAGTGCTTGAATAAAATCGATGGGGTGATAGTAGGAGATATACTGAAAAGCATCTGCTACGCTTTGGATGAGGTCTTCTTGGCGAATAGTAGTCATTTGAATCGTCTCTCGAATGTTTTGGAAACCGGTTAATTTATACCTATTTTATAGGGTAAACCTTAGAGTTCACTCAAAAATTGAACAAAAGTTATTTTTATATAATAAAAATGAGAATAGATAAAATACACTTGATAAAAACGGATTTATATTTTGGCATGATTGTTGTCATTGAAAAGGAGAAAAAATGTCTGAAATTGAACAGTTATTAGTAGAAAACAGGGTATTTCCACCTTCTAAAGCGTTTGCTAAGCAGGCGGCAATTAGCAGCATGGACCAATATCAGGCGATGTGTTCTGCCTTTGAAAAAGACTTTGAGGGGACGTGGGCTAGGCTTGCAAAAGAAAATCTTTATTGGAAAAAGCCTTTTACAAAGGTCCTTGACGAATCGAAAGCGCCTTTTTATGAATGGTTTTCAGATGGAACAACAAACGCTTCGTATAACTGCCTTGATCGTAATATTCAAGCTGGTTTAGGAAACAAAACAGCTATTATTTTTGAATCTGACGCGGGTGAAGTTACCAATATTTCCTACTCAGAGCTTCATGCACGCGTATGTCAATTTGCTAATGGTTTAAAGAGTATTGGCGTTAAAAAGGGTGATCGTGTTGTTTTATACATGGCAATGTCGATTGAAGGAATTGTTGCGATGCAGGCATGTGCCAGATTAGGTGCTACGCATTCTGTTGTATTTGGAGGGTTCTCAGCAAAGTCACTTGAAGAACGAATTGTTGACGTAGGGGCTACAGTGGTGATTACTGCTGATGAGCAAATGCGTGGTGGTAAAAAGCTGCCACTCAAGTCTGTGGTTGATGAAGCATTAGCACTTGGGGCAGGTGCGATAGTACAACATGTCATTATTTACAAAAGAACCGGAAGTGATATCTCTTTTACAACTGGTCGTGATCACTGGATGCATGATTTAGTTTTAGGACAACCAACTAGCTGTGAGCCAGAATGGGTTGGTTCAGAACATGCCCTTTTTGTTTTATATACATCAGGCTCTACAGGTAAGCCCAAAGGTGTGCAACATTCAACGGGAGGTTATTTATTGTGGACTCATTTGACGATGCAATGGACATTTGATATTCGCAAGAAAGATATCTTTTGGTGTACGGCAGACATTGGTTGGATTACAGGCCACAGTTATATTGCCTATGGGCCATTATCTGTCGGCGCGACACAAATCGTTTTTGAGGGTGTGCCAACTTTCCCGCATGCTGGTCGTTTTTGGCAAATGATTGAGCGCCATAAAGTTTCTATTTTTTACACCGCGCCAACAGCGATACGTTCATTGATTAAAGCATCTGGTGCCACGCAAGAGGCCCACCCGCGCAATTTCAATTTAAAGAGCCTGCGCATTTTAGGGTCTGTTGGCGAGCCGATTAATCCAGAAGCTTGGATGTGGTATTACAAAGAAGTTGGAGGTAAGAATTGTCCGATTGTAGATACTTTCTGGCAAACAGAAACTGGCGGACATATGATTACCCCATTGCCTGGAGCTACACCATTAGTTCCAGGATCATGCACATTACCTTTGCCAGGAATTATGGCTGCTATCGTAGATGAGGCTGGCCATGATATGCCAAATGGTCATGGTGGCATATTAGTCGTTAAGCGCCCATGGCCTTCGATGATTCGGACGATTTGGAATGATCCAGAACGTTTTGTGAAAAGTTATTTTCCTCAAGATTTGGGTGGTAAGTTATATCTTGCTGGTGACGGTGCGATTCGTGATGCGAAGACAGCTAACTTTACGATCACAGGTCGTATTGATGACGTTTTGAACGTATCAGGTCACCGTATGGGCACCATGGAAATCGAGTCATGGTTAGTTGCTCATAATGACGTAGCCGAAGCTGCAGTAGTTGGACGTCCTGATGATATTACTGGCGAGGCGATTGTTGCTTATGTGGTTCTTAAAGGAGAAAGACCACAGGGTAATGTAGCAGTAGCCAAAGCAAAAGAGTTACGTGATTGGGTAAATAAAGGCATCGGCCCCATTGCTAAACCTAAAGAAATACGGTTTGGTGATAACCTACCTAAAACGCGTTCAGGGAAAATTATGCGGCGCCTTTTAAGAGTGCTTGCCAAGGGCGAAGATATTACCCAAGACACATCAACTTTAGAAAATCCAGCTATTTTGGATCAACTCAAAGAAGCTTTATAAGAGAGTATTATTTGCTCAAAAAGAGGCGCTGATGCGCCTCTTTTTTGGTTTGTATGAGTAAAAATACTTATTGCACTGCGAAATAATTAGTATTAGGATAAAAAATGTTTTATTAGAAGGGGGTCTTATGAAATGTCCTCGTTGCCAAAGTGCCATGGTGATTGGTTTTACTGATTGTGTTGTTTGTCAGAGAAGCACAATGAGTTCGGAACCCATCCCGGCCAAATATTTTGTAGTGGCTTGTGCCATAGTTTTAGGAGTAATGAGTTTATTTCAACCAGCCCACAATGCACTAGATTTTTTTAAAATCATTTTGATATCTTCTTTTGTGGGCGGCATCTGTGGCTCAGTTTTATGGCTTTTTTATGATATTTTTCGACCAGGTCGTTCAAAATAAAGTTTAATCAATTTCTAGAACACCGTATAATCTATTTTTCCGTACGGAAGGGTGGATGAGCGGTTTAAGTCACACGCCTGGAAAGCGTGCGTAGGTTAATCGCCTACCGCGGGTTCGAATCCCGCCCCTTCCGCCACAGGTTTTTGGGCTCTTCACCATAATCGGGGGATGAGCATTTATTAAACACGATTAATTACTCCATTCCAACCGCACAAAGCTAAGACTCTGAGTCGGTAGTTTTGGAAATTCCGGCTCTTCACCATAATCGGGGGATGAGCATTTATCAAACACGATTAATTACTCCATTCCAACCGCACAAAGCCAAGACTCTCAGTCGGTAGTTTTGGAAATTCCTAAAACCAAACGCTCTTCTAGAAA
>CANFOL010000059.1 GCA_947448695.1 Burkholderiaceae bacterium
AAGTCTAAGCACTAGCAACAACTTCATAGGAAAATGGCCCAACAAGTGGGCTATTCAGTTTCAGGCGGAATCGACTAAAGCCGCGGATGCCTAAATCTGATGACTCTTCAAATAATTAATTACCCAAGCTGGGTCACTATCGCTTGGGAAGATAGGATAGTGAACCGCCTCAATCACGCCATTATTGGCAATTAATGTAACTCGCTTTAATAAAGTCATACCAGAGGCAACAAAGGTCGGCATATTCAAGGCCTTTTGAAATTGATAGTTCTCATCACTAACCACTGGAAATGGGAGATGAAGTCTCTCTACCATTTCTTTTTGATATTCGGTGGTTTGAACACTCAAGCCTACAACCTCTGCGTCCAATTCTTGAAGCTCTTGATAATGGTCTCTAAATGAACAACTTTGCGGCGTACAGCCTCTTGCCCCAGGAATTTGATCCCAACCATCCGGTAACGCAACATTGGGTTGCCCTGTCATTGGATAACAATAGATAACTAACTTACCTTTGATATCGCCAAAATTGATGGCCTTACCATTAGTCGCCTTTAAAGAAACATTCGGTAGTTTCATTCCCTTCAAATGATTGGTTGATCCATCATCTGAAGGAATAGGGAGGTCTGTGGGGAGCTGGTTTAGGTTTGTCATAAATTAATTTTACACAAAAAAACCACACAACCTGGGGTCAAGATAAAACACCCGACCGAAGATGATTTTGATTAGTCTTCATGGCTCTGGAAGGAATCAACGAGAGCAAGGATATCTGACTCTACTTCTAGACTATTTTGAACTATAGTAGACTCAATAAATACCCAATGTTAAAAAATAATGGAAAAAAAACCCTCCATCCATAGCATCTATATTTGTCCAAATGCAGGCTTAGCAATGGAGAGGCGTTTGCAAGTAAAAGCACTTGCTGGGGTTGGGATTGAGGGCGATAGATACGCTTTAAGTTTAGGCGCCTTTTCTAAATCATATCCCCCAAAGATTAGAGAAATCACACTCATTACTAAAGCGGGTATTGATATAGCCAATCATTACTTAAACTCAAATGGCTTACTTGAATTTGATTATTGTGAGACACGAAGAAACATCGTGATTGAAGGTTTATTGCCTGACGAACTAAATGCCTTAGTAGGTAAAGTATTTTCTCTGGGCAAGCTCAAATTACAAGGCGTTGAACTTTGCGACCCTTGCGAGCGACCCTCAAAATTAGCTAACAAAATGAATTTTCAAAATGCCTATGAAAATAATGGCGGTATCAGAGCACAAGTGTTGGAAGATGGGAATCTTACAGTTCAAGACCTATTAGAAATTTAATAACAGTCAATTGATCGACACTAGACCGAGAGTAGTGCGACAGAACCTGCATCCCCAAAACTGTCATTTAAAAGGAAGCCTCTAGATAGGCAGATCTGAGAGAAATAACGAACCATATTTTTAAAGAAAATGCCCTACGCGAAGCAAGGCTGATGAGTTTGGCGCCCAAAGTCCTAATTGTCTGAGGCCGAGTAGTTGGCTAAGGACACTACTTCACTTGGTTCAATTTAGATTAGTTTTTGGACGTTTTTTAACAACTTGATTACGCTCGTACCCGCTATAAGTAATTTACTAGCTAACTTAGGCTTGTAATACACAAGTACAGTGAGTGCACTTGTCCAGATCAGTGGATTACTCTTTAAGAAAAGAAAGGCCTCAAGGCCTTTATCGACCCTAGAGAACGGCTTTTTAAGGGTCTCAAGGTACTTCCCAAACTCTTTCCTCTCAAAAGTAGACTGCGTTTTGAGCTCGCGCTGGCGAAGCTCCAAGTCCTTTAATTGGCAACTCATTTTGATAGCGCTTCACGATCTTTAGCAAGCTCAGCGATAGAGGTCTCAAATAATTTAGGAATCGTACGCAAAGATTGTATGGCTAATAAGGTCAAAATTAACCCAATAAATAAACTGCCACCCGTCAGTAAGCCTAAAGCTAGCATGCGGTCAGACTCCCAACTGTAAATCACGATGAATAGGGCCAGCATGACTAGGCCAAGGAATAAGAAAAACAAGGCGCACGCAATTAAGACAAGCTGATTCATAAATTTAGATCTAGCGATTCGTATATCGACCGAAATTAACTCTAAGCGAGTTTGTGCAATAGACGCCCCTATAGAAACAAGATTCTTAATGGAAGATAATAAATTTTCTTGGGACATATATTTTTAGTGGCGGCGCATAAATATGCCGATTAGTAAGCCCAGTCCTGCAGCAACTCCAATAGACTCCCAAGGGTTGCGATGGACAAAGTTATCAGCATCTTCGACGACAGCTTTGGCTTTATCTGTCAAAATATCTTCATAGCCAGCAATACTTTCTTTTACGTCTGTAAGGGTTTCTAAAGCTTTTGAACGAATCGTGCCAATTGCACCATCTAAGTGTCCTTCAGTTGCCTGAATTAAAGCTTCAGCATCCGTCATGAGAGCTTTTAATTCGCCAATTAATTGATCGGCACTTGGCATAGATACTTTGGTTTTGATAGTATTTTTTTCGTTCATCATCATTCTCCGCTTAAGTCTTGATTGAGTAAGTTGCCCAACACAAAATTATTTGCGCTAGATGTTCATGATAAAGATAAGCAATATTGTTAAATGTCTGTTATCAAACATAGTAAATAATTTATTGTTGATAATACTAAGGTGTGGTTACTATTTTGTAACCTTCATTTATTTGGGTTTACTAGAATGAGGCAAGTGTTAAATCCTGCCATAACTTAAGTGCCAAGCTAAAAATCAACTCTAGTTCAGCTAGTAAAAACTGTGGCGATGGTTAAGTTCAGTGGGTTGTTTTGGTGTTACTTAGTGGCCCGAGGCGAAATCGACTAGGGCCTAGGATGCCAATAAAATTATTTGTTAGGTAACAATAGCTATCTCTAACTTTAGTTGCGTTATTGGCTCCTGAATTTTCTTACTTCCTAAAAATTTTTTAACATCAATATTCTATTGTTTGACCTTCCGTCATTGGTATGATTTTTATCGTGCTGCCCTTCATTGCATCCTGAAACTCTGCTAAAGTTCCTTTTGTTAAAGGATTAGAGTTATAGTGCATTGGGATAACGGCCTTTGGCTTAATCCAATTTTTTATTGCATAAGCGGCATCTTCAGGGCCCGTTGTAAAATTTCCTCCAATTGGAATCATCACTACATCAGGCTTGTAATATTTGCTTATAAAGGCCATATCGCCAAAAAGGCCGGTGTCACCCATATGCCATATTTTTAAGCCATTTTCTAATTGGATTATGTATCCAACGGCCTCTCCTGCTGGATGAGACTCATTCTTACCAGTGGCAGGATTATTCCAAACTATTAAAGAAGAATGTTCTGCTTTTACTGCAGTAATTTTAATGCCTGGATAAGGTGTTACAAATCCGGTTTTGTTAAAGCGGTGACCCAAGTTTGCGGGGATAAGTCCTAAAGTAATTAATGGCGTGACCATGTCTGCAGGACCATACAACATAGCTTCATTCAGTTTTGCAATTGCTGGCGCATCCCCTAAATGATCTACATGTCCATGGGTTACTAATAAAAAATCTACCTTCCCCAACGCTGATAAATCACTTTTATACATGGGTGGCGCTTTTGGGCCCCCAGTAATCCAAGGGTCAATAACCAGAACCTTACCCCCAGGTGTTTTAATTTTAAAGCCTGCCTGTCCAAGCCATTGCATTTCCGTTTTAGTTGAACTTGTTTGTGCAAACACATTACCTAAAAAAAATTGCGCTATTAGGGCTAATGCTAATAAATATGATGCTTTATTTTTATAGTTCATTTTTTCCATTCTCTGATTAATAGTCATTATCGAAGTTAAATAAAAAGATATTCAAAAGTATCACCTCATATTCAGCACGAATAATAATTAGTGGTTTTAAACTTATGCCTTTTAGTATTTATACTATATTAATATATTTATTAATAATAAAATTCCGTTTTTGGCTTGCTTTCTACTCTAACTTCAATTTAAAGGTAGGTAAGATGCGACCCTCAACTCTATTTTTTTCATCGGTTCTTGTTGTTTTCGCGTTCTTCGGATCCAGTAATTGTATTCACGCGCAAGAGTTCCCAAACAAGCCTATCACTATGGTCATGCCTTATGCTGCAGGTGGTCCAGGGGATGCAATTACCCGCTTATTTGCTGGCTCTATGCAAAAAATTCTCGGCCAACAAATTAATGTAGATAATACCTCCGGTGCATCTGGCTCCATTGGCACCGCAAAGGTTGCAAGATCGAAACCGGATGGTTATACATTGTTAATGATTCACGTAAGCCATGCTACGAATCTGGCAATGTATAAAAGCTTAAGTTATCACCCTGTCGATGACTTTGAGCCGATTGGATTAGCTACTAATGGGCCAATGGTCATTGTTGCCCGCAATGACTTTCCACCCAAAGATATCAATGATTTTGTTTCCTATATTAAATCCCATCAAAGCAGTATTAGCTTAGCCAATGCGGGAGTAGGATCTGCCTCTCACTTGTGTGGCTTATTGATGATGAATGTTTTGGGCGTTAAATTAAATGAAATTCCCTACAAAGGTACTGGCCCGGCATTGATTGACTTAATGGGTGGTCAAGTAGATCTTTTATGCGATCAAACATCAGGAACAGTACTCTCCATAAAAGCAGGAAAAATTAAAGCTTATGCTTCTGCTAATAAAAGCCGATTACCATCCTTGCCGAATACTCCATCAATTACGGAAGCGGGCATTAAGGGGCTTGATATCAATATTTCTTTTGGACTTTATGCACCCAAAGGTACTCCCAAGATCGTTCTCGAAAAACTTACCCTAGCCTTACAACAATCGGTTACTGATCCTGATATTAAGAAACGCCTAGATGCTTTGGGAATTTCCGCTGTAAGTCTTGAGCAAGCCACTCCAGCTTACCTTAGATCGCATCTTAAAAATGAAATTGAAACTTTAAATGCTTTATTAATTAAAGCAGATATTCAACCCAATTAGTAAAAAATATTTTTATTTAGGTTTCCTAAATCCCTCTCTTAATTTGCCTCCTAGTTTGTGACTTTAACCCCCGCATCACAAACTGTCCTTTTAATGGATATTTTTTGCGTAGGGTATCCCGAACAAGACCACTCCTTTAGAAAAAAGTCTAATAGGATTAGACATCCTGAGTTCTAATTTTTTAACTCTAAGAAAGTTGGCCCCACTGGGCCAAAGAAGTCTCATCATCAGCTAATTTGATGCCACTATCGCCTCTTGGTGATCGGGGCGGAATAGACCAAAGACTAAGATGTTTATCCTTCACTAGCAAAACTTTACTAATTTATATTACGTTTTGGTCTAGGCAGCGAACACAAACAGAGTTAATTGTGTTGAGCTTTTTTCTAAGCTCAAGGCTTGATCTTAGTAGCCATCCATTGATGTAAAAAATCAGCAATTTCTAAATTGTTTTTTTCAAGCATCACCATGTGCCCGTTGCCACGAATACCCCTCTCTGGCAATCGAATGAAATCGATTGTCGCACCAGCTTGTTTTAAATATGCCGCAGTGCAATGATCGTAGGGTGCGTGGTATGAACTCTCTGAAACAGTAACCAAAATTGGAAACTTTCGGAAGTTGACCAACTGCCGTGGCGGTTCTGCTTGCAAGGTGCAGGCAATCAAGCCCTGACCATCTGGTGAGGCTTGCACTTGCGTTATGATTTGCTCAGGTGCTGTCACTGCAGGTTCATAAGTAAGAGCAATATCGGCAACACCCCAAGCGCGCGCTTTGGGGTTGCCGGGTGCACTGTTGTGAAATGGCGGGCCAGATGGCTCGATGGACACAATACCTTTGATCTTTTGCGGACGACTCTCAGCAATTACCCAGCCCAGTGGACCTGACTGTGAATGCGTTAACAAAATGGAGGGGCCGATTTTATCTAGCAATGCAGCGCCAGCAACTTGATTCAAAGTCTGCGTTTCGGCATCACTCAACAATGACTCAACCTGTGTGGCATAAAAAGCATCGAAAGTTGCATCTCCTCGCCGACCCGAACCGGGCCATTGCGTGTGCAGCTTTGCTTGTGGCCAATTTCCTAAAGTAGCTGATGCGGTAAAAAGTTGCTCAATTTGTGGCGCTGTGAACATGCGTAATTTGCCATTCACATCAGGATGCCACGCCGAGCGTCCTCGCGCTGGTTGGTCCACCATGTAGACAACATAGCCTAACTCTAAAAAATACTCAGCCCAACCCTTTCGACCATCGGGTGTCATCATCCAATTGGTGGCCGTTTGCGCTGCGCCGTGAATCAACACCAATGGATACGGTTGCTTGACTTGCTGGGGTTGCAGTTTTTCGACATACATTTGTCCTTGCATGACTTCTTTCCCGGGACTGCCGACATAACTACCCCCCACATAAAAGAAACTTCTGCTGCGAACTGGCTGATCCGGTAAGCTGGAGCAGGCTGACAAGAGCAATATTAGTGCCCAGATCCAAAAACGATTCATTTTTTTAAATTGCATATCGCCCCCTATGAAAGAATTTTCTGCTTATATTTTGAACAAAACGTTTGATCGCTTGGTGCTGTTTTCAAATCGAACTGTTGATAGGCGATTGCCAACTTTTAGAAAGCATGCGTTCAAATTATTTTTTCTCATTACTCGAGTTTAACCATTCTGCAATCTCAGGAAAAGCTTCGCTAAAATCGCCCATAAATTCTCTAATCATCCATATTAGCCCAAGTATTAATAGGCCAAATACACCAATCGATATTAGTAAAAAAGTAGTATTGCTCATATTTTTTTACTCAAAATAGCTGATAACTTAAAGTAAATTCCAAAACAAAAAATTGATGGTACCCAAATAGCCGTAAAGATAGATTGCTCACGATCTCCTATCACAAACCATAGGTATGCAGAAGTAAAGAAGGAAATCACCACGGCTAGTAAAATAAAATAATCCGATTTTTTAAACATAAAAGCCCTTTATTAAATTTATGAAGATTCCTTGATCCAGTGGCCAATTGCACCGACAAGACAACCTGTTATTGCTACGGATGATAAGGTACGAATGCCCGAGGAAAATCTAATGGCGAATAAATCCAAAGAAAATATACCCAAAAGCCCCATTAAAATGATTGAGCAACTTGCTAAAATTAATATAAGACCAAAAGTTATAAGTACCTTTTGTGTTAAATGATTAGCTCTATTTAGGATAAGACTTAAGTTCATTGAATTATTATAGGGTTGCTAGGTAATCTTGTGCTTTAAACCCCTCGATAATAAATTGTTATTGTTGAAAAAGAAGAAAGGTTAGGGGAAAATTACAACCCAGTAATATTTTTTCATCTGTCCTTCAAAAGGACATTGAGCTGTTGCAGAGTCATAGGGCCTATAGAGCCCCAAGGCGGAATCGAACCATTTCATCAGGATGTCTAATCCTGACGAAACTACTAGGGGTAATATCTATTGTTACAAAATTCCTGAGATGGTTTAATTAAGTTATGAACAAAAATACACAATTAGTTTCTTTATCCTATATAAGCAATACGGTGGTGGATATTTCTTTTCTTGGGAACTTGAGATTATTAGCGCACTCCTTTCTTAATAATCAAAAATACAATATTACTGGTTTATTGATCTATAAGAATAAGCAATTTGCTCAAGTCATTGAAGGTGATGAAGCCGCTATTGAACGTATCTGGAGTAAGATTCAACGAGATACTAGACATAAAGATATCCAACTCTTATCTAAAGAACCTATTGTTAATAGAAGTTTTACCAAATGGTCTATGTTATTTCCTGAATCAGAAAAGGTGGTCGAGTATTTTCCAGATATGGTTGAAGCTGTTAATGATTTAGAAATGCCCGTCAACCATCCTCTTTTTAAGATTCTGGCTAACTAAAGCTTTCTTTGTCCTTTTAAAGGACATTTTACGAAACAGATACCATCCTCAAGAAAGCCACCCGAATGAAAGGTGGCTTCTTAAAATACAAATAAATCAAACTACTCCCTAATATTAATACTTAGATAGATTGAATATTTTAGTAAATGTATTAGTTTGGTGCGAGCCTTCACAAGTTCGTACCTAATTAAAGTCCCTCTAGAAACAGGGTCACCGACTACGCTAACCGCAAGGTAGGAGCGCCATCAAACACTTTAAAAGAAAATGCCCCGCAAAAGCGAGGCATTCTTTGATTTTGGTTGCCCGGGGCGGAATCGAACCAGGGTCTAGGATGTCTAATCCTACGTGTTAAATACCCTCAATTATTGTAGTTACATTAATATATTGATTTCTCTATTTAATGTAGCTACAATAATATAAATGAAATTGACATTTGATCCCACAAAAGACAGCACTAATTTTCACAAACACGGCCTGTCTCTGTCTGAGGCTAAATTTTTAGATTGGGCTGATGCTTTAAGTTGGATTGATAACAGAAAAGATT
>CANFOL010000060.1 GCA_947448695.1 Burkholderiaceae bacterium
AATTTGACCGCGTTTTACCTGTTCGATTGAAAGATCAGGCAGACCTAGGATAGAATCTATTTGGGACATGGGTATTACCTCTATTAAAAAAGTTCGTCGAAAAAACTAGTTTAATAAATACCTTTGTCCCCCGTTTATGATGTAGAGCCAAATCTATCCCATTCAATTATCAGAGAATGGGTAACTACCTAAAAATTATTTATTTTCTGCCAATGTATACGCGTTTTATCGCTCTGATAGGGATAGGACCTTGACCAGTTTTATTGGAAAAACTCGACACTCATAAACTGATCTTTGGACCGAACAAGAATTTTTACTTTCTGATTACTTACGTGTCAAATGCATATCCTTGATTTTTTGGTTAAGGTCAGGGTGGTTTGTAGCGACTCGATAAAAGTCATGCAGTGCAAGAACCAGAAAGCGTGTTTGTGAAACTGTTCTAATCGTTGCGTTTCTCGGTTTGTTATCGACTAAACCACCTTCGCCAAAAAAAGAACCTGTAGATAAGCGAATTGATTTTGGATGAAGGACAACTTCAACATTACCCTCAGCAATAAAGTACATTGAGTCAGCTGGATCACCTTTGCGGAAAACCTCCGCATTACTCGGTAAGATTTGCGTCTTTAGAACACCGGCGATTTCTGCAATACAACTTGTCGTTAAACCATGAAAAAAAGACAAGTTTGAAATGACTTTCCAGGCAAGTAGGATTTCTCGGCGCTTACGTTCTTCAGTAAAACCGTTTGAGATAATACCGGCGGGCATGGCAAGCATCCCAACACCAATTAAAGCAGCAACGGCCCCAAAAAATCTTCCAAAGAGGGTCACTGGCGCCATATCCCCATAACCAAGCGTAGTCATCGTTACGATACCCCACCAAATGGTATGTGGAACACTTTTAAAAATTTCAGGTTGGTCAGCTTTTTCACATAAAAAAGTTGCTGTAGACATAATGACAACTAAAATTCCTAGAGTAAAAACGGTCGCGGTTAAACTTTTTCGTTCATTACTAACCACCGTCGCGACAAGTTCTAATCCGGGCACATACCGGCCGAGTTTAAATAAACTGATCACGATGATGTAACTTGGCCACAAATCATCTTTGATAAAGAATATAGTGAAAGCTAATGAAGCCACTGCGATGAAGTCGACAATACCCAAAAAAGATTTTAGGTATAACTTGCGATAGCGTGCATCATCTCTATCAGCAATATGAGTATCTTTTACTGGAGCAGACCAATATCTTAGAAGGTATTCCACTAAAAATACAACAAAACCAAAATAGACAGCAATAAAATAAGGCGTCCAGAAATCATCGTTTTCAGAATAAACGGTAAAAAGAATTCGAAATCCTATGGAGACCAAAAGAGCACAACAGATCACAAGTGAAGCGAAACTAAACCATGGATTATGATCCTCAGTATCCCCTGAGAGGGCATGATAAACAGTTGTTTGAAGATTTTTCTTTGCTTTGATTATTTCTAATTGCTCTTCCATTCATTACCCTTATGATTGAATACCTAGGAATGTCACCCTAAGATTTAAAAAACTGAAAATGATACTACTCCCCCACCCGTTTAGAAGCGGATACCACCATATAATCGGAATTGGCTACGATCCCTCTCCATTTGGTAAGCTACAGTGCCAAAGAATGGTTCTTTAGAAAAGTTAACGCCAATGAGTGTTTGGTAGGATGCAGAATATTCTTGTGTAGTTTGGGATGTAGAGGCATTAAAACTATTTGCTAGGCCATAAAGTGCAAAAAAGGGCGTAATTCTTTTTGTTTCATAAGCTAATTGGCCACCTAATTTTAATTGAGATAAATTAGTATTCACCGCTGCATTAGATGTGCCCGTACTATCCACATAAGAGTCTATGCCGTCTTTAAAGTAATTAAAAACAATCCTGCTTGTTAAAGAAAATTTATTACCTAAATCACTTCTTTTGGTCAGTCCAGTCGCTAGAAAGTAACGATGGTCAACACTCGATCCATAGTTAGGCCCACCAGTTCCGTTGGAGGAACTTGATAAAGAAGCGACACCAAATCCCATACTGATATCGGCAGTTAAAGAATCATTAATCACGTATACCAAGTAAGGTGAAACCGTAGCACCACGACTATTAAATGTGCCATTGTAGGTGTCTGCATTCGTGGAATCAAAAGCAAACGAAACACCACTGATAAAGGTATCTTCGTAATTATGTTCAATTCCGATAAGGGCAATTTTGACAGATCCATTGGAGGTATAGGGTTGAATATTGTTGCTAAATTGACTAAATACAGGGGTTCCCCAAATAGACCAATTACTCAAATCAACCGAACCAGCAAGTCCACCATCATGTGCGTTTAGTAAATAACTTCCTTGATTTATATGATTTGAATCATGAGCGATTTTTAAATCATTGACAAAAGATGAATCACAGAGAAAAGCTAAATCAGCCTCTTCGGGATCTTTAAAATTGTCAACCATCACACTTGGGAGCGCCTGTTTAGCCTCTATCACTGATGAAGGATTAAATTGATAGTTATTATTTCTACCTAAGCTCATACGAAATGCTCCGGTGCCACCCATAACCCCGCTGGTTATGACTGAACTAATAGAATTCGACGTAATCACGTTACTCGTTCTAGCTGAAGTTAGTTGATCATTAGGGTTCGATTGACCAAATGACTGGCTTGTTCCAATAGCCAAAAACCAGGCTAGGGTAGAAATTTGAAGGAACTTATTGAGTGATTTCATCAGCGACTTAAGAGTAAAAAAATAAAAAATTTACAAAAACAAAAAAATGTCTTTTATATCAATATTTAACGAATACGACTATATTCTATTTCAATGATATAAAAATTGTCTAATTGTTTTCATCAAAATATCAATTTTGATGAATTTTGATGACCTAGACAGGTAGTCTTCAGAAGTTCTGGCCATGCCAAAATCCAATCATTTTGATGGTCAAAACCATCTATCTGCAGCCACTTTGTTTTTTTACCAAGCATACTTTGAATCTTGATCGTTGATTGAAAGGGAACATTAGCGTCCAAAGTTCCATAAAAATGAAATTGAGAAATAGTTTGGAGACGACTTTTTTCAACAGATGTAAGTTGCGGTAATTTAATTGAATGATCAAGCGGAGCAACTTGATGAAGCCTAGTCCAAGTATCCAAATCTAAGGGAGCAGCGATAGTAACTAAGCATGCCACATCCGTTCTTTTGGCCGCCAGTAGGGTCGCCATGACACCCCCTCCTGAATATCCGATGAGTTCTGTTGGTGCAGCTGGGTCGATTCCTAACTTGAGCTTTAATACATCAATGGCATCGTTAACGATCTGGATTGCCGCATGACTAAAACGACCCTTTTGCCAAAAATCACTAGGGCAAGGTGTTGATACTTTGGAGTCTATAAATTGGCAGGGTCTCGAGATATATGAAATGTGAGAACTAATATCTTGTGAAGCAAGGGACGCAGAAAAAGCGCGGTTGGGGGTAGGCGAGCTTGGCGGAAAAGTTTGAAATAGCCAATTTGCCCCATCACTCTCAATATAAATTCGCAGATGGTTGGTCGCATTGAAGTGTTCTTTACGATAGATTTTTAAGGGTAGATCGTTGGGTAGTTCTATAAAACCATAACTCATCAGTGGTTTACCTGCATACGTGATGGGTTGTTCATGGAAATGAGAACAGCCAAATAGCAATGCTAAGGGTAATAAAAAAAGGACTACAAATAGTTTGCGGTCCTTTTTAAGTAAGAAATAGGATGTCAATTATCGAACCATAATCCTTGGCTGTGTTAATTGCTGGATGAGTGCGTCAAAACCACTACTTTGTAAAAAGGCTGGTCGATCACGCAAAATTTGAAGTTTATTCTCACCAGGTAAAAGTTTTTCAGGAGTAAAGCCAGATAGTTCTTTTTCCACTACCGCTGTTTCCCCAGAGTCGAGGGTCATAGAGGTTTCCCCATCATGCACATAATTATAAGTACCTGCGCGATCTTTTTGGCCTTCAGGAATAATCGCCAGCTCAATGTCGGTGCCACGAATACCAATGGTTGCAGTACCAACTTCGTATTTAACATTATCGGGCTGGCCCTTACCAATCGTCCCTGAAACGGCTCGTAGAGTTCCGGATAATACAGTTGTTTTCATCGTATCAGTTGCTTTGTTACCCTCAAACTTAAATTCAGCAATCTTAACCTTGCTATCTGATCGTACGATCATCGTCGACTTATCTTTCATTTGAATGAGTACCTGTGAATCTTTGGTTGTAGCAACAGTTTCACCGGCATTTACTGTATCGCCAGATTTTGCCTCACGAGACTGGTTTGAGGCGGAAATAACGCTTGCTGTGCCAGAAACACGTCTGATACTCCCGGCTTCCTGGGCCAAACTGATGTTGGAGAGCAATAAAGAAGCGAAAGTAAAAACGAGGGTTTTTAAGGTAGATTTAAGATTCACAACATTTCTCCAGGGTTATTTAGTTTCAAATTTAGTGACGCCATCCCAGTCAGCACCAGGAGGATTCGATTTAAAGAAGGCAATACGTTCAGCAAACACGTTATACAATTTAAATTCTGGCTCGACTGCCAATAATTGATCTAAGATTGCCTGAGCTTCGTCCCACGCCTGTTTTTGATACAGAGTAAACATATCATTCCATTTTGTAATTTGTTCTTTTTTCTCAGCAGATAATTC
Source organism: Burkholderiaceae bacterium (assembly GCA_947448695.1). Lineage (GTDB taxonomy): Bacteria > Pseudomonadota > Gammaproteobacteria > Burkholderiales > Burkholderiaceae > Polynucleobacter. The sequence continues at coordinate 4,688 of CANFOL010000060.1, forward strand.
ACTCTCCACGCCAATTGGTTCAAAAATACGAATCGGTACGTTTTTACCTTTCACTCGAACCATGTCAACAGCTCTAAATAAAATCCCTTCTGAGATATTTTTGGTGGCTTCGGAAACCAAAATCCACACCCCATATTGACGGGTTGCACCTTCAAGACGCGAACCCAAATTAACGTTATCGCCCATCACTGTATAGGCCTTACGGATTTTTGATCCCATGTCACCGACTGTCATGTCACCACTACTTAGACCCAGACCAACTTTAATATCTGGCCAGCCACGTTCTTTGTAGGACGCTCTTAGTTCCGCTAGTTTCTCTTGCATTTTGAGTGACGTTAAAACACCGTTATAACCGTGGTTAGCATCATCAATTGGCGCACCCCAGAAAGCCATGATGGCATCACCGATGTATTTATCTAAAGTACCACCGTTGCTTCGAATCACAAAACTCATCTCAGTCAAATAACCGTTGACAAACTCAGTTAACTCTTGGGGGGAAAGCCCCTCAGAAATAGAGGTAAAGCCAACGATGTCTGCAAACAATACGGTGAGTTGTGTTTTACGCGCGGCCATACTGTATTTCAGAGGATCTTCTGCCATCTTATCCACGAGCTCTGGAGGGACATATTGGCCGAAAAGGTCTGTCAACTGACGTTTGCCACGTGATTCAACGAAATATCCATAACCCACGTTGGCAAGATAAATCAAAAAACTCAAGAGTAATAAGGAGGCAAGTGGCAAGGCAAAGCCACTATTCCAGGCGTAAAAATTGAGCGCAACAGACGCAACAATAGCCAGAACAAAAACTCCAACGCCAAGTCCCGCAGACATCATTGCAATCATAAAAGAAAGGGCAACACCCAGAACAATGATGGCTAACAGTAACAAAAAGCTCATGTAATTGGGAGTGCTTTTAATTAGCCCCAGATCACTATCCAGCATTCCAGCAATTAAATTGGCGTGCACTTCAACTCCTGGGAATAGTCCTCCCACAGGAGTGGCTCTAAGGTCTGCAAGGCCTGGTGCGGTTGTGCCAATCAAAATAATCTTATTTTTAAGTTGTTCTTGAGGAATATTTTTGTAGTAAACATCCCCTAAAGACAAATACTTAAAACTTCCACGCCCACCACGGTAGGGAACCATTACATTGGTGATCGTATCAGTTGGTATTAAGGTATTACCGATACCAACTGCCTCAATGGAGAGCTTATTGCCAGATTGTTTTGGATCAATTTCGGGAAGAAGGGCAGGGCCTGGGAGATTGTCCGGCATATGCCCTTTACGATCAAAATCAGGATGATCGACACCTTTGGCAAGCCTAAACATCGCCATTGCCAAAGACTCATAATAATTGTCCCCAAACTGTGCAATTAATGGCACACGTCTAATTTTTCCATCTTGGTCAACCGTTGGATTGAAGTGACCAGCCAAGGGAAAATCTTTCATGAGAATTGGTAAGTTTGCCCCATAGCCTTTACGTAGAGGAAACTGTGCATCGTAACCAGTCATATCATCTTTAGTAAAAGCAGCGTCTGGCAACGACCCGACAACGGTTGCGTCATCGTTGGAGTTAAAGTAGTAGCCTAAAACTACTGGGCGATCCTGTAAAGAACGGGCGAACATACCGTCATAGTCTAGTTTTGGAGCAATTTTTTCTAGGGTTGCTGAAAACTCCTTACTGCCTTTGAGCTCTTTTTTTGCTAAATCTTGCAGTTTGCCAAGTCCAGAGCTTTGATCAGCCTCCGCCCAAATTACGTCAAATCCAACCTCTTTGACTGCATAATGATCAAAGAAGTTATCCATAATTCGTGACATTTTGTCACGACTCCAAGGCCAGCGGCCCAGTTCAGGCATATTTAGACTTTTTTCATCAACGTCCAAAATGACGATACGATCATCAATTCCGCCAGGCATGGTTAACTTGAGTCTTGCATCATAGATGATATTGTCAAGCTGACCGATAAAAGGAATGTTAAAAAAGCCATAGTTTTCAACGGCGAAAAAAAGAGTTAATGCAAGACCAAGGACAATCCTGATCCAATGTTTTTTGAGAGATTTGAACATTTTTGTATTTGTTTTGAAATATTTATCAAATTACATCATATTGATTTTTGAGTCACTTTGTGTGAAATTTACTTAAAAAGCTAAGCTTAAAACCCAAATAAAAAATGAATAAAAATGGGTTGATGTTAAAAATATCAAAAAAGGTTTTACTTTAAAAGGTTTTATTTGAGTATATTTTGACTTAAATCATTTTTTAAGTTATTATTTTTATTAGAGAAATTGGCACTTTTGTTGGAATTTTTTAACCAATCGAATCAATCTAAAAACAGTCAAAAAAATGAAAATTGAAGAAAAATTTATCGATGGTGTTGGCAACATTTCTGTGCAATCTGCTATCGCTAGAATTGAGTTAACAAGACTCGATCAATTACCCTTAGCCGATGAAGCTCCTATTTTGGAGCTTGATTCTCGTTTAGTGATGAGTGTGGATACTTTATTACGCTTATATCAAGGTTTAGGTGAAGTGGTAAACCAACTTGAAGCACGCGGACTAGTGAGTAAAAAAAATCCTACAGAGCAAAATTCGGATTTGAGTACGAAACAAAATATTTCAAAAACTACTCGAGGTAAAAAAACGTAACGCTAATTTTTAGATGAATAGGCCTGACGAACTTTCGCAACTTAGAACTCAGGAAGTTCTGACAAAAAACAGACTGCTTAATAATTTATTAAAGCAGTTTCGTTTTGGGGAAAAGGACTCTTTATTTTCTGCATTTTTGGGCGCTTTGGTTGTTAATAGTGTTATTAAGCACGCTCATGATGAAGCACAACTCCTTAGCATTGATCAGTTACAAGCATTCTTTGACCAAGAATTCTTGCCTTCAGAAGTTCAATTGCCAGCGAATGCCTCATCTCATTTAACTCAGTTTGACCGCAATTCAGTAGAGTATCAATTTGCTTTAAAGGAATTAGAAAATCGCCTGCTTTTATTGCAGGCTGACCTTTCTCTAGTGCCAGCAAATAAAAAAATCAATACTCACGAATTATCTATGCTTCTAAAAGAGCATGGTCTTTTAAGTCACCAATTGACTCAAGTCTTGGGAGGCTCAGTAAATGAATTACAAATCGGCCATGAGATTTCCGCGCTTAGTGAGTTTGGTGCTTTTAATTTAGTCATTGAATCTCCCCTTGAAGTTGCTCAGAGTATTTTCTTCAGTCCTTTCATTTCAGTCTTGAGTAATACTTCAGCTTCAGAAGAGTTGAGTTGGAATATAGAGCAATTCAGTACGATCATTGTTCCCTCGACGGAATATGAGTCTATTTTTGCCACCGATGCAGGCCATGTTTCTTTTACCCCGGTTGCTGCAAGTGTTAAAGCCTTGGATGAGGCTAATCAGGCATCGATCTTAGATTCTGAGGCAGATGCTCTGCAAATGAGTCAATCACAGGTAGATGGTCAAAGTACTGAGATTGCTCAAGTTAAACCAGATGACTCTATCCCCTTAGCGCCTCCAGTCGCTCCCGTTGGTGGCGGAGGTGGTGGTGG
>CANFOL010000061.1 GCA_947448695.1 Burkholderiaceae bacterium
ACCATGTCAGGCCTCATAGCTCCCTAGGTTATCGACCACCAGCACCACAAACCCAAGTACCAAAGCTCATCCACTATCAACCCATCATGATCCAATGATATGATATGAATACTCTCTTTAATCGTGGTACTAAATTAACATCAGTTCAATTAGTAATTTAAATATATTCTTTATTGGAGTAATGATGTCCTTTTATAGAGTAGTGAAAAATTTCAAGTTCATATTGTATGTGCTGATAGGAATGATATTTTTTATTCATTCAAAGATTATTTTGGCAGCTACAGATACGATTTCCAAAGAGGATTTAGAGTTACTGAATTCTCAGAAGGTAGTAACTCCTCCAAGAAGTATTGCAGACATTGTCAAGATTTTAGATACCGCGAAGATTGATTATGAGGCGATTAAAAATAATCAAGCACAATTGGATGCAGCAGTACCTGAAAATGCTAGTAATAACGATTTAGCACTTTATCATCGCCGTCGAGGACTTGCTGCTGAGCTTTTGGGACAATTATCATTAAGTTATCAAGAATGCTTAAAAGAGCGAGAGTATGTTGATAAAAATAATCTGACGCAAAACGGTGAGTCAATACTGTCCTGCTATCGGGCGCTTCTCTCCCTTGGAGAAGATTTAAAAGCGTTGGAGTATAGTCGAGAAGGGAAAAATATTTCTGTTTTTGGTTCAAATGTTCAGAACCTGAGTTGGGAATTAGTTTTTTCATCTAATTTAGTAAATCAATATCGTATGCTTGGCGATTTACAAAATGCAGAAATAGAGTTAAGAAATATTAGTGCGATCCTAACTCAAATTAGACGATTTCCATCATTTTGGAATGACTGGGGGGATTACTATACATTTACATATGAAAGATCACAAGGTGACTTCTTTCTCACGTCAGGAAAGCCGATAGCTGCTGAATTAAGTTTTACACGAGCAATGCAGGCTTTAGATCTTCATATGAATCGTATTAGACGAGGAGATTTTAAAAATTCTCAGCGAAATGTTCATCAAGTTGCCTTTAATATGCGCTGGAAAGGGGCTTTGCAGCTTTTAATTGGAAACTCCCTTTTACAACAACGTAAATTGGCTCAAGCTGAATATCAATACCGGGAGTCTTTGAAGATATTTATTGAATATTTTGGTAAAGGATCTTCAAGGGTTGCGACCGTTTTGCAAGCATTATCTAGAGTATTAGGTGAACAAGGAAGATCGAAAGAGTCTAGTGTTATGGCTGCATATGCTATGCAAATTATCGAAAATTCTGGCCAACCGACCAATTCATTAACTGCGCTTCAGGGTATGAAAATATATGGAGAAGCTCTTTTAGAGAATGAGCTATTTCAAGAGGCTGATCAGCAGTTCGCTAAGCGCCGAGAGATCATTAATGCCAATGAATCTTTAAAAAAATCTATTCGTAATCAAGAGCATCTAGATGAGGTGATTGTTTTATTATCATTAGGAAAAGCCCACCTTGCCGAACCTATTGCAAAATCTCTTTTTGATAAAACACTTAAAGAATTAAGCTCAGATAATTATTTAACAGCTTTTTACCAAGGATTTTATGGGCTTTCTTTAAATACCTTAGGTAAATATCAAGAGGCAAAAGCCCAGTTTGATAAGTCTATGCCGATATTAGTCAATCAAGCTCGAAATGATTCTGAAAATGACACATCAACTCAGAAGCAACAAAAACGCTTTAGTCTTCTGATTGAGGGAAATATTAATAATTTGTTTCAAGTTGCCGGTGGACCGACAACATCTGCAGCAAATGAAGCAGCAGCAAAAGCTTTTCAGTTGGCTGATATCGCTCGAGGAAGTTCAGTTCAAAGAGCGATGACGCAAAGTGCTGCCCGTTCCTCGATCAAAGACGCTGCTCTTGAGAAGTTGGCAAGACAGGAGCAGGATTTTCAGAGGCAGTCTAATTCATTAAATCAAATTCTGGTATCCCTCGCCGCAGCTCCTCCAGATAAGCAATTACCTGGTGTACAAGAAAAAATAAAAATAGATATTCAAGCAATAAATGCCCAGCGAGATAAAATCAAGAATGAGATTAAAAACCGCTTTCCTGATTATTTTGAGTTAATTGAGCCGCAACCAATTACAGTTGCGAAGACGTCGAAAGCTTTAAAGGCTGATGAGGTCTTGATCTCTTGGTTTTTTGGCGAATCTCAAAGTTATGTTTGGGCTGTTCATCAAACTGGTTTACATTCTTTTGCGACTATAGCCACTAATCGAAAAGAAATTGCAAGTAAAGTACAGGAGTTAAGGAAAGCTCTTGATCCGGGAGTTGCAACAGCTGATGAAATTCCACCATTTGATGTGGCGCTATCCCATCAGTTATACGAATTATTACTTAAGCCTGTTGAAAAAAGTCTAGAAGGCAAGAAATTATTAATTTCAGTGCCGCATGCCGCATTAGGGCAGTTGCCTTTAGGAACGCTATTAACGGCTGCGATGAAACAGCCGATGAAAGGCCTAGGTCACTTTACTGCTTATCAACAGGCCCCCTGGTTGATTCGTCAGATTGCCATTGCCCAGTACCCCTCGGTCAATGCTCTTTTAGCACTGCGGGCTTCGCCGGTGACCACTGCGAATAGAAAGAATTTTGTGGGATTTGGAGATCCATTTTTTAGCATGGAACAAGCTAAAAAATTTGAAAAAGACCAATATGAAATTATACAAACAGCAACTCGAGGTGTTCCGATTCAATTGCGAAATATCCCTAAAACATCTGGGGTTGATTCTGCAGAGTTAGCTCTATTGCCTCGTTTACCTGAGACAAGTGTTGAAATCAAGGAGATTGCAAGAGTTCTGAATGCGGGACCTGAAGATATCTTCTTATATGAAAAAGCGAATGTTGAGCAGGTCATGTCGATGGATTTATCGAATCGCAAGGTTGTGATGTTTTCTACCCATGGGCTAGTTCCTGGGGAATTGGATGGGCTTACCCAACCCGCTTTAGCGCTTTCTGCTCCTGTGGTTAGTGGGGAGAAGAAAGGTGATGGATTATTGACAATGGATAAGATTTTAGAACTTAAATTAAATGCTGATTGGGTAGTTTTATCTGCTTGTAACACTGCTGCTGGAGAAGATGTGAACTCTGAGGCAGTTTCTGGATTAGGTCGAGCATTCTTCTATGCTGGCGCTAAAGCTCTACTAGTATCTAATTGGCCAGTAGATAGTGATGCGGCCTTACAGTTAATGACAGACTTATTTCGTCGGCAAAGTGAAATTAAAGATATTGGTAAAGCCGAGGCTTTGCGTCAATCAGTGATCACCATGGCAGATAGTGGCGGATTTAAAGACCTAAAAAGTGGTAAGTTATCTTATACCTATGCGCATCCATTATTTTGGGCTCCTTTCACGATGGTTGGAGATTAAGTCTAATAAAAAGAAGTTATCCCGATTGGAAACCTAAGTTTTATGGGGCAGAGCAAATTGCAAGACACTTCAAACACATCGCTGCAGTATTCGATGGAGTGCCAAAGCATGATGACGACTTATGAAAACAGTTTCGACTGACTAATTCGTTATCGAAAATTCCCAAGTAGATTTATAAGCCTTCAGCTCTGTCAAAGGGGTGAGGCTGAGATTGCCGTTAAATTACCAAGTTTGACTATGCAAATAGGTTAATTTGATATTTAAGGGCTATTTTTTCATGTCTGATAGGGTTTCCCACAGTGTTTTTAATCTGAAATAAGTGAAGAATATAAAAAACCACTTTTTATATGAATCTAACCCAACTTATATACGTCAGTAAAGCAACTCAATTGATGGGAATGCTTTCTTTGACCCAAATATTAGATAGTTCAGTCAGGTGGAATGAAGCTCACGAACTTACTGGAGTTTTATTTTATGATAATGGTCATTTTTGTCAATTATTAGAGGGTGATCGATATGAAATTTTAAATGTCTGGGAGAGAATCAACAGTGATAATAGACATCATATTCTCAGGCGCTTAGAGTTGACCGCTATTGAGCAAAGAAGTTACCCCGATTGGAAGCTTAGGTATTATGGGGCAGAGCAAATCGCAAGGCACTTCAAACACATGGCAGTGGTATTAGATGGAATGCCAGAGCATGATCATGAGTTGTTAAAAATAATGCGGACTATCATTGTTGAATAAAGATCAAACAACTCTTAATTTAGTCAAGTTATAAAGAATGAAGGTTTAAATGGAACATTATCAACCAGTCAATATTTCAGACAAAATTGCGAGACTATTTACAAAGAGTATGCGTTTTTTTGCGGACACCTTTTTTCAAAAACGATATGGTCACCGTGCTGTAATTTTAGAAACTGTTGCAGGAGTTCCAGGAATGGTTGCTGGTATGTGGACTCATTTAACTAGTCTACGAAAAATGCAAACTGGCTATGGTCCAAAAATTCGAACATTGTTGGCAGAGGCTGAAAATGAGAGGATGCATCTCATGACCTTTATAGCTATTGCTCAACCTAATGCCTTTGAACGCATGTTGGTATTGCTTGTTCAAGCGGCATTTTGGAATTTATTTTTTCTCATATACGTATTTTTCCCAAGAACGGCACATCGTATCGTAGGTTATTTTGAAGAGGAGGCTGTCTATTCCTATACTGAATATCTAAAAGAAATTGATGATGGAAAGATTGAGAATATTGACGCACCTCAGATTGCAATTGATTATTGGGATTTGCCCAAGAATGCTAAGCTGCGTGATGTTGTGATTGCCGTTCGAGCAGATGAAGCTAAGCATCGAGATACCAATCATCAATTTGCCAATGAGTATGATTAATAACTTTCAGGTATTTATATCATTCTTCCGAGTAGTTTTTTTTCGATCGCCAAAGAACTAAATAATAATTAAAATACAAGCGTCCAGTAACTAGACGTTTGAGGTATTCAACACTGTGTTGATACCAATCCACAACCAATCATTTCCACTAGCCTCCCCACGTCAAACCGCATCAGCTAAACCACGATTTAGAAACTATAGGTCATTGTTAAGTTATTGTTTAAAATAGATTTTTTAACCTTTTAAGCCCTAGTTCGAGTGTTCAAATCATGCTAGGCAGGTCAAAATTTTAACGGGCTGTGGGGGCAAATTTTATACACCTTTTAAGCACCATATTTGATGATTTGCAATATACTTATTTAAAGTTTTTTAAATATCTGAAAACACTAAGGTTAAATACATGAAGTGGGATACGTTCGAGATTTTTCTAGAAAAAGTTATTTTTAATAGTCGTTGGATTCTTGCAATTTTCTATGCGGGACTTGTTGTTTCTCTTTTGATTTTGGCTACTAAATTTATACAGGAATTAGTTCACTTCATGTGCACATTTTGGGTAGCTCAGGATTCCGAGTTCATCACTGGAATTTTAGCTTTGGTTGATAAAACCCTATTAGCTAATTTACTTATATTAGTTATTTTTTCTGGTTACGAAAATTTTGTTTCTGTCATTGGTATTGCAAAAGAAAGTGAAGATAGGCCAAAATGGATGGGGTCGGTTGATTTTGCAGGATTAAAAATTAAATTAATTGGATCGATTATTGCTTTATCAGGAATTAATTTATTGGCGGCTTTTTTAGAAATTGGCACTGCTAGCAAAGAAGATTTAGCATGGATGATAGGTATTCATTTCACATTCGTCATAACAGGATTCTTATACGCTTATTCTGAAAAGTTGAACCACAGTTAGCCTCCTGACTGAACCAACTTGGCTCAATATGAATCCCACTGTGTTCAATGGTGGCGATTGTAATTCTCGATGAAGTCATCTTGATTACCGTCAAGGGTTAGGGCTGTGAGACTGTGTCTTGATTAAATTAAAAGTATTTCATAATAAGAGATAAAATTTAATCAAATTTAGCCTTAGAAGCGAGTAAAAAACGCAACTTTGATTTTATAGGACTCCATATGTCACTGAACGATTCTCTTCAGGCCCGAGACGCACTAGCTGTTGTTCACGGACTCACCAATTTATCCATACACGCCAAGCGTGGGGCCAGTGTAATGCAGTCTGGAAAAGGAGTATGGGTTCAAGATATACATGGGCGTGACTATATAGAGGCTATGTCTGGCTTGTGGTGTATTGCCCTAGGTTATGGAAATGAGCGACTAGCTGATGTTGCTCATCAGCAAATGATGGAATTAGCTTACTACCCCTTAACCAATCACAAAAGTCACCCACGCGTGATTGAATTAGCAGAAAAATTACTGTCCATGGCACCCGTGCCAATGTCTAGAATTTGGTTTGCCAGTACTGGTTCAGAGGCGATTGACTGCGCAGCGCGTTTAACTTGGTATTTTTGGAATGCACTTGGACAGCCGGAAAAAAAGAAATTTATTTCGCATCAGTTGGCTTACCATGGAAATACGATTGCCTCAGCAAGCCTTTCAGGGGTTAGTTATGCGCATAATAAGTTTAATTTACCGCTAGCAGGATTCTTACATGTTAAGACTCCGCATTTTTCTCGGTTTGCTGATCCAGGTGAAACAGAAGATACATTTAGCGATCGGTTGATTGCTGATATTGAAAAACTCATCTATCTTGAGGGTGCACACACAATTGCCGCTTTTTTGTAGAGCCTGTAATGGGGGCCGGTGGTATCGTCATTCCACCTGCACGCTATTTCGAACAGCTCCAAATTCTTCTTAAGAAGCATGATATTTTGTTGGTTTGTGATGAAGTGGTAACTGCATTTGGCCGGACTGGAAGCATGTTTGGTTCTACAACTATGCAACTTCAGCCAGATTTATTGGTTTGTGCTAAGGCCTTGTCTAGCGCTTATATTCCAATTTCTGCACTCATGATTTCCTCACGAGTTTATGAAGCCGTAGAGCTGCAAAGTGGTGAATTAGGTCTTTTTGGATTGACCATGACTTATTCGGGGCATCCCGTTGCTTCGGCGGTTGCGTTAGAGACTTTGAGGATTTACGAGGAACTCCATATTGTTGATCATGTTCAGCAAATTAGCCCAATCTTTCTTAGTGGTCTGATGGATCTTCAGAGTCACCCTTTAGTGAAAGAAGTGCGTGGCATTGGTTTGCTAGCCGGGGTTGAACTTGAACCCAGTTATGGTTCAGAATGTGCTCGTATTGCTGAAGAGGAGGGTGTAATTGTTCGGGCCATAGGCGATACTATTGCCTTTTGCCCACCATTGATTATTTCTGAGTTGGAAATAAAGGAGCTACTAAAACGTTTCACTAAGGCTTTAAATCGCCTCTAAGTAGTGCCAAAATAAATAAATTCTTTTGTATCGTGAAGTGTAAGCCAAGAGCCTGACTGACAGTGTTTGGCGATTAACATCTGGCCAAGGGACAGTTGAACTTGGAAAAAAAGCTATTAACTTGAGTCCTCTGATTTAGATTAAGGTTAGTTGATTCACAAGGGTTATTGGCCGTTAAATTAAGAATTTAATGATTAACTTTACCGAATAGCAAGGCGCAATTTTCTATTAATAGCTCCCGATACTCTGATGTGTATCCATAAGAATTCTGTTCAAGATAAGTTGATCGAAGCATGTGTGCCAAACCACGCAGATTAATTTTAATTTGGTCGCGATTCGGAGGCCTAAAGGTACCAGTTTTATCAT
>CANFOL010000062.1 GCA_947448695.1 Burkholderiaceae bacterium
ATTGAACCATTGGTTCAATGATGATGGCCGCAATTTGAGAGTGGCTCGATTGTAAAAGTTTCTCTAATTCCGTTAAACAGGACTTAGCATAAGACTCTGCAGATACTCCGTCTGGAGCCAAACGTGCATCTGGTGAAGAAACCATGATTGGTTGACGAGTTAAAACACTATAGGCATCTGTAAAGATCGGAATATCAGTAACAGAAAGTGCGCCTAAGGTTTCGCCGTGATAACTATTCTTTAAACAAATAAATCGATTTTTATCACTTTTGCCGAGATTGCGCCAATAATGAAAGCTCATCTTTAATGCTATTTCAACTGCAGATGCCCCATCAGAGGCATAAAAAGCATGACCTAACTGGTTGTTAGTTAATCTACATAGATTTTCTGATAAAAGAACCACAGGCTCATGCGTGATACCAGCTAACATGGCATGCTCTAGCCGATCGAGTTGGTTTTTGATGGCTTGGTTGATGACTGGGTTTGTATGCCCAAACAAATTCGTCCACCAAGAACTGATGGAATCTAAATAGCTTTTACCCTGATGATCATAAAGATAGGCTCCTGATGCGCGTTGAATAGCCAAAAGGGGAAAATCCTCATGACTCTTCATTTGCGTACAAGGGTGCCAAACTGCTTTTAAACTTCGTTGTGCCCAATCATTACTCATCATGTAATGATTATAAGTTCCAGTTCCTGATTCAGGTAAATACTACTTTCGTGCTTCTTTTTGAGTAGGTCGTTTACCTATAGCAACCGATAGGACAACACTTTGACCTTTTCGGTCAACAACAACTTTCGTGTTACTACCTGGCGTTAAAGCCGCAACAGTATTTAATAAACTTCTCACATCTTTAATGGGGGCATCATTCACTTCTTTGAGGATATCTCCAGGTTTTAATCCACCAAGCTCTGCAGGACCATTCTTGAGGATTCCAGAAATTAAAACTCCTTTGGCATCTTTTGGCAATTTAAATGCTTCAATAATTTCTGGGGAAAGATCTCGTGGCTCAACACCCATCCAGCCCCGTGTTACTGAGCCGTTTGTTACAATCGACTCCATGACTTGCTTGGCAAGGTTGACAGGTATAGCAAATCCGATACCCATGGATCCGCCACTTTTAGAAAATATGGCAGTATTGATTCCGATGAGTTGACCTTTTGTATCCACTAAACCCCCACCTGAATTACCTGGGTTGATAGCGGCATCTGTTTGAATAAAATTCTCGAATGTGTTGATCCCAAGATGATCACGACCAAGCGCTGAAACAATACCCGATGTAACGGTTTGTCCAACTCCGAAAGGATTGCCGATTGCAAGAACCACATCACCAACGTTAACGTTGGCTAAATTACCCAGCACAATAGGTTCTGGCAAGTCGGGTAAATCGATTTTAAGCACAGCGATATCAGTTTCCGGATCACTACCGATGAGTTTGGCAATCGTTTTCCGGCCATCACCTAAAGCAATTTCAATTTTATCGGCCCCCTCAATCACATGATGATTGGTTAGTATGAGACCTTCTTTACTGATGAGAACACCTGATCCAGTATTAAACTCAGGCTCATCCTGAGAAGGCCCACCTTGAGGATCACCGAAGAAAAAATTAAACCACTCTTCTTGATTTTCAGGCGTTGGCTTACCCTTTGGTTTAGGGCGCTGATGAGGATTTGTGGTTGGCTTGTTTTGAGAGATCTTTTCATTTTTACTACTGAAAACGTTGACAATTGCAGGCATCGATTTTTTAACGGCCTCATGATAGGACCCTGGAGATACATCTTGGGTTAGGGATGATTCCGAAATCGTGACCGATTGAAAAGGCTTAATAGAGTTGCCTACCCACCCCGGTTTTAACGTAGAAATAACAAAATAACCAGCCAAAAAAACCGTGACTGCTTGTGCAAAAATAAGCCATAAACGCTTTGCCATCATATTATTTCTCTTTAGTCTGTATTAAACTTCATCAATGAAAACCAAAATTGCAACTAGTGAGTCTATTGAATCATATCTTAATGATTTATTACGAATTTCTCATTTTAAAGACTATTGTCCAAATGGGTTACAAGTACAAGGTAAAACACATATTAAAACCCTAGTTTCCGGAGTTACGGCTTCATTAGCTCTGATTGAAAAAGCGGTAGAGCTCAAGGCTGATGCTATTCTGGTTCATCATGGCTGGTTTTGGAAAAATGATGACCCAAGAATCATTCGTCAACTACATGCAAGACTCAAATTATTGATGTCACATGACATCAATTTGTTCGCATATCATCTGCCATTAGATCAACATCCTGAATTTGGTAATAACGCACAGTTAGCTCAAATATTAGGGTTTGAGACTCAGGGCCAAAGTGAAGAAAATGATTTGGTTTGGTACGGTAAGCCAAATTATAGCTCTCGAAAAAACACTTTGCGAGATATAAGCACCCTCGTTGAGAAAAAGCTGGGTAGAGCACCAATAGTCATTGGTGATGAACTTCAATCGATCAAAAAAGTGGCTTGGTGTACAGGTGGTTCCCAGGGCTATATAGATATCGCGAGCAAATTAGGCGCAGATGTATATATCAGCGGTGAAATCTCAGAGCAAACAACTCATGCGTCAAGAGAGTTGGGTATTGCCTTCATCAGCGCTGGTCACCATGCCACAGAAAGCTATGGAGTTCAGGCTTTAGGTAAACACATGGGTAAAACTTGGGGAATTAGGCACATACATATTGACGTGCCTAATCCGGCTTAAGTTTATTTTTTTAGATTGTCGCGGATTTCGCGAAGAAGAAGAATATCTTCAGGGGTCGCAGGTGCTTCCTTCGCAGGCTCATCACCCTTTATGCGATTCATAATTTTGACGAGTTGAAAAATTACAAATGCCAAAATAATAAAGTTCAAGGCCACGGTAATAAAGCTCCCGTATGCAAATAAAGGGATGCCCGCTTTTTTGAGGGCATCTAGGGTTCTAGGTACACCATCTGGGATACTACCTAAAACTACAAATAAATTATGAAAATCTAAACCACCGCCAGTGAGTACCGCAACCAACGGCATGATGATGTCTCCAACCAAAGAATCAACAATCTTACCGAAAGCGCCCCCGATGATGACACCAACGGCCAAATCCACGACGTTGCCTTTCATGGCAAATTCTTTAAATTCACTTAAAATACTCATGAAATACTCCTTTTAGTTAATGTATCGAAACTTTAACAAAGCTTTATGAATGTTCACAGAAGAATCTTATAATGAACAAAATGGCTATAATATGTCAGGGAAAATACTAATTTAAACGAGAACCTTAATGAGCGCTGAAGAAAATTCAAGTTTACAGCCTGTTCCGGCAGAGCTGAATAAAGAAAGACGTACATGGATGATTGCAACGTCTGTGATGGGTGGTATTGGCGGAGCTGCAATCGCACTTCCGCTAGTTAATACGTTTGCACCATCAGAGAAAGCAAAAGCCGCTGGAGCACCAGTTGAAATGGATATTACTGGGATGCAACCTGGGGAAATGAGAACCATTGAATGGCGCGGAAAGCCAGTTTGGGTTGTCCGTCGTACACCAGAGCAAGTTGCGGGCTTAACCAAAAATGATGCAAATTTAGCTGACCCTAAGTCTGAGAGAACTCCAGATGCTTTAACGCCTCTTTACGCACGCAATGAGGCGAGATCAATTAAGCCTGAATATTTAGTTGTTGTTGGCATTTGTTCTCATTTAGGCTGCTCACCATCAGCTAAGTTTGATATGGGTGCACAGCCTTCGTTGCCTGCAGATTGGTTAGGAGGCTTTTTATGCCCTTGCCATGGCTCTACTTTTGACCTTGCTGGTCGCGTGTTTAAAAATAAACCTGCACCAGATAATCTCGAGGTTCCCCCCCACATGTATTTAAGCGACACCAAGATTGTAATTGGTGAAGACAAGAAAGCTTAAGGAGAAATAGAACATGGCATTTCATGAAAAAGAAGTTCCTCCAAACGCGACTTCTGGCCAAAAATTATTGGCTTGGGTTGATTCTCGTTTCCCTTTAAGCTCTACAGTCAAAGGCCACTTAACTGAATATTACGCACCAAAAAATCTTAATTTTTGGTATTTCTTTGGCGCTTTGTCGATTGTGGTTTTAGCTTTACAGATCATTACAGGTATTTTCTTGGTGATGCACTACAAACCAGATGCTGAGAAAGCGTTTGAGTCTGTCGAATACATTATGCGTGAAGTTCCTTGGGGATGGTTGGTACGCTACATGCACTCCACAGGCGCTTCCATGTTCTTTATTGTGGTTTATATGCATATGTTCCGTGGCATGATTTACGGCTCATACAGAAAGCCTCGTGAATTAGTTTGGATTTTTGGTTGCGCTATTTTCTTATGTTTAATGGCAGAAGCATTTTTCGGTTACCTTCTACCTTGGGGACAGATGTCTTATTGGGGTGCCCAAGTGATTGTGAACCTTTTTGCAGCAATTCCTGTGATTGGACCAGACTTGTCCTTATGGATTCGCGGCGATTATGTTGTGGGAGATGCTACTCTCAATCGCTTTTTCTCATTCCACGTAATTGCGATTCCTTTAGTGTTAGTTGGATTAGTGGCTGCACACATTGTGGCGCTTCATGAAGTTGGTTCCAACAACCCTGACGGCGTAGAAATTAAAGAAACCGTGGATGCTAAAGGGATTCCTTTGGATGGCATTCCTTTCCATCCTTTTTATACAGTCCATGACATTATGGGTCTTGGCGTATTTGCGATGATTTTTGCTTTTATTGTGTTCTTTGCGCCTGAGATGAATGGTTATTTCTTGGAAGCTAATAACTTTATTCCAGCAAATCCTTTACAAACGCCTGCACATATTGCCCCTGTTTGGTATTTCACACCTTTTTACTCCATGCTTCGTGCGACTACCTCTGAGTTTTTGTTACCAATGTGGATTTTTGCCGCAGTCTTGTTTTGGCTAGCTTCCCGGGGCGCTGCCATGAAAACGAAAGCGATCTTTGGAGCAATCCTATTAGTGTTAGCAGTAGGCTTCTACTTTTTAGATGCTAAGTTTTGGGGTGTGCTTGTAATGGGTGGTTCAGTAGTGATTTTCTTTTTTCTACCTTGGTTGGATAAATCACCTGTGAAATCGATTCGTTACCGCCCAGGATTCCACAAATATATTTACGGAATTTTCGTGATTTGCTTTGTGATTTTAGGTTATTTAGGAATTCAACCACCGTCACCAATCGCTGAAAAAGTAGCTCAACTTAGCACTATTTTATATTTTGGTTTCTTCTTGGCGATGCCCTATTGGAGTAAGTTGGGTGAGTTTAAACAAGTTCCAGACCGTGTTACGTTTGCAGCACACTAAGGTATCGATCAATGAATAAAAATACATTACCTCCACTTCTCCGCTGGATAGCCAATGCTGCTATTACCCTTGGGATTGTAGCATTTTCATTCAACGCATTAGCAAATGAAGATAGCTTTCCATTAGATAAAGCCCCTAATCGTTTAAACAATATGGCGGCTTTACAAAATGGCGCAAAGATCTTTACCAACTATTGTTTAAATTGCCATAGTGCTCAAAGCGTTCGCTACAATCGTTTGAGGGATATTGGTTTAACAGATGAGCAAATCAAAGAAAACCTTCTTTTTACGGGTGGGAAAGTTGGTGACTTAATGAAAGTGAGTATGGCACCTTCAGAGTCTAAGGAGTGGTTTGGTAAAGCCCCACCTGATTTATCTGTGGAAATTCGTTCCAGAGGAGCTGATTGGGTATATACCTACTTGCGGACGTTTTATCGTGATGACTCAAGACCAACTGGATGGAATAACCTTGCATATAAAAACGTTGGTATGCCGCATGTTTTGTGGGAGTTACAAGGTGATCGCGCTGCTAAATTTGAAGAAGTTAAAGGTCATGATGGAGCAGTGGAACATAAGTTTGTAGGTTTTGAGCAATTAACCCCAGGCTTGATGAAGGCGCAAGAATATGATGACAATATGGCGGACTTAGTCGCTTACATGTCTTGGATGTCTGAGCCTGCGCAATTAGAAAGAAAGCGTATTGGCGTAATTGTGTTACTATTTTTGGCTGTCTTCACGACAGTTGCTTGGCGCTTGAA
>CANFOL010000063.1 GCA_947448695.1 Burkholderiaceae bacterium
GATAGTTTGGCAGTAAGTCTGCAGCAAGCTCTTGGCCGGTTTGCCAAAGCGAGTGATCTGAGAATGATGGTGAGCTAGGCGTGGGATTGATGGTGATTCCTTGATAATGCCACTTATCACCCTTTCGAATAATCAGATCAAAAGGAATTGCATCTAATACTTCATTGGCGAGAATAACTCCCTTAAAATCTTTCGGCATCTCCGTTAACCATTCAATTTTAGTCGTGATATTTCGTTCTTGAAGGAAATTCTTGAGACGACTTTGTTGACGATCAATTAAATCAGGAGAGACTTCTAGGATGAAGTATTGATCAGGCAATTGATTGATTTCTAAAAGATGCTCTAGGATATCCTGACAGAGCTTGCCAGACCCAGCTCCAAATTCAAGGATAGTGCTTACTTCTTTTTGTTCAGAAAAATATGCCAATATAGGAGCAATCGTATTTGCTAAAGTAGCGCCAAATAAAGAGCTGATCTCTGGAGCGGTAATAAAGTCACCCTTGGCACCAAATTTAAAACTTCCCGAGGTATAGTAACCAAGTTGCGGTGCATAGAGTGCATGATCCATAAATTGAGAAAATGATAACCAACCCTCATTTTTTTTGATGTCTTGATCAATAAGGTTGGATAATAGGCTGCAGTGCTGTAAAGCTTCGCTATTTGTTAATATTTCCATGCTGCTGAGTAATCCTCATGAATGAAACTCGTAAAATTGTATTAATCACTGGTGCTGCAAAACGCATTGGTCATATTATCGCCCTAGAAATGGCTAGGGCTGGTTGGGACATTGCTATTCATTATGGCAAATCTAAGCTTGAAGCTGAAGAAACGGCTCAATTAGTCAAAGCGATGGGACAAGAAGCTATTTGCATTCCAGCAGATCTCGCCCAAGAATCAGAAGTTGAGCAAATTTTGCCAATCTGCATTCAAAAACTAGGTCTTCCAGACTGTATTGTCAATAACGCTTCTATCTTTGAATATGATGACCCCAGCAGTTTTCAATATCAGCGCTTGAACCAACATATGGCGGTGAATCTAGCCGCCCCCGCACTACTTACTAGAATATTTGCGCATTCTTTAAAAGAACAACCGCAAAGAAAAGGAGTGGTGGTTCATGTGCTGGATCAAAAGCTAGACAACTTCAATCCAGACTTCTTTTCTTATACCTTATCCAAAAGTGCTTTAGATGCTGCAGTGACCATGCAAGCCATGTTTTTTGCTCCCCAATTAAGGATTATGGGAGTAGCCCCTGGAATTTCTTTAACATCGGGCGATCAAAGCCAAGCAGGATTTGAAGAAGCCCATCAAGCCGTCTTATTGGGAAGGTCATCCACCCCTGAAGATATAGCCCAAGCAATTTTATACATTACTCAAGCACAGGCGATGACCGGAAGTGTTTTATATGTGGATGGTGGGCAGCATTTACAATCATCAACTCGAGATGTTATGTTTCTCACTCAAGAAAATAAGGATATATGAACTTAGCCTCAAGCATTCCAGACTTACAGAACTGTCGACGCCTCTTTTTACGTAATTACGACATATTAATTAATATTGGCGTGCATGATTTTGAAAAAAAAGCTGAGCAGCATGTCATCGTCAATATTGATTTATATGTTCCCCTACTTCACAATACCCCTCAAGAGGATGAGCTTCATGAAGTGGTGGATTATGATTTTATGAGAGAGACAATCAAGGAGATTGTGAGTCATGGACATATTCAATTGCAAGAAACTTTATGTGATGAAATCATGAAGAAAATGCTTGCACATCCTTTGGTAATCGCCGCTCGCGTTTCGACAGAGAAGCCTGACGTCTATCCAGATTGTGACGGCGTTGGTATAGAAGTTTTTACAATTAAAAAATAATAGAGTATGACCGTCCTCACAGATTCCAGAAAAGTCGTATTTGAAGAAAACAAGCTTGTTAAAAAGCTTTGTCGATTAACGGGTCAAGCCATTAATGACTTCAATATGATTGAAGAGGGCGATAAAGTGATGGTCTGTGTTTCTGGCGGTAAAGACAGTTATGCCATGTTGGACATCCTGTTAAAACTAAGAGACCGCGCCCCCATTCATTTTGACTTGGTTGCAGTCAATCTTGATCAAAAACAACCCGGCTTTCCAGAAGAAGTTTTACCCAATTACTTAAGACACCTTCAGGTACCTTTTCACATTGAAGAGCAAGATACTTATAGCATTGTGAAGCGCGTTATTCCAGATGGCAAAACCACTTGTGGCTTGTGTTCGCGATTAAGACGAGGAATTTTGTATCGCGTAGCTGATGAGCTTGGAGCTACTAAAATTGCTCTGGGGCATCACCGTGAGGACATCTTAGAAACGTTTTTATTAAATATGTTTCATGGTGGGCAGTTAAAGTCCATGCCCCCTAAATTGCAGTCCGATGATGGCAAACATATCGTGATACGCCCTCTTGCTTACGTGCCTGAAAAATATTTAGAGCGATATGCAAAGGACCAAGAGTTTCCGATTATTCCCTGCAACCTCTGTGGTAGTCAGCCAAACTTACAACGAAATGCCATGAAAGAGCTCCTTAAACAATGGGGGAAGTCTCATCCTGGACGAGTGGAAAGTATGTTTCGGGCCCTCACTCATGTGGTTCCATCGCATCTTTTAGACGCACAATTATTTAATTTTAAAGAACTAGCTGTTGGTGATATTCCATTTGATGGAGTTGGTGATCTGGCCATTGATGAAGGTCTTGTCGAAGCCTGTTCTTCAGAAGAATTAATTCAATCGGTAAAGTTCTTTTCGTTGCCTTAAAGTCTGTCAATTGAAAGACATATAATGTCTCTATGAATATTGTGATTCTAGCCGCCGGACAAGGGAAGAGAATGTACTCAGCCCTTCCTAAAGTATTGCATCCTATTGCCGGCAAACCGATGCTTGGGCATGTGATCGATACGATTCAAAAGATGGACTCTACGGCAAAGCCTTGCATTGTTCTTGGGCATGGTCAGGAAGCCGTCAAGGAGTATCTTGATCAACATCATTCCAATTTTACGATTGCAATACAAGCTGAGCAAAAAGGGACGGGGCATGCAGTCATGCAAGCACTTCCGTATTTGAGTGATGACTCAAGCACCTTAATTCTTTATGGTGATGTGCCGTTGATTCAAGCGAGCACGCTAAAAGATTTGTTGCGTTTAGCTCAAGATGAAACCTTGGCGATTTTGACCCAAGAGTTAGAAAACCCAACCGGCTATGGACGGATTGTCAGATCCCATGAGGGAGAGGTCACCGGCATTGTCGAAGAAAAAGACGCCAGCGCTGAGGTAAAGCAAGTTCGAGAAATCAATACAGGAATAATGGCTTGTCCCACAAAAGAATTGCGTCAATGGCTATCTCATATACAACCAAATAATGCACAAGGTGAGTATTACTTAACCGATATTGTGGGACTAGCGGCAGGGCAAGGCCTGCCAATACGTACGATGATGCCGGAATATGGATTTGAAGTTGAAGGGGTCAACAGTCGTGTTCAATTGGCTGCATTGGAGCGAACTTGGCAGACCCATCAAGCAGAAGAGTTACTCCTCAAGGGGGTAACCTTAATCGATCCACAGCGTATCGATATTCGTGGGTATTTTAAATGTAGCAATGATGTCACGATTGATATAGGTTGTGTCTTTGAAGGTCAGGTTGAGATTGCTAGCAATGTGCACATTGGCCCCTATTGTGTCATCAAAGATAGCCAGATTGCCCCTAACTCACAAATCAAGGCCTTTTCGCATATTGAAGGAGCTGTGGTTGGAGAGTCTGCAGTCATTGGTCCTTATGCGAGACTTCGACCAGGAACAAAAATAGATGAAAATGCCCATATAGGCAATTTTGTCGAAGTTAAAAATAGCCGTATTGGTAATGGAAGTAAAGCAAACCATTTATCTTATATCGGTGATGCTCAGGTAGGCAGTCGCGTCAATATTGGTGCGGGTACGATTACCTGTAATTATGATGGCGTCAATAAACATCAAACGATCATTGAAGATGATGCATTTATTGGTTCAGATACGCAACTCGTTGCACCTGTGACCGTCGGGAAGGGGGCAACTATTGGGGCTGGAACCACCTTAACGAAGAATGCGCCTGAAGACAAGTTGACGATTAGTCGTGCTAAGCAACTTAGCGTAGATTGGAAGCGACCCCAGAAAAAATAATCAATCAATTGATGAATCGGAAGAAATCTTTATGTGTGGAATTGTTGGGGCAGTCTCAAAAAATAATGTTGTAGATATCTTGGTTGAGGGACTCGAGCGTCTTGAGTATCGCGGTTATGACTCTTGCGGTTTAGCTGTTGTTGACTCCAAGCTAGGACTGCAAAGAAGTAGAACCACTTCAAGGGTCGAAGATCTTCGACAAAGTACACTAAATTTTGAGGGTACTTGGGGGATTGCTCATACCCGTTGGGCTACCCATGGAAAGCCAAATACTGCGAATGCACACCCACACTTTTCAGGCGATTTAATTGGGGTTGTGCATAACGGCATTATTGAAAACTTTGAGATTTTAAGACAAGATTTGCGCGCCAATGGGTATATCTTTGAGTCGCAAACAGATACTGAAGTAATTGCTCACTTAATTTATGATCATTATTCTAAAATGAGTCATCGCTCATTAGTTGAGGCTGTACAAGCGATTTTGCCGAAGTTACATGGTGCCTATGCCATTGCCGTGATCGCTACAGATGCACCAAATATATTGGTTGGAGCCAGAGTAGGTTCACCCTTGGTAATAGCCTATGGGGAGAGTCAAAATTTCTTGGCTTCGGATGCTTTAGCAGTAGCCAGACATGCAAAACAAATGACCTATTTAGAAGAAGGTGATGTAGTGGAAATCACCGCAAAGCAAGTAGAAATTTATGATGCACAGGGTCAATTAGCGACGCGATCGATTAAAGATGTTCCGGAGTTGGCAGCATCTGTCGAGCTTGGACCTTACCAACATTTTATGCAAAAAGAAATTTTTGAACAGCCCTTTGCACTAGCTAATACAGTAGGTGATATTGAAACGATTGACCCAGATATTTTTGGAGCAACGCATCAGGAGTGGCTCGGGATTAAACATGTTCTCATACTCGCTTGTGGAACTAGCTATTACTCTGCTTGTGTAGCTAAATATTGGATTGAGTCGCTTGCAGGAATTAATGCACAAGTAGAAATTGCTAGTGAGTATCGTTACAGGACTTCTGTACCAAATCCTCAAGCCTTAGTTGTCGTTGTATCTCAGTCCGGAGAGACAGCTGATACCCTAGCGGCACTACGTCATGCAAAATCATTAGGACATCATCTGACGCTTGCTATTTGTAATGTGGCAACTAGTGCCATGATGCGTGAAACGCTTTGGAAGTTTCAGACAAAAGCTGGTACAGAGATTGGAGTTGCTTCAACTAAAGCATTTACGACGCAACTTGTCGGGTTATATTTTTTAGCCTTAGCCTTAGC
>CANFOL010000064.1 GCA_947448695.1 Burkholderiaceae bacterium
GGCACTAATACTAAGTCACATATTTGGTTTCGTTGGTTTAATGAGATCCCTGTATTACTCTTAACCTTGATTACCCTTCTCGTGATTTTGAAACCCTTTTGAAATTCTTTGTCGTATGCCCACGGGGCTTAGAAGCCCCCTTGCATGATGAGTTAGCGCACATCATTGCCATCCATCAAGACTCCCAATTGCACGCGCAATTAGGAATCGATTCCGCACAAAGTAAGCATCTCCAGCATGTTTTTAAAAGTGCGCAAGTTGGGGCAATGCCGGTGAAACCAACTGGTGGATTAGAAGTCATTGGTGGCATGGAGCTTGCGATGGCAATTAACCTGCATTCGCGGATTGCTAGTCGCGTGTTATTACAGCTGATGCATGGACCCTATAAAAAAGAAGAAGATATCTACGCTGCCGCCAACAAAATAAGTTGGGAAGATTGGATGACTACCGAGCAAACCCTTCGAGTGGATGTTACTGCGCAAAAATCAAATCTCAACAGTATTAACTTTATTACTTTGCGCATTAAAGATGCTATTTGTGATCGTTTTCGAGAAATCAAAGGTAAGCGACCAAGTATTGAAACAGCGACACCAGATGTGCGTGTGATGACATTTTTAGATCCCACGAACATGACGATCTATTTGGATACCTCTGGTGAAGCTTTATTTAAACGTGGATGGCGCGATGAAAAAGGGGCAGCGCCGCTCAAAGAAAATCTTGCTGCTGGCATCCTAGCACTGACGGGTTGGCAAGCCGATATGCCATTATTTGATCCGATGTGCGGAAGTGGTACGTTTTTAATTGAAGCTGCGCAGATGGCCAAGCAGATCCCGCCAGGCGCAATTCGTGCCGGTTTAATTGCGCTTACCCAAGCCATATCTGTGCCGATGGTAATAAAAATACCAGAACCTAAAATCATCGAAGACGAATTTAAGAAGGAGCCTAAGAACGAACCCCAGGCCCCTCTAGTCAATACGGGTTGGGTAGCCCCCATTGCCGTTGACACAGGTAGAATCATTGCATCACCTCAAAATAAACCTTTAACGGTACAAAGGGCAAGTACGCCAATCAAAAAGTCTATAAGAGCCAACACGGAACTACCCTATCAAGCCAGTCGTGTTGATTTGGTTGGAGTATTGCAAGGCTTTGGATTTTTACGATTAAAGCCATTTGCTGATCAGCAAGTACGAGAGTCTTGGGAGCACATCAAATTATTAGCGAAGTTACAAATGC
The DNA here is from genome assembly GCA_947448695.1 of Burkholderiaceae bacterium. Lineage (GTDB taxonomy): Bacteria > Pseudomonadota > Gammaproteobacteria > Burkholderiales > Burkholderiaceae > Polynucleobacter. Next base: position 1,234 of record CANFOL010000064.1, read on the forward strand.
AAGCTGCAGACCATCAGATATTACGGATTGCGGGATCAGATATTAATGAACAAATGGTGGCAATGACACAGCGCAATTGGCAAAAAGCTGGTTTACCAGGCCTACCGATTGTGCGACAAATTGATGCATTAGCAGCCAAATCACCTTTTGGTGAAATGAAAAAAACGGGCATTATTGTTTTTAATCCTCCGTATGGTGAGCGTATCGAGCTCAAAGGTGGCAGAGGCGATCAAAACGAGGATAAAAAATCTAGAGGTGCCCGAGATCCTTTGCCCAAAAACATTTCTGATCCGCAGTTTGTGGAGTTTTTAGCCAACTTTGGGCGCCATCTGAAAGATCACTTCGATGGTTGGCAGATGGATGTGTTAACTGCAGATATGGGTCTTCCAGGTCAATTACGTATGAAAGAAACTAAGCGCACGCCATTATTTAATGGTGCGATTGAGTGTCGATTATTTCGATTTGAGATCAGAAAATCCTTCATCAAAACTACAAATGAAGCATCTGATTCAGAGAACTAATACAATATTCAAATCAATTATTATTGAACTAATCAAAGCGAGAAAATATGGAATTCAAGACGTATATGTGCCTTATCTGTGGCTGGGTGTATGACGAAGAAGCGGGCTTACCTGAAGAAGGTATTGTGCCTGGAACTTTATGGGCTGACGTACCTCCGAACTGGGCTTGTCCAGAATGTGGAGCGCGTAAAGAAGACTTTGAGATGATGGCCATTTAAAACAAAAACAATCCATTAAAAATAGAACAATGAAGACAAATCAATCCTTATTTGACCGCGCCCAAATCACGACGCCTGGTGGTGTTAATTCTCCTGTTCGCGCATTCCGTTCCGTAGGAGGAACTCCTAGATTTATCGCCAAGGCGAAGGGTCCTTATATTTGGGATGTGGAAGGTAAGCAATATATCGACTGCATAGGTTCTTGGGGACCTATGATTTTAGGGCATGCCCATCCTGAGGTTGTTAAAGCTGTGCAAGATGCGGCTGAGCATAGTTTTAGCTATGGCGCACCCACAGAAGCAGAAATTCTCATGGCAGAAAAGATTACGCAGTTAGTGCCCAGCATTGAGCAAGTTAGGCTCGTATCAAGTGGTACAGAAGCGACCATGAGTGCATTACGATTAGCTAGGGGATTTACAGGTCGTGATCTCATTATTAAATTTGAAGGTTGTTATCACGGCCATGCCGATAGTCTCTTAGTCAAAGCTGGATCTGGGTTACTGACCTTTGCGGACCAAACGTTGGATTTGGCTACCAATGCTCCTTCATCAGGTGGCGTGCCGCAAGACCTTGTCAAACATACATTAGTGCTGCCGTTTAATGATCTTGAAGCACTACAAAATGCCTTTAAGCAGTTCGGACCTCAAGTTGCAGCACTCATTGTTGAGCCAATTGCGGGCAATATGAATTTGGTACAAATGAGCCCAGAGTTCATTAAAGTCATGAGAGAACTTACGCAACAATATGGCTCAGTCCTTATTTATGATGAAGTGATGACTGGCTTTCGGGTAGCACTGGGTGGCGCACAAAGTCTGCACGGCATCACACCTGATTTGACTTGTTTAGGTAAAGTCATGGGTGGCGGTATGCCAATGGCAGCATTTGGTGGACGTAAAGATATCATGCAAAAACTTGCACCGCTTGGTAATGTCTATCAAGCCGGAACCCTGTCAGGTAATCCTTTAGCAGTAGCTGCAGGATTGACAACCCTCAACTTAGTTAGTACCCCAGGGTTTTATGACACTCTTTCCGCACAAATTGGCTCACTTCTCACTGGCATGGAACAACTAGCAAAAGAGGCAGGGCATGACTTTGCAACAGATCATGTGGGTGGGATGTTTGGGATTTACTTTGCAAAAAATAAGCCGAAGTCCTTAGATGACATCACTAAATCGGATGTTGAAAAATTTAAACGATTTTTTCATGCGATGTTAGATGAAGGTGTGTATCTTGCCCCATCAGCTTATGAAGCCGGATTTTTATCCATCAAGCACGACGCACCGATTATTGAAACCATGCTTGCCGCTACTAAGAAAGCATTCTCTAAGATTTAAAATGCAACGTGTCTGACGAGTCCTGGTACCTGAATCATCTTTCCTTCAGGACCGATGGATACTGCTGTGAGGTTGCCACCCCAGACACATCCCGTATCTAGGCCAATCACATTGTCGCGTTGGATGAGGCCCATCGTAGACCAGTGGCCAAAGAAAACCTTATAGTCTGCCGTTTTTCGTTTCGGAACATCAAACCAAGGGTAGAGATTTTTAGGGGCAGAGCCCATCCCTTCCTTAATTAAAAAATCCAATTCACCTTTAGCTGAACAAAAGCGCAAACGTGTAAGTGTATTAATAATGACGCGTAGTCGATCCGCGCCTTTTAAATTGTTAGTCCACTTAGTGGGTGTATTGCCATACATATCGTCTAAGAAGCTGACATAGTTTTTTTTACGCAGGGCTTTTTGCACCTCATCCGCCAATTCCATGGTTTGTTGAATACTCCATTGTGGCAAAACACCTGCATGAACAAAGAGATTATCACCATTAAACAAAGCCAAAGGGCGATTACGTAACCAGTCAATCAGTTCGCGACGATCTGGGGCGCGCAAAATGTCATCCAGCGTATCTAAAGATTTGGGGCCTCGAATATTGGCATCCCGAGCAAGGAGATGAAGATCATGATTGCCGAGAATGCATTCGCAATCACCACGCTCTTGCCATGCCTTGAGACGGCGCAAGGTTCCGAGAGAGTCGGGGCCACGATTGACGAGATCACCGACACAAATAATTCTTGATCCTTTGGGTAGGTCTCGAATTAAAGCATCGAGCTGTGCCGAGCACCCTTGAATATCACCAATTGCGTAAATATGATCCATGCGTTATTTTAAAGGAATACGCACTTAAGGATTAACAAATATCCCAAGCTTATTAATATGTATAAATTTTATAAGGATAATTTTAGCTGAGTAAAGCTTCAAAGAGGCATACTAAGCTTTGAAATAGTTGTGAAGTTGGAGACATCAGCATGCCTTTATACAATGCGTACCCCTGAAGGTAACGTAACTTCTATCGATGAAGAGCAATGAGTGCCAATTCAGGTGATTGATCAAGGACTTTTAATAAGGCCTTAGCAGCGCCAGTAGGAACTCGTTTTCCTTGTTCCCAGTTACGAATCGTCGCAACCGAAACTTTGATACTTTGTGAAAATTCAAATTGACTCATTCCTACGCTTTTTCTTACCCTTTTCGCAAATTGGGCGACCTTCATGATTGCTTGTTCATCATCAAATCGTTGTTGATCAGCAATGTCCTTATCAGTTGTAGCATCAATTCTTTTAAAATCAGCAGTTCCTTTTGGTAAGACAGGTTTTCCATCTTTACCTATCTTTACTTGTATTGATTTCATATTCCTTAACCTCTCTGTGATTCGCTTTACGTGCCGAAATAATGCGGATAGTTGAGTCTCTAACGGTATAAACAACTACAAACAGACGTTGTCAATTTTCCCAAAAAGCTAAAATCGATTCTCCCCATAGTCCCAACGCTGGTCTTGCTTAACAATTTGATTGGCATCAAAAAAACAAGCTAAAACAAATTCAAAGTCGAACCCACGACATTTAGAGCAAGCTTGGTTTTTAGATTCGTTCCATTCAAACTTCATTTTTATAGTAGTTTAATGAACTATAGATTTCAAGTGCAACTTCAATACCTAACTAGTAGCTTAATCAAGCTTCCTTAATCGACGTGGATTTAACGATACCGTAACGCAGCAGTGTTGCAAGTCTTGCTTGAGCATGATCAACAATAGGAAGTGGATAGTCACTTCCTAAGCGGATATTCGCTGCCTCTAGTTCAATTGCCCCTACTTGCCATGGTGCATGAATCGATTTATTCGAAAGGCCAACAA
>CANFOL010000065.1 GCA_947448695.1 Burkholderiaceae bacterium
ATGGCAAGCCAATTAGTGTTTTTGAATCTGGCGCCATTCTTTTATACTTGGCATCCAAGACAGGGAAGTTCTTACCCAAAAGTACCGCAGATAAATTTAAAGTCATGGAGTGGCTCATGTTCCAAATGGGTGGCGTAGGACCAATGCTTGGACAAACGCATCATTTCCGACTCTATGCCCCTGAGAAAATTGAATACGCTATTAATCGTTATACCAAAGAAGCGAATCGTTTATATGGTGTGATGGATCGTCAGTTAGCTAAAAATAAATACATTGCTGGCAAGACTTATTCGATTGCAGATATTGCGATTTTTCCTTGGTTACGTAATTGGAAAAATCAAGGCGTTGAAATGTCAGAATATCCCCATTTGCAGGCTTGGTTCCAGGAAATTGATCAACGCCCGGCTGTCAAGCGCGGAGTGGAGGTTTTAGCTCACTTACGCAAACCAGCACATGATGACAAAGCCAAGGATATTCTCTTTGGCATTCAAGCAAAAGACAAGAAATAATTCAATCAATCTCCAACCGATAAACAGGTAGGGGATTGAAACCTCAAGATGAAATATCTATTTGATCAGATTATTAATCGGAAACATTCGGATTCCATTCGCTGGGATAAATACGGCCCTGAAGTAATACCTTTGTGGGTGGCGGATATGGATTTTCAGTCTCCAGAATGTGTTGTGCGGGCATTGCGCCAGCGCATTGATCACGGGGTGTATGGATATACCTATGCTAGTCAGTCTTTAAAAGAAAGTATTCAAGCTTATATAAAAAGACAATACAACTGGGACATTGAGACATCATGGATCCATTTTTTACCTAGCCTTGTGACAGGACTGCATCTATCGGTAAGGATGCTCACAGATGTGGGTGATCATGTGTTGATTCCAGGGCCTGCGTACCATCATTTTCGGGATGCGGTGGTTGGCGCAGGACGAGATTACTCGATATACAATTTGCCATTACAAGAGGGAAGATCAACTTTTTCCATTTCTCAATTAGAGTCTTTGGTTAAACCTAACACACGCTTATTGATGTTGTGTAACCCACATAACCCAGGGGGTACCGTTTTTACGAAAGTGGAATTAGCCTCACTTTCGCAATTTGCCAAACAGCATCAATTAATCATTTGTTCAGATGAAATTCATGCAGATTTAATTTTGGATGAAGGTTTGCAGCATATACCTATAGGAAGTATTGGTGGTGTAGAAGAACGTAGTTTTTCCCTCATGTCTTTAAACAAAACATTCAATTTTCCAGGGCTAGGATTGGCTTGGGTGATTTGCCCGAATCCACAATTGAGTCAACAACTGCTCAAAGATTTGCATACCCTGATCCCGAGCCCCAATTTATTGTCTTATGTTGCCACGCAGGCCGCCATTGAGCATGGGCAAGCATGGCATCAAGTGTTGATTCAATATTTAAGAGCGAACCGAGATTGTGTAAACCAACGTATTCAATCTATTTCTGGATTGTCGATGAACCATTTGCAAGCAACCTATCTAGCTTGGATTGACGCCTCTCAACTCCATTGGGATAATCCATTTGAGCAATTTTTAAAGGCTGGAGTAGCGCTGTCACCAGGCTCACAGTTTGGCAACGCTCAATTTGTACGCCTCAATTTTGGAACTCAACGTGCTTTGCTTGAAAAAGCCTTAGATCGTATTGAAGTTGCATGTAACTCGTAATTCTGTAAGGTAACCCTATGCCAAGTCATTTATCTACTTATTATTATCAAATCATTAAAGACCAGCTCGTCCAATGGAATGCAATGACTTTGGAGGAGCGCAGACGATCTTATGAAGAAGTCTCGGTCAAAAGAGCTAATTTTTCTCGTCAAGTTGAAATTGAACCAACCAAATTGGGAAGTGTCACAGGGGAGTGGTTGATACCACACCAATTACATAATGATGGCATTATTATTCATTTGCATGGTGGTGCTTTTGCGGTTGGTAATGCCTTGAGTCATCGAGCTATCGGTACTCATCTAGCTAGACATGCTGGTTGCAAAGTTTTAATGCTTAATTATCGACTTTGCCCCGAACACCCTTTTCCAGCAGCGTTAACAGACGTCGTAGAAACGTTTCAATTACTTAAAGGCCTCAGTCCTAAACAAGCGATTGCCTTCAGTGGAGACTCAGCTGGCGGTAATCTTGCAGTCACTGCGACCCTACAACTTCAACAACAAGAGCAATCATTGCCAAGTGCATTGGGTTTAATGAGTCCTTGGACTGATTTAAAGATGTCAAATGCTTCCCATCAAACCAAAGCTTTAGTAGATCCGTACTTTCCGAATAGTGAACGCTTAATTGCCTCTGCCAAAATCTATGGTGGACAGGAAAAATTAACTAATCCTCTAATATCTCCACAGTACGCCAAAATAACTGCTTTTCCACCCGTTATGACACACGTTGGGGAGTTTGAAGCTTTACATGATGACGCGGCTTTATTTCATCAAAAATTAATCGATGGTGGTGTGGAGTCCCATCTAGAAGTTTTCCCTTCGATGTGGCATGTGTGGCAGCACTTTGCAGGCTTACTGCCAGAGGCGACAGAGTCTATTGAAAAAATCGCTTTATTTTTAAAATCTAAATTAGGATAATCGGTATTTTTTTAATTCTGCGTCAATAAAAGAGCAACATAAAATATGAAGATTAAATTAAGATTTGAATCAAAAAAATGATGTTACAACTTAAGGAAAAATGATGGAAATTCAGTCGGTAGGAATTATTGGTTCAGGCATTATGGGGAATGGTATTGCTCAAGTTTGTGCAGCTTCTGGATTAGATGTGGTTATGGTGGATATCAATCAAGCCGCGATTGACAAAGGTATGGAGAGCATTAGTTCTAGTCTTGAGCGTTTAGTTAAAAAAGAAAAACTCACTGCGGATCAAAAGTCTGCAACATTAGCAAAGATTAAACCTTCGCTTAATTACGCTGACTTAAAAGACTTACATGTAGTGATTGAAGCTGCTACAGAAAATCAAGAAATAAAAGAAAAGATTTTGCAGCAACTAGATCAGACATGTTCACCGTCAACTATCATAGCAACGAATACCTCTTCTATCTCTGTTACGCAATTGGCATCGAAAAATTCCAATCCATCTCGAGTGATTGGGATGCACTTTTTTAATCCTGTACCCATGATGGCTTTAGTTGAAGTTATTCGTGGCTTACAAACAAGTGATGCAACCCATCAAGCTATTTATGACATGTCGAAAAGACTTGGTAAAGAGCCCATTACGGTTAAAAACGCCCCTGGATTTGTTGTCAACCGTATTTTGGTGCCGATGATTAATGAAGCTTTTTTTGTATTAGCTGAAGGTATTGCTACGGCTGAAGATATTGATGCTGGAATGAAGCTCGGCTGTAATCAACCGATTGGACCTTTAGCGTTAGCTGATCTAATCGGTTTAGACACTTGCTTAGCCGTTATGGAGGTTTATTTTAATAATTTTAGTGATTCTAAATATCGCCCATGCCCATTGCTTCGAGAAATGGTTGCTGCTGGTCAATTAGGTCGCAAGACTGGTAAGGGCGTTTATCAATATTAATATTTTTCCTTTATAGATCTATTTCGTCGGTCTTTATTGATGCCTTGAATTCACTGATTTAGATGAGTGAGTCATAAAAGGCATAAAATAGTTTTTTTAGGAAGAGATCATTTATGTCCCCTACCAAATTGGGATATTGGAGTGTGATTGCCAGTTATGTATGTTGGGGCTTTATGCCTTTATATACTCGGGAATTTACCGACGTATCGATGCTTGAATTTTTTGTACATCGGATTGTATGGTCTGCAGTCATCTTAGTTGTACTCATGTTGATCCAAGGCAAGTTCTTTGATTTACTTAAACACGTAACACTTAAAACGATTGGCTTTTATTTCATCAGTGCCATCTTGGTTGCGGCCAATTGGTATATCTTTGTTTGGGGCATTTTGCGAGGAGATATTACAGAAGCTAGCTTAGGTTATTTTATTAATCCATTAATTAGTGTTGTTTTAGGATTAGTCATTTTGCGCGAGAAACTCCGAAAATTACAAGTCGTAGCTATAGTATTTGTCATTTTAGGGGTAGCTATTTTAGGTTTTGCTTATGGTAAATTCCCTTGGTTGGCATTTGCTTTAGGGGGGAGTTTTGGCTTATATGGGCTGGTTCGTAAGTTAGGGACTTTAAGAGCTGTTGAAGGATTGACTTTAGAGATGATTCTGTTGCTTCCTTTTGTATTGATCTTGTTTTATTACCTATACACGCAGGATCAATTAGTATTTGGTACTCAGGGTTGGTTGATTGACTTAAAGTTAATGACTATTGGTATTATTACTGCAGTACCTATGTTGATTTTTATTTTTGGTGTACAACGTATTTCCATGACGAGTCTTGGATTTATTCAATATTTAGGGCCTACTTTGCAGTTTTTAAGTGGCGTATACATTTTTCATGAAATCATTGATCAACATCGATTGTTAGGTTACGCAACCGTTTGGGTTGGCCTCATTATTTTTGCAACAGAAGGCCTATATTCAGCAAAAAAAAATCGATCTAAACCAATTGAACCGGTAATGATGGATTAAAAGCTACTGAATGATATTCACGCATTTTAATGAGTGAATAAATCATTTCATTAATAGGTGTAGTAACCCCATGCTTCTTTGCTTTAGCGACAATTGCCCCGTTCAAATAATCGATTTCAGTGGCTTTAGATTTAGCTAAATCTTGTGCTGTCGAGGAAAGCTGCAGTGGCCAATTGTTTGGTACTTTACGAATGAGCTCTTTGATCTTCTTTTGATCTAATTGAATACCCTCTAATAAAGCAATCCGATAACATTCCTGCTGGATGAGTTCCATGACCTCTATGATTCCTGAGCTTTTCATGAGCTCAGAGTAATTGATTTGTCCAATTGCTGATAAACCATTTAACACACAATTAATAATCAGTTTATGCCACATTTCAACAATGATTGCCTTAGAAACTTGAGTTGGAATTTCAGCTAATTGAAGTAATTCAGATAAAAGTTCAAGATGCTGTTCACTTTGCTCGGGAATAGTATTTCCAATAATTAAGTTTCCGCCACCTAAGTGTTTTACTAGATTGA
>CANFOL010000066.1 GCA_947448695.1 Burkholderiaceae bacterium
ATCATGCAAGGGGGCTTCTAAGCCCCGTGGGCATACGACAAAGAATTTCAAAAGGGTTTCAAAATCACGAGAAGGGTAATCAAGGTTAAGAGTAATACAGGGATCTCATTAAACCAACGAAACCAAATATGTGACTTAGTATTAGTGCCTTTCACAAACTTCTTAATCATGGCACCACACATATGGTGATATCCAATCAGAATAATCACAAGCAATAACTTCGCATGCATCCATCCTGTTCCAGGACTTCTGCCAACACCAAAATACAGCCATAAAATCAAGCCAAAAATCAGTGCTCCAATCATCAAAATGTTCATAAAACGATAGAGCTTTTGACTCATCTGAATCAGCCTAGTCTGGACCGCTGGATTGTTATCCATGGCAAGGTTCACCAAAATACGCGGCAAATAAAAGAGCCCCGCAAACCATGATGTGATCAAAATGAGATGAATCACTTTGACATATTGATAACTAAGCATTTCCATAAAAGCCTTTAAGCTGGGTGTGTTTTCAAAATAAACTGATTATTTACTTAAATTCTTTAAGTTCTAATCGATCCGTTACCTGTTACTAAGTATTTCAGGGAGGTTAAACCCTCGAGTCCAACGGGTCCTCGTGCATGCAATTTGTCATTCGAGATCCCAATCTCAGCACCTAATCCATATTCAAATCCATCCGCAAACCTAGTACTAGCATTGTGCATCACACTCGCACTATCGACCTCACGCATAAAGCGGGCCGCTTTTTCTGAGTTTTCGGTCATGATGGCATCGGTATGATGACTGCCATAAGTGTTGATATGATCAATGGCTTCATCCATCGAATCGACCGTTTTAATAGACAAAATCGGTGCTAAATATTCGGTTATCCAATCTTCTTCTGTTGCATCTTTGAGAGCACTCATGCCATCAAAACCATGTTGGGCTAGAATTCCTTTGGTTTTTCTACAGACGCGCAGTTCAACCCCTTTGTCTTGATAAATCTTACCTAAGGGCAGTAGCAATTGTGCTGCTACTTTGCTATGTACCAAGAGTGTTTCCATCGCATTGCATGGTGAGTAACGCTGTGTTTTGGCGTTATCACAGACGGTAATAGACTTGGTGATATCGGCTTCATCATCCACATAGGTATGACAAATACCGTCTAAATGCTTAATCATGGGAACGCGTCCATCAGCCATTAACCGTGCAATTAAACTCTTACCACCTCTTGGCACAATCACATCGACATACTCTGTCATGGTGATGAGTACACCAACAGCAGCACGGTCGGTCGTTTCTATCACCTGTACTCCGTCTTTAGGTAATCCGGCTTCTTCTAATGCGGCTTGAATAATTTTAGCTAATGCGGTGTTCGATTCAATCGCTTCTGAACCACCACGCAGTATCGTGGCATTCCCAGATTTAATACATAAAGCAGCCGCATCAATAGTCACATTGGGACGAGATTCGTAAATAATGCCAATCACACCTAAAGGCACACGCATTTGGTGAATCTCAATTCCAGTAGGCCTTTGAATGGATGGTGTCGTCTGACCAATTGGATCGGTTAAGGTGACAATCTGCTCTAATCCCTGCGCCATGGATTCAATGACTTTATCGGTAAGCGCTAAGCGGTCAATAAATGCCGCATCGTGACCAGATTCCTCCGCTCTTTGTAAATCTTTAGCATTAGCTTGTTTGATGGATTCCGTTTGACCACGGATCATTTTTGCCATTTGAAGCAGGGCTTGGTTTTTTTGCTCTGAACTGGCTTTAGCCATTGCTCTTGAGGCCATTCGAGCCCTGCGACCGATACCCTCTACTAACTCCTTGATATCGGCAGTAGAATTTTGAGTGAGAACATTGGTCAGTGACATAAAACAAATACCCAATTAAGTTAATCTTCTAATTTTCCACTATTTATAGTTCTTTGACTAATTTTCGATCAGATTAATTACATAACCCTTTATTCAGTAATTACAAAGTACATCAAAAAAACAATTTTTGAGGGTTTATAGACACGTTCAAAAGTGGGGTATCCGAAAGATTTATGATGATATCTTCAAGTTCTCAACTTGGTTCCTGATTACTAAAAAGTGTTAAGCATTATGTACATAACTTCACAAATTTGTTTAAAACGTGTCTATGCCCAGTAAAAGCCAACCCATATTCCCTCATGAAAAAAGAATCCTTTTGGACTTTGGCGAAAGAATACGTCTAGCGCGCCTAAGACGCGAAATGTCTGCAAGTTTGCTTGCGGAAAGATCATCAATTTCTCGAGTGACATTACATCGCGCTGAAAAAGGTGCTTCCAATATTACGATAGGTGTTTATCTTAGAGTTCTGGCAGCGCTGCAATTGGTTGATGACTTTAATTTGCTCGCCAAAGATGATGTTTTAGGAAGAAAGCTTCAAGACCTAGAGCTCCGACAACGTCGATCTTCATAATATTGAAATCATGCGCCCTGCATTTATCTCCAACTAAATAAGCCGCCGATTCGTCTTAAGCCATCCCATGGATCTGGAGGCATCTCTTTTGCCATCATGCCTTTTGATTGTTTATCAATGTTTGCAATCATCTCAAGAGCACGATCAACAAGTGGCATACCCATTCGTTGCACGACGCCTGGCAGGAGTTGCTCTCTTTTTCCCCAGACTCTTCGTGATTTAAGCATGGAAGGAACATGCTCTCCTTGCATTGCCCCTTCTTTTAAGCTTTTGATCAGTCTGATTTCTTCTGCAAGGCTCCAAACGACCAAAACTAAGGCTTCACCCTCACCTTTTAAGCCATCCAACATCCGATTAATTCGCGCCATATCTCCCATCAAAAAGGCTTCACTTAAATGAAACACGTCATAGCGCGCCACATGTAAAACCGCATCTCTGATTTGCTCTTCAGTTAATACTCCCTCTGGGTAGAGTAATCCTAGTTTCTGAATCTCTTGATAAGCGGCGATCAAATTTCCTTCAAACTGATCCACCATGAACGCAATAGCTCGATTCCCAGCATCGCCAGATTCAATCTGTTGATTTTGTAACTTCAGTCGCTCTTTGATCCAATGCGGCAAGGCTGCTCGATCAAGCTCATCAATTCTGACTGCCATGCCAGCATTTTCCAGTGCGCTAAACCACGCTGATTTTTGGGTCTGAATATCAAGTCTTGGTAAATAAATGCCGGTAATACTCTCTAGTTCTTGGTGAGCTTGTTCTTGTATTTGCTTTGCAAATTGTTTCAAAACTTCTGCGCCCTCTCTCCCTGGCTTGCCTGTGGGCATCGTGAGTTCAATGAGTTTTTTCTCACCAAAAAGGGACATGTTCTGATTGCTACTTTGTAAACTAGTCCAGTCAAACTGCCCGTCTTGCATGAGCGTTTCACGCTCAGTAAAGCCTTTTTCTTTGGCGATTTTACGTAAGCGATCTTTGGCCTGCATGAGGAGTAAGGGCTCATCAGTTAAAAAAATATATAAATGCTCTAACGGCTTTTGATTTTTTTCAACTTGCCCAATATGCGTGAGAAAGGCATCTATTTTGATCATCTGATCAAGGCTTATGGGGTAATCGGTTTTTTATTGGCGAGCGCTCCTAAGCGTCGCAATATTTGCGAACTCACGTCTTGTCGCATATCGGTAAAGAGTAAGATTTCTAATTGCTCCGCTGCCGTCGGAGTAGTAATAGAGAAATCCATATCTCTAGTGAGATAGATGTCGGATTGCGGTATCAGTTCATCACCATCTTTGTGATTGACAGAAAATCTCACCTGTTCTACCAAGCGATAGCCGGTGATCTGACCGGCTTGGTTAAATGTCAAAATCTGTTTCGCTGGGGTTTCTGTGAGATTTAAAAAAACCTCTGCTTCATCAGGCTTACTAACAACCGCTGTATTCAGTCCTGTCTTGAGTAATCGAGTCAAATAAAGTTTTAAATCTTGAGTCATCCCGCCACTAATGTAAATAGTTTTATATGGGAGTGTGACAGGTCCCCGCATTTTGAATCCACACCCTGTCGTCAGCAAAATCGAGCTGATAAGGATACTTCTGCGCAGTGGATTCATTTTCATCTAGTTAAATTACCACATTGACAAGCCGTCCTAGAACAACAATGACTTTTTTAGGTGACTGACCTTGTAAAACTCGTTGCGCAACATCACTTTGCAGTGCTAAAGCCTCAATCTCTTCTTTACTCGCACGAACAGGTACAACAAACTCACCTTTGAGTTTTCCATTGACTTGCAACATCAAGGTGAGCTCATCTTGGATAAGGGCAGACTCATCTACTTGAGGCCAAGGCGCATCGAGTAATGGAGCGATCTCCTGCTCAAATTGCAAATACTGCCAAAGATACTGGGTGATGTGCGGCACGATAGGATACAGTACGCGAAGTAAGATGCCCAAACACTCGCGCATCACGCCCGCTTGGATCTCTTTCGCTTGCTCTAAGGTATTGAGCATTTTCATACAAGCAGAAACAACCGTGTTGTACTGAATCCGCGAATAATCAAAGTTGGCTTGCTTGAGAACAGCGTGGATTTCTCGGCGGCAATTTTGGTCTTCTTTTGATAGGGCTGTGAAAGAACTTGCCTTCAACTCTTGCGCGATCGATAAGTTCCATAAACGACGTAAATATCTTGCTGCTCCCTCTACTCCAGAATCCGACCACTCCAGTTGCTGCTCAGGTGGAGCCGCAAACATGGTAGATAAGCGTGAAGTATCTGCGCCATATTGATTAATTAAGCTTTGTGGATCAATGCCATTATTTTTACTTTTGGACATTTTTTCAATGCCGCCAATCACGACTACTTCACCATTTGATTTCAGGCTTGCACCAACAGGTCGTCCCTTATCATCAAATTGGACGTCGACATCGGCTGGATTGATCCAGGTCTTTTTACCATCAGACAATTCTTGATAATAGGTCTCGTTTAGAACCATCCCCTGCGTTAGTAAATTCTTA
>CANFOL010000067.1 GCA_947448695.1 Burkholderiaceae bacterium
CATTCACTCGCGGTCTTTGATTGGATAATGCCGGCAATAGCTAGTGTTGCATCTTTGACCGCACAAGAAACATCTCGATATTGCTCATCCAATTGAATTAAATTACAAAAATTATTCCAAAATTTATCTTCTAAGGGAGCTGCCGCCAAAAAACGTTGGTCTTTTGTTTCGTAGATGTAATACCTCGGTGTTCCGCCTGTAATAAGACTTGACGCAGCTTTAGGGGTCTGTCCATTCAGTTGTTGTTCAGCCATTACCCAATACATCATTGTGAATAAATTATCACTCATAGAAATATCTAAGTGGGATCCTTCGCCGGTCATATCTCGTTGTCGAAGTGCTAGCAAAATATTACTAAAGGCAGGATAAGCACCTCCAGCAATATCGGCAATCAAAGCTGGTGGTAATGAGGGAAACCCATTTGTATCAGCCACCAAAGAAAGCATTCCCGTTTGCGCAACATAATTTAAATCATGCGCTGCAAGCATAGCATCTGGTCCGGTTTGTCCAAATCCAGTGATGGAACAATAAATTAAGCGAGGATGAATAATTTTCAGTGTTTCATAGCCTAAGCCAAGTCGATCCATGACTCCTGGACGAAATTGCTCAATAAGAATGTCACACTCGGTAATTAAAGGTGTTAATTGCTCAATGACTTTGGGATCTTTGAGGTCAACCGCAATACTTTTTTTACCACGATTTAATATGACAAAGTTACCGCTATCTTCTCCAGCTTTGGGACTATAGCTGCGCATTTCATCCCCTCCTTGAGGACGCTCTACTTTAATCACCTCAGCCCCTGCTTCTGCCAACATTAACGAACAAACAGGACCAGGCAATAGAGTACTGAAATCAAGTACTTTTATACCCGTTAGTGGTAACTGTTTAGGTGAACTCATGACTGACTTGCTTTAATTTTCTTAGCCACTAGAGCTCTTCGTGCAGGGAAGAAGCCAGGATTACCCAAAGCATGATATAAAGCTTCAGTAACTTGCGCATGATGTTCTAGACCAGATCTTTGCAACATGGATAAAGGACCTTCAGGATAACCTAAGCCTAATTTAAGAGTTTTGTCCATGTCTGCTGCTGTCGCTAAACCATCATCTAAACGTCTCAAAACTGAGTTTAAATAAGGTCGAATTAATCGATCAACAATTCTTCCAGGAGTATCCGCACACACCGCTACGACTAATTCTAAAGATTCAAAAAATGATTTTGCGGTTGCAACCGACTGAGCTCTGCTTTGCGGTTGCTTAACTAATTCAACTAATTTAGTCGCGGGATCATCTCCCATCTTAAATCTTGCAAATCCCAATACATGAGAACCTTCATCACCCATTGATTCACCGGTATGTGTACCTAGACATTCCATTCCTAATTCGAGGAGAATCAGCTGATATACACTTGGATCAGGAATCGCTTCAAATGCTTGATGGGCATCTTGGCCAATAATCAATAAAATATCTGCGGTGGGATTAGAACTTAAATGAAACTGTTCTAAATCAGGGAATGAACGACTTTTACCAGTATCTATAATTTTTACGTTAAACATCTTTAAGCTCCAAACATTTTTGAGTCTTTATAGGTAAAGAAACCACGGCCTGATTTTTTACCAAGATGGCCCGCTGCAATCATTCTTCTCACCAATGGTGGACAAGCAGCGTCGGGTTCATTAGTTAAATTTTGCATCGCATTGCATAGTAGTCTTTGCGTATCCATGCCAACAAGATCTAATAGTTGCATCGGCCCCATCGCATAACCCAATGCAGTCTTAATAGCCTTATCTATATCCTCAGGTTCAGCAATGCCGGCTTCGACCATGCGAATGGCATTATTATTAAAAGGAATTAAAAAATAGTTAAGAATAAAACCAGGAGTATCTTGTGTCTTCACTGGAGATTGGCCTAAATCAAGACAAAATTGCCATGCCGTACTAAAACTCTCTGCACTCGTATTTAGACCAGGAGACATTTCTACTAATTTCATTAATTGTGCTGGCAAACAAAAATGCATCCCGACAAAACGATCATCTCGCCCACTACCACCAGCAATTTCTGTAATAGAAATCGTCGACGTGTTGGATACAAAAATAGTTTCTTGTTTACAAACGGCATTTAACTTTGAAAATAAATCATGTTTAACTTGCAGGTCTTCAAAAATAGCCTCAATCACTATATCGCAATCTGCTAAATCAGCCATTGTTGTTGAGGTGCTTAATTGTTGAAGGCTAGTCTCAAGATCCTCAGGTTTCATTTTTCCACGAGCAACAGACTTTTCAAAAAAATCTTTACTTTGCTTGGATAAATTTTCTAGGTTTTTACTATTTGTGTCATAGACACAAGTTTCAAAACCTGCTCTGGCGGCAACGATGGCGATACCTGAACCCATGGTGCCACTACCTACAACTCCTACTTTTTTTATCGAAATCAATTTGCTTCCTTATTTTTGAATAAAGTGTCTACCAACAAGTTGGCGATGAATTTGATTCGTACCTTCCCATATTTGAGTGATTTTGGCATCTCGCATGAGTCTTTCAGCACGATAATCCTGACAATATCCATAACCTCCTAATAGTCCTACAACGTCAGATGTGATGCGCATTGCTGCATCGGTAGCGCGATATTTAAGTATTGAGGCTTCAATGCCAAAATCTTTCCCCCCGTTATCTACCAATCGTCCAATCGACCACATGAGGTTTTCACATAAATATAATTCACTAGCTAAATCTGCTAATTGAAATTGAATACCTTGGAACTCAATAATTTTTTTACCCGATTGCTTACGTTGATTAATGTATTCAACGCCGTCTTCAAGTGCCGCTCGCGCAATACCTAATGCATGGGCAGCAACACTAGGGCGAGACTTATTGAGTGAAGACAAAAGAATTTTTAATCCATCACCAGGATTCATCAGCAAATTAGCGCGTGGTACTCGACAATTATCAAAGGATATTGCGGCAGTGCTGGCGGCCCGGTGCCCCATTTTCTTTTCAATACCAAGAACTGAAAATCCAGGCGTACCTTTTTCAAAAACAAGGGCACTAATTGCTTCTTTCGAACCTTCAATTTCAGACCATTTCCCAAATAAGAGATATAAATCAGCAAAGTCACCGTTGGAGATAAAGATCTTACTGCCATTGACAATAATGTCATCGCCATCTGGGGTAAAGCTTAATTTCATACCTGTAGCATCTGATCCTGCTGAGGGTTCGGTAATTGCTAATGATCCGAGCCCACCTTCTGCAATTCGTGGTAATAAACGTGTTTTTTGCTCTTCATTACCAAAATCAATTAAAGGTTTCATGCCATGAAAATTAGTCGCCCAAATAATTCCAGTAGAGGCACATGCTTTACTAATTTCGCGGACACAAGCAAGATACGCGGAATACGACAATAAAGCTCCACCGTAAGCTTCAGGAACAAACATGGCATTTAAACCAAGTTGGTTAATTGCTTTGATATTTTCCCAAGGAAACTCTTTGGACTCATCAAATTGAGCAGCATTTGGTGCAATGACATCTCGACAAACGTCCTTCACACTTTCAAGCAATTGCCTCTCTTCGGCATTGAGCATGATGGATTCATCAAGTCGTTCTAAAATATTCATAAGATTCTCGTTAGTGTGCAATCGCGTGAGCGCCATCTAGATAGATAGTCTCACCAGTTAAAAATGACATTTCATCTTGGACAATAGCTGCCACAACAGCCGCTACTTCTGCAGGAGTTCCAGGTGTTTTCCTAGGAATACGTTTTGCAAGAAACTCTCCAAGCGGACCTTGCATCGCATCAGAATTTAATTCTGTAGCGATATATCCAGGTGCAACATCCATTACCCTCACCCCCTTATTGGCCCACTCAACTGCTAGACAGCGTGTAATTGCTCCCACAGCTGCCTTAGATGCGCAATAAGCTAGATTATTTTTAACTCCCATCTTGTCAAAAAAGGATCCCATATTGACAATGACGCTTGCGGTCTGCTTTGTCAAAAAGGGATAAGCCTCACGACAACTCATAAATACAGCTCGAGCATTGGTTGACATGACGGCATCCCACATTTCATTTTTCATCAAATGAGATTTTTCTTGCTCATGTATCCCAGCATTATTAACTAAACCGTCTAATCTGCCCGTTTGCTCAACTATAAGAGTAAATGCTTTTGCTAAGGACGCATCAGAATTAACATCACAAGCAATGTTGATAACTTGGCTTTGCAATTCTTGGGCTAAACTGCCATCTTCAATACCCTGCCCTTTGCGGGATAAACAAGCAACAGTCCAACCATCGCTAGCAAGTTTTTTTACAATAGCTGACCCAATACCCCTGCTGCCGCCTGTAACAGCAATCACCTTAGAGTTTTTATCTAATTTTGGCATTATTGATCCTTAAAGATGGGTTTTCTTTTTTCAACAAAAGCGGTCATGCCTTCATTTGCGTCTTCTAATGAGTAGGCTAAGGTAGATAAGTTCGACTCTAGATGCAAACCCTCTTGCAGAGTGACATCACCGGCCCTTCGTATCGCATCCCTCGCAAAGGAAAGCACTGGCAAACTATAAGAAGAAAATAGTTTGCAAAATTCATAGGTTTTTTCTAACGCAGTTTCAGCCTCAACGATTTGATTCAAAATTCCATATTGCAATGCAGTTTGCGCATCAATAGTCCTACCCGTCAAAATCATTTCATTAGCTTTAGTTTCACCAATCAC
>CANFOL010000068.1 GCA_947448695.1 Burkholderiaceae bacterium
GCTAACGCATATTCTTCTTTTGTCTTTGGATGTAAGAAGACAGGAAAATCTTGTCCAATTGGAATAAAGCCTTTGGCTTGCATTTCTGCTGGTGTAGAGCCCACCACAACATAATCTTTATCTTTGGGGGTTACGCCGAGTAATTGGTCTCTGAGAAAGCCACCAACAATATATACTCTCACTGCATTAAGCTCTCTAGTGATTTTGGTGTAATACCAAAAACATCCGCCAAAGCATTGGCTTGATTTGGTGCTAATACACTAGGTACTTTCATCGAGTCTAAGTTATCACGCGACATAATCTTAGGGCCAGGTACGTTTTCAAGAACGAGTGCTTGAAGGTAGCCCATCCAAGCAGGTAGCGGAATTATTGGACGTTTTAAACCTTCCCTTTTCGCCGCAAATTGAATGATTTGTACCAAAGTAAAAACTTCTGGTCCGGCTAGATCATATGACTGATGAATCGTCCCTGTCATTGAAATCGCAGCTGTAAATGCTTCAGAAACATCTTGTACTGAAACTGGTTGAAATAGATTCTTAGCACCAGCGAGTGGCATCACTGGAAAATATTTTTGTAATTTACCAAACATATTAATGAAATTATCATCGCGGCCAAAAATAACTGATGGTCTAAAAATAGTCCAATCAAGATCCGAGCTTTTAACAAACTCTTCTGCAACGCCTTTACTTCTTAAATACATCGATGGACCATTGACGTCGGCTCCTAATGCACTCATATGAATATATCTTTTTAAACCATATTGCTTCATTGCCGCCATCGTCATCTGCGGAATTTCTACATGTGCATGTGCAAACTCTGGACCATAAGGGATCCCTTTGCTCGAATGTAGGACTCCTATTAAATTGATGACAACATCTTCTGGAGATAAAGTTTTAAAAAACTCATTCAAAGACGTAGGGGTGAAATCAACTAAGTGTACGGCCTTAACTAGTAAGCTTTTGTTTTCAATTTCTGCAATTTGATTCTGGTCACGCGTTGGAATAATCAAGGAATGCTCGCTAAAAGTGAGCCTCTTCGACATATTATTACCTACAAAACCTGAACCACCAATTAGAACTACACGTTCTTTCATTGATACTCTCCAAAAAATTATGGCAAGTTGCTATTGACGACTTGGCTTGGATTAACAGTGCCTAATTTTGCTTTTAATGACTGAGGTTTTCCGGTACTTAATATCTCATAATATACTGCATTTGATAGAACATTTTTGACGTAGGTTCTGGTTTCTGTAAACGGGATTGTTTCTGCAAAAATCTCCATACTGACAGGCTTTGTCAAGGTTTGACGCCATTGTTTTGGCCTACCTGGTCCTGCATTATAAGCCGCCGAAGCCAATCCCCAAGAGCCATCAAGATCATTTAAAACCATATTAAGGTAATTACTACCGAGAACTAGATTGGTTTGTAACTCTGACAACTTTTCGGGAGTGTAATCACTCATACCAATTTTTTTAGCCACAAATTGTCCTGTAGTTGGCATAACCTGCATCAGTCCTGAAGCGCCAACATGTGAGCGGGCGGCTATTACAAATCTAGACTCTTGTCGAATTAATCCATACACCCAATTAATATCCAATTGGATTTGCTTGGTAATCGGGTTTAATTTATCCACATAAGGGGTCGGATATCTTAATGAAAAATTATGCTCTTGTTTCGTTCTATCCGACGAATTAACGGTGCGATCAAGCATATTTATTTTTTTACCATACTCAGCAGCAGCCAATAATTCTTTATCAGACATGCCGCGTAATTCCCAATTCCACTCACGATTTCCTTCCGTTCGAAGATTCATGTCATACAGCTTAGCGGCTTTATTAAATGCGGGAATACTTTTATTAATCGCTTTCATATCAGCATCTGTAACAACAGTTTTTGGTGGTACCTGAATGAGCCTTCCAAGCTCCTCTAAGGAAAGCTGTCCGTAAAAATTAAATTGACTTGAAAGTTTTTCAAATTGCTCATTGGCTCGCTCATCGCCTAATTCTTTTAATGCTTTTCCATACCAATACGTCCAAGCTGGATCACGATTGCGAACGGCTTCAGGCATCGTTTCTACTGACTCTTTCACCAAGCGCCAATCTTTTTCTCTTAATGCTGTACGAACTTTCCATTCATTGGACTCTGGTGAAAGTAATTCACTGTGTCCAAGCGCATGCTGTTTACGATAGGCATCAATTGCTGTTGGGTCTAATTTTTTGGCTAAAAATTGACCAATAACACCCCACGCCATTCCTTTATATTCGGCATTATGCTTCCAATCATTTTCTTCAAATGTCTTCATTGTTAAATTGGGATTAGAGCGAGCTTTTCTGACAATTCCAGCAATAGGGTCATCCACTCCCATTTTTTGTCCCAGGCTATCAAAATTCATCTCCGTTGCACTTCGACTAATACTTTGTGCTTCTTGTTTTGATAAACCACCACGTGCATAAAGTTGCGATACTAGTTCAGGACAAGCATCACCAAAATATCTTGGATCTAATAAAGTTGCCTTCGCTTGCGTTCCTACTGATTTAGGCAACTCACCTTTCGCAAGCTTTGACATCATTGAATAACACTTTACCTGTGTATCATCATCTAAAGCAAATTGAGAATACTCAATGTCAAAATGACTCCAGTCTTTTCTTTTACCTAAAACGAGTAACCAATCGTTACGCATCCGATCAGCAAGACCGCTGCCTTTATATTTTTTTAAAAAATTATTGACCTCAAAATCAGCGTCTGTTGTTGCATTCGATTTTCCGGAACCGTCGTATAAGCGTGGCTTAATTTTAAAGTACTCTACGTAATCAGCAATTTCATAATCTGTAAGTTGATTAGCTAATTGAGATGCTTTTAAAAGATCATTTTTTCTGGCAACTTCTCTTAATTCGATAAATTTTTTGTCTTGCTCTGAAAGACCCTCAACTTTCTTACTCGCCTGAGTAGTCTGATTACTACCCGATGACTTAGAAGTATTCTTCGTTGAAGCATAAAGATTTATACTGAATAACAGAGTTGCGATGATTGTAGATACTTTAAGAAGATTCATTTTTTTATTAACCAGCTAGGCAAAATATTTCGTATGATGTATTCATCGTACAAAACCATTGAGAAATTTTACTATTCATGAAAAACCCTTCGATAGAGTTGATTCGAAAAGACTTCATTGAAAAAAGGCTTGATTTGCAAACGGATCAAGCTAATTATCTCTTATCTATTGATTCTTTGAATAAAAATATTTTATTTCTCTTACAAGAGATTGAAAAAACCGCAACGAAACAATTACTTCATGTGGGATTTTATTGGCCAATCCGAGGTGAGCCTTCAATTACGAAAACTTTACTGGAATGGAGAAATCAAAATCCTTCAAGAAAATTAGCATTGCCGGTTTGTAAAGAGGGGCAGGTACTTACATTTCATGAATGGGACCCTACTTTTGCAATGAGAAAAGGCTTTGCAAATATTTCTGAACCCGATGAAACGTCTATTTTAGATGTGGATTTAATCTTTATCCCCTGTATTGGCTGGCAAAAGAGTGCTAATCAAGTTTGGCGATTAGGCTATGGTGGTGGTTTTTATGATCGAACAATTCAATCTTGGGAAAAGATAGGTCGTCGCCCCATCTGTATCGGGATTGGTTTTGAATGCTCTCAAGTCCCCTCGTCCAAATGGATACCTTTAGAACATGATCATCCCTTAGATGGCCTCCTAACTGAATCTAACCATCAACTAACCCCCTAAACAGCTTCGTAAAAATGCATTCGTTAAAACGGCAATTTATTAAAAAGTCAGTTGGGATTGTTGGTACTTTTTTACTATTAAAGCCAAGAATTAGTCTTGCCCAATCAAGTTACTACATTTCTGGGCAATTAATCAATCTTTATCTCATTCATCAATCGCCATTCTCGAAGAGTTTTTTATTTTTCACTATCCAATGCTCAAATCCCGTCTTGGAGTTTGTTAAAAAAGGACAGCGTCTTTATCTTAACTGCGGGATTGAAATTTCAGTACCCAATCAGTCTCCCGTGAAGGGTAAATTAGCCCTTGACTCTTCATTTCAGTATGACCCAATCACATCTAAAATTGCCTTGAAAGATCCCAACTTAAGCTCTATATCTCTTGATGTTTTAAATGAAAAAGACAATCTTCTTCTAAAGCAATTAAGCCCTTTTTTAGGGCCAATGTTTAATCAACAAGTGGTTTATGAGTTATCAGCGGCTGATATCAGTATGTTAAAAAAAGCACCATCCTCCATTTTCGTTGAGGATGGTGGTATTCGTTTTATCTTTAATTAATCTTCTAAGTTATGCAGAATAGAAATCGTTGGTTCCGCCATATTTAAGGTATAAAAATGAAGGCCCGGCGCTCCACCAGCAATCAGTTGATGGCATAAATCCGTTATCACCTCTAATCCATAGGCTTTAATTGATTGTGTATCGTCACCAAAACTTTCAAGGCGCTTGCGTAACCAACGTGGAATCTCTGCTCCACAGGCATCAGAAAAACGCATCAACTGTGTACTACTAACAATTGGCATGATTCCCGGAATAATAGGCACAGTTACATCATAGCTAGCAACATCTTCTAGGAACTGAAAATA
>CANFOL010000069.1 GCA_947448695.1 Burkholderiaceae bacterium
ACCATCAGGCCCGCCAATATTTTGTTGATAACCAATTCCTACTGAACCACTTAGTCGCTTGGCTTGAGGAAGTTCGTAATTGACTGAAGAAGGATTAGACGAATTTATATTTTCTAATGCAGATGAACTGCCCTCGCTCATTGAAGATAGTAAGACTTGACTCGGGTATTCAGAAACTTGAGGCTCACTTAATTTTGCATAGCTAGGAGGTAGTAATTGCTGTTGCTTGAGCATCCAAGCTTGGCGATTAATCGATTGTTGTATCAGTTTAATTTGATGGTTCTGATACTGAATGACAAACGTATGGACCGACTCAGGAGCATCTCGATGCAGCACAGAGATGACACGATTGATACGATCCTTCATATACACCCCAGTGACTGCGTCTAAAGTCACTACCCAACGATTTTTATTTTGAATTACTTTGCGCAGACGCCAACCACTTTGAGTAGAAATATCGCTTCTCATGATTTCTAAAGCATCTTGACTCAAAGGAGATACTGTTTTTTTGGCCTCTTGAGATGCCAATGGGCTTGTTGGGTATACATTTTGATCAGTGGCAGATGAAGGATTGGAAGCCGCTAATTGATTTTGAAAAGGATCAATATTGATGACATTAATTGGCGCTGAAATGGGTTTATAACTCACCGGAATCGGCGCAGGCTCGAAAAGCTTTGGGGTTGAGAGCTTACTCAGATTATCAAAGATAGTAAAAGAAATCATTGCCTTATTCCCACGCTCTACACCAAGCGTAATATGTGCATTATCCCAACGATACACTGCACCAAAGTTAATTGGACTCTTTTGGGTTAACGCATACCCAAATGGTTCATTTTGGTAATTATTACCATCTAGCTCCATTTTTAAACTCAGCTTAGAAATAGGTGTTTGATACTGCATACCACCTATTAATGCAGTAGGTCCATGAAAGTAGGTGCCAAAGGAAAAATTACCACCTTGGCCAACTTCAGCTGTGGGGCGAGTAGAAAAGCCTGAGCCCAAAATAGATAATGGGTTTTTAACATTACCCCGATTCCCCATGTAACCCCAAGCTAAACCTAAGCTAAAGTCAAAGTCTCCAAAACGTTTATTACCAACCACATACTCACCTGCAAATAGACCGGTTCCAGTCACATCACGAATACCCACAGCTAACTGGGGAAGGTGAGTATTTTCTTTTAATAAGCGTAATTTGAAATCAACACTTTTATCTAAATACGATTGATTACCGGACAACTCTTGAGACCCGTAGGCATGATTGGTACTTGATGTATAACGAAAGGTAGCCTCTAAACTTTCAAAGGGTTGTAATAGAAAATTGTAGTTCGAATATGGGGTGACGTGGGTATAGTTAAATAAACCACTTCCTGCAGGAAGCATTCTGGAGCTAGGGGTTTGCATTAAGCCAATACTTCCCCAATCACTTGAAAAGTAGTGCGCATCTTTAGGGGTGAATGCTTGACTCTCAATCAGCATTTTTGGCGAATCGATGATGGTTTGATCTGCTCTAAATAGACCATTTAATGACTTTGCATCGGAAGGGCCTTGAGTGCTTAACAACTTGGCAAACTCATCCGAAAATTCATCGGTAAAATGGCGTTTTTTAGTCCAAGGCAAAGCGTCTATCGTTTGCCTAAAGACATTCGGACTGGATGGTGCCCAGATCCAACTTCCAGGCCCTGGTTGATTTTGGGAGTTTTGATTCCAAGAAGAAAGCCCCACTTGTTCATAGGTGCCATCCGCTTGAATGACCCAAGCCCAATTTGATAAAGCACTATCCTTGATATCACATAAAGAGGTGTAATGCACTGCATAAACATTCCCCCGAAAAGGCACTTGGCAAATTCTGCCATCGTCACGAATCACAGTGACGAATCTACTCGCCGCAGGGATGATTAGCTTATCTTGAGAGCTAATCACAGGATCAGATGGCGGATGAGCGGCAAGCCATCGATGATCTTGATTTGGAAGTAATACTCGACCGGTCACGGGAAGTACCTTAATGAAACTTTCTAATTGATTGATTCCATGGGTAACTGAGGAGAATCTTTCATTGTTTGCTTTTAGGCCAGACAGTAGGGTGAGTAAATTTTCTTTTTGCTGCTTTTGTGTAGCCATTTCTGCGGGAGATTGCCACATCGTTCCTTGAAGTTTAATTTCTCCAAAAGATCGATCTTTAGGATAAGCAGAGTTTTCTAGGATGGTACTGAGTCGTTGATTTGAAATTTCAGCAGCAGTTACTCCGGCGACAGAGAGCCCGAATAAAAGTGCAAAACAAGAGTAATGAATCAGGCTAAGAGACATGTTTTGTTTAAAAAAACATTTGATAGCCAATGACCCTAATTGATTCATTGAGTCGGCCATGGCATCCACGTAATACAAAAATCAGCTGAAAGGCATTGTTGGCCTATGACTTGAATATAACTCGAGTTATATTTTTTAAAGCCATACCAAGCATGACTTGAGTTAGATTGAACTTTTTCATGATTACTTAGTGACTTTTCGGAAACCCAAACGATTTCTGACGGGTTTAAATACGCACTCAAACTCTTTGGGATATTTGGTGGAAAGGCGTCTTGTACAGAAATACCCATTTTCTCTTGTAGAGCGGATTGATAACCAGGCATTTCGGTTTTATTTCTTGAGAAAAAATACTGCTGCTCTGGATAAAACGATGCAACGCTTCTCAGTTGATGACTCGAAGTTTCTCTTTTAAAGCGGTTAACGATGTTGCTAAGCTCAGGAGCATCTTGCAGTTGTACATTTTGCCAATTCTTATCAAATCCCAAGCTACCAAGATATCTCCCCTTTTGCATTCTTAGAACTGAGCCATCACTCGAATACCAAATATCAATAGGCCCCAATTTATCTTGATCAATATAGCCTTTCACCATCAGAGCTTCTAGGCCAGCAATGTTGACTCTCAGATAGCTCAAATCCTTACTCAAGGGAGCATTAGCAATGACTTTTGAATCATCCTTAATCGTGGATAAAAATGCTTTATATGCAGCATCAGAATCGGAAGAACAGCCTGTGATGAAAAAAGGGAAAAAACTAAAAAGTAAATAGAGCCGCTTTGAAAGATTCATGCAAAATAGTTTACTTTAAACAATCAAGTTAAAAGAATATCTTTCAAAGGCTATGAAGAAAAAATGCTCCCGAAGGAGCATTTTTTAACAGATTAAATAAATTATCTTGTACCAGTTGTACCAGTTGTTGTGTCGTTTTTATTGTTGCTAGCAGCCACAGCAACAGTTGCAGCCACAGCAACGGTTGCACCCACTGCTAAGGCTGTAGTGGTTACACCAAGCGCAGCAGCCGATGAGGCTAAAGCACTACCCGCCGCCGCACCACCTGCAGCAGCTCCGCCTGCAGCTCCAGCCCCAGCAGCGGCACCACCGGCAGATGATCCCGCAGCAGAACCTGCAGCAGCAGCTTCAGCACCAGATTGAGCAAAGCTAGAAGTAGCAAAAGCAGCAAGTGCTAAAGAAATGAGTAATTTTTTCATGGGTAAATCCTTTTAATTGGTAATTTAATTCAATAATTTAACTATAACAAATAAATATAAAATTTCCAATGTGTTTTATCAATTAACTTAAATTAATAAAAAATACATTGCAATTAACATTAAAAAAGATTTTTAACAAGAAATCCTTGAAAAACTACTTAATTATTAATAGCTTAGACTTTTTAAGGGAGACCACCTGTTTATAGCACCAAATGTAAAACATTAGATATAAGACACTTGAAATCATTAAAAGTGGCGTTGAGTTCCAAAAGATGAGTGCTGGAATCACCCCTAAGGAAGAAATAACCCATAAATATGGGGATGTTTTAGCATTTGT
Source organism: Burkholderiaceae bacterium (assembly GCA_947448695.1). GTDB lineage: Bacteria > Pseudomonadota > Gammaproteobacteria > Burkholderiales > Burkholderiaceae > Polynucleobacter. The sequence continues at coordinate 3,846 of CANFOL010000069.1, forward strand.
AGAGATTTTTTGATGAACTTGAGAGTTGTGAGGGGTTGTCCACCGAGTGAGTTTGCGATAAATGAGGGAATGAAAATGAGCTGCGTCGGGAAGCCCAGGGTTTTTCCCTTGATGAATACTCCTTCGCCAAACCGTAAAAAGGGTTTCTACAATCGGGTACGCGTTCGCAAGTAGTGCAAACCAGGGAGATACGCTTGGATTTCTAGCCACAATTAACACTGACAGGGTAGCTACCCAGAATCCGATGAAATAGGCTCCCCCATCTCCCAAGAAAATGAGGCCTTTGGGGTAGTTCCAAACAAAAAAACCGAGAATACTAACAATCATCGTGGCACAAAGTCTTAATACCAAAGTGTCGCCAAGCTTTAAAGCAATAAAACTAATTGCTAAAAGAGTAATCATTCCCACC
>CANFOL010000070.1 GCA_947448695.1 Burkholderiaceae bacterium
ATGATGGCTGCCTTTCCAACAGGAGTTGAACCAAAATCCAAGGGCGTTAAAAAACCTGCGGCAAAAAAAACCTCATCTAAGTCTACTTCTGCGAAAACCACAAGACCCCGTGCTCGTCGGACTGGCGTTTGATGGTGCCTCTGCGCCACAAATAATTTAAATGGGCAATAGCTTCGCCCATGGCGAAAGTCATTTGATGGGTATCTAACTTGCGATGGAATAAAACAGGGAGTAGCTTTTTGGCGGTAATGGGCTCTTGGCATGCATCAAATGTTTCTTTTAGCCGAGCTTCGTGGTGCTCCCTTAATTGCCCAATCCGATGGTGTAGCCCCTGAAAAGGCTTGCCATGAGATGGCAATACTAATGTTTTGGGATCTAAAAACTCAAATTTTGCGATTGAGTCTAAAAACAATCCCAAAGGATCTGCATCGGGTTCAGCATCATAAACGCTAATGTTAGTAGAAATTCTGGGTAACATCATATCTCCAGAAATCATGATTTGATCTTGAATGCAGGCAAATGATAAATGCTCTGGGGAGTGCCCATAACCACTAATCGCGCGCCACAAACGATTGCCAATTAAAACCTCCTCGCCATCCATTACTCTTCTAAAGCGCAACGGAACTTGAGGTACTAAACTGCTGTAATGATCTGCTCTTGCACGAATTTTTTGCAAGTCTTCTTCTTCAGTTAAACCATGCTTATAAAAGTGATCTGCAGAGCCGCCGCCGCCAGCAACTGAACCAAGGTTTAAACCTCCCTCTTTAGAGCTTAACCATTTAGCCATCAAAAAATCTGTCATGGACATCCATAAAGGAACTTGCCACTTTTCACATAACCAATGCGCTAATCCAATATGATCGGGATGCATATGAGTAGCTACCACCCGAACGATGGGTAAACCTTCCAAATAATTTGTAAAGATGGTTTCCCAAGCCTGCTTAGTAACATCACTGGTGATGCCACAATCAACAATTGTCCAACCCTCTTTACCTTCAAAACAATCTCGTAATAACCATAAATTAATATGATCAAGTGCAAAAGGTAGCGGCATTCTTAACCAAAAGACACCTTTAGCTACTTCTTGTAAGTGTCCTAATTCAGGTAAAGTATCTTCTAAGGGGTAATATATTTTTTCCATGGGGTTATTCTATTACGTAAGCTGTTTCATTTAATATATTCATATGTCAAATTTTCCAAAGCTTCTTTACTCACAATATGCATATGATATGGCTCAAGTCATTTTAGAAGGATTTGACAAACATTACCGTATTTTTCGTAAGGCGAGCTTTGATGCCACATATTTAGATACTGAAATATTGCAACAAGTTAAATTGCACTATATTGGTTTCTTGACACACCATCAACAACCGGTTAAAAATTTTTAATTCAATCATCATGAATAGATACGTTTTTGCACCACTATCCATCTAATAAAAGTCTATGACTACATCTAAAAACCCACATATCCTTACGAACCTGTTTGATAACAATCAGGCTTGGGTAAGTCAAGTCACTAAAAATGATCCAGATTACTTTAAGCGTTTAGCCTCTCAGCAATCTCCCGAATATCTTTGGATAGGATGCTCTGACTCCCGAGTTCCGGCCAATCAAATCATTGGTCTTGCACCTGGTGAAATTTTTGTTCATCGCAATATTGCAAATGTAGTTGTTCATACTGATTTAAATGCTTTATCAGTTATTCAATTTGCTGTCGATCAATTAAAAGTCAAACACATTATTGTTGTTGGGCACTATGGTTGTTCAGGTGTTAAAACAGCTTTAGATAATATTCGGATTGGCCTTGCCGACAATTGGATCAGGCACATTAAAGATGTTAATGATAAACACGGCTCCTATTTAGGTACGGTTTTAAATTATCAAGAGCGCTTTAATCACCTATGTGAGCTTAATGTGATAGAACAAGTTGTTAACGTTTGTGAAACGACGATTGTACAAGATGCTTGGCTAAGAAACCAAGAGCTTACTGTTCATGGTTGGATCTATGGTCTTAAAGATGGCTTAGCTAGAGATTTAGGTATGAGTATTGAAAATATGGTGGAGCTCAAAGAGCGTTACGCCATCATGATTGACTCCTTTACATCTTGATTGATCTTCCCAAGAATATCCATGTGATGGAACGTGGTTGGCTTTCTGCTAACCAGATTTATGTACATGATCATGCTTTTGTTGATGTCATCGATAGTGGTTTTTGTTTTCATGGTCAACAAACGATTCAATTATTCCAATCGTTTTTAGAACAGCATCCCTCTTTAAAACCGCGCTATCTCTTGAATACACATTTGCACTCGGACCATTGCGGAGGTAATCGCGCTTTACAAGATACATTTCAATTTTCATGTCTTGTTCCTGAGTCTGAATTTGCATCTGTTAAAAATTGGCCAATTGCTAAACAGTCTTTTGACGACTTAGGTCAGCCATGTCCAAAATTTACTGTTGTTGATTCTTTAAGAATTGGCTCAACGGTTCAGATTGGATCAATCGATTTTGAAATTCATGGGACGCCGGGACATCATCCTCACTCGATTCTATTGTTTGCACCTTCTTTAGGACTACTAATCTCTGCTGACGCTTTATGGGAAAAAGGATTTGGTGCACTTTTTTCCGAGGTTTCTCATCAGACAGGTTTTCAGGAACAGCGTGCCACCCTACAATTGATCGAATCTTTACCCGTCAAAGTAGTAGTTCCTGGACATGGAAGCCCGTTTGTGAATATTCAATCTGCACTTGAAGATGCTTATTCTCGTCTAGATTATTTAGAATCTTCCCCACAACGAAATACACATCATGTAGCACAAGTTTTGTTCCAGTTTATGGTGATGTTTACCGAAACGCTTTCTTTAGAAGAAGGTCTCAAGTGGTGTTTCAATACACCTTTATTTAGATTATCGGCAGATCAATTAGGTCTTAGTGTTGAAGAACTATTTTCACAAACACTTGAATATCTTCAAAGTAAACAAAACTTAACATTGAGCCATGGAAAGATTCAGTATCGTTGGTGAATCATTGTATGTTTCCCAAGAAAAATCTATGTGTATTTCACAGTTAGGCTACCCCCTAACAGAATTACTCCACCGTGACGCTCTTTGCCAAATTTCTAGGTTTATCCACATCTGTACCTAGGGCTAACGCTGTATGGTACGCAAGTAATTGCAGTGGCACCACATGCAATATGGGTGATAAGTTTCCATAATTCTCAGGCAGCCTTATTACATGAATTCCCTCGGATGATTGAATGTGGGCATCTACATCGGCAAACACATACAGTTGGCCACTTCGCGCTTGTACTTCTTGCATATTTGATTTAAGTTTTTCAAGTAACTCATCATTAGGTGCTACGGTTACCACGGGCATTGTTTCATCGATTAATGCGAGTGGCCCATGCTTTAACTCTCCCGCCGGATATGCTTCAGCATGGATGTACGAAATCTCTTTTAGTTTTAAGGCGCCCTCAAGGGCGATTGGGTAATGCATGCCTCTACCCAAAAATATCGCATTTTTAAATTTAGCAAATTTTGCACTCCACGCAATGATTTGTGGCTCAAGAGCTAAAACTGCATTTAAAGCAGCGGGCAAATGTCTGAGTGCTTGCACTTCTTTTTGCTCTGCTCCAAGATCTAATCTATTTTCTTTTTTAGCTAAGGCTAAGGCTAAAAAATATAACCCGACAAGTTGCGTCGTAAATGCTTTAGTTGAAGCAACTCCAATCTCTGTACCAGCTTTTGTCTGAAACTTCCAAAGCGTTTCACGCATCATGGCACTAGTTGCCACATTACAAATAGCAAG